>NZ_CP088156.1:6018181-6620000 GCF_021088345.1 Bradyrhizobium ontarionense | reverse complement strand
CACCCGCCCCGAAGGACAAGGCGTAGAGCAGCGCGGACAATGATTAGAAAGACCAGCTTGCTTCTTAAGATCGAACCGATAGCCGTGCGGTCAAGCGCAGCTAACAGAGTCATTTACAACAGACGGGATGCTTCACAGCTTCCAGCCTGCGCCGAAATGACCCGGAGATAGTGAAGGCGTCAGTGCAAAGTCGAAACGCGGACCGCTTGCGCGGTGGCACTTCATTGCACGACCCTACTCGGATCGATCTCCTCTTCACGATGTCAGATAACACGCAGTCTTCTGTAGTCCCGGTGAGGACCAGAAGATGCGAAGTGTTGTCTCGCGGACGAATTGTTTGTCGGTCACAGCCAGCCCAGAGGCACAGCCCGCCTACGCCCTATCGGGCTTCGGCGCGGCAGCCTTCGCGCATCATCGACTGCATTCAGTCGAACTAGCCGGGCTCGATCGGCTGGCTTGCCGAGCCGAAGCGCCGCAGGCGCGAAGGCTGGTGGAGCCTGTCGGGATCGAACCGACGACCTCATGCTTGCAAAGCACGCGCTCTCCCAGCTGAGCTAAGGCCCCATAACCGGAAAGACGAATGCAAAGCAGCGCGATCGTCGAGACGATTGGCTTGCCGAGCCGAAGCGCCGCTAGGCGCGAAGGCTGGTGGGCCTGGGAAGACTTGAACTTCCGACCTCACGCTTATCAAGCGCGCGCTCTAACCAACTGAGCTACAAGCCCGTACCGCTTGAAGCGCGTTGCCACCCTGCCCGTGAAGGCCGATGCAGCGCAGCCCCAGGCAGCGTGTTCGTCCGCGAAGAAAGAGAAACGAAGACGGCGAAATCCCGCCAATGGAGCTCATCCAAGATCTGGCGATCTCGGTGGCCCCTGATGTTTCTAAAACAGCTCGATAGAAGCAGACGATCCGAAGATCGAAGCTTGCTGAAGAGCCATCCTTAGAAAGGAGGTGATCCAGCCGCAGGTTCCCCTACGGCTACCTTGTTACGACTTCACCCCAGTCGCTGACCCTACCGTGGTCGGCTGCCTCCATTGCTGGTTAGCGCACCGCCTTCAGGTAAAGCCAACTCCCATGGTGTGACGGGCGGTGTGTACAAGGCCCGGGAACGTATTCACCGTGGCGTGCTGATCCACGATTACTAGCGATTCCAACTTCATGGGCTCGAGTTGCAGAGCCCAATCCGAACTGAGACGGCTTTTTGAGATTTGCGAAGGGTTGCCCCTTAGCTTCCCACTGTCACCGCCATTGTAGCACGTGTGTAGCCCAGCCCGTAAGGGCCATGAGGACTTGACGTCATCCCCACCTTCCTCGCGGCTTATCACCGGCAGTCTCCTTAGAGTGCTCAACTAAATGGTAGCAACTAAGGACGGGGGTTGCGCTCGTTGCGGGACTTAACCCAACATCTCACGACACGAGCTGACGACAGCCATGCAGCACCTGTGCTCCAGGCTCCGAAGAGAAGGTCACATCTCTGCGACCGGTCCTGGACATGTCAAGGGCTGGTAAGGTTCTGCGCGTTGCGTCGAATTAAACCACATGCTCCACCGCTTGTGCGGGCCCCCGTCAATTCCTTTGAGTTTTAATCTTGCGACCGTACTCCCCAGGCGGAATGCTTAAAGCGTTAGCTGCGCCACTGGTGAGTAAACCCACCAACGGCTGGCATTCATCGTTTACGGCGTGGACTACCAGGGTATCTAATCCTGTTTGCTCCCCACGCTTTCGTGCCTCAGCGTCAGTATCGGGCCAGTGAGCCGCCTTCGCCACTGGTGTTCTTGCGAATATCTACGAATTTCACCTCTACACTCGCAGTTCCACTCACCTCTCCCGAACTCAAGATCTTCAGTATCAAAGGCAGTTCTGGAGTTGAGCTCCAGGATTTCACCCCTGACTTAAAGACCCGCCTACGCACCCTTTACGCCCAGTGATTCCGAGCAACGCTAGCCCCCTTCGTATTACCGCGGCTGCTGGCACGAAGTTAGCCGGGGCTTATTCTTGCGGTACCGTCATTATCTTCCCGCACAAAAGAGCTTTACAACCCTAGGGCCTTCATCACTCACGCGGCATGGCTGGATCAGGGTTGCCCCCATTGTCCAATATTCCCCACTGCTGCCTCCCGTAGGAGTTTGGGCCGTGTCTCAGTCCCAATGTGGCTGATCATCCTCTCAGACCAGCTACTGATCGTCGCCTTGGTGGGCCATTACCCCACCAACTAGCTAATCAGACGCGGGCCGATCTTTCGGCGATAAATCTTTCCCCGTAAGGGCTTATCCGGTATTAGCACAAGTTTCCCTGTGTTGTTCCGAACCAAAAGGTACGTTCCCACGCGTTACTCACCCGTCTGCCGCTGACGTATTGCTACGCCCGCTCGACTTGCATGTGTTAAGCCTGCCGCCAGCGTTCGCTCTGAGCCAGGATCAAACTCTCAAGTTGAACTTGAAGTCTTGAACCGGCTGATCACAACGTTTGACGAGGTCCCACCAATCGATCTCCACGCTTCACAGCGCGAAAACCATGGTGTTACCTTTGAAACATTGTCCGCCGAAGTCTTCTCGTCCGATCCCGAAATCAAAAGCCGAAGCTCTCAATCCCGAGACCCGCAAGGACTCCGCCGTCCACGTTTCTCTTTCTTCATCTTCACTTGTCAAACAGCCCGGGACGTCAGCCCCACCCTCTTTGAGAGGGGGTCGCTCAACCTTTTTCGACGGCGATGATCAACCGGGTTTTACCGGTTGTGCACCACTCAGCAAAAGTGAGGAGCAACATTGACGCGTATGCTCGCCCCGGTGTGTCCCGAAGCGGCGCCGCGTTCAGTGATCGTGCTTATAGGGGGGTCCGATCGGGGTGTCAACGACCAATGTCAACAAATCGTCGCATCGAATCATTTTTTTCCCGGCGCCATGGGAAGCCCGATTTCTTGCGGACTTCACGCCCCACTTGGGCCACAATCCTGCGACGATTTGTTAAGCATCGACCAGAATCGATTTGGCTCCAGCGGGGACCGCCAACCGATCCGTGGGTGATCCATATCAAGGAAGTGGCGAGCCCTTCGCCTGATCAAGACAGCCGAGACAAAATCGAGAGATCCTAAAAGAAGAACAGCGGGGCGCGGATTCGGGCTTTGAGGCCCGGGCTATCGAACCGTCAGATGCGCGCCATCATTCCGAGCCGTTTGTCGTAAACGGTAAGCCGCACGGCAGCTGAGGGACCTCGGTGCTGACTTTGAACTTGGGGGACGCAGGTTGAACCAACGGACGCCACGCGGGGGTTATGGACGCGAGGTCGGCATGATCGATCTCGGTCATGAGCCACCGCTGTCCGTCGACGGCTCCGAAGCCGCGGTGATCGATCGCCGCCGCGTCTCCGTCCAATGGTTCTCTGGAACGATCCTGACCGGCTTGTGCGGCGCGGCCCTGATCGGCGGCGCCGTTTTCGCTTCACTCGACGGCGAGCTGACGTTTGCGCGCATGCCCGAGCGGGTGGAAAGCGCGCTGCGCGGCGCATTCGGTGCCAATGACCGGGTGGCCACCTTGCGCAAGAGCGATCGGCTGCCGCCGCCCAGCGAAGCCACCGCCGCCCGCAACGTCGTTCGCGTCTCGACCGTGACCCGCGCCGGATCGCGCGAGCTGATCCGGGTTCGCCCCTATGTGCGGATCTCGGGCAACCTTTCGATGACCACGAGCGACCTCTCCGCCAAGATTCCGGCGTTCAATGCCCAGCGGCTGCTCAGCGACACCGACAATGACAAGGCGGGACCGGGAGAGGATCCGAACAATCCCGAGGCCGTCGAGCCCGACGCCGAAGTCTCCTTCGTGACCAAGGACCTCGCGACCGTGCTGCCCAAGGCCAAGATCGCAGCCTCGGTGGCGCTGGACGAAATCGTGATGCGGGTCCGGGATGCAGCCAACTGGCGTGGCAACAATGGCGGCGTCCGCTACGCCTCGCTCGCCAATGCCGCGGCCGACGCGGCCGGCGCCCAGGGCGACCTCAAGCTCTCCTACGCCAATGACGGCAGCTCACCCGATCCCTACGCCGGTTTCGAAACCCGTGTGGTGCCTGAGAACGTGACCCTGCTGCCCAAGACCAAGGACCAGATCACCGGGGGCAACCCGCTCGGTGAACGCGTCCATCTGGTCAAGAAGGGCGACACCGTCGCCTCGATCCTGCGCGACCAGGGCGCCACGCCCGACGAGGCCAGGGCGATCGCAGCCCAGCTCGGCCCCCGCGGCCGCGACGGCGGTCTCAAGGAAGGCGAGAAGCTGCGCATCCTGATGGGGCCCTCCAGCCCTGCCCCCGGCGCCCGGCTGCAGCCGTTCCGGGTCATCGTCGCCAACGACACCATGATCGAAGCGGTCGCCGCACTGTCGGACCTTGGAAAATACGTCGCGGTCGACGCCCAGAGCATGAACACGGTGACCGAGACGGCCGACAACACCAATGACGAAGAGGACGACGGCAGCGGCGTTCGCCTCTATCAGAGCATCTACGAGACGGCGATGCGCAACAAGGTGCCGACGCCCGTCATCGAGGACATGATCCGGATCTACTCCTACGACGTCGACTTCCAGCGCAAGGTGCAGCCCGGCGATTCCTTCGACGTGTTCTATGCCGGCGACGACGATGAAAAGCCCGGCACCAACGACAAGAGCGAGGTGCTGTTCGCCTCACTCACGGTCGGCGGCGAGACCAAGAAATACTATCGCTTCCTGACCCCGGACGACAGCGTCGTCGACTATTATGACGAGACCGGCAAGAGCGCGAAGAAGTTCCTGGTCCGCAAGCCGGTCAGCAACGCGATCATGCGCTCCGGCTTCGGCGGCCGCCGCCATCCGATCCTCGGCTTTGTGAAGATGCACACCGGCGTCGACTGGGCCACCGCCTATGGCACCCCGATCTTTGCCTCCGGCAATGGCGTGTTGGAGAAGGTCGGCCCGGAAGGCGGCTACGGCAAATATATCCGCATCAAGCACAACAATGGCTACGAGACCGCCTACGGCCACATGTCGGCGTTCGCCAAGGGCATGGAGCCCGGCAAGCGGGTTCGCCAGGGCCAGGTGATCGGCTTCGTCGGCTCGACCGGCCAGTCCACCGGACCGCACGTGCACTACGAAATCCTGGTCAACGGCCGCTTCGTCGATCCCCTGCGCGTGAAGCTGCCGCGCGGCCGCTCGCTCGAAGGCCAGATCATGGCCAGCTTCGAGAAGGAGCGCGATCGCGTCGATCAGATGATGGTCGGCCGCGGCAACGGCGCCCCCCGCGTGTCGGACGCCGGACCGATCCAGGTCCAGTCCGCAAATCGCTGATTCCGCACATTCAATCCGCGCCATTCCTTCGAACGGCAACGGCCCCCGCCGATCAACTCGGCGAGGGCCGCACCTGATGTGATCGGCGGCAGCGCCGCTCTCAGCTCAGCTTGCTCAGTTCAGCTTGCGCTTCGGGATCGGCGCCTCGAACGTCGCGATCTCAGCGGTGCGATGCGCCTTGCCGTTGAAGGTCAGCACATTGCCTTCCGCTGAAATCGCGACCTTGTCGCCGTCCTTGACGTCGCCGGCGAGGATCATCTCGGCGAGAGGATCCTGCACGCTGCGCTGGATCACCCGCTTCAAAGGCCGGGCGCCATAGGCGGGATCCCAGCCCTTGGCGGCGAGCCAGTCGCGCGCATCGCCATCGAGCGACAGCGTGATCTTACGATCCTCCAGCAGCTTCTGGAGGCGAGCGAACTGGATCTCGACGATCCGGCCCATCTCGCTCTTCTGCAGCCGGTGGAACAGGATGATCTCGTCGACGCGGTTGAGGAACTCGGGCCGGAAATGGCTCCGCACCGTGCCCATCACCAGATCGCGCACCTCCGAGGTGTCCTCGCCTTCCGGCTGATTGACCAGGAACTCGGAGCCGAGGTTCGAGGTCATGATGATCAGCGTGTTGCGGAAATCGACGGTACGGCCCTGGCCGTCGGTCAGGCGGCCGTCGTCGAGCACCTGCAGCAGCACGTTGAAGACATCCGGATGTGCCTTCTCGATCTCGTCGAACAGCACGACCTGATAGGGCCGGCGCCGCACGGCTTCGGTCAGCGCCCCGCCCTCGTCATAGCCGACATAGCCGGGAGGCGCGCCGATCAGCCGCGACACCGAGTGCTTCTCCATGTACTCGGACATGTCGAGGCGGACCATCGCGGTCTCGTCGTTGAATAGGTATTCGGCGAGCGCCTTGGTGAGCTCGGTCTTGCCGACGCCGGTCGGCCCTAGGAACATGAACGAGCCCATCGGCCGGTGCGGGTCCTGCAGGCCGGCGCGCGAGCGCCGCACGGCGGTCGCAACCGCATGCACGGCCTCGAACTGGCCGACGACGCGCCTGCCGAGGCTATCCTCCATGCGCAGCAGCTTGTCCTTCTCGCCCTCCAGCATCTTGTCGACCGGCACGCCGGTCCAGCGCGACACCACCTGCGCGATGTGGTTGGCGGTGACCGCCTCCTCCATCATCTCACCGGAGTTTTCCTTGGCCTCGATGTCCGCGAGCCGCTTCTCGAGCTCGGGGATCCGGCCATAGGCCAGCTCGCCCGCCTTCTGGTACTCGCCGCGGCGCTGCGCGTTGGCGAGCTCGATACGCAGGGCGTCGAGCTCGCTCTTCAGCTTCTGCGCGTTCGACAGCTTGTCTTTCTCTGCGCTCCACTTCGACGTGAGCACCGAGGACTTCTCCTCGAGGTCGGCGAGCTCCTTCTCCAGCGCCTGCAGACGGGTCTTGGAGCCGAGGTCGCTTTCCTTCTTGAGCGCCTCCTGCTCGATCTTGAGCCGGATGATCTCGCGGTCGAGCGAATCCAGCTCCTCGGGCTTGGAGTCGACCTGCATCTTCAGCCGCGCGGCCGCCTCGTCCATCAGGTCGATCGCCTTGTCGGGCAGGAAGCGGTCGGTGATGTAGCGGTTCGACAGCGTCGCCGATGCCACCAGCGCGGAATCGGTGATGCGCACGCCGTGATGCTGTTCGTATTTGTCCTTCAAGCCGCGCAGGATCGAGATGGTGTCCTCGACCGTCGGCTCGGTGACGTAGACCGGCTGGAACCGCCGCGCCAAGGCCGCGTCCTTCTCGACATGCTTCTGATACTCGTCGAGCGTGGTCGCGCCGATGCAGTGCAGCTCGCCGCGCGCCAGCGCGGGCTTCAGCAGGTTCGACGCATCCATCGCGCCGTCGGCCTTGCCGGCGCCGATCAAGGTGTGCATCTCGTCGATGAACAGCACGATGCCGCCCTCGGCCGAGATCACCTCCTGCAGCACCGCCTTCAGCCGCTCCTCGAACTCACCGCGATATTTCGCGCCGGCGATCAGTGCGCCCAGATCGAGCGACAGCAGCCGCTTGTCCTTGAGGCTCTCCGGCACGTCGCCATTGACGATGCGCAGCGCCAGCCCCTCGACGATCGCGGTCTTGCCGACACCGGGTTCGCCGATCAGCACGGGATTGTTTTTGGTCCGGCGCGACAGCACCTGGATGGTGCGGCGAATTTCCTCGTCGCGGCCGATCACCGGGTCGAGCTTGCCGTCGCGCGCCGCCTGGGTCAGGTCGCGGGCATATTTCTTCAGCGCGTCATAGGCGTTCTCGGCGGTCGCCGAGTCCGCGGTGCGGCCCTTGCGCAAGGATTCGATCGCTGCGTTGAGGTTCTGCGGGCTCACGCCGCCCTTGGTGAGGATGCTGCCGGCTTCGCTGTTCTTCTCCAGCGTCAGTCCGAGCAGCAGACGCTCGACCGTGACGAAGCTGTCGCCGGCCTTCTCGGCCGCCTTCTCCGCCGCGTCGAAGGCGCGCGCCAGCTCAGGCGACAGATAGACCTGTCCGGCGCCGCTGCCGGACACCTTCGGCAGCTTGTTCAGCGCGTCTTCGGTGGCTTTGAGGATCGCGCGCGAATTGCCGCCGGCGCGATCGATCAGACCGCCCGCGAGTCCCTCGCCGTCATCGAGCAACACTTTCAGCAGATGCAGCGGCGAGAACTGCTGATGGCCGTCGCGCACTGCCAGCGATTGCGCCGATTGGATGAAGCCCCGCGCGCGCTCGGTATATTTGTCGATATTCATGATGTTTCCCTCAGCCTGCTGTCACGCCCCGAAGGCACGGTTCCAACATCTTCATTGGGTTTCCGCTCGTGGCGTTGACGTCCATCAACACCGCAATCGGCCACGTCGCCGGATTGCACCCGGCTTGAGCTGAAATGTGGGAAGGCGGGCCGGAAACGGAAGAGGCCGCTTCACAAATTCGTGTGCCCTGGCCGGGCCGGCGGGAATCTCCTATGACCGCGGCCATGGATCCCATCCCCGCCGCACGCATCACCGGCCTGTACCGCTATCCGGTCAAGGGCCTTACCCCCGAGCCGCTGCGGAGCGCGCCGCTGCGGGTCGCACAGACCCTGCCGGCCGACCGCCGCTACGCGCTCGAGAACGGCCCCACCGGCTTCGATCCAGCGGCCCCGATCTGGAAGCCCAAGACGGCGTATCTGATGCTGATGCGCAATGAGCGCCTGGCTGGGTTCAAGACGTTGTTCGAGGACGCGACCAACACCCTCACCATCCGCAAGGATGGCGCGATCGTCGCCCAGGGCGATCTCGAAAGCACCGAGGGCCGCGCTGATATCGAGAACTTCTTCGCCACCGAGTTCGCCGACGAGCTGCGCGGGCCACCCAAACTGTTGTCGGGCGGCGGCTACAGTTTTACGGATCTGGCGCGCAAGGTGGTCTCGATCATCAACCTCGCCTCTCTGGCGGAGATCGAAAAGCTCGTAGGTGCCGCCGTGCATCCGCTGCGCTTCCGCGCCAACATCTACGTCGCGGGCTGGCCGGCCTGGCACGAGGCCTCGCTCATGGGCGAAACGCTGCGCATCGGATCGGCGCGGCTCAAGGTCGTGAAGACCACCACCCGCTGCGCCGCGGTCAACGTCGATCCCGACACCGCCGCGCGTGACCTCGACATTCCCTCAGCGATCGTCCGCGACCGCGGCAACAACGAATGCGGCATCTATGCCGAGGTCATCGCAGCCGGCGACATCGCGGTGGGCGATGAGCTCGCGGTGGAGCAGCCGAGCTTGTTGTAGGCCTCCTCACCAGTCACCGCGGGGCCGGTGCGCTCCCTCCCCCGCTTGCGGGGGAGGGTTGGGGCGGGGGCCCGCCCCAAGCGAAGATCTTCGTGTGGAGGGACTTCCCCCACCCGCATCGCATCTTCGATGCGACGCGACCTCCCCCGCAAGCGGGGGAGGCACAGACTGAGCGAGCGGCGATCGCTCAACTCATCAGTTCGAGATTGATCAGTTCGGCACCACGTAGGCGTAGATGCGCCCACGCGACACCGCGCTCTCGCGCACGCGATTGCCGTTGTTGCCGGAGATCACGATCGGGTTGCCCTGGGCATCGACGCCCGAGACCACGCCGACATGACCGCCGCCGCGGCGGCTCATGACCGCGATCGCCCCGACCTGCGGGCCGGAGACGCGCTGGCCGTAGCTCGCGAACGAGCGCGCCATGTCGGAACCGGTGCCGTGATGGCCGGTGCGCTCTAGCACCATGTTCATGAAGCGCGCGCACCACAGGCTGCGCCGGCCGGTCGGATTGCCGCTGCCGATGAAGCTGCGGGCCGCGGAGACGACGCTACTGCCGCCGAAGCCGCCGGACGTCGCCATGCCGTCGGACGCCGTGCCCGGCATCATGACGCTGGCCTGCGCATCGTCGACGCCGCTCACCTGCATCCGTGCGACGCCGCGTTCCCAGCGCGACATGCGGGCAACGGAGCGACGGTGGTGATGATGCCTCGCGTAGTGATGGCCGCCGTGGCTGCGGTGGGCATGATGCCCGGAGCCGTGATGCGGACGGGCCGAAGCCGGTGTTGCGGTGGCGGCAATCACTGCCGAGCACATGGTCAACGCAACGATGTGAAGCGACCGGCGAAGGGTAGACACAACCATACTCAATCCTTCTGTTACTTCCCCCAGTACCCTGACTTGGCACCCCCTTGTCCTCAGCCCGGCTCCTCTGCAAGCCGCCAGCGGGGCCCGTAAAGAGGGGCGCTGTGACGAAAACATGACCATGCGTGGCAAAAGGTTGGCGAATGAGGGGCGATTCCAGGTTTATTATCCGGCGAAAATCGATCGGCCGGCCGATCCATTGTCGCGCCTCGCGCGACACGTCATCGTGCAGCACGCGACACGGGAGGAGCTGAAGATGCCCTATGCAACGGCGAAAGACGGCGTTCGCCTCTATTTTGAAGAGGTCGGCGCGGGCACGCCGCTGCTCTTCCTGCACGAGTTCGCGGCCGACCACACCAATTGGGAGCCGCAGCTGCGCTACTTCGCGCGACGCCATCGTTGCATCGCCTACTCGGCGCGCGGCTATCCGCCGTCCGACGTGCCGGCCGCGGCCGATGTCTACAGCTACGTGCACTTCTATACGGACGCGCTGGCGGTGCTCGACCATCTCGGCATCGCCAAGGCTCACTTCGTCGGCCTGTCGATGGGCTCCTACTCCGCGCTGCAGGTGGCGCTGAACGCGCCCGCGCGTATCCGGTCCATGGTGCTGGCCGGTGTCGGCTCGGGCTCCAGCCTGGAGCAGCTCGACGCCTTCCGCGCCCAGTGCCGCGCGACAGCCGAGCAGTTCGAGACGCAGGGATCGGCCGAGACCGCCAAGGTGACGCGCGAGGCGCCGGGTCGCATCCCGTTCCTGGTCAAGGACCCGCGGGGACATGCCGACTTCTACGCCGCGCTGGCGCGCCACGACGCCAACGGTTCCGCCAACACCATGCGCGGCTTCCAAGGCGGCCGCCCCTCGATCTACACGATGGCGGACGCGATCCGCCGCGTGACCACGTCGGCGCTCATCATCTGCGGCGACGAGGACGATTCCTGCATCGAACCGAGCCTGTTTCTCAAACAACATTTGCCGGCCTCGGGCCTGATGGTCTTCCCCAAGTCCGGCCACGTGCTCAACCTGGAAGAGTCGGCGCTGTTCAACGACACGGTCGAGCGCTTCATCGCGCTGGTCGAGGCCGGGCGATGGGAGCCGCGTGATCCGAGGTCGATGGTGCGGTAGTCGCGCGCCTCCACGGTCGCGGCCTCCTTCGACGGGTTCGACAGCGGCACGGTAGCCGGTTAAGCTGGAACTCCCTCGATACGGCCGCACTGGAATGGACGTCACGATGCGCTCGATCGCTATTCTGGCCGCCACATGGATCGTTTGCACCGGCCTTGCGCACGGGGCCGAGCACGCTCCGGGCTGGGGCTGTGGCGGGCCGCCTGATCTGCAGGACGGCTGGACCGTCACCGCGCCCGAGGCTCAGAGCGTCACTCCGACAGTGCTGTGCGAGATGGGCGACGGCGTCGCCGCCGGGCACCTCCCCGAGGTCGACTCCATCCTCGTGGTCCGTCACGGCGTGCTCGTCTACGAGCGCTACTTCAACCGCCCGCACACCCTGAGCTATGACGCGGCGACCCGCCACGTCGGCAACTCGATGACCAAGAGCGTCGTCTCGCTGCTGCTCGGGATCGCGGTCGACCGCGGCCTCATCAAGGATCTCGATGCGCCGGTGTTGTCGTTCTTCCCGGAATTCGCCGACCTGCGCACGCCGGAGAAGGAGCGGATCACGCTGCGTCATCTCCTGACGATGACGGCTGGCTTGAACGCATCGGTGTCGGCGCAGATGTTGAGCCGGGATCACGATCCCGACCGGCATGCATTCGAACAGGCCCTCGCCCGCGAGCCGGGCGCGGCCTTCGAGTACAGCAATCTGGACACCGAAATCATCGGGGCCATTCTGGAGAAAGTGACGGGCAAGCCGCTCGACGTGTTCGCGATAGACGAGCTGTTCGGCCCGCTCGGCATCACCGACGTCGATTGGTACCGCCGTCTCGGCAATCAGCGTGCGATGTCGAGCAACGGACTGAGCCTGCGCCCGCGCGACTGGGCGAAGCTCGGACAGCTCGTCCTGAACCGCGGCGCCTGGGACGGCAAGCAACTCGTCTCGGCATCCTGGATCGCCCAATCGACGAGCCCGCAGGTCAGCGCGCCGAAATCCTTTTCATATGGCTTCCAGTGGTGGCTGGGCCACTCGGCGGTCCGGGATCACACCGTCGCCTGGACCGCCGCGCTCGGCTTCAACGCGCAGAAGCTCATCGTCATCCCCGAATACGATACGATCGTGGTCTTCCATGCGTCGCGCGAGTCCGTCCAGATGGTCACGCCGGAAATCGAGCTGCTGAATCGCTACATCCTGCCTGCGCTGCTGTGAGCCTCATCCGGAAGGACGATGACGAGGCCCCTTGGCGCTGACGCTCCTCACAATGGCGATCCCGGATCTCAACTTGTGCTCGGCTCCCTCCACTCCGTCATGGCCGGGTTCCGTCCGGGGCATGACGCGTAACTCGTTGGCCGGGCTCCTCGTCGCGAAAGTTCCTTGTCGTCACATGGAGTAGGCCCACTTACTCTCCGATGATCTTGATCAACACCCGCTTGCGCCTTCCGCCGTCGAACTCGCCGTAGAAGATCTGCTCCCACGGGCCGAAATCGAGCTTGCCATTGGTGATCGCGACCACGACCTCGCGGCCCATGATCTGGCGCTTCATGTGGGCGTCGGCATTGTCCTCGCCGGTCCGGTTGTGCCGATAGCCCGCGACCGGCTCGTGCGGTGCCAGCTTCTCCAGCCATTGCTCGTAGTCGGCGTGCAGCCCGCCCTCGTCGTCATTGATGAAGACCGACGCGGTGATGTGCATGGCGTTGACGAGCACGAGGCCCTCGCGCACGCCGCTTTCCTTCAGCGCCACCTCGACATCACCAGTGATGTTGATGAAGGCGCGCCGGCCCGGCGTCTGGAACCAAAGTTCCTTGCGAAACGATTTCATAGGATCACTCCCGATATTCGCAGGCAGACATGTTGCGGGATACGGCATGACGGTTCCCCGGCGCGAAGTGTGGCGCAGCTCACATCATGCGATGTCGACCACGCCCATACTGGACACGATGAAGTGCATACTGCACGCGCAGGAAACGCGACCTCTTTGCATCCTGCAACCCAAAGTGATGAACCGGACGCTGCCCGGGATGACTTAACTACATTGCCGATCTCATTTCGACGATGACAACGAAAAAAAGTGGCGGCTCGCCTTTTGGCGGCGACGGTGCAGACCTGATTGGATTGCAGCCGCTCATTCTCATCGCACGAGAAGCTCGACCCTCCGGAAGGCCTGAAGCCAATCGCTGCGAGTCGCTATTCAAAGGAGAGAGACAATGAGTTTGCTGCGTATCAATCTCTTTGGCGGTCTTGAAATAAGACAGGTCTCCGGCGAGTCGGTCGTGATCCCGAGCCGCAAGGCCGCGGCACTCCTGGGCTATGTCGCCCTCACCTCTCCGCGTGGCATTTCACGCAGCAAGCTTGCTGCACTCCTATGGGAAGGACGCTTCGGCGATAACGCGCGCGCGAACCTTCGGCAGGCTCTGCTGACGCTGCGTCGGGTGCTGCCGCAATGCGCTGATGTCATTTCGGCGGAACGCGACGACATTCGGATCTATCCGAACGCCGTCAACACCGACGTGCAGGAGTTCGAACGACTGCTGCAGTCGGGCGATCTGGATACGATGGCCCGCGCAGCTGCGCTCTACCGGGGTGAACTGCTCGACGGCATAAGCTCGACCTCGTGTGCGTTCGAAGCATGGCTATCCGCCGAACGCCAACGACTGCGCATGCAAGCGATGCGAGCCATCGCCGACTTGCTGGACGTCGGCGGCCGCAACCACGTGGAGATCGCGATGACCTTCTCGCTGCGCGTCCTTGCTGCCGACCCGCTCCAGGAGGACGTCCACCGCACATTGATGCGCTGCTACGCGCAGCAGGGTCGCCGTGCCGATGCCCTGCGACAATATGACCTGTGCCGCACCGTGCTGCGAAGGCAGGTCGGCGCGACGCCAGAAAGCGAAACCGAAAGCCTGCAGCGCGAAATCAGGCGCATGCTTCGCGCCTGATTACTCCGCGCGAGCTCGCGCCATGCCTGCTCCACATCATCGACTTTGACGGCACTTTCACGCCCCACTTGACACTTGCATCACGGCCAGGCGCGCAACATCGGCCTCGATCGACTTCGCGCTGCAAACTGCTCCTTGTGAGGGCAATAGGCGCGTCGCTCAGAGGTCAGGCAACAGGTGAGGAGACTCGATATGAATGGCATGCAGCAGCCGACTGAGGACTTCAGCCAATTGAATCCCGAAGGCATCTTCGGCTCCATTCTCGGACGGTTCGCCGGACAGGCGATCGGAAAGTTGATCGGCGGCAAGACCGGCCGGACGATCGGCGGTGCCGTGGGCGGAATCGCAGGCGGGTTCGCTCCGTTCTCAGCCGGCCCCGGCGCAGAGCAGCCGTCGGAGATGGAGTTGCAGGGCTTCTGGAGCGTGCTCAAGAAGATCGGCCAGGGCGTCCAGACCGGCGTCAACATCGGCCACAATCTCGGCATCTTCAGCGCCGATCCGCAAGCAGCCGTAGCGGCGCAGCCGACCGACATGGAGTTGCAGGGCTTCTGGAGCGTGCTCAAGAAGATCGGCCAGGGCGTCCAGACCGGCGTCAACATCGGCCACAATCTCGGCATCTTCAGCGCCGGTCCGCAGGCGGCAGCAGTGCAGCCGACCGACATGGAGCTGCAGAGCTTCTGGAGCGTGCTCAAGAAGATCGGCCAGGGCGTCCAGACCGGCGTCAACATCGGCCACAACCTCGGCATCTTCAGCACCGCTCCGCAAGCGGCAGCAGTGCAGCCGACCGACATGGAGCTGCAGAGCTTCTGGAGCGTGCTCAAGAAGATCGGCCAGGGCGTGCAGACCGGCCTCGACGTCGGCCACAACCTCGGCATCTTCAGCGCCGATCCGCAGGCTGCCGCAGCATCACAGCCGACCGACATGGAACTGCAGAGCTTCTGGAGCGTGCTCAAGAAGATCGGCCAGGGTGCGCAGACCGGTCTCGACATCGGCCACAAGCTCGGCATCTTCAGCGCCGCTCCGCAAGCCGCAGCAGCGGTGCAGCCGACCGACATGGAGTTGCAAAGCTTCTGGAGCGTGCTGAAGAAGATCGGCCAGGGCGTCCAGACCGGCGTCAATGTCGGCCACAATCTCGGCATCTTCAGCGCCGATCCGCAGGCTGCCGCAGCATCACAGCCGACCGACATGGAACTGCAGGGCTTCTGGAGCGTGCTGAAGAAGATCGGCCAGGGCGCGCAGACCGGCCTCGACATCGGCCACAAGCTCGGCATCTTCAGCACCGGTCAGCCCGTCAACACGATGCACTAGGACCACCGGTCTGCAGCAACGACCCTTCGGAACGTAGGTACGAAGTAGCGAAGCGGTGGGCGTACGCTAGTTCGCCCACCGCTGACCTGACATGGATGGAGCGACGCATGGCGGATTCGAATTCACCTCAGGAGTTCATCGTGCAAGGCGAACCGGTCAAGTCCGGTCAACTCGCAGATCACTTGAGCCGCGAGCCCAGCGTGAAACGCGTTGGGCAGGTCGCGCCCGATGTCGTCATCCTGTCCATGACGAAGACACAGGCGGATCACCTCCGATCGACTTTCAGCACGATCGTGGTGGAGCCGAACGCTCCGCTGAAATCATTTGGCGCCGGCTGAATTTTGGTACGCCCCAACGATTTGACGAGATGAAGGAGCCCGCAAATGGCTGCAAGAAGCAAACCTGAAATTTCAAACGAGAGGGAGGCGGCCGGTCTGGCCGTCAACGGCACCGGAGCACAGCCCGGAGCGGTGGACCAGCACACAGCTGATCCAGTCGTCGCACCGCAGGCCGCCGCATCCGGACCTGGCGCGCCAGCCGCCGCGGCGCGGGGGACCGGCCGAACCGCAGGCCAGGAGACAGGCAGTGGCGGCCAGGCGGCGCCGGCAACAGGGCAGCCTGCCGCGACGATCGCACCGCGGCGCGCGCAGTACATGCTGGCCCCGCGCCAGCAGATGGGCGTTGAGACCTTCAGCGCGGATTTCGTCGTCCAGCAGTTGACCAAGAGCCCTGACATCGAGGTGGTGAAGACGATTCATCCGCCGCAGCTGTTCGGATTTCAGAGCGCCGACCCGGGACAAGTGCCGCTCGGTCCGATGGTCCTCGCCCGCATGGCTCCCGACAAGGCCGAGCTGCTGAAGACCCAGGCCGGAGCGCGGCTCGCGGTCGAACGCGACGCGCCGCTCACCTACATGCTCGATCCGTCTCTGCCGCAGGTGCCGGCGCCACATCAGCTTCCCAATCCCGGCGTTCTCATCCCATTGGCCGACGGGTTCTCGACGACCATCGAGGTAGTCGGCGAGGCCGGTCCGCTGGCGGAGACAGAGGTGTATGTGTTCGGCAGCGTGTGGCCGGTGCAGGGCGTCACCGACGCCAACGGTCACGTCACGCTGAGGATGCAGGGCGAAACGCCGGACACCATCCGCTCGATCCTCGTCAAGCCGCGGGTCGACTACTGGACCTTCTGGCTCGATCGTCCGCAGCTGGTCCCTGATGGTGTGACCCGGATCGGCGCCAAGCCGCTCGGCGCGTATCTGCGGGACTTTCCCGGTCAGCAATTGCTCGGGTGGGGCCAACGTGCGATGGGCCTCGATCGTCTCCCCCTCACCTATAATGGCGCGGGAGTGAAGATCGCGATCATCGACTCCGGCGCTGCGCCGACGCATCGCAATCTGCACGGCGTCACGATCGGCGCCAGCATGGTCGGCGATCCCGCGGCCTGGACCGTCGATACCATCGGTCACGGCTCGCATTGCGCCGGAATCATCGCCGGCGGTCCGATCGGCGCGGGTGGCGGCATTCGCGGCTTCGCGCCCGCGGCCGAGATCCACGTCTGCCGCATCTTCCCGGGCGGCCGGTTCAGCGATCTCGTCTCGGCCCTCGACTACTGCATGTTGCACGGCATCGATGTCGCCAACATGAGCCTGGGCGGCGGCGAGCCGTCGCAGATCATCGAGGATCGCATCCTGCGCGCCAAGCAGATGGGCATGGCATGTATCGTCGCCGCCGGAAATTCTTCCGGACCCGTCCAGTTTCCGGGCTCGACGCCGCATTGTCTGTCGGTCGCGGCCATGGGCAAGTGGGGCGAGTTTCCCGACGACAGCTTCCACGCACAGCAGGCGTTGGATGGCTTCCAGAGCAGCGACGGATATTTTCCGGCGAAATTCAGCTGCTTCGGGCCGGAGATCGATGTCTGCGCGCCGGGCGTCGGCATCGTGTCCTCGCTGCCGGCGGATGGTTTCGGCGCTTGGGACGGCACCTCGATGGCGACGCCCCACGTGACCGGCCTCGCCGCGCTCGTGCTGGCGCATCATCCCGACTTCAAGGGCGCGTTCCAGACCCGCGATGCCCGCCGTGTGGAGCGGCTGTTCCAGATCCTGAAGGACACATCGGTGCCGCTGCAGTTCGGCGATCCGAACCGCTCGGGTGCCGGACTGCCGAACGCGGCGCGTGCCCTGGGCCTGGAAGCAGGCGTAACATCCTCGCCCGCGGCCGATCCCTCGCTCGACGTTCTCCGTCGCCTGCTGGGACTGGCGCGAGGCGAGCCGCAAAGTCCAGTTGCGGCCCCGGCGATTGCGCCGCAACTGCCCGATGCGAAGCTGAACGGTGCAGGTAACGGTGCAGGTCCGGTCGCGAGGGGGCCGGCAAAAACGACGGGCGAGCCGCCGGCCACCGTGGACCCTAGTCCGGCCCAGATTCGCGACATCATGCACAAGGTCGGATTGCTTTAGGGTTGCCGGCCAGGCCGTGACGGGATGCGGCAACAGGCGTTGTACGACGGGCAGTTTGCGCATGGACCTCATGCACTGATTGCCCGTCGTGTTGTTGTTCGCAAGCCAATTGGCGGCAGCAGGCCTGTTGCGCTCACCCCCTATTGGAACGCACTCGTCTTCGCTCGGATGGCAGAGGTGATCTGTATCACCACCATCCGCCGGCAATCGCCGATCTCCTCATTCCTGTAGCCGCCATCGCCATCATTGTGATCTTGCGTGGTCTGCGACGTGCGCTGAAATGGCGATATCCAATCTAAAAGCGTCGACTATTCTTCTTGCCGCAAGAGAGGCCGTCACCCTGCCGCAGCGCGGATCTCCGCCCATGCCTCCGGCGTGACCGCGTAGGGACCGACCGCGCCAGCATGGAATTTGCGCCACAGCGACGGGCTGATCAGCGACGCCCCGAGCGCGGCGAGGACAGGAAGCGCCGCGCGCGGATCGCCCGCAATCGGCGTGAGCTCTTCGGTCGATCCGGCATAATCACCGCGCGCGAAGATCGCATCGATGGCTTCGCGTAACACGGCACTGCGCGATCCGCTCTGTTCGGCGGCTCCGAGGATCGCGAGCAGCGTCTGGCGCGTGCGCACGCCCACCATGCCGGCCGGCTGCTCCGAAACCGGCACGCCGACCGCGACATCGAGCATGGACGCAACGAGATCGACGCCGGCCGCGAACGCGTTGGCGGGTTCGACCAGCCGCGGGTTGACGTCGATGATGACCGGGCCGGCATCGCCGATGATCACGTCCATCGACAGGCCGCCATGCCAGTCGAGCGACGCGACCAGCCGGGCCAGCATCTCGGCCAGTCCCGGCAACACGACGCTCTCCTTCAGCGACGCTCCGCCGCCGACGCCCTCACGCACGCGAAGGCAGGCGTGATGCGCGACCAGCCGGCCACGGTCCGCGACGGCCTGGACCATCGCGAGCGGACCCGATGCCTGGACCTGCGCAATCAGCTCCGATCGTCCGATACCCAGCTCGCGCGCCACCCGCTCGAGCTCCTTAGCGTTACCAACGCGCCGTACGCCCGAGCTTGCCGTGCTGACCGGCCGCTTCAGAAAAACCGGGTAGGTGGTGATGTCACGGAGGTCGTCGGGAGTTGCAATCAGGAAAGTGCGGGGCTGCGGCGCGCCAACCGCTTCAAGCGTATGATAGGCGGAAATCTTATCCTGCACGCGCGCAAGACTCTGGAAGGGCGGCACGACGGTCGCAACCCGCAGATGCGGACGGCGCGCTGACAGGACGGTCACCTGCTCCTGCGTCGGAAACAACAGATCGATGCTGCGCTCGGCTGCGATCCGTTCCGCCGCCGCGAGCCATCCGAACGGATCGCGCCCGAACCGCGGCACCGCGTGAACGGCCCGCACATGCCGTGTAAAGCGCGACAGGCAGATGCGCGTCGACGAGAGAAGCTCGACCTCATGGCCGAGCGCGCCCAGCCGTCCTGCAACCTGGCGCGAGGTCAGGCCCGATCCTTCCGACAGCAGGATGCGCATGGGCGAAGACCTCATCATCTTCGCTCCCGGCCGGACACCCGGCATCAGGAGCGACGCTGACCAATACCTTAGCCTACTTTATTGGAGAGCGTTGAGCTGCATCAATGTCGTTTGCACGCCGCGGAACGACGACGTCTGCCCGACGGGTAATCCGCGCATGCACGCCATGCGACAACTGCCCGTCGTGTTAGTTTGTCGCACGATGAGCGCTTGCACCGTCGGGCAAATCAGCTCCATGTTTCCGCCCGTCCCGCCTCACAGCAAGAGGGGCGTATCGCGGTCGTCATGAACGCTGAGGTGGGATGCGGTGGGCGTGTCGGGTTGCGCGTGGGTTCGCTCGCGCGGACGAACAATTCCGGCACGCACGGTCAAGTCGCGCGGTCCTGATACCCCGACGCTGGTATCACGCTTGCGACGACGCTCACGCGTCGCGCAGGCAACGGTGGCCAAAAAGCCCGGCGCACCGGGGAGAACGCGAAGCAGCCGTTAGACCATCGCGCAGGGAAGGCCGGGTGTTCCGGCTCGTACCTGTGGTACCTGCCGCCTGCATTTTTTCTGCAGGCGGGCCATGGGTGCGGCCAGCATCCGGCCTTCCCTGCGCCTCTTCGTTGTCTGGAGGCGAGACCTGCAGCAAAGCTCGGGCGCAAATGCGCCGCGGGAATGCGTAGTGACGCCATCAGCTGTTTGAGATGTGAAGCGGACACTTGAGCAAGTATGACTTGCGCAATGAAGTCGCCCAGCACTCCCGTGTCGTCCCGGCGAACGCCGGGACCCATACCGCGGAATCGATCGGTGAGGCGCAACTGCCAGTCGTCGTCTCAGCGCGGCCGGTGGTTATGGTCCCGGCGTTCGCCGGGACGACAGCGGAGAATGACGCGTCCTCCGTGGTCGACAATGCCGCTACCGAACGACGCCCGCCCCCTACCGCCCCTTTTCCGCGCGGCTCAGCAGGAACACGCCCTGCTCGCCGAACATGTTCCAGAACCACCAGGGCATGGCGACGCGCAGCGGGCGGGCGTAGGCATCGAGCGCGACGGCGCGCTCCATCTTGACGCCGATCTCGTCGCACAGCTGCACGAAATCCTTGATGGTGCAGAAATGGATGTTGGGCGTGTCGTACCAGGTGAAGGGCAGGTTGTCGGTGCGCGGCATGTGGCCGCCGACCAGGAGCTGCAGCCGCAGCCGCCAGAAGCCGAAATTCGGGAAGGTGACGATGGCGCGGCGGCCGATGCGCAGCAGATTCTCCAGCACCGTCTTGGGACGGCGCGTCGCCTGCAGCGTCTGCGACAGGATCACGTAGTCGAAGGCATCGTCGGGATAGTCGACCAGATCCGTGTCGGCGTCGCCCTGCACCACCGCGAGCCCCTTGGCGACGCAATGGTTGACGCCCTCACGCGACAGCTCGATGCCGCGCCCATCGATGCCGCGGCTCTCCAGCAGTTGCAGCAGATCGCCATCGCCGCAGCCGATGTCGAGCACCTTGGAGCCGCGCTCGACCATGCCGGCGACCAGGAGATGATCGGGACGATAGGCCAGCACCTCGCCGCCGGAAAAGCCGTTCAGCGGCAGAACGCCTTGCTGCATGTTCATGGCTCAGCCTCCCCTCACCGCGGCAAGGCCGCGCGCCTTGCCGGCGGAGTCGAGGAAGGCGCTGGCAATCTCGAAGAACTCGGGCACGTCGAGCAGGAACGCGTCGTGGCCCCTGTCGGTCTCGATCTCCGCGAACGACACCCGCGCGCTGGAGGCGTTGAGCGCATGCACCAGCGCCCGCGACTCCGAGGTCGGGAACAGCCAGTCGCTGGTGAAGGACACCACGCAGAAGCGGGTCTTGATGCCGCGGAACGCCGCTGCCAGCACGCCGTCGTGGTCGCCGGCGATGTCGAAATAGTCCATCGCCCGCGTCAGATAGAGATAGGAGTTGGCGTCGAAGCGCTCGACGAAGGACGAGCCCTGGTAGCGCAGATAGCTCTCGACCTGGAAGTCGGCATCGAACGAGAACGTCGGCAACTCGCGGTCCTGCATGCGGCGGCCGAACTTGCGATGCAGCGCCGCGTCGGACAAATAAGTGATGTGCGCGGCCATCCGCGCCACCGCGAGCCCGCGATGCGGATGGATGCCCTTGTCGGCGTAGCCGCCATGATCCCAGTCGGGATCGGCCATGACAGCCTGGCGGCCGAGCTCGTGGAACGCGATGTTCTGCGCCGAGTGGCGCGTGGCGCAGGCGATCGCGAGCGTCGCGAACACGCGGGCAGGATAGGCCACCGTCCATTGCAGCGCCTGCATGCCGCCCATCGAGCCGCCGACCACGGCGAACAGCGTATCGATGCCGAGATGATCGATCAGCATCGCCTGCGCGCGCACCATGTCGGGAATGGTGATGATCGGAAAATCCAGTCCCCACACCTTGCCGGTGGCCGGGTTCAGCGAGGCCGGCCCGGTCGAACCCATGCAGCCGCCGATCACGTTGGAGCAGATGATGAAATAGCGGCTGGGATCGAGCGGGCGGCCGGGGCCGACCAGCGTCTCCCACCAGCCCGGCTTGCCGGTGACGGGATGGCGGTTGGCGACGTGCTGATCGCCGGTCAGCGCGTGGCAGATCAGGACCGCGTTCGACTTGTCGGCGTTGAGCTCGCCATAGGTCTGGTAGGCGATCTGGAACGGCGCGAGGTCGACGCCGCAATCGAGATGCAGCGGCCTGGCGGCATCGAACTGCGCGACGAGCGAGCTCGGATGATCGACCTCGTGCGAGCGCTCCTCCGAGCGTGTCTCCAAGCGTGCTTCCAACGGTTCCTGGGGCGCGACCGTGCGCAGCGCGGATGTGGATTTCGGCGTCAGGCCTGTCATGTCTCTCACCCCGGCCATCCGGCAAGGGCTCCCGAACCACGTGACATATCAGGCCATGAAAAACCCGGCCCGAACTGGGGTTCGGCCGGGATCGATAACGTCCCCGGCCTGTTTAGCGAATTCTTTAACGTGGCTGCAAGCCGGCCGGCTCAAATGACCACGGAACGGCCAGAAACTAGTCCCGCGGGCGCTCCTCGTCAAGGCAAGCTGGGGTTGACCGCCGACCGGGCATTCCGCGGCTGCAGCGGCGCCAAGCCCTGGGCACCACGAGGTAAACTTGCTGTTGCGCAGGTCTCCCGCTTCAGACAGAACGACGCTGTTCCGTGCGGCCGCGCGCCGTTTTGCGGGACCAGCAAAGAGTTGCACTCCGATGTCGAACCCGCCGCCTGCCCCGCCCTCGCTCGCCGAATTGCGCAAGGAGATCGACGCGATCGATGAACAGGTCCATCAGTTGCTGATGCAGCGGGCCGACATCATCGACCGGCTGATCAAGGTCAAGAAGACCCAGGAGGTCGGCTCGGCGTTCCGGCCGGCGCGCGAGGCCGACATGATGCGGCGCCTGGTGCAGCGCCATCGCGGCATCCTGCCGCTCGACACCGTCGAGGGCATCTGGCGCGTCATCGTCTCGACGTTCACATACGTCCAGGCGCCGTTCTCGGTTCACGCGGATGTGTCCGTCGGCGAGTCCGCGATGCGCGATTCCGCCCGGTTCCATTTCGGTTTCGTGGTGCCTTACGTCGCGCATTTCAGCGCGCAGGCCGCGGTCGAAGCCGTGGCGCGCTCGAAAGGCGATCTGGCGCTGGTGTCGGCGACCTCGGGCCATGGGCCATGGTGGATCACGCTCGAGCCGGCGGGCGCGCCGAAGATCATCGCGCGGATGCCCTTCATCGAGCGCGCCGATCATCCGGCGGCGTTGCCGGTGTTCGCGGTGTCGCGCGTGGCCGACGATGCGTTGGTGCTGGAGGTCGAGACCTGGAGCATCCGCGTATCCGGCTGGAATGCGCAAGTGTCCCGCGCGCTGTCGCCGCTCGCCGACGTCGTCGCGGTCCCTGATACCGCCTTCGACAGCGCCGCACTGCTGGTGTCGATCGAGGCACCTTCGAACCTCGAAAAAATCAAGGCTGCCCTGATCGCGGCGGGCGCCTCGGTACGCTCGACGGCCCTCGTCGGCGGCCATGCAAAACGCTATACGGTTCCCAGCTGAGGCGCCTCGCGCCCGTCCCGAGAGACTTTCCGGAGTTGATGATGTCCCGCCCCGTGCCGAATCCCGGCATCCTCGATATTGCGCCCTACACGCCCGGCAAGAGCCCGAAGCCGGAGCCGGGCCGCAAGGTGTTCAAGCTGTCGGCCAATGAGACCCCGTTCGGTCCCTCGCCCAAGGCGATCGAGGCGTTCAAGAGCACGGCCACGCATCTGGAGGATTATCCCGAAGGCACCTCGCGGGTGCTGCGCGAAGCGATCGGCCGTAGCTTTGGCCTCGATCCCGACCGCATCGTCTGCGGCGCCGGCTCCGACGAGATCCTCAATCTGCTGGCGCACACTTTTCTCGGCCAGGGCGACGAGGCGATCTCGACCACGCACGGGTTCCTGGTCTATCCGATCGCGACCATGGGCTGCGGCGCCAAGAGCGTCATCGCGTCCGAGAAAGAGTATCGCACCGACGTCGATGCGATCCTGGCCGCGGTGACGCCGCGCACCAAGCTGGTCTGGCTGGCCAACCCGAACAACCCGACCGGCACCTACATCCCGTTCGACGAGGTCAAGCGGCTGCGCGCCGGCCTGCCCTCGCATGTCGTGCTGGTGCTCGACGCGGCTTATGCGGACTACGTCTCACGTAACGATTACGAGTTCGGGATCGAGCTGGTCGCGACCACCGAGAACACGGTCGTCACGCATACGTTTTCCAAGATCCACGGATTGGCCGCACTACGCGTCGGCTGGATGTTCGGCCCGGCCCACATCGTCGATGCCATCAACCGCATCCGCGGACCGTTCAACGTCTCGACCCCGGCGATGCTCGCCGCGGTGGCTGCGATCGAAGACACTGCGCATCAGCAGATGTCGAAGACGCACACGGAGACGTGGCGAAGCTGGCTGACCGAGGAGATCGGCAAGCTCGGGCTGAAGGTGACGCCGAGCGTCACCAACTTCATCCTGATCCACTTCCCGACGGACAAAGGCCGGACTGCGGTCGAGGCCGACGAGTTCCTGACGCGGCGCGGCCTCGTGCTGCGCGCCCTCGCCAACTACAAGCTGCCGCACGCCCTGCGCATGACAATCGGCACCGAGGAAGCCAATCGACTCGTGGTCGATGCTCTCAGCGACTTCATGGGGCCGAAGTGACCGGCTCTGGGCGGTTCGAACGCGTCGCGCTGATCGGCTTCGGCCTGATCGGCGGCTCGATCGCGCGCGCGGCACGGCTGCAGGGCGTGGCCGGCGAGATCGTCACCACGGCGCGCTCGGAGACGACGCGCGCGCGCGTCGCCGAGCTCGGCATCGTCGATCGCGTCGTCGAAAGCAATGCGGACGCGGTGAAGGATGCCGATCTCGTCATCCTCTGCATTCCCGTCGGCGTCTGCGGTCCCGTCGCGGAGGAGATCGCTCCGCATCTGAAGCCCGGCGCCATCGTCTCCGATGTCGGTTCGGTGAAGGGCGCCATCGTGCGCGACATGGCGCCCCACCTGCCCGCAAACGTTCACTTCGTCCCTGCGCATCCGGTGGCCGGCACCGAGAATTCGGGTCCCGATTCCGGCTTCGCCGAGCTGTTCATCAACCGCTGGTGCATTCTCACGCCGCCGGAAGGCGTTGACGCTGATGCGGTGGAGCGGCTGCGCGCGTTCTGGACCGCGCTCGGCGCCAAGGTCGAGATCATGACGCCGGATCATCACGACCGCGTGCTCGCGATCACCAGCCATCTGCCGCATCTGATCGCCTACACCATCGTCGGCACCGCCGATGAGCTTGCGCAGGTGACGGAGTCCGAGGTGATCAAGTTCTCCGCCGGCGGCTTTCGCGATTTCACCCGCATCGCCGCCTCCGACCCGACGATGTGGCGCGACGTGTTCCTGAGCAACAAGGATGCGGTGCTCGACATGCTTGGCACCTTCACCGAGGATCTGTCGAAGCTGACGCGGGCGATCCGCCGCGGCGACGGCCAGGCGCTGTTCGATCACTTCACGCGCACACGCGCGATCCGCCGCGGCATCGTCGAGATCGGCCAGGATTCCGCGGCGCCCGATTTCGGCAGGCCGCTGCCGCAGTTGAAGAAGCCGTGACGGCTTCGTCGATCAGAACAATGGGGGGACCCGCGCGACCTTGAACGGACCGACCACGACGGCACCGTCGGAAAAGCGCAACGGGAAGGTTCGCGCCTTGCGACCCTCGAGGACGGCTTCCTTGCCGAGCGCGTTGATGCCGAGCGCGACGCCGACATTGGCGTTCTGCTTGACGACCTTGCCAAGCCCGGGAATGGCACGGTCCAGCGCGCCGAACAGATTGTTGACGTCCTGCGATTTCACGCCGGGCGCCACGCGATCCAGCGTCCCCTGCGGCACGCCGTTTTCGAGCATCTTGTCGAGGCCGAGCGCGGGGATGACCTTTTCGATGCCGGCCACCGTCATCTGCACCTCGCCGTCGATCCCGCCATTGGCCGTCAGCGTCAGCGTACCCGAGGCGACCGCCAGCAACTCGCCCTGCTGGATCCGCGACTCGACGATCTCGACATGACCGCCGGCCGCCTGGATCTCACGAAACCGCTCCGGCCAGGGTTTGGGGCGGAAATCTTTCAGGCCGGTGAGCCGAGCCTGGATGTCGGCGTTGAACGGCTCGGCGAGCAGCGGATGACTGCCCTGAATGCTGCCGTTTGCGATCTGCAGCGACGTCTCCAGCACCGGATGATCGGACGGCGTGCCCTCGGCGAGACGCCCGTGCAATTCGGCGTGATCGGCACGCGCTGCGGGCACGGCAGCTCCGCCATCGATACGATCGATGGTCGGCTGCTCGAACACGAGATCGGCGCGCTGCGGCGGCCCCGGGAGGCCGCGGACGCTCGCCTCCCCCACGCGCCAATTCACGGCGAACGGTGCCGGCCCACGCCCGTCGGCGATGACAGCAGGCCCCTTGAACTCCGCGATGATCCGCTTCGGATCCCACACCTGCGCCACGACCAGGATTTCGTCGAGCTTGGCATTCATCAACGGCGTGCCGGCGGCCTGCGAGAACAGCGAAACACTTGGATCAGCGCAGCGGACCTCGAGTCGGAACGGGAAGCCGGCGACCGAGCGGTTCGCGCAATCATAGACGCGCCCCGCTTTCGCTTCGCGCGCGCGCCAAGCGTCGGCCTGGACATCCACCTGCGAAGCGGCGAAGAACCAGAATGCGCTCCACGCAACGGCTGCGATCAGAAGCAGGACAGGAGCGGCAAAGAGCCCCCACCGCGAGCGCCGACGCGGCGCGTGATTCAAACGGGACATGCAGCAAACCCTTTGCGCAGCAATTTTGGCAATTCCGCGATCACGGATTGTGTATTTAAGTTAACAATTCGCGATCACCACCCTTAGGCCTCCGGTTTCATGTCTGCAATGACCCTGTCCGAACACGACCTTTCCCACGGCGACCTCTGGGTGTTCGGCTATGGCTCGCTGATGTGGCGCCCCGGTTTCGACTTTCTCGAGCAGATGCCCGCCAGACTGATCGGCGAGCACCGCGCGTTGTGTGTCTATTCCTTCGTCCATCGCGGAACGCCGGAGAAGCCGGGCCTCGTGCTCGGTCTGGATCGCGGCGGCGCCTGCCGCGGCCTCGCGTTTCGGGTTGCCGAAGACAAGCGAGAGGCGACGATCGCGTATCTGCGCGCCCGCGAGCAGGTGACGTCGGTCTATCGCGAGGTGTCGCGCTCGGTGTGGCTGGAAAACGATGCGCGCCAGCGGGTGAGCGCGCTGGTCTACGTCGTCGACCGCAGCCATGTGCAATATGCCGGCCGGCTGTCGCTGCAGGAGCAGCTGCGCCATGTCCGTCAGGGCCACGGGCAGTCCGGGGCCAACCGCGACTACGTGCTCTCGACCGTGAAGGCGATCGAGGCCCAGGGGTTCCGCGACACGCAGCTGCATCGGCTGGCGATGATGCTGCACGACGACGGCCACTCGCTGCATCCAACGCCGGATGACGCGGCATAGAGCACGTCAAGCCTTCACCGTCGTCGGCACGCGGCCGAACAATTGCGCCTGCTCGGCCTGTCCCGCAGCGACGAGACGATTGGTCGCATCCTCGATGACGGTCTCGATCCGGGTCATGAATTCATCACGCGGCAGGCCCGGCGGCAAAGGATCGAGAAATTCCATCACCAGCGTTCCCGGATAGCGCAGGAAAGTCCGGCGGGGCCAGAACAGGCCGGAGTTGAGCGCCACCGGCAGGCAGGGTACGCCGCAGTCGACATAGATCAGGGCGACGCCGGCCTTATAATGCGGCGGCGCACCCGGCGGGCGCCGCGTTCCCTCCGGGAATATCACGAACTGGCGGTCGTGCTTCACCTCCTCCGCAGCACGCCGCATGACTTGCTTGAGCGCGCGGGCGCCGGAGCTGCGATCGATCGCGACCATGTTCGCCTTGACCAGATACTGCCCGAACAGGGGAATGCGGAGCAGCTCACGCTTCAGCACGAAGAATGGCTGGTCGAAGAAATGGAGAAGCGAGATCGTCTCCCACATCGACTGGTGCTTGGCGGCGACGATCAGCGGCCCCTTCGGGATCTTCTCGACGCCGCGATACTCGACCCGGATGTTGCAGATAACGCGCATCAACAGGATGTTGCTCTGCGCCCACCAGTTCGCGACCCGCAGCACCGCCTTGCGCGGCATCGCCAGCGTTGGCAGCGCAACCAGCAACCAGAACACGAAGTTCGGATAGAACAGGATGTTGAACAGCAGCGAACGCAGGAAAATCGAGACCATCGGGAACCCTGTTCAATTGGCTTGCGCCGTCGCCGGACGGCGCGAGACCGAGCCGGTCGGCGCCTCGACCTCGGGCGCCAGGTCGAGGCCGAGATCGGCGAGCCGCAGCCGCATCTCGGCCGCAACATATTTGGCATATTCGGACAGCAGAAGGCGCAGCGTCGGGGCGCTGGTCCACCACGGCTCATCACGCCATTTCTCGCCCACCACGGCGTACGGAATGAGGTTCATGCTCGGCATGGCGTGCGAGAGTTCGACGATGGCGCGCGGCATGTGATAGTTCGAGGTGACGACGATCAGCGACTTGAACCCGCGCTCGGTCGCCCAGCGCCGCGTCTGCGCCGCATTGCTGCGGGTGTTGATCGCGGAATAATCCAGGTCGACGCAGCAATTGATGAACGACCTCGCCTCCGGCAGTGAGCGGGTGATGTCGCTGGCGTCGTTGGTCGGGTGGACGCCGGAGATCAGGAGGCGCTGGCCGTAGCCGCCGGCGAGCAGTTCCACGGCGTCGGACACCCGTGAGGAGCCGCCGGTCAAAACCACGATACCGTCGGCCTTGCGCTCGGGCTGGATTTCGGCGCCGCGCAGTTGCGACAGAAAACCGACGAAGCCGACGGCCGCGATGAAGAAGCCGACCGCAAGCGTGGCCACGACGCCTGCGAGCGTGCGACCCAGCGCCGCGGTGAGCGGCAGCTTACGCCTGCTATGGTCGGTCCCTGGCCCCATGCACCAACGCCTGGCGATCCCTTGCCTGCATGCGCCCGGCCCCATGCCGGCGCGCGCTCCCGTCGTTCAAGTCCTGGAGTGCAGGCAGGTTTCGCCGGCATCCCGATCACGTTCTGTCGCGGCCGATCCTGGCGCGTGACCTCCACCGTGTTCGTGACCCAACTCACCCCTGTCGTGCCTCATCCCGACGCAAACGATTTTAGGCGGTTTTCGGGCGAAGTGAAATCGGCACCAAGATCCCTGGGGACAGCGGCCGCCATCAGTCGATGTTCGCCAGCGTCGTGAACAGGGTGCGGCGCGCCGCCCAGCCGGTCACGGCGGCGATCACGACGGCCTGCAGGGCGATCACGATGTATCCAAGCGGGCGCAGCGAGAACGTGCCCAGCAGGGCCGCGAACTGGTCACCCACGGGGGTGCCGGAGAACCAGTTGGCAATCGACTCCGAGAACCCGAAGCCGAGCATCGCAAATCCACCCCCGATCACGCCGCCTTCGAGCCCGAGCTGGAGGAAATGCCGCAGGAAATGATTGGCGATGTAGCGGTCGCCGGCGCCGACGAAATGCAGCACCTCGACGATCGGCCGGTTCGAGGCCATCGCGCCGCGGGTCGCGAACGACACCGAGATGATGGTGGCCGCGATCACCAGACTGAGGATGCCGAATCCGGCGAACAGCGTCGCGCCGGTCATCGAGCGCATCCGCTCGATCCAGGCGCGATGGTCGTCGACGCTGGCCGTCGGCGCGACCTGGATGACGCGGTTGCGCAAGCCGGTGAGATCGAACGTGGTCCCCGGCTGCACCCGCGCGATGATGACGCGCGGCACCGGCAGATCGTCGAACGACAGGCCGCTGCCGAGCCAAGGCTCGAGCAGCTTGCCCGACTCGTCCTTGGTGAACGGCCTGACCTCGACGATGCCGGACTGCGCGCGCATCGCCTCGGTGACCAACGCCGTGTCGCGCTCGAGATCGCGGCCGGTCTTGGGGCGGACCTGGACCGTGATTTCGCTCGCCACCTCGGATTGCCACTCGGCCGCCGACTCGCTGATCAGCAGCACGCCTCCGGTCGTGACCGAGGCCAGGAAGGTCATGATCGCCACCACGGCGACCAGCGCGCGGCCGGCGATCGAGGCGCGCGGCACGATGGGGGACACGATGCGGGCCTGCGCCGGCAGTTGCGGGCGGTCGTCGCCGAGATCGACCAGGAGGCCGCGTTCGTCCACGCTACTCATAGATGTGCAGCCGTCCCTGATGCAGCACCAGCCGGCGGGCCTCGTACTGGTCCATCAGCGTGATGTCGTGGGTTGCGATGATTACCGCCGTGCCGGAGCGGTTGAGTTCGATGAACAGCCGCAACAGGCGGCGGCCCAGCGTCGGATCGACGTTGCCGGTCGGCTCGTCCGCGAGCAGCAGTTGCGGCCGCGAGATCACGGCACGGGCGATCGCGGCGCGCTGCTTCTCGCCGCCGGACAGGATCGGCGGCAGCGCATCCATGCGCTCGCCGAGACCCACCCATTTCAGGAGGTCGATGACCTCCTTGCGATAGCTCGACTCGTCGCGGCCGACGACGCGGAATGGCAGCGCCACATTCTCATAGGTCGTCATGTGGTCGAGCAGCCGGAAGTCCTGCAGCACGATGCCGATGCGCTTGCGCAGATCAGCGATCTCGTCCTTGCTGAGCAGTGAGACGTCGTAGCCGAGCAGATTGACCAGGCCCCGGGTCGGCCGCAGCGACAGGAACAGCAGCTTCAGCAGCGACGTCTTGCCGGCGCCCGACGGGCCGGTGAGAAACTGAAAGGAGTGGGCCGGAATCTGAAAGCTGAGGTCGCGGAGGATCTCCGGCCCCAGTCCATAGCGCAGCCCAACATTTTCAAATCGAACCAAAGCATCAGCTCCGTTCGACAGCGTGCGCGGCCCACACCCGCGCACCAAGACCGACGGGACGACGAGCCGATTGAGCGCCCGTTATGGTTTCCGGTTCGTTAACGGTCGCCATGTACCATTGGCGCAATTGAGTTCCGAAGTTCGTCGACATGGCGGTTCTTGTAGCACGAACTCCCGGAAACAAAGCGGCAATGGCCGTCGGAGAACAGGCGCGATGTTCATCATTTGCCCCCATTGTACCACATCTTATGCCATTGATTTGGCAACCCTGGGTACAGCCGGCCGCAACGTGCGTTGCTCCCGTTGCAAGGAGGTGTGGCTGGCGCATCCCGAGGATGCGGTCGCGGCTCCGGCGCCGATGCCGGCGATGGCCGAGGCCGGCGCGGCGGCCGCGCCGCGCGACGTGGCCGACGAATGGGAAGCCCTCGCCCGCGAGGAAGCCGACGAACAGCCGCCGGAAGTGGCGAGTCCGCCGCTCGCCGCCGACTGGCCCGAGGACGAGACCGGCGAGGCCGGGGCCGATCCGGGGGAGCCGGCTCCGGCCAGGGGCTCGCGGCTCGCCATTCTCAAAAAATTCATCAGGCATCCTGTTTTACCGCCTCTCGCCGGAAGGGCCATCTTCAACCTGCCGGCACTCACGGCCGCGATGGCGGCGCTCACGATCGCGCTCGTCGTCTGGCGTGCCGACGTGGTCCGGCTGATGCCGCAGACGGCCTCCTTCTACAAGCTGGTTGGGCTCGAGGTGAACCTGCGCGGCGTAACCTTCAAGGATCTGAAGGTGGCGACGGAAACCGTCGACGGCAAGCCGGTGCTGGTCATCGAGGGCATGATCGTCAGCACCACGAAGAAGGCGGTCGACCTGCCCCGGCTGCGCTTCAGCGTTCGCGACGCGCAGGGCACCGAGATCTATGCCTGGAATTCCGTGCTCGACCAGGCCGTGCTGAAGCCCGGGGAGCGCACCGCCTTCAAGTCGCGGCTCGCTTCGCCCCCTCCCGAAGGCCGCAATATCGATATACGGTTCTTCAACCGGCGCGATCTGACCGCCGGCAGTGCATAATGATTGCGGTCTCGCGGCTCTCGCGCGGGCCCCACGAGACGGAGACGAAACCATATGTCGCGCGTTCTGATCGCCGACGACGAAGATTCGATGCGGACGCTGGTCGCGCGCGCAATAGCCATGGACGGCCACGAGACCGTCACCGCGCAGGACGGCGCCGAGGCGCTCGAGATCCTGACACGTGAGAACGGCGCCTTCGACCTGCTGCTGAGCGACATCCAGATGCCGATCATGGATGGCATCGCGCTGGCGCTGGCAGCCGCACGCGATTTCCCCGACCTGACGATCCTGTTGATGACGGGCTTTGCGCATCAGCGCGAGCGGGCCTCGAATCTCAGCGCGATCGCGCATGACGTGATCACCAAGCCGTTCTCGGTCGCCGACATTCGCACCGCGGTCGCCGACGCGCTGGCGTCGAAGCCGGCCAAGGCGTAGGGCGTGCGGATCGCGCGGGCGTCGCCTGGAGACGCCAAGGTGGATGGCTCGCGCCTTGCCATCGACTGATCGCTGCGATCCTCGGTGTCGCTCCACTCTCCGCTGTCGTCCCCGCGCACGCGGGGACCCATAACCACCGGCGGGCGTTGAGGGTCGAGGATGGTCCCACATCTGGCGCAATCACATCTCCCTGGGGCTATGGGTCCCGGGTCGGCGCCACGCCGTCGCTTCGCGCCGTCGCGGCTTGCCCGGGACGACGGTGGTGGTGAGATGGAGCGCGGAGCGTCCGACTTCCCTCGCGGAAAGATCGCGAGGGGGACTGATCCTCTCCTCCGTCATTGCGAGCGCAGCGAAGCAATCCAGGCTGTCTCCGCAGAGGGATTCTGGATTGCTTCGCTGCGCTCGCAATGACGCTGGGGGAGGCATCTCGTTTCCCAACTCATACAATTCACGTGCGTTCGCATTCCCGCGGCATGTCTTGCCCGAGCTTTGCCAGTCGTTGTCACCCTCGCAAGGTCGGAGGGCGCAGGGAATGCCGGGTGAAGGCCTCACCCATGGCCCGCCTGCGAAAAAAATGCAGGCGGCAGGTACCACAGGTTCAGCCGATCATCCGGCATTCCCTGCGCGACGGTCTTAACGTTTACTTTGCGCTCTCCCCGGTGTCCGGGCTTGTTAGCCACCGTTATCAGCAGGATCATCACCTGCCGACTTAGCGCCAGCGTCGGGGCGCCAGGACCACGCAACTTCACGTCCACGCCACGCCGTTCGTCCGCGCAGCAAAGCTACGCTGCGGCATATCGCGGCCATCGCCTCCCCGCCTCGCGTGTCGTGACGATCGCGCGCAACGCCCCTTCCGAGTGAGGCGGGATGCGCGGAAATGTGCCGGTGATTTGCCCGACGGTGCAAGGCCGCAGCATGCGACAAACTGGCTCGACGGGCAGATTGCGCAGAGCTGTCATGAGCAGACTGCCCGTCGGGCGGGTCAACACGCGCTCCGTACTCAGTGTCGTCCCGAGCAAGTCCGGGCGCGCGTGCCGCGCGCTTGTCCGGGACGACAGCGAGATCTTGATTGAGGCGCCGTCGACTCACGCGCTGAGTGCGCGCATCTCGGCATAGAGATCCGACTTGCCTTCAAAGCCGATACCCGGGAGATCGGGCATCGTGATGTGGCCGTCGATCACCTTCACGCCGTCGGGGAAGCCACCATAGGGCTGGAACAGGTCGGGATAGCTCTCATTGCCGCCGAGGCCGAGGCCGGCGGCGATGTTGAGCGACATCTGGTGGCCACCATGCGGGATGCAGCGCGACGGCGACCAGCCGTAGGTCCTGAGCACGTCCAGCGTGCGCAGATATTCGCACAGGCCGTAGGACAGCGCGCAGTCGAACTGCAGCCAGTCGCGATCGGGACGCATGCCGCCGTAGCGGATGAGGTTGCGCGCATCCTGGTGGCTGAACAGGTTCTCGCCGGTCGCCATCGGGCCGGGATAGTAGTCGGCCAAGGTCGCCTGCAGGTGATAGTCGAGCGGATCGCCAGCCTCCTCGTACCAGAACAGCGGATAGTCGCGCAGCATCTTGGCGTAGGCGATCGCGGTCTCCAGGTCGAAGCGGCCATTGGCGTCGACGGCGAGCTGGTTGTTGGGGCCGATCTCGGCGAGCACGGCCTCGATGCGATGGCGGTCTTCCTCAATGGGGGCGCCGCCGATCTTCATCTTCACGACGTTGTAGCCGCGCTCGAGATAGCCGCGCATCTCCCGGCGCAGCGCCGAGAGATCCTTGCCCGGATAGTAGTAGCCGCCGGCGGCGTAGACGAACACGCGCGGATCGGCGGTGCGGTCGTGACGCTCGGCGAGCAGACGAAACAGCGGCTTGTCGGCGATCTTGGCGACCGCGTCCCAGATCGCCATGTCGAGCGTGCCGACCGCGACCGAACGCTCGCCGTGGCCACCGGGCTTCTCGTTGCTCATCATCGCCGCCCAGGCCTTGTCGGGATCGATGTTGTCCTTGCTGGCGTCCAGCAGCGAGGCGGGGTCGGCGTCCAGCAGGCGCGCCCTGAACCGCTCACGGATGAGCCCGCCCTGGCCGTAACGGCCGTTGGAGTTGAAGCCGTAGCCGACGACGGGACGCCCCTGGCGCTCGACATTGGTGATGACCGCGACGAGGCTCGACGTCATCTTGGTGAAGTCGATATAGGCGTTGCGGATCGGCGATGAGATCGGCTTCGTCACCTCGCGGACGTCGACGATACGGACGGTCATGGTCATTCTCCTGATCTTGATTGCATCCGCCGCATCAGAGCGAGGCGCCGGCGCAGATGGTGATGGTCTGGCCGGTGATGGCGCCGGCCTCCGGCGACAGCAGGAAAGCAGTGAGCGCGGCGACTTCAGTGGGATCGACGAAGCGGCCCATCGGCGGCAGCACCGGCGCGGTGCCGGCCCGGCTGGGATCGCGCAGGAACGGCGTGTCGGTCGCGGCCGGTGCGATGACGTTGACGGTGACGCGACGCGGCGCGAGCTCGATCGCCCAGGAGCGTGCGAGGCCGGTGAGCGCCGCCTTGGTCGCGGCGTACTGGCTGCGGCCCGCCGCACCATTGGCGGTACGACTGCCGATCAGCACGATGCGGCCGCCCTCGCCCAGACGCGGCGCCAACGCATTGGCCAGCGCCTCCGCGGCGCCGACATGGACGCGCCACATCCCTTCGCCGCTCTCGGCCTGCAACTCGCCGAGACGGCCGACACGCATGTAGCCGGCGGCATGGACCAGCGCGGTCACGGCACCGACGTCAGCAAGGCGCGCGATCAGCGTGTGCGGCTCAGCCAGATCGGCCTCGAAGCCATCGAAGCGTTCGTGCGACAGCACCGAGGCCGCGCGGTCGATGCCGGTCACGCGCCAGCCGTCCGCCAGCAGACGCTCGGCGACCGCGCGGCCGATGCCGGAGCTGGTTCCGGTCACCACCGCATGGCGCGGTCCGGAGCTGCTGTCGTGGTCCTGCGCCGTCATCCCTTGTACGCAGCCGCCTCGGCCTTGACCTTCACTGCATCGAAATTGTTGATCTTGTCGATCAGCTCATTGGTGTAGAGCGCAGCATAGTCCTTGATGTCCAGCCCGTTCATTGCCGCTTCGGTGCGGAACTCCTGCTCGTTGATCGCGCCCATCTGGGTGTTGGCATAAGGCGGCGCATACAGCTTGATGCGGCGGCTGATCGACTGCAGCACGGCCTTGACCGCCTCGTCCTCGCTGGCGCCGCGCGGCGCCGTTTCCGGATAGAGCTTGAGAAAGGCCTTGGCGCCGGCGGCGGGATTGGCGAGCAGAAACTGCGAGGCCTTGCACACCGAGCGGCCGAAGCCGATCAAGAGATCCTTGTCCTTCTCGAAGGTCGCGGGCATCGCCATCAGAAACTGGCCGCCGACCATCGGGATCGAGGTCGGACGCGGCAGGTAGGTCAGCTCGATGCCGGCGGCCTCGATCTGGCCGAAGCCGGTGTCGAAATAGGCCAGCGCATCGACGACGCCGCGCTGCAGGGCGACGCCGGCCGGCGTGCCGTTGCCGACCGCGACCCAGCTCACATCCTTGTCCGGATCGAGGCCGAGCGCCTTCAGCACGTTCTTGGTCACCGGATATTCGGTGGCGCCAAAGTCCGAGACGCCGACCTTCTTGCCCTTCAGATCGGTGTAGCTCTTGAGCGCAGAGCCGGGCGGGACGGCGATGTCCCATTTGTACGGGTAGGTGTACTGATAGAACATCTTGGCGCCGCCCCATTCGTTCTTGGCGAGCAGCGGCAACGCCGTCGACGGCACGCCGATGCCGATCGCCACCGAGCCGCGATCGGTCGCGACCTGGACGTTGGCGTTGGTGCCGAGCGCCTGGACGTCGAGCGAGAAGCCCTCCTGCGCATTGTAGCCGAGCGCCTCGCCGATCACACAATTGATGACCGTGGCGTTGAGCGCCTTGAGCCCGACGCCGAAACGGATCTTTCTGATGTCGGCGGCCATCAGCCCGGCCGGAGCGCCGCTCATCAGCAGCGCCGCACCGGCGCTGCTCTTCAGGAATGACCTGCGCGAAACCATTCTTCGTTCCTCCCTGTTTTATTTTTTGCGGTTGGCGCCCCAGTGCACGACCTTGGCCTCGCACCAGCGCACGATCCCATGCAGCACGATGCCGAGCACGCCGAGAATGATCAGCGCGGCGAACACGCCGGCGACGTCCGACACCGCCTGGGCCTGGGTGATGACGACGCCCATGCCGCGCTGGGCGCCGAGGAACTCGGCAACGATCGCGCCGAGCAGTGCATAGACCACGGCCATGTCGAGGCCGGCGAAGATGAAGGGCGCGGCGTTGGGCAGCTTGACGATGCGATAGGTCTCCAGCCGCGACGCCGACAGCGAGCGCATCAGGTCGATGCGTTCCGGTTCGACGGCGCGCAGCCCAGTGAAGCTGTTGATCAGCACGGGGAAGAACGACAGCAGTGCCGAGATCGCGATCTTCGAGCCGTCGCCGAAGCCGAACCAGATCACGATCAGCGGCGCGATTGCCACCTTCGGCAGGCTCTGCAGCGCGAACGCATACGGCATCACCAGCCGTTCGATCGCCTCGACCTCCGCCATCAGCGAGCCGATCAGAAGGCCGAGCAAGACTCCGATCGTGCAGCCGATTGCGGCGTTGCTGAGCGTGCTCCACAGCGGCAGGTAATAGCCGAGCTGGCTTGCCGGGCTGACCGCTAATCCGGACCACAGCGCGCGGACGACGGCTTCGGGCTTCGGCAGGATGTAGGATGGGATGTTCAGCAGGTTGACCGCGGCGATCCAGCTCAGGATCAGGACCGCAAGGCCGATCCAGGCGATCGGCGATCCCAGGCTGAAACTGCGGCGAGGCTTGGCCGGCTTTTGCGACATGGATGAAACGGCGACGTTGGCGAGATCAGTCATGGCCATGCTCCTGTGCATTGAGCAGCCCGCGGACCTCCTTGGCGAGCCGCGCATAATCCGGATGCAGCACGATGTCGTCGAACGTACGCGGCCGCGGAATCGGCACGGAGAGATCGGCGAGGATGCGTCCGGGGCGCGCCGACATCACGATGACGCGGTCGGCGAGGAAGATGGCCTCCGAGATCGAGTGGGTGATCAGCAGGATGGTCTTGCGGTTCTCCTGCCAGATGCGCTGCAGCTCGAGGTTCAAGCGCTCGCGCGTCAACGCATCGAGCGCGCCGAACGGCTCGTCCATCAGGAGGATCTCGGGATCGCGCGCCAGCGCGCGGCAGATGCCGGCGCGCTGCTGCATGCCGCCGGACAGCTCGTAGGGATATTTGTCGCCGAAATCAGCGAGGCCGGTGACCGCGAGCAGTCGCTCGATGCGGTCGCCGGCCGGCGCGTGCTTGCCGCCGACGCGCAGCGGCAGCCGCACATTGTCGCGCACCGTCATCCACGGCAGCAGGTTGGCAGCCTGGAACACGACGCCGACCTTGCGCGAGGGCCCTGCGACCTTCTCGCCATCGAGCAGCAGCCGTCCCTCGCTATAGCCGTCGAGCCCGGCGAGCAGGCGCAGCAAGGTGCTCTTGCCGCAGCCGGAGGGTCCGACGACGCAGACGAACTCGCCCGGCTTGATGTCGAGCGAGATCCGGCTCAGCGCATGGACCGCCGCGCCCGAGGCCGAGACATAGGTCTTCGACAGCTGGTCGATCGCGATCAGCACATCGTTCGGCGCGTCCGTGGCGCGCCGTGGCGCATTGTCGACATCCATCATCAGCATGAGCGTCCACCCGGAATGTTATTCGTTGTCGTCTGGGGTGACGGCCGGGCCACGCCCGACCGTCGCTTGTCGATCAATCAGGCCGCGGCCTGCACCGTCAGTCCGGCCGCAGCCACTGCGGCGCGGATCGCCGCCATCTCCTCGGCGCTCGGCGCATGCGTCGGCGGCCGCACCGTGGCGTCGCGGATGACACCGGCGACCTGCATCGCCGCCTTCATCCGGCCATGCGCCTCGCCGGTCGGCTCGCCGCCGCCATACACGGCGTCCTTCAACGGATCGATCATGCCCTGCAGCTTCATCGCAAGCTTGAGGTCACCGGCGGTGACGGCCGCGAACAGATCGTAGATCAAATCCGGAATCAGCGAGGCGAAGCCGACCAGCGCGCCGTCGACACCTTGCACCATCGAGGCCAGCAGATATTCGTCGTGGCAGGTCAAGAGCGCCTTGTGCGGCGCCGCCGCGCGGATCGCCTTGATGTCGCGGGCGTATTTGTTCATCTCGCGGGTGCCGATCTTGAACGCCTGCACGTGATCGAGACGCGCGAGCTCGGCGAGCAGATCTGACGAGAACGAAGCGCGGGTCCAGGCCGGATAGACGTGCACGATCAGCGGCAGCCTGGTCGCTTCGCCGATGGCGCTGAAATAGTCGAGGCAGTGCTCGCGCTTGAAACCGAAGCGCAGCCAGTGATGCGGCGGCATGATGTCGAGCGCTGTGGCGCCGGCTTCCTTGGCCATCAGCGCGTGCTCGATGCCGTCCTTGATGCCCTCGCAGACCACCGAGGAGATGGTCGGGCAGATGCCGGCGAGCGCCTTGGCGACGATGCGCGTGACCTCGGCGCGCTCTTTCGCCGTCAGGCTGAAGACCTCACCGGTGTGGCCGTTGGTCATGATGCCGACGATGCCGCGGCGCTTGCCGAGCCATGCGGCGTAGCGCGACAGCTCGGCCTCGTCGATCGAGTGGTCGGCGTTGAAGGGGACGGCGATCGCCGGGATGATCCCCTTGAAGTTGGTCATGACGCTCATATCAGGCTCCTGGTGGTCAGTTCGATGTCATCGGTTGGAAACGGTTGCAGTGGCGCCGCCCATGGCCTCGAGCGCGCGCGACAGCTGGGCGGCGGCCCTGAGCAGCGGCGCGACGCCCATGCGTTCGAACGCCTCGGCTGACATGCGCATGGTCGGCGCCGCGACGCTGATCGCGGCCAGCGGCACGCCGTCGCGGTCGATCACGGGCGCGGCGAGCACGCACAGCCCCGGTGCATTTTCCTGATTGGACAGCGCGTAGCCGGCGGCCTTCACCTGGCGCAGGCGCTCTAGCAGCGCATCGAGATCGGTGATGGTGGTCTCGGTGCGCTTGATGCGTGGCTGCGCTTCGAGCACCTCGACCTGCGTTTCCACCGGCAGCAGCGCCAGCAGCGCCTGGCCGACGGCGGTGGAGTAGACCGGCGCGCGGCTGCCGATGCGGACGTCGACGCCGAGCCGGACGAGACCGGCCTGGATGCGCTCGACATAGACGATGTCGCTGCCGTCGAGCACCGCCAGCGAGGCGGCCTCGTTCATCTCGCCGACGAGGCTGCGCAGGATCGGCCGCGCCTGGGTGCGCAGCTCCGAGCGCGCGATCGCGTTGAAGCCGAGATCGAGACATTTCAGCGTGAGACGGAAGCGCCTGGTGTCGCCGACCTTCTCGACATAGCCGAGCATCAGCAGCGTGTTGAGCAGGCGGAACGTGGTGCCCTTGTCGAGCGCAGCGCGGCGCGCGACGTCGGCGAGCACCAGCTCGGGCTCCTCACTGGTGAAGGCGTTCAGCACCTGAAAGCCCTTGGCCAGCGATTGCACGACGCTTTTGCCAGCCTTGCTGTCCTCGTCCACTGGAGGCTCCCGACGTTTCCTGCTTGACGCCCTCGAACAACGGCGGCATTGTTGTTGTATAGTTCGGATTGCGAACTATAGTTCGTATATTGAAACGCGCTGCTGCGCTCCTGTCAAGCGCGAACAGGCGTAACGTGCGCTGATCCCCACGCGCCCGCCCCTGATCGCACCGGCCTGATCCGTCTTACGCGCACCTGGGTCGCGTCCAAGCCTCGGGCCGGGCATCCAGGGGCTATTCGAGTCCACCGGGACGGGCCGACCAGACGTTCACGACCTCGGAAAGGCGAACCGAGGCGATCTCCGGAGCCGAAAACGCTTCAGGAATGACGATCACGTCGATCGAGTCTTCGGTCAGACGTTCATAGAGCGTCCGGGCTTATATCCACCTCGGGTTCGACAATGACCGACGGATGCGCGGCCGCGATTGCCGAAACCAGCCTCGGCAGCCAGGTCAGTGCCGACAGTTCGGTGACACCCAGACGAAGACGTCGTGCAGGCGGCCGCCTGCTGTGCTTCAGAGAAGGTATCTGCTCCTGAATGACCAGCATGTTGCGACCGAGCGCCAGGATGTGCTCGCCGTGCTCGGTCAACTGTGCACCGCGCTGATTCCGATCGAACAGAGCGAGCCCGGTCGAGGATCCAATCGAGTGCTTCCAGCTGCCTCAGCGTGATCCTATCGCACCGCGTGAAGGGCGTTGACGGGGTACATTCCAAAAAGAAATCTATCTCCATTACTTTTTATCTATTTTGCGAATTAGCGCGCAATCCTAGTCTTCGCTCGAGAACACGCCATGAAACGTGAGATCGACAGCAAACAGCCGCGCAGGCGGTCATGGCGGAATGTCCGGCGAGTTGCCGAGCGAGATCGTTTTCCGCGGTCGCCGTGCCGAAGGACGGCGTCGCTTCCGCAATCGAGCAAGGCAAGGCGCGAGAACGCAAGGAGCACGAGATGCGCGAGGCCGTTCGCGGCGGTGCCACCAGAGCGCAGCTCCTCGAACTATCACCGATCCTGGCGCGTCTGGGATTGACCTGACCCGAGATCGAAGCACGGTTTAGAGCATACGCTGCGCAAAACGCAGCGCGCCAATCGCCGCGGAACGACGGCGAAGCAAGCACGACAAGTTCAACAACGAGGGAACGCTCCTGCTGTCGTCTATGCGCAGTCTGGACGTCGACATCAAGGGAGGAAGACCATGACGGTGGGTATTGTAGCCGGATCGGCGACCAGGCCGACGCATTTTCGCTGGGTCGTGCTCACGCTCATATTCACGATCTATACAATCGCCGCTGCGGATCGGGCCAATATCGGCTTTGCCCTGCCCTTCATCCGCAAGGAATTTTCGATGTCCAACACCGAGGCGGGGGCGCTGCTCAGCCTCTTCCTCTGGGGCTACGCGCTGACCCAAATCCCGTCGGGCTTCGCCATCAGCAAATTCGGCGTCCACCGCTTCTTCTCCTGGGCGATGGTTCTGACCTCCGGGTTCACGGCGCTGACCGGCGCGAGCAGTTCGATGCTGATGCTCCAGTTCAGTCGGTTCGGACTCGGCGTTTCGGAGGCGCCGCTGCCCATCGGCGTCGCCACGACAATCAACAATTGGTTCCGGCCGCAGGAAAAGGGGATTGCCAGTGGCGTCTTTCTGTCGGCAGTCAAGTTCGGACCCGTGATCGTGCCGCCGATCTGCGCTATGATCGTCTCCATCTGGAGCTGGCGCGAGATCTTCTATTTCTTCGCAGTGCCCGGGCTGATCCTGGCGGTTGTATGGTTTCTCTTGGTCGCGAACCGGCCGTCCGAGAGCCGATTCTGCAATCAGGAAGAGCTCGACGTCATCACGGACAAGAGCGTCGCCGAACGAGCAAGGAAAACAGCGCGGCGTGATTTCGGCCTGCTCGACAAGATCATTCGCGCCGAGAAGCCCGAGATACTCGATACCAACGCGAAGGTCTTCAGGTCCTGGGACATCTGGGGCAGCTCTCTCGGCTATGCTTTCCAGCTCGGCATTTCCAATTACATGCTAGCCTGGATCCCGACCTACTTGCTCACGGTCAAGAAGTTTTCGGTGACCGGAACGGGTTTCGTCGCAGCCGCGCCGTGGATTGGCGCCGTCGTCGGCAATCTCGTCGGAGGATATGTTTCTGATCGCTGGCTCGACAAGCGCCGCAAGCCCGGCATGATGTTTTCTGCGCTGGCCACTGCGTTCACGATGTACGCGCTGATGAACTCACCCTCCGATCCGACCTTGTTCGCAGGGCTGCTGTTTGTGACGGGCCTTCTGTTCAGCTTCGGGTTCTCCGCGTACATGGCCTATCCGATGATGCTGGCGAGCAAGCAGAGCTTCCCCATCGCCAATGCGATCGTGAATACCGGGGGCCAGATCGGCGGTGCCTGCGCTCCTCTTGCGGCTGGCTTCATGCTGGACCGCTTCGGCTGGGATTCGGTCTTCCTGCTCATGGTTGCCGGCTCTCTCGCGACGTTTCTGGTCCTGCTCACCGTCAAGGAGCCGTTGGCGCAGGACTGAGTGCGGCAACCTGGCTCATTCCGTCCGCGACCGCCTTCATCGGAATGCGCCCGTGATCCGGTCGTATGATTGTCCGCTATCCTCGAGCGGTCGCTTTACGCGGACCGGTAAGGACCGCGTCCAACTGTCCGAGATGCACCGAAGAGAGTTCGGACTCAAACGGTTCGGAGCGCTGGCTCGAGCATACCGGGCGCTGAATCCCTGCGCCACTGGGCGCGCGCACGCCAGCGGAGCCTTGCTGAACATCGCGATAGGACTTGAAATGCGCTACGACGACATGATCTCTCACCGGTACCCCTCGCGCCTTCAAGGCCGGTTGCAGGAGTTGTCGAACGTGAGCGTCGCATTCACCAAGGAAGAGAGCGCCGAGACCGCGGCCGAGACGTTGCTGCCGGACCGGCCGGTGTCGCCGCACCCCAACCTCGTGACCGCAGCAGGCTTCAAGGCGCTGGAGGATCAGCTGCGCGAAGCGCAGGCGGCCTACGAAGCGGCGCAGGCGAACGAGGACGTCAACGAGCGGCGGCGGGAATCGGCGCTGCCGCTGCGCGACGCCCACTACTTTGCAGCGCGGGTCCGGACCGCGCAGGTGATGCCGGCGCCGGCATCGACCGATCAGATCGCGTTCGGCAGCACGGTGACGTTCCGGCGCGGCGATGGCCGCGTGCAGACCTACACCATCGTCGGCGAGGACGAGGCCGATCCCAAGCGCGGCATGATCTCCTACGTCTCGCCGGTGGCTCGCCTGCTCGTGGGCAAGTCGGCCGGAGACGTGGTGGAGGCGTCCGGGCAGGAGCTGGAGATCCTCAAGATCGCCTGAGGCCCCCCTTCACGCCGGCATGGAACGATGCTCAGACTTGGAATCATCTCCGATACGCACGGCCTGCTGAGGCCCGAGGCAATGCGGTCTTTGGCCGGCGTCGATCACGTCATCCACGCCGGCGATATCGGCCGACCCGATATCGTCGAGCAACTTCGTCTGATAGCCCTGGTCACCGCGATCCGCGGCAATATCGATACGGCGGACTGGGCGAAGGCCTATCCCGAGACCGACAGCGTCCATCTCGAGGGCCGGACGTTCTTCCTCGTGCACGATGTCCACGACCTGACAATCAATCCGGCCGAGGCCGGCATCGACGTCGTGATCTCAGGCCACTCGCATCGTGCGCGGGTCGAAACGATCGACGGCGTGCTCTACCTGAATCCGGGCAGCGCCGGCCCGCGCCGCTTCAAGCTCCCGATCACGCTCGCGACGCTGGATATCTCGTCAGGCCGCCTGTCCCCCGTGATCCACGATCTCAGCAGCGGTTGAAGCAACGCGAAAGGGCGCCCATGGGCGCCCTCCGCAAACCTCGTATGGGATGCAGTGACTAGAAGCGATCGGCCAATGCCATGCCGGGATCGCTGAACGACGCGCGGCCGGTCTCGACGTGGCCGGCGACGCGGCGTGAGAAGCTGTCGTCGGTGTCGCTGGTGACGACGAAGTCGTACCACAGGCCGGACTTGCGCAGATGCCAATAGAGCTCACCGTGGCGGCCGGGCGCGGACACTTTGACGGTCCACGACGTCGACGGACCGCCATGGCTCGGTCCGGGAAAGAAGCTCGGCGCGCCGAAGCCGAAGCCGGGCGCATCGAAATCGGGAGCCGACCGAAAGCCCGGCACCGCGCCAAAACCCACTTGGTGGAAGCCGGGCAGCGGACCGAAGCCCGGGCACCGCGGCTCGAGCGCGGCCGAGACCGACGCGGTGACGGCCTGCAGCGGGCCATAGATCTCGTTGGACTTCACCGTGAAGCTCACGCGGGCATGGCCGTCGTTGCGGAACTGCATGTGCAGGCCGCCCTCGAAGACGTTGTAGCCGACGAAGATCTCCGGGTTGGCGGCATTCGATTGCCTGACCTTGTCGAGGTCGCCCTTGAAATGGCGGTGGAATCCGTTCGGGCCGAGCACCCAGAGATCGTAGAGACCGTCGTTGCCGATGCTCCATTCGTCGTCGAGCATCTGGCCGGCCTCGACGGTGTAGCGCCGCGGGATGAGGTCGAGGTGCTGCTTGTCGTAGACGTGGAACACGGCGCCGGCAAAGCCAGTGTTGGCGAACAGCAGCTTCACCTTGCCCGTGGCAGCGTCGACCCTCGCGGTGGCGTGCAGGATGTAGGGCAGCGGGCGCGAATAGCGTACGCCGGTTTCCTGGAACAGCGGCTGCGGCGTCGCGGGCGCGACCGGCGCCGGCAACGTCTTCTGATGCGCGTCGGAGGCCTGCCAGTTGCTCTGGTCGGGCAGCTCCGGAAAGCGCGGATCGTTCGGGCTGGCGAAGTCGAACGCCGAGGTGAGATCGCCCGAGATGGCGCGGTGCCACGGGCTGATGGCGTCGACCTTGATCGCAAAGCGCTTCTCGAGGAAGCGACCGATCGAGGTATGATCGAACACCTGCGAGTTGATCCAGCCGCCCTTGCTCCACGGCGACACGACATACATCGGCACGCGCGCGGAGAGCCCCCATGGGCGGATGTTGCCGCTGACCGTGTCCGCCGCGGTCAGGACGTTGCCCACCGTGTTGGCGAAGTACTCGCCGGCGAGCGGCAGCGTCGCCTTGCCCATCAGCTTGCCGTTGATGTCGTAGGATGGCACCGCGGGCGCCGGCAGATGATCGAAGAAGCCGTCATTCTCGTCGAACGTCAGGAAGAAGACAGTCTGGCTCCAGACCTCGGGATTGGCGGTCAGCGCCTCCAGCACCTGGTCGGTGAAATTGCCGGCGCGGGTCGGGCTGCCGCCGCCGGGATGCTCGGAGTTGGCCTGGGTCGGCAGGATCCACGACACCTCCGGCAGCGTGCCGGCCATGACGTCGGCCTTCAGCCGGTCCAGATAGTCGGGACCGCCGGTCAGGCCATGCACGTAGTTCGGATCGCCCGGCTGCGCATGACGGAAGCTGGAAAATGCCAGACAGCCGTGCATCGCGCCGGTCCAGTTGTCGTTCATGTCCTGATAGATGTGCCAGCTGACACCGGCCTTGTTCAGGAGATCGGGCAGCGTGTCCCAGTTGAAGTCGCTGCCGACATACTTGTAGTTGGCCTGCGGCTGCGGCTGGCCGGCGACCCAATTGTGCGGGCTGGGCCAGCAGCGGAGGTTGTTGGGCTCGGAATCGTTGGTGGTGGAGTTGATGCCCTGCGCGCGCAGCGCCGGATTGAAGTTGGAGCCCGACCAGAACACGATCCGGTTCGGGTCGGTGCCGGTGGTGATCGAGGCGTGATAGGCGTCGCACAGCGTGAAGGCCTCAGCGAGCGCGAACTGGAACGGGATGTCGTCGCGGCCGAAATAACCCATCGCATAGGGCGTCTTGTACTTCGCCCAATAGCCCATCTTGCCCTGGTTCCAGGCGGCCTGGCTGTCGCCGAACGAATGCGGCGTGCCGTAGCCGACCAGCGCGTTCGAGGTCGTGGAGTCGCGGTGATAGGGCGGGATCTCGCGGCTGCCGTCGGACTGGAACCAGACCGGCTTGCCGCTTTCGAGCGGAATCGGGAAACGATCGCCGAAGCCGCGGACGCCGCGCAGCGTGCCGAAATAGTGGTCGAACGAGCGGTTCTCCTGCATCAGGATGACGATGTGCTTGACGTCCTGAATGGTGCCGGTCCGGCGCCGTGCCGGAATGGCCAGCGCCTGGCGGATGCTGGCGAAGGCAGTCGCCGCCGTGGCGCCTGCCAGAAAATCGCGACGTGTTGTCATGCTGATACGACCTTTTGAAATCCTGGAGAACAGATTCAGGGTTGGCGGGCGGACCCGACCTGCGCCTGCGAGCTCCACCGGCGTATCAGCGCGACTTGACGCCGCTGTGAAATTTTTATTTATGAAATTAATATGCCTGAGATTTTCTCAGTCACCCCAACCTGCGCCCGCTAGGCATGGCAGTCGGACGCGCTTTGCGAGGCGAGAGTGACAGGATCGACCACCCCAGCACCATCCGTGAACGGTATCCTGTCCCGCATTCGCGAGCTGCAGAACGAGCTTCCGCCGAAGGCCCGGCAGATCGCGGAGCTGATCATCGCCCGGCCGGAGCCGTTCATTCACATGTCGATCACCGAGGTCGCGGAGGCCTGCGATGTCAGCGAGGGCACCATCGTGTCGTTCTGCCGACGCGTCGGGGTTCGGGGCTTTCAGGAGCTCAAGATCCTGCTGGCCCGCGACCTGATCGAGCCGGTCCGCCTGATCCAGGAGGATCTGCATCGCGGCGATGATCCGGCGACGGTCACCGACCACATCTTCGCCGCCCACGCCGCTTCGCTGCAGGAGACGCGCCGCCTGCTCTCGATGGAGGCGCTGGCGCAGGCCGCGAAGCTGTTGCGGGAGGCGCAGCGGATCGAGATCTATGGCATCGGAAGCTCGGCGCCGGTCGCGCAGGATTTGTCCTACCGCCTGCTGCAGCTGGGGCTGGCGGCCAATGCGATCGTCGATTCCCATGTCCAAGCGGTCAGCGCCGGCATGACCGGACCTGGGGTCACGACGGTCACGGTGTCGCATTCCGGCAGCACGGTCGAGACGGTGCTGGCGACCCGACTGGCGCAGGCAGCCGGCGCGCGCACCATCGGCATCACGCGGCTCGGCAAGTCGCCGCTCGCGGCGCATTGCGAGGTGCTGCTCTACACGGTGGCGAACGAGACCCGCTACCGGCCCGAGGCGATGAGCAGCCGCGTCGCCCAGCTCGCCATCATCGACACGCTGGTCAGCTGCTGCGCGCTGACCGACACCGAGCGCTCCGTCGACCGGCTGCAGCATGCCGCGCGAATCCTGTCCGAGAAGCGCTACTGACCGGCCTGCGCGAGCTCAAGCAGACCAGCCAGCCACCTTCCGCAGGCAACGCGGACCGCGCAGCCTCAGTACTCCTTCAGCAGCCGCTCGATGTAGTCGAGCTCGACCTGCGGCCGTGACGGATCGGCGAGACGGCGGCGCAGCTCCTCCAGGATGCGGCGGACGCGCTGGACATCGATCTCGCCCGGAATCTTCTGCGAGAAATCGTCGATGTCGCGGCCGGGATGCATCGGGCGGCCGAGCGGATCGGTCTGCTGGGCGCCCGCCTGCCGGCCGGCGCGCTGGCCCGGACCATCGCCCGGCTGGTCGCCGTCGCCCTGCTGCATCGCTTCGGCCAGGCTCTGGGCGCCCTTGCGCAACGCATCCAGCGCCTTGCCCTGCGATTCCACGGCGCCGTCAGCATTGCTGTCGCCGAGCTGACTGCCGGCATCACCCATGGCGCCGTCGGCTTCATCGAGACCATCGCCGGCATCACCCTGGTCGCCTTGGTCACCCTGATCGCCTTGCTGACCCTGCTGCCCCTTCTGGCCTTTCTGACCCTTCTGGCCTTTTTCGCCCTTCTGGCCCATGCCGCGCTTGGCGAGCTGATCCTGCAGCTGCTTCAGCCGGTCGCGCAGCGCCTGCTGGTCCTGCTGCAGGTCGCCCATGCTCTGGTCCTGGTCGCCCTGCTGGCCCTGCTGCTTGTTGCGGTTGCGGCGGGAGTCCTGGCCCTGCTTGAAGGTCTTGTCGCGGAGCTGCTGCTGCTTACGGATCATGTCGCCGAGCTCGTTGAGCGCCTGCTCCATGTCGTTGTCGCCGCCCTGGTTGGGCTGCGCCATCTGCAGGTTCTCCAGCATCTGCTGCAGCTGATCGAGCAGCTCGCGCGCGCCTTCCTTGTCGCCCTGGCGCGACAGCCGCTCCATGCGGTCGATCATGTTCTGCAGGTCCTGCTGGCGCAGGATCTTGGTGTTCTGGTCGAGCGGCCGCTGCGCAGCTTGCGGGTTGTTGCGCAGCTGCTCGGCGAGCTGGCGCATGTAGTTGTCCATCGCCCGGCGCAGGTCCTCGGCGAGCTTCTTGATCTCCTCGTCGGTGGCGCCGCGCTCCAGCGCCTGCTTGAGCGCGTCCTGGGCCGCGCGCAGCGCCTTGTCGACGTCGCTGATATTGCCGTCCTCGATGGTGACCGCGAGCGCCCACAGGCTTGCGACCACCTCGCGCAGCGCGTCGTCGGTGCGCGCCGCCTCGAGCTGACGCGTGACCGCGTGCAGGCCGAGATACTGGCCGGTCTCGGGCGTGAACAGCTCCGGCGCGATCGCCAGCGCATCGAGCGCGGTGAACACGTCGCCATTGCGGTTGCCGTCGAGCGCCAGCAGGCGGCGCTGCTCGATCAGCGCCCGCGCCAAGGGCTTGGTGAACAGCCGCTCCGGCAGCTTGGTCTCGAACGGCTCGCTCGTGCCCTCGTTGCCGGCCTCGTCCTTGGCGGTCAGCGTGATCGTCACGTCAGCGCCGGCATAGGGATCCTCGCTGAGATCCTTGACGGTCTGGCCGACGCCGTTGCGGGTGCGCGCATTCGGCAGCACCAGCGGAAACTCCGGCGGCTGGAACAGCGGCCGGGCGACAGACGCGTCCGCGGCCTTGCTCTCGGCAGCCTTACTTTCGACAGGACGCGCGACGACCCGGGCGTGGGCTTCGGTGACGCCGTAATCGTCCTCGAGCTTGTAGGACAGCTTCAGCGAGCCGCGCGCCTGCCGTTCGGGGTCCTTGGCCATGCTGATGACAGGCGGCCGGTCCGGCGTCGCCGCGAACACCCATTGCGGTTGGCCGGAGGGCGCCCGCACGTGCACGGTGCCGTCGGTCCGAATCGTGAAATGCTTCTCGGTGGTGCCTTTCGGCGCAGCCTCGCCGGCGGCGACCTCGCCGGGCGCGGCCTCGGTGACACCGCCTGACGTGATCACGTCGAGATTGCCGCCGCTGGAGCGCACGATCAGCGTGCTGCCCGCGGGCACCACGATCGGGCCGCTCGAAGGCACCGCGCCTTCCTTGTTGGCGGCGGAGAGGATGATCGGCGGCTTGGCCGTATAGAGCGGCGGCTTGACCCAGGCATCGACGCGGATCGTGACCGGCGCCAGCACGCCGTTCCAGTCGAACGCCGAGGCCACGCGCATCGGCCGCTCGTCGCCGGCCGCGACATAGGTCGCGACCAGCAGCACGATGACCAGCGCGCGGAAGGCCCAGGGATCGTGCAGCGACAGCCGCGGCCGCGGCGTGCCGGCGCGGATGCGCTTGATCGAGGCCAGGGTGCGCTCGCGCTGTGCCTGCCACAGCGCGCGGGCGATCGGATCCTGGGTGGAGAGCGTGTCGGTCAGCGCGGTGGCGGGACGATGGGCGATCCCCGAACCCCGATCGAGGCGGGCCAGGCCGTCGTCACGGCTGGGCCAGCGGAAGCGCAGCATCGGCACGGCGGCGCCGAGCAGGAGCAGCAGGAACAAGCCAACTCCGATGGCGCGGGCTGCGAACGGCAGGCCGAGCCAGAGTCCGGCCCAGGAGACGATCAGGAACAGGCCGATGACCGTCAGCAGCCGCGCGAGATGCGGCCAGCCGTGCTCCCAGGCGATGGCGAGACGCGCCCGCTGCAGCGCCTGCACCAGCTTCAGCCGCGCAAGGCCATCGGGCGTGTTGCTTGCCGGCCGCGCCGGCTCGGGGGTGACACCGCTCAACAATCCCTCCAGGTTGCCCGGATGTTCAACCTAGCACAAAGGCAGCCGTGAGGCACCCGTTCCTGCGGGACTTTCCCGCACACGGGGACGGTTCACACGGGAGTGTGACCGGCCGGGTTCCCGGAAAGCTACGGGGCGGGTGCGAGGCCTCATGGTCTGCGGGGCCTCATGGTTCGAGACGCGCCGCATGCGGCGCTCCTCACCATGAGGATGGAGCTCCGAGATCGGCGCAGCACATCAAGAAACGACCTTCGCTCCTCACCCTGAGGAGCCCGCCGCAGGCGGGCGTCTCGAAGGGCGAGGCCCGCACTGCCAACCAAGCTCGTCACAAGCACATCCGTTCTCGCGGCGTGTCTCCGCCCGAGTTTTCCAAGAAGGCGTCCCCCTCATCAGGCAGAGGGCGCAGGGAAGACCGGGCGCCGGCCGGCGCCCATGGTCCGCGTGCAACAAAAAGCACGCGGCAGAACCACAGGCTCAGCCGAGATCACCCGGCCTTCCCTGCGCGATGGTGTTGCGATTTATACGCGATCTTCCCGGGGACCGGCTTTATTGCCCCCGTCGCCGGCGATTCGTCACCGCCCGCTTGGCATCAGCACCGGGATGCCAGAACCACGCGACTTCATCGTCGCACCGGGATCGTTCGTCCGCGCGAGAGACCCGCGCTGCGACCCAATGCGCCCACCGCATCCCGCACCCGACGTCCGTGACGATCGCGAAGCGCCCCCTCTGTGGGACGGGATGCGGGGGTTAAAGCATGATTTCGGATAAAGCGCAATAGGAATATTCTGGTAGAGCGGCCGAACAGGGTCAAGCGCGCTAAGATATATGCTCGCGACATCGAGCCTCACAGATCTTGACCGCATTTCACTCGCTTTCCGGCGGGCGGCCTAGACGATCCCAAGTAACCGGCCAAGTCTCCATGATCGAACCGGGAAATTCAGCGGACAGCGCGAGCTGGCATTGACGTTCAGGCGGCTCTGGCAGGGGCATGGGCGCCGGTATCGCAGGACGGTGCAAGTCTGCGCGTATTAAAGGTGTCTATCTTGCGTGCAGCCAGACGTTGAGAGATGATCCCGAGGGGAGGCGGCGCTCAGCTATGAAGGCTGTTGCTGCCGGCAAATGGGCAATGCTTTCTTTTTGGACGCCCGAAGATTTCCGACCGAAAGTAGTTGGGCTCGATGGTCTGAACGATCATTGGGAACCAATTATCCACGATGCTCGTGAACTGGCGTTCACAAAATCCCAACGCGGCTTGCAAAATGCGGACTTTTGGGACCCTTTGCCCGCTCCTCCCAAGACCGTCAATTCCACCTCAAGCGAGCGGGAGCCAGACTGGTTTGATTATGTCGAACTTCCGCTCTTTGAGGCACGCGCTTTCGAGCACCCGTTTGGGTTACCTCGGGAGCAGGATCGTGCCGAAAGCTTGCAGGCTCGAAGGGCTCGGTGGCTCCTGAGTCTACTTGATGTACCCTCATCGATCGATCGGCGGAGATTTTTGGGTAAGTTCATCGAGCTATTTGAGCATTTCAACCACGCGAACACGTTTAAAGCAGTGTCGGACCTTGCTTTGAACGGTGCTTCTGCTGACGATATAATCACTGCGTTTCACTTAAAGCTGGCATGGGCCGAATGCCCAATATTCTGGAGCATTCGCCAATCTAAAGTTCGAGCGCCGTTCATCCCTCAGAATGGACAAGCGATGCTCACTTGGACTAAGGCCGTGCGCTTGACCATTCTATCAAAGGGGCTTCCGGCCGAGTGTATAATTCGAGACGATTGGTACGAGGAGTGGCTTGTCGTTCCATTCGGCGATCCGGCGTTTTGGTTCTTCATTGACTACGTTACGCTCCGATTGGAGGCATTCGCCGCAGGAGCACTTGAGCTCCCCGATGAGCTTAGACGGAAGGACGTGCGCAGCCTTCCGTCGCCGAGCTTTGGGGGAAATTCACTTGATGGCACGCTTTTGGGAAGTCCCTCACGGACCGGCCAGCTCGTTCGTCTAGCGACGGATGCCTGGGGGCTTTCTTGCTTGACCGACAAAGTTTCCGAGGCAGCCGCTGAGTAATTAGAATGAATGAATTGATTCCCGTTGAAGGGGCCTGGGTTTGCAGGCGATCGAATCCGGATGAAATTGGCGTCGTTGTAGCTACACGGGAGACGTCAAATCGAACGACAATCGAAGTCGACTTTGGCCCGAAGGGAAAAACTACGCTGGGACAAGACGAATGGGGATGCGGGTTTCAGATCGGGCATTGCGTCCAAGATATACCGCTTTCCGGCGTAAGGGAGACGTTGGGCGCAGGCACCGTGCTTCACGTTCGAGAGCTGGCGGCACGCTTTCAAGTATTGGTTCAGCTCCATTCTACGGGGCAGTCAATCTGGTTGCCATTTGAACGGTTGCGCAGGATCATGGATCCGGAGCTTCTCTATAGGCGCGCGGGCCCAATCGCCGAGCGGGGCGCTGAACGATTTTCGCTCAACATCATTGCGCACGCACTGAGCAAATGGAACGAAGCGACCGGCGCACTAGATCGGTTGGATGTCGATCCGCTCCCGCATCAGATATCACTAGTACATCGCATTGTGAATTCGGGCCAGACGAACTGGCTTATTGCAGACGACGTCGGCTTGGGAAAAACCATCGAGGTCGGGCTGCTCCTCGCCGCACTTGAGCGGCGGCAAAATCTGCGGCGAATCTTATTCGTTGTTCCGTCGGGTCTGACGCGACAATGGAAAGAGGAAATGCTGACTAAGTTCGATCGTCGTTTCCTTATCTTCGGTACAGATTTCCGGATATCTGATCACAAGGAGTGGGGTCTTTTCGAGAGGGTCATTGTATCTCTTGACTTAGCGAAACCGCGTCAATCCGACGACGACGGCACAAGCGATTCGACCTCATTCGGAATGTTGCTGGCAGCAGGGGTGTGGGACTTGATCGTTTTCGATGAAGCCCATCGGTTGGCACGAGATGACAGAGGTCGGTCGACGCTCCGATACAAGTTGGCGCAAGCCTTGCGAGCGAAGACCGACAGGCTCATCCTGCTGACCGGCACTCCGCACCAGGGCGAAACTGGAAAGTTTCGCAACCTGCTGACGCTCGTTCGGCCCGATTTGAGTGCAGCAATAGATGAGATTGAAACGGAACCAGACGTCGTTCAAGAAATAGTGCTCCGAAACCGAAAGATCGATGCGGTAGATCTCGACGGTACCTTTCTGTTCAAAGGGGTGATCGTAAGGCGCGCAGCTATCGATCACGACCCCGAATTCGAGGCCTTAGAGCGCCAGCTTCAAGACTACCTTCGGATGGGATATCGAGCGGGCGATTCACTGGGCGGCGCCGAGGGCCGTGCAATAGGTTTCGTCATGACCATCTACCGAAAGATGGCGTCGTCATCGATAGCTGCGCTGTACATTGCATTGAAGAACAGGCTTGAACGACTAACCGCTCAAAATGACGCTGAAAGCCTACTATATCCTGAGCAGGACGATGAAGAGACCGACGGGGACGACCAACTGGAGGAACGATCGCGCGGACCAGGGCGAGCGCCATTCTTCGAGACCGAGACGCAGTGTTTGCGAGATCTAATGGCGAAGGCCGCCGAAGCTATGAGGAACGACAAGAAGGGCGACGCTTTAGTTTCATTAGTTTGCGATATCGTCGTCGCGCAGAAGAAGAAGGTCCTTATATTCACGGAATATCGATCGACTCAAGCCTACCTTATTTATCGGCTAAAGTCTGCCGTCGGCGAGAAGCCGGAGATCATCAACGGCAGTATGACAGTGGAAGAGAAGAGAAACGCCATCAGGGCGTTCGAAAGCGAAAATCCGATTTTGATCTCGACTGAGGCGGGCGGCGAGGGTCTTAATCTACACAAAGACTGCCACATACTCATCAACTACGATTTGCCGTGGAATCCCTCGCGGATTTCCCAACGCATAGGGCGGCTCTATCGTTACGGCCAAAAGCAAAAAGTCGTCGTTATAAATTTTCTTGCTCGCGACACGATTGACAACGAAATCGTCTCTATTTTGTTTGATCGACTCGACATCATAGTCAGAGAGATGGCGACCGTGGGGCCTGAGTTTGACGAACGCTATGCCGCCGACATTCTGGGAGAACTGTTAGAGCGAATTGATATTTCGATGCTTTTGGAGGAAGCCCAGGGTGGCCGGGTCGACCGTACTCAAGATCGGATAGACGACGCCTTGAATCAGGCGAAGCGAGCAAAACTGATCCAAGATGACATTCTAAGCTTTGCTACATCTACGGGGTCTCCTGATCTAGAATCATTGGGGCAATACACGACGGCCGATGTCGCGACATTTATAAAGCGATCGGCTCGGTTCTTTGAGATCGAAGTTGAGGAAAGTGGCGACGAAGAGCGCTTCACGATGCGGCTCCCCGCTCACATGAAAGGTAGATTTGCTGAGTTTGGAGGCAGAACGGTTGTAAGCGCAACAACCCGACGAGCGGCATGGAGTCGGGGCGACCAGATCCTAATCGACTTTTCAACCGAATTTCTGAATTGGCTCGTCGATAACGTTACAGCGGAACAATTTAACGGAAGTTATTCGGTGATCGCTAGGCGCGAAACTGCCGAGTTCGTTGCCGCGTTTCTAGCTAGATTCCAAAATGACCAAGGCCATACGCTAGGCGAAAAATTAATCGTGTTGACGCAGGATCCAGGGGCAGCCCCCGTAGTGAACACAAGCATCGTCAGAAAACTACTATTCGCGCCTGGCGAGGATGCAGCACCGAAGCTGCGTGATCCTGTTGAGCGGAAGCGGCAGATGGACCTCGCGCGGGACCATGCTGAACTCCTGATGGCTCAGGAACTGACGCGGTTTAAGCATCCGAACGATCTGGTCACTCTAGCGGCCGGTGAATTTTCGTCCTCCTGAGGAATCTCGTAAGAACAAACAGCGTTATAGCTATTGCGATTGTCGAAAGTCATCCAGGCATTCAGAGACCGGAATTGCTCCTGACAAAAGCAGATGATTCCTCGCGCAGATGTAGGATTGCGTGACGCTGCAGAAAATTCGTGGCTAGCGCTACCTATAGCCGTTCCCCCCCTCACTCCGAGCGGCAGTAGGGAATGACGTTGCAGTCCCTCATCGTCACCGCCACGCCGCGGCTTTCGCCTTCGGCTTGGCTCGGAATTACGGTGACGCTGAATTTTTCTCGGCCCGCTCGGATGGATGAGGCGGACAGGCACTTGACTGCACTGCGTCAGAATGACGAAATCGGGCAGTTGAGTGCGCCTAGACCTCCGAAACTGCCAAGGCCTCCCAGATCAATTCTGCTACGATGCGCCTCAGCGACGACATGGATTTGGTTGCTGGCACATGGCGATGAACGAGCCTCGGTTGGGCTGCGGTGTTGTGATCGTTGATGGCGGGGCGATCCTGCTCGTCCAGCGCCTTCGCGAACCGGAGGCCGGCTGCTGGGGCCTGCCGGGCGGCAAGATCGACTGGCTGGAGCCGGTGGAGGACGCGGTCAGGCGTGAGGCGACAGAGGAGCTCGACATCACGCTTGGCGACCTCAGGCTGATCTGCGTGGTCGACCAGATCGACCGGCTGAGGGGCGACCACTGGGTTGCGCCGGTCTATCTCGCCTCGGGCTTCAAGGGTGAGCCGAGGCTGGTCGAACCCGACAAGCACGCCGCGTTCGGCTGGTTCGCCTTGCACGCGCTTCCGAATCCACTCACTCTTGCAACGCAGCAGGCCGTGCAGGCCCTGTCCCGCGAGCGCTGAGTCGGGGATGACGTAACAGTGCCCTCAAGTCCTGGGTCTCGCTGCGTTGGCCTTTTATCAGGCGCACTGTCACCATAGGCAATGTGCATAACCAGGTGAGCCGGGAGCATCATCGCCATGCACATGTCGATCGCGCAGTTGGCGCTTTGGCGGAAGAGGATCGCGGCGCCGATGCGCGCTCTGATCGGCCTGCTGACCTGTGCCATGCTGCTCGCCTGGCCGGCGCGCGCGCCGGCGGCAGAAGCCGGAGGTGGCGCCGCCGTCGAAATTCGCAACGGACCGACGCCCAGCGAACTCGAACTTCGCGCCCATGGGACGGTCGAACTCGCCTCCGAATTGATCGTTGAGGAGCAGCGCGCCGACGGCACCTTCGCGCGCGCTCAGGATCTCGATCGCGACTCGCTCAGGCTCGTGGCGTCGTGCGACCGGCGGCCCGGCACATGCGTGACAATCGACGAACGCGGCCTGCGGCCGGTGCCCTGGAGCGGCATGTCCTGTTCGTCCCAATGCGGCCGGGACTGCGACAGGAACTTTCCGATGTACGGCCGATTCCGCTTCGTGGTGATGTCGTGCGACGGCGGGACGAGGTTCGAAGGCCCGGTCTTCGAGCGGCCTCGGCCTCACCGATTCATCTCACCACCTCCGGCCTCTCGCGAATGACTGGTCACCGTGAAGGTGTGCCCCTTCGCTCGGAGCAGCAGTGGGAGTTGCGATGCAGTCCATCATTATCACCGCAACGCCGCGGCTTTCGCCTTCGGCTTGGCTCGGGCCGGCTCGGCCGTCAGCCGGATTCCCATCGCGGCGATGATCCGCAGGACGGTTGCGAATTCGGGGTTGCCGTTCTCGCCGAGCGTCTTGTAGAGCCCCTCCCTGGTCACGCCGGCGGCCTTTGCGACCTGGCTCATGCCCTGCGCCCGGGCTACGAGATTGAGAGCGTCGCGGACCTCTGTGGGATCGCCATCGGCGAGCACGATGTTGAGATACTCCGCGCGGGCGGCCGCTGTGCGAAGGTGCTCGGCGGCGTCAAACTTCTTCAGCTTGCTGACCTTCATCCTCAGTCCTCCAATGTCGCTGCGACGTCCTGGGCCTTCCGAATGTCCTTGTCCTGGGTCCTTCCCTGAATTGAACCGCTGCGAACCAATGTTCTCGACGCCGCTCTTATTGCGACACCCATTTCGGTCGTGTTGCGGTGAGAATCGACCTCATCTCGTCATCGATCTGCGCCGCAGATGAATCTCCGTCCGGGAAAATCGTAAGCGCCCCAACGGTGGTAGCCTCGCGCAGTGACAAAAAGAACGCCTCCAAGCAATCGCGTGAAGACGAAAGTTGGTATCGAGGGCATCCAGGTGGCGACCAACCATCAACACAAGCTGCGATGCGGTAGCACCGGCCTCGGCTGCCTTACGCAGCTCTCGAACCAGGGCATCGTCAAGACTCATCCTACTACTTTCCGGTTGCCGTGAATCTGCATGAAAACGGCTGCGTGGAAGCGGTTAAACCGTCGAGCCGCCAGGTTGCAAAGACTTGCCCCTCACAACCACGGCGCCGGCGTGTCCATCGCGATCAGCGCCTCCACCTCGATCCGCGGCCGATCACGGCGGCCTGATCGTTCCCGCTATTGAGCTTCGACATAGCGGATGATGCTCTGGTTCTGGACGTTTGCGATCAATTCGTCAGCGCGAGACAACAGCCTGCGGAGCAAGGGGGACGCATTGGCCTGGTTGTATCCCAAGGCCAGATCGACCGTCGGCGTGCCCCCCTCGAGCGCTCGGGCGACGACGTTGGGGGCCAGCATGTTCTGCGCATAGAGGGGGACGAGGCTGATTCCGCCCGTGGACGCGACGAGCGACATGGCCGACGAGATGTTCTCGCCTTCGTATTTGGGCTTGAGGGTGATGCCGACCCTCGATGCGTAGTCCAGGATGACGGCTTGCAGGACCGGGGAGGTTCTCGCCGAGCTGACGTAGATTTCTCCGGCAAGATCCTGCGGCCGAATCTTCTTGCGCGACGCCAGGCGATGGTCGGCCGGCAGCACGGCGATCAAAGGCTCCTTCGCCAGCGTCTTATAGATGAGACCCGCACTGTCGTTCTCGGGCCGAAGGAAGGCGATGTCCAACTGCCCTCGCATCAAGGCCAGCGCGAGCTCCGGGGAGGACTGCGTACACAGCGTGACCTCGACCTCCGGCGCTTCCTCGCGGAGGATGCGCAACAGGTGCGGCAGCCACATGACCTCCAGTCCGACCAGGAATCCCATCGACAGGAGCGGTCTTTGCGGCTGGGCTGTCCGCCGGGCGCCATCCGTCGCCGCCTCGACCTGCAGCAGCGCCAGCCGTGCGTGATCGAGAAACACGCGTCCGGCAGGGGTGAGCGCCACGCCGCGCGCCTGGCGCTCCAGCAGCTGCACGCCGACTTCGGTTTCCAGATCGCGAATCTGTCGGCTCAACGACGGCTGCGAGGTGTTCAGTCGCCGCTGGGCAGCGGTCAACAAACTGCCTTCCTCCGCAACCGCAACGAAATAGCGCAAATGCCGGAGTTCCATCCGTCCTCTTATATCTTCAAGGCATAGCTCGGAACCTACAAGGTCTTGGTCATCGGCAAAAGCAGGATTTACCGTCGCGCCGTTTCAACCAAAAAGGGACAACAACAATGGCAACGACGTCCAAACCGAGCATCGTCTTCTGTCACGGCCTCTGGGCCGACGGCTCGTGCTTCAGCAAGGTGATCCCCGCCCTGCAGGCCGATGGGCACGAGGTGATCGCCGTCCAATACGGGCTCAACAGCTACGCGGATGACGTTGCGACCGTGAAGCGCACGCTGGGGCGGGTCAGCAGCCCCGCCATCCTTGTCGGTCACTCCTACGGCGGGGCCACCATCACGGGCGCAGGGACGGACGAGCGCGTCGCCGGTCTGGTCTATATCGCCGCCGTCGCGCCTGACGTCCACGAGACCGTGCAGAGCGAGCTCAACAAATACCCGACCGAAATCTTTTCCCAGATCGAGGTCGCAGGCGGACGTGTCTGGATCAAGCCGGAAGGCACCAAGTATTTTGCGGGAGACCTTTCCGAGCAGGAGCAGAAGCTGGTGTGGGCGACCCACTACCCGCCCGCCTCCGACCTGCTCGAGCAGCAGGATCTCGATCAGGTCGCCTGGAGGTCGAAACCGAGCTGGTTCATCCTCGCTCAGAAGGACCAGACCGTGCATCCAGATCTTCAGCATTTTCTGGCGAAACGCATGAACGCGACCGTCGTCGAGACCAACAGCAGCCACGTCATCATGCTGTCCCAGCCTGCCGTCGTCATCGACGTCATCCGCAAGGCCGTTGCGGCCGTTCAGAAAGGCCAGTCGAAGTAGCGTTTCGCTCGCGAGGGAGATGCCGTTTGCAATGCGGCTTCTCCTTTGTCTGCGTCAGACCGTGTGAGATCGACCGGACGGGAGCCGCCCGGCCGATCGCCCCGTCCTCACAACCAGGGCGCCGGCGTATCCATCGCGATCAGTTGCTCGACCTCGATGCGCGGCCGGATCACGGCGGCCTGGTCGCCCTTGACCAGCACCTCAGGGACCAGCGCGCGGGTGTTGTAGGTGCAGGCCTGCACCGCGCCGTAGGCGCCGGCGGTCATGATGGCGAGGAGGTCGCCGGGCTTGGGCTCGGGCAGCGTGCGGTCCAGCGCAAGGTAGTCGCCGCTCTCGCAGACCGGGCCGACGACGTCGGCCACGAACGATGCAGCGCCAGGCGCCGGCTGCGTCACCGGCAGGATGTCGTGATGGGCCTCGTAGAGCGTCGGGCGGATCAGGTCGTTCATCGCGGCGTCGATAATGACGAAGTTCTTGGCCTCGCCGTGCTTCACATAGATCACCCGGGCGACGAGGATGCCGGCATTGCCGACGATCATGCGGCCGGGCTCGAACATCAGGGTGCAGCCGAGATTGTGCGAGATGCGCTTGACCATCGCGGCATAGGCCGCGGGCTCCGGCGGCACCGCGCGGTCCATGTGATAGGGGATGCCGAGGCCGCCGCCGAAATCGACATGGGAGATGGTGTGACCGTCGGCGCGCAGGGTCTGCACGAACTCGGTGAGGATGCGAAACGCCGTCTCCATCGGGCCGAGATCGGTGATCTGGCTGCCGATGTGGACGTCGACGCCGGTGACCTCGATGCCCGGCATCTTCGCGGCGCGGGCGTAGACGCGGCGCGCGTGCTCCAAGGGAATGCCGAACTTGTTCTCCGATTTGCCGGTCGAGATTTTTGCGTGGGTGCCGGCATCGACGTCGGGATTGACGCGCACCGAGATGCGCGCCGTGTGGCCGGTCTCGGCCGCGAGCCGCGCCAGCAGGTCGAGCTCCGGCTCGGACTCGACGTTGATGCAGTGGATGTCGGCTGACAGCGCGGCGCGCAGCTCGGCCTCGGTCTTGCCGACGCCGGAGAACAGGATTTTCCGCGAGGGAATGCCGGCCGCGAGCGCGCGCTTCAGCTCACCGCCGGAGACGACGTCGGCGCCGGCCCCACACTTGGCGAGGGTGCGCAGCACCGACTGGTTGGAATTGGCCTTCATGGCGTAGCAGATCAGCACGTCCTGGCCTGCGAAGGCGTCGGCGAACACGCGGTAGTGCCGCTCCAGGGTCGCAGTCGAGTAGCAGTAGAACGGCGTGCCGACGCGGGCGGCGAGCTCGGTGAGATTGACGGCCTCGGCGTGCAGCACGCCGTCGCGGTAGTCGAAATGATTCATGGGTCTGATCCGCGCACGGGGCCGCGAGAGATGTTGATTGTGGCGGCGAATTGCCGGGAAATGGAGGGGATTGTCAATTGACGCGGCCGCCCTCGCATCCGGGCCGGGCGATCGCATTCGATGTCGTTCCGGGGCGCGCGGAGCGCGAGCCCGGAACCCATAACCACAGGATGCCGTGTGGGGCACGCTCAGGGTTGGCAGCGCGCCACGCGACTTCGTCCTGGGGTTATGGATTCCGGGCTCATTCGCGCTGCTTCAAAATGGCTGCGCCATTTTGCGCGCGAATGCCCCGGAATGACGAAGCCATTGGGACCGGCCTCCGGGACATCGAAGGACGGTGACCGCCCCGCCCGTCGAGCACCAGCCATCGGCGACAACCCTATCGCTCTGCGTCAGGGAGACCCGTCGAGCCGAAGCGCTGGCCTATTTGCTGTCGAGCAGCGGGTCGAGGATGAAGGGCTTCTTGGTGCCGCGGGTGGCGGCGGGGGCGGAGTCGGCGCCATAGCCGGAATTGAACAGGCCGGGCTTGTTCGCGGCGTCCGTGGCGGTGTCGGCGGGAGCGGCCGACATCTGCGGCGCCGGCGGGGAATTGGCCGGCAGGTCCAACGGGCCCTTGCGCCCGCAGGCGGCGAGCGAGAGGGCGGCAGCCCCCACGACGAGAAGGGTCCAGGCTTTGGACATCGGACGGCGACTGCGATTCACGTGTGAGATCCCCATGCGGGCGGCACCATACAGAGATTGACCGGATATGACGAGTGCCGGAGTGCCACGCCAAGCCGGTCAAATTCTGTCGACCGGCCCTACTTTCGCTGTTTTTCCAGCCGCTTCAGCCAGCCCTTGGCCTGGGCCAGAACGTTCTTCGGCGCGGTGCCGCCGTAGCTGGTGCGGCTCTTCACGGAAGACTCCACCGAGAGCACGCCGAGCACCTCGGCTGAGATCTTCGGCTCGACCTCCTGCATCGCCTTCAGCGGCAGCTCGTGCAGCGCCACGCCCTGCTTGGCTGCGAGCGCCACGATCCGCCCCGTGACGTGGTGGGCCTCGCGGAACGGCATCTTCAGGGTGCGCACCAGCCAGTCGGCGAGATCGGTCGCGGTGGCATAGCCCTCGCCCGCGGCCGCCTTCATCCGCGCCTCGTCCGGCACCAGGTCGAGCGCCATGCCGGTCATGGCGCGGATGGCGAGCGACAGCGCCGCGAACGCCTCCATCGCCCCCTGCTTGTCCTCCTGCATGTCCTTCTGGTAGGCGAGCGGCAGGCCCTTCATCACGATCAGGAGCCCGTTCAGCGCGCCGATCACGCGGCCGGTCTTGGCACGCACCAGCTCGGCGGCGTCCGGATTGCGCTTCTGCGGCATGATCGAGGAGCCGGTGGTGAACTTGTCCGACAGCTTGATCAGGCCGACCAGCGGCGAGGTCCAGATCACGATCTCCTCGGCGAAGCGCGACAGATGCACCGCGCAGATCGACGCCGCCGACAGCGTCTCCAGCACGAAATCGCGGTCCGACACGGCGTCGAGCGAATTGGCCATCGGCCGCTCGAAGCCGAGCGCCTCGGCGGTGGCGTGGCGGTCGATCGGGAACGAGGTGCCGGCGAGCGCGGCAGCCCCCAGCGGCGATTCATTGAGCCGCTTGCGGGCATCGAGGAAGCGGCCGCGGTCGCGCCCGGCCATCTCGACATAGGCCAGCAGGTGGTGGCCGAAGGTGACGGGCTGGGCGGTCTGCAGATGGGTGAAGCCCGGCATCACGGTCGACGCATGCTCGAGCGCGCGCGTCGCCAGCGCGTGCTGGTAGGCGGCGAGCGCCGCATCGATGTCGTCGATGATGTCGCGCACGAACAGGCGGAAGTCGGTCGCGACCTGGTCGTTGCGCGAGCGCGCGGTGTGCAGCCGCCCCGCGGCCGGCCCGATCAGCTCGCCGAGCCGGCTCTCGACGTTCATGTGAATGTCTTCCAGGGCCCGCTTGAACTCGAACGAACCCTTGGTGATCTCTGACAAAATCGTGTCTAGACCCTTGCCGATATTTTTCGCATCACCGGCCGTGATGATGCCCTGAGCGGCGAGCATCGCGGCGTGTGCCTTGGAAGCGGCGATGTCCTGTGCGTAGAGGTGGCGATCGACGTCGATCGAGACGTTGATGTCCTCCATGATCTCGTCGGGACGCTCCGAGAACCGTCCGCCCCACATCGTGTTGCTCATGCCTGAACCGCTCTTAAGACCTTGCTGACCGCCACTGGATGGGACACACCGTCCGCGCCCCGAAACTCGCGCTCCTGATAGCCGCAACCGACCCGAGATGACAAACGATAAGCCAGACCCGTCCCCTGCCCGCCCCGCCGGCCCGCGCCGTGCGCTGCTGGCGGCCGGTGCCGTAGCGGTCGTCGCCGTGGCCGGCATCGCCGCGGTGACCTTCGGCGGATCGCTGAAGGGACGGCCGGCGGGCGACCAGGCCTGCCAGGCGGCGGTCGCTACCGCCGCGCGGATCGCGCCGCTGATCAAGGGCGAGGTCGCGGCGCTGACGGCCGCAACGGCGCCGCTGCGGCTGCCTGACTTGGCGTTCGAGGATGCCGGCGGCGCGCCGAAGAAGTTGTCGGACTTTCGCGGCAAGACGGTACTTTTGAACCTCTGGGCGACTTGGTGCGTGCCCTGCCGCAAGGAGATGCCGGCGCTCGACGGGCTGCAGGCCAAGCTCGGCAATGACGGTTTCCAGGTGGTCGCGGTCAACATCGACACGCGCGATCCCGAGAAGCCGAAGGCGTTCCTCAACGACGCCAAGCTCACCCAATTGGCCTATTTCAGCGACCAGAAGGCCAAGGTGTTCCAGGATCTCAAGGCGGTCGGCCGCGCGCTGGGCATGCCGACCTCGGTGCTGGTCGACGGCAATGGCTGCGAGATTGCGACCATCGCAGGTCCCGCAGAATGGAACAGCGACGACGCGGTCAAGCTGATCCAGGCGGCGACCACGAAGGCCGCCGCGGGACTGTAGGTCGCCCCCTCACCACGGCCGTCATTCCGGGGCAGCCCGTCAGGGCTGAACCCGGAATCTCGATGTGAGTGCGACAAGCTCCAGATTCCGGGTTCGATGCTGTCGCATCGCCCCGGAATGACCGCGGATTAAGGGCGGACTTCGACGCCGCAAAACTCAGGCGGCGATGTTGAGGTTGCCGCCGACGCCGGGGCCGGCATTGGCGAGCGACAACGTCTGCTGCGCGCCGCCGAGCAGCGTCATGACCGCATCCTTCTGAGCGTTCAGGTTCTGCTTCATCACCGACGTGGCGACCTGCTGCTGGGTCGCACTCGCCTGCTGCGCCATGACCGCAGCCACCAAGCTCATATCCATACGCACTTACCTCTCTGAGGGCCACGCTAGCCGAGGAGCCTTAACGAAGCGTATCGATACATAGCCCGGGAGCGGTAGATTTAGCGCGTCGGCACCGGCTTGGGGCCGCGATAGTCGTAGAAGCCGCGCTGCGTCTTGCGACCGAGCCAGCCGGCCTCGACATATTTCACCAGCAGCGGGCACGGGCGGTACTTGGAATCGGCCAGCCCCTCATGCAGCACCTGCATGATCGACAGGCAGATATCCAGGCCGATGAAATCGGCCAGCTCCAGCGGGCCCATCGGGTGATGGGCACCGAGCTTCATCGCCGCATCGATCGCCTCGACGTTCCCGACGCCCTCATAAAGCGTGTAGATCGCCTCATTGATCATCGGCAGCAGGATGCGATTGACGATGAAAGCCGGAAAGTCCTCGGAGACCGCGACCTGCTTGCCCAGCCTGCGGACGAACTCCTTGGCCGACTCGAAGGTGGTGTCGTCGGTCGCGATGCCGCGGATCAGCTCGACCAGCTCCATCAACGGAACCGGGTTCATGAAATGGATGCCGATGAAGCGCTCGGGCCGGTCGGTGCAGGCGGCGAGCCGCGTGATCGAGATCGAGGACGTATTGGAGGCGATCACCGCCTCCGGCTTCAGGACTGCGCACAGATCGTGGAAGATCTTGCGCTTGACGTCCTCCTTCTCGATCGCCGTCTCGATGACGAGGTCGCAATCGGCGAGACCGTCGAGGCTGTCGGTCAGCGTGATATGGCCGAGCGCCTGACCGCGCGCCTCGTCGGAGATGATCTTCTTGGCGGCCTGACGGGTCAGATTGCCGTTGATGGTCGCCATCCCCGACTTTAACCGATCGGCGGAGACGTCGTTGAGCACCACGTCGAGCCCGGCCAGCGCGGCAACGTGCGCGATGCCGTTCCCCATCTGTCCCGCGCCGATCACACCGAGCTTGTTGATCTGAGCCATGTTGTCATCCACCGGAATGGCGCATCATTCGCGCCCATCCATGCCCTAACAGGAGAAACACCGGCCGCGCAGTCCCCTGCGGCCGGTGTCAGCAGCGTTACTTGCCGAGCTTGCCGAGCGCCTCGGTCAGCTCGGGAACCGCTTGGTAAAGGTCGGCGACCAGACCGTAATCGGCAACCTGGAAAATCGGCGCATCCTCGTCCTTGTTGATCGCGACGATCACCTTGGAGTCCTTCATCCCGGCGAGATGCTGGATCGCGCCGGAAATGCCGACCGCCACGTAGAGCTCCGGCGCCACCACCTTGCCGGTCTGACCGACCTGCCAGTCGTTCGGCGCGTAGCCGGCATCCACCGCAGCGCGGGAGGCGCCGACGCCCGCGCCGAGCTTGTCGGCGAGCGGCTCGATATATTTGGCGAAGTTCTCGCGGCTCTGCATGGCGCGGCCACCCGAGACGATGATCTTGGCCGAGGTCAGCTCGGGACGGTCGTTCTTGGCGACCTCCTCGCCGACGAAGGCCGACAGCGCCGGATCGCCCGCCGCGGCAATCGTCTCGACCGGCGCGCTGCCGCCCTCGCCGCTGGCTGCGAAGGTCGAGGTGCGCACGGTGATCACCTTCTTGGCGTCCTTCGACTTCACCGTCTGGATCGCGTTGCCGGCGTAGATCGGCCGCTCGAACGTGTCGGGCGCCACGACCTTGATGATCTCCGACACCTGCATCACGTCGAGCAGCGCGGCGATCCGGGGCATCACGTTCTTGAAGCGCGAGGTCGCCGGCGCGACGATCGCGTCGTAGTTCGCGGCGAGCTGCACGACCAGCGCGGCGAGCGGCTCGGCGAGATCATGGGCATAGGCCGCATCGTCGGCCAGCAGCACCTTCTTGACGCCGGAGAGCTTGGCAGCGGCTTCGGCTGCGCCCTTGGCGCCCTGGCCCGCGACCAGCACGTCGACATCGGCGCCGAGCGCGGCAGCCGCCGTCAGCGCCTTGTTGGTCGAGTCCTTGATCCCGGCATTGTCGTGTTCGGCAATCAGCAGCGTGGCCATCAGAGCACCCCCGCCTCGGTCTTGAGTTTGGAAACGAGCTCGGCGACGTCCTTGACCTTGACGCCGGCCTTGCGGCCCGCCGGCTCGGTGGTCTTGAGAACCTCGAGACGCGGCGTGAGATCGACGCCGACATCGGCGGCGGTCTTGTCCGCGATCGGCTTCTTCTTCGCCTTCATGATGTTCGGCAGCGAGGCATAGCGCGGCTCGTTCAGGCGCAGGTCGGTGGTGACGATGGCCGGTCCCTTCAGCTTCACGGTCTGCAGACCGCCATCGACCTCGCGCGTGACCTTGAAGTCGCTGCCTTCAACCTCGAGCTTGGAGGCGAAGGTCGCCTGCGCCCAGCCGAGCAGCGCGGCCAGCATCTGGCCGGTCTGGTTGGAATCGTCATCGATCGCCTGCTTGCCGAGAATGATCAGACCCGGCTGCTCCTCCTGGGCGATGACCTTCAGGATCTTGGCCACCGCGAGCGGCTCGACGCTGCCCTCGGCCTTGACCAGGATGCCGCGGTCGGCGCCCATCGCGAGCGCGGTGCGGATGGTCTCCGACGCCTGCGCGGGGCCGATCGACACGACGACGACCTCGGTCGCCTTGCCGGCTTCCTTCAGCCGCAGCGCTTCCTCGACCGCGATCTCGTCGAACGGATTCATCGACATCTTGACGTTGGCGAGTTCAACGCCCGATCCGTCGCTCTTGACGCGAACCTTGACGTTGTAATCGACCACCCGCTTGACCGGCACCAGAATCTTCATCGATCCTCTTTCGCTCTAAATCTTCCGGGGTTGACCTGTTCGGGCGCGGAACCTAAAGCCCCCGTACCCCCCGGTCAACGCGCGACGGGCGAAAAATCGCCGGCCCGCACGCCTCCGGGTTAACGGTTTCGCCCCGGTACCCACAACACGTCGCCGGCACCATTGCGGTTCGCGGCGCGGCTCGCCACGAACAGGAAATCCGACAGCCGGTTCATGTAACGAATGCCGGCCTCGCTGACCGGCTCGTCCGGCCGGGCGGCGAGTTCCACCATGATCCGTTCCGCCCTGCGGCAAATGGTACGCGCGACGTGCAGGTGCGCCGCCGCGGGGGTTCCTCCCGGCAGCACGAACGACGTCAAAGGCGACAGCCGCTCGTTGAGCGCATCGATGTCGCGCTCCAGGCGATCGACCTGATTGGCGACCACGCGCAGGCGCTCCGCCTTGCCCTCCCGCTGCGGCACCGCCAGATCAGCGCCGAGGTCGAACAGATCGTTCTGGATCAGGCCGAGCATGGCGTCGATCTCGGGCGCGTCGGCGAGATGCAGCCGGACCACGCCGATCGCGGCGTTGGTCTCGTCGACGGTTCCATAGGCGGAGACGCGCAGATCGTATTTCGGGCGGCGCTCACCATTGCCGAGCGCGGTCGTGCCGTCATCACCGGTGCGCGTGTAGATGCGATTGAGGACCACCATGTCGTTTCTCAGCGCCCCGTTTGTTTCTCAACGCCCCGTTTCTCAATGCCCCATGGCCCAGATGGCCGCCATCGCAACGACGATCGCAACGAATTGCAGGATCACCCGCCAGCGCATCAGTTTCTGCGACAGGTTCGGCGAGCCGCCGCGGGTCATGTTGAAGAGACCGAGAAACAGCACCACAGCAACCGCGCCGACGGCGATCGGAAGGATAAATTTACCGAGAAGCGAAGCCATTGGGGCTAGATAACACCGCGTGGCGGCCAACGCCATGCCGGATCGGGCACGGGGGCTGCAACTTCTGGCTTTTGCGTCCGTAATATCGGAAGGTATGAGGCATGACCGTTGGCGGAGAGTGCAGGGACAGGTGACAGCGCTTCGCTACATCGTTCACGTCGCGGTGGATGCGTTCTACGAGTTCCTCGCCGATGACGGCTGGGCGATTGCGAGCCACATCGCGCTCTCGACGCTGATGGCGCTGTTCCCCTTCCTGATCGTATTGACCTCGCTGGCGGGCTTCCTGGGCTCCAAGGATCTCGCCGATCAGGCCGTCACCCTCATGCTCCAGACCTGGCCGACCCAGGTCGCGGATGCGCTGGCCGGTGAAATCCACGACGTGCTCACGACGACGCGGAGCGATGCGCTGACCATCGGCGCCGTGCTTGCGGTCTACTTCGCCTCGAACGGCGTCGAGGCCCTGCGCGTCGCGCTGAACCGCGCCTATGGCGTAGTCGAGCAGCGCCGGTGGTACTGGCTGCGGCTGGAATCGATCGGCTACACGCTGGTCGCAGCCTTCACGGCGCTCGCGATGTCGTTCCTGATCGTGCTCGGCCCGCTGATGCTGGCGACGGCGCGACGCTACCTGCCGCTCGCGGTCGAAGCCAATGAGCGCTTCGTCAACCTCTCGCGCTATGGGATCACCATCAGCGCCCTGATTATCGCCCTCTTCATCCTGCACGCTTGGCTGCCCTCCGGCCGGCGCGGCTTCATGCAGATCCTGCCCGGCATCGTCTTCACCTTCATCGCCTCGCTGGTGTCGGGCATCGTGTTCGGACAATACTTGGCACGCTTCGCCAACAACTACGTCACCATGTATGCCGGGCTCGCCTCGGTGATCATCGCGCTCGTGTTCCTGTATTTCATCGCCGCGATCTTCGTATATGGCGGCGAATTGAACGCATCGATCATCAAGTCGCGGCTGCCGCACGGCGGGTCGCTTCAAGCAGCGCAGTCGCTAGGGCCCGCGGCGAGACGGGCTTGAGCAGGAACGCATCGGCGCCGGCAGCGCGCGAGGCCGCCTCGTCCTCGCCGCGCCCGGACACGCCGATGATCGGAATCGTGCCGTGCGGCGTCCCAAGCTGGCGGACCCGCGCGATCGTCTCGACGCCGTTGATGCCGGGCAGCACCATGTCCATCAGAACGGCATCATAACTGCCCGCCGCGATCCGCTCGGGCGCAGCCTCGCCGCGGCCGATGAACTCGGCCTGGTGGCCGAGCTCATTCAGGATCGTGTTCAGCACCACGCGACCGAAGGGATTGTCCTCGACCCCGAGGATCCGCAGCGGCCGCGTCGGCGCCAGGGTAACGCCGTCCTCGGCTCCGCCTGCCGTCGTGTGCGGCGCCGCCGCCACCGTCACCGCAACCGTCAGCGTGAACGTCGTGCCGCCGCCCGAATGCGGCGCCACCGCGACGTCGCCGCCCATGGCTCGGGCTAATTGCCGCACCGAGGACAGCCCCAGCCCGGCGCCGCCGAACCGCGAGGCGATCGAGACATTGGCCTGGGTGAACGGCCGGAACAGCCGTTTGATCTCCTGCAGGGTCAGGCCGATGCCCGAATCCGAGACGTGGAAAGCGACCGCGACCTTGCCTTTGCTCGCGCCCTTGGTGCGCTTGCTGCGGCCACCCCGACCGGTCGGCTCGATCCTGAGCGCCACGCCGCCCTGCTCGGTGAACTTCACCGCGTTGTCGATCAGGTTTTCGAGCGCCGCCCGCAGCCGCACGGGATCCCCGATCACGAGCGCCGGCAGGTCGTCGGCGACCTCGACCTTCGCCTCCAATCCCTTCGCCGCGGCGCGGCCCGCCAGCGAGTCGCCGGCCGCGCGCGCCAGCACGCGCAGGTCGAACAGGTCCTCGCGCAGCACGGCGCCGGCGGTCTCGCCCTTGGCGGCATCGACGAACAGGATCGCCAGGCTGGAGAGATGCTCGGCGCCGGCCTTGATGGTGTCGACCCAGCGCCGCTCGCGCTCGCCCAGCTCGGAGGTGGCAAGCAGATCGCTGATCGCGAGGATGCCGGTCAGGGGCGTTCGCACCTCGTGGGCGAACACCGCCAAGGCCGTCTCGACCACGCCGGCTCCGGAGGCCCTTTCAGCGGTCTTGGGGGCTGGCTTCGAGCCCGGCTTGGAAGCGCTTCTCCGGCCCCCCGCCATGGCCGTGACCTGGGGAACGCGCTTCTTCAGCGGCCTCGCCTTCGTCGGCGCTGCCTTCGCTGGTGTCTTCGACCGTCGGGTCTCAGGCGGCGGTGTCTTTGATGACTGTGTCTTGGACCGCTTTCTCTCGGACGGCACCTGCTTGCCAGGCGCCTTGGAGCCAGCGTTGCCAGCCGGCCTGGACGCTGCCGGCCTCACCGGCCGAGACCGACGTCCTGTACTCATCTTCCGAACGCGCTTCATCATGGCCCCTGTGACATGAACTCCGAAAAACGAAGGGGCACTTCTGTGGTCATGTCTCGTCGTGCCGCTTTCGATTGAAGCTCCCGATTACCCGCGCCACCGGTTAGCATGGCACGGTCGTTCCCGGGTGTCACGATGCCCTAAAGGTTGTCCCCGCCGGAAACATTCGGCAACCCGCCTGTCAGCCTGCCTGATGGTTACAACATGCCGATCCTGTGTCGGATTTCGGCCGACGAGACGCCTTCCGCGCGCAGGGCACGCAGGCCCGTGGCCTGATTGGACTTCGACAGCTTGTGGCCGGTCGCGTCGCGAATCAGTCGGTGATGTCGATAGGCCGGCGCGGGCAGGCCGAGCAGAGCCTGCAGCAACCGGTGCACGCTGGTAGCATGGAACAGGTCCTGCCCGCGCACGACCTCGGTCACGCCCTGCAACGCGTCGTCGATCACGACCGCAAGATGGTAGCTCGTCGGGGTCTCCTTGCGGGCCAGGATCACGTCGCCCCAGACCTCCGGCCGTGCCGTCACCGGACCGGCTTCACCGGACGGCCCGGTGCCATGCTCGTCCCAGGCCAACACGCCGACGCGCCCCAGAGCGGCAGCCATGTCGAGCCGCAACGCATAGGGCAACCCACCGGCCATCAGCTCTGCACGCCGAGCGGCAGAGAGGGTCTTGGCCGTTCCAGGATAGAGCGGCGCGCCGTCGGGATCACGCGGCCAGGCGCCCTCGGCCTCACGCAGCGCCACCAGCCGCGCGATCTCGGCCCGGCTCTCGAAGCTCGGATAGACGAGGCCCATGTCTTGCAGCCGCGCCAGCGCCGCAAGGTAGTCCGCGATATGCTCGGATTGGCGCCTGACCGGCTGCTCCCAGGCGATGCCGAGCCAGCCGAGATCCTCATAGATCGCCTGCTCGAACTCGGGACGACAGCGCGTCGGGTCGATATCCTCGATGCGCAGCAGGAGGCGGCCGCCGCTCGCTTGCGCGCGCTGAAAGTTCAACAGCGCCGAGTAGGCGTGGCCGAGATGAAGATGGCCGTTGGGGCTCGGAGCAAATCGGAAAACGGGTGGCGTCATGGCGAGATCCGGGAAACGGATCGCTGCGCCTGTTCTCGCTGCGCTTCGCGTTCCAGACGTTCGACGACGGTCCGATAGAATTGCTCTGCCTGCTCCATCGCCTCGCCGGCGCCCCGGTCGCGCCCCTCCCCGAACGACGTTCGGGCCAGCTCGAATTCGGCGTCGATGAAATCGGCCACAACCGTCGGCAGCGGTGCGGCGCCGAGCTCATGGGTCGACGCTTTCCGCTTCATGAGACCGGCGACCTCGGCCTTCAAGGCCGCCGGCGGATCGCACTCTGCCATCAAGGTCGGGAAATGCATCGGCGCCACCGCCTCGGCAGGGTGCAGGCGCAGCCAGCGCAGCGTCGCCGCCGGCCGCAGCGCATAGAATATCTTCTTCTGCGCGACGCTCGTCCCGTCACCGAAGTACGCGCGGCGCTGGCGTTCTCCGAGGTGCAGATAGTGCCGGGCGATGGCATCGCGGCTCGCCACCGCCCTCGCGAAGGCGAGAAAATCGTCGCGAAACCACGCCGCGCCCCGATAGATCACGGGCGAACGCAGCCACTCGATGATGACCGCGTTGCCCTTCAGCAGAAGGCGCAACGCCTTGGCAAGGTCCCAGCCATTGGCGTCGAAATCGCCCTCGAGCGGAAACTCGATGACATCGCGGACGGGCCATGGCTTGATATGATCGGCGGCGCGCCGCACATAGACGAACCTGCAATCATAGTCGCTGTCGGGCGAGGCGAAGCCCCAGGCGCGGCTTCCGCTCTCGATGGCGAGCGGCAGAAAGACGCCCTGCTCGCGAACGACTCGATCCAGCAGGCCGTCGACCCCCGCGACCTTGTCGCGGTCCATGTCGGAGGGGATGCTACGCAAGCTCATGGAGAATTCCAACCTTGACTGATGCTGCCTTAACCTCGGGCCCCGGTGCAGTCCACCCGGCGCGACACCATGCAGCGCGCGCAGCACTGCGTCCTGCGCCGCGATGACCCTCCATCTCGAAAGCCAGGACATCCTCGATGATGCGGTCCGTGCCCTCGTGAAGCAGGACCCTCGGCTGGCGCCGATCCTCGCGGCCACCGGCATGCCGGCGCTGCGACGGCGTGAGCCGGGCTTCGCCGGGATCGCCCACATCGTCTGCGGCCAGCAACTGTCGACCGCGAGCGCCGCCGCGATCTGGGGCCGCCTGAAGGCGGCGTTCGAGCCGTTCGATCACGACGCGATCCGCCGCGCCCGCGCCGACCGGCTGGGACGGCTCGGGCTGTCCGCCGCCAAGATCAAGACGCTCAAGCACATCGCGCGCGAGCTCGGCGCCGGGCGGCTGAACCTCGACGTGCTCGCCAATGAGGACGCTGACGCCGCGCATGCCACCCTGACCGCCCTGCCCGGAATCGGACCGTGGACGGCTGACGTCTATCTCCTGTTCTGCCTCGGCCACGGTGACGCCTGGCCCGCCGGCGACCTCGCCGTGCAGGAGGCCATGAAGATCGGGTTCGGCCTCGCCGCGCGTCCCACCGCCAAGCAGATGATGCCGCTCGCAGAAGCGTGGCGGCCGCTGCGGGGTGCGGCCGCGCATCTGTGGTGGAGCTATTATCGTGTGCTCAAAAGGCGCGAGGGCGTCGTCACCACGCCGAACTAACAGCGCCGGCGAACGCCGTTTCAAACAAAGTTGGAGTTGCAAAACGGTCATCGATGCCGGCCAGGATTGCGACAGGGTCATCATCGCATTGGCGAGGTCAGCAACATGCAATCCACCGATTTCATCGTCGCGCGCAAAGATCTGCAGGACTGCAAGACGATCACCACCGAACTCCCCCATGAAGGGGCGCTTCCCGCGGAGGCGCTGCTGGTGAAGGTCGATCGCTTCGCCTTCACCGCCAACAACATCACCTACGCGCTGCTCGGCGAGCAGCTGCAATACTGGCAGCTGTTCCCCGCACCGGCCGGCTTCGGCATCATTCCCGTGTGGGGCTTCGGCGACGTGATCGCCTCGCGGCATCCCATGATCGCGGAAGGCGAACGCCTGTTCGGCTATTTCCCGATAGCGACGCATCTCGTGATCGAGGCCGCCGATGTCGGCAAGCGTGGCCTGCGCGACGCGGCGGCGCATCGTCAGAAGGTCGCTCCCGTCTACAACGCCTATGCACGGGTCGGCGGCGATCCCGCTTATGCCGGACGGCAGGGCGATCACCAGGCCCTGCTGCGCCCCCTGTTCATGCTGTCGTTCCTGGTCGACGATTTTCTCGCCGAGCATGCGCATTTCGGCGCCACGACAGTCATCCTGTCCTCGGCCTCGAGCAAGACCGCCTTCGGGCTTGCGCACCTCCTGCATAGCCAACGCACGGGAATCCGCGTCATCGGCCTGACCTCGGCAGCCAACGTCGCGTTCGTGCGCTCGCTCGGCTGCTACGACGACATCGTGACCTACGACGCGGTCGGCACGCTCGACCCGACATCGCGCACGGCCTTCGTCGACATGGCCGGCAATGCCGGTCTGCGCGCCGCATTGCATCGGCACCACGGCGACAATCTCGTGTATTCCGGCCGTGTCGGCCTGACGCATCAGGACGGTCTCGACGACGCTGAGATACTTCCTGGCGCCCGGCCCGCCTGGTTCTTCGCCCCCGACCAGATCAGGAAGCGCGCCCGGGAATGGGGCCCCGGCGGCATCGAGACGCGGCTCGGCGCGGCGTGGCGGGACTTCGCGCCGCGGCTCGACGGCTGGCTCACGATCACCGACGGGCGCGGCCCGGATGCCGTGCAGCGCGTCTATCTCGACACGCTGCAGGGACGTATTCCGCCGGATCAGGGGCATATGCTGACGATGACGGCGTGAGACGCTTTCCGGATGGCGCCGATCGCGTGTAGCCTTGTTCGAACTCAGGTTGCTCGAACTCAGGTTGCGCGAATTCACGGAGGCCACAGCATGTCCGCCATTCTCGGCTCGGGCGATTACAGCTATCGCGTCGTCAAGAACTGGGCGAAACTGCCCGACGGCTGGGCGCTGACCGACGTCGCCGCCGTCGCCGTCGACAGCAAGGACCGCGTCTACGCCTTCAATCGCGGCGTCCATCCGATGATCGTGTTCGACCGCGACGGCAATTACATCAGGAGCTGGGGCGAGGGCCTGTTCAGACGCGCCCATGGCCTGTCGATCGACGCGGACGACAATCTCTATTGCACCGACGACGGCGACCATACGGTGCGCAAATGCACTGATGACGGCAAGGTGCTGCTGACCATCGGCCTGCCGGAGCGCCCGGCGCCGTTCATGAGTGGCGAGCCGTTCAACCGTTGCACCCACACCGCGCTGTCTCCGTCCGGTGAGATCTACGTCTCCGACGGCTATGGCAATGCGCGGGTCCATCAATACACGCCCGACGGCCGCTTGATCCGCAGCTGGGGTGAGCCGGGCTCCGATCCCGGCCAGTTCAACATCGTTCACAACATCGCCACCGACGCCGACGGCTTCGTCTATGTCGCCGACCGCGAGAACCACCGCGTCCAGGTATTCGACGGCCAGGGCCGCTACGAGACGCAGTGGAACAATCTGCACCGGCCCTGCGCGCTGTGCGCCTGCGGGCCCAAGCGCAAGACCTTCATCATCGGCGAGCTCGGCCCGGGCCTGCCCGTGAACCTCAATGTTCCCAATCTCGGTCCGCGCCTGACCATCACCGACTCCACCGGCCAGCGCATGGCCCGGCTCGGCGGCGAGCACGGCCCCGGCCTGGAAACCGGCCGCTTCCTCGCGCCGCATGGGCTCGCGATCGATTCGCGGGGCGACATCTATGTCGGCGAGGTCGGCGTCACCAACTGGAGCACGAGCTTCCCCGACCGCCCGATGCCGGCCGAGGTCAACATTCGCCGCTGCCTGCAGAAGCTGGAGCGGGTCCCGGCCTGATGGCATCCCGGAACCGGCCGGCTCGAGGCGAGAGCTCTCATGCAAGCCATTTGCACCGTGGCAGTCGCCCGCCGCCACGGTTCTGACGCGCTTTGAGCGCAGGCAGCGGGATGCGGGAGAAGCCATGTCAAGCCATTCTTGGGGCTTCACAATCCCGTCACGCTGAATGTAGTATGTCGGGGCATGCTGCTTCGCAGCCGTAATGGAGGCCAGGAGCGTTAATTGAACGCACATGTCTCGCAGGGCGGTTGGCCGGTGTTGGTGTTGAACGCCGACTTCCGGCCGCTGAGCTACTATCCGCTGTCGCTTTGGTCCTGGCAGGACGCGATAAAGGCGGTGTTCCTCGATCGCGTCAACATCGTCGAGTACTACGACAGGGCGATCCGAAGTCCTTCGTTCGAAATCCAGTTGCCCAGCGTCGTTTCGCTGAAGTCCTTCGTCAAGCCGACGACGCATCCGGCCTTCACCCGCTTCAACGTGTTCCTGCGCGACCGCTTCGCCTGCCAGTACTGCCACTCGGGTGACGACCTGACCTTCGATCACGTGATTCCGCGCAGCAAGGGTGGCCAGACCACCTGGGAGAACGTCGTCGCCGCCTGCTCGCCCTGCAACTTGCGGAAGGGCAATCTGACGCCACAGCAGGCCAAGATGTTTCCCAAGCAGGCGCCCTACGCGCCGACCGTCCACCAGCTCCACCGCAACGGCCGGCTGTTCCCGCCGAACTACCTGCACGACAGCTGGCTCGACTATCTCTATTGGGACACCGAGCTCGATCCGTAGCGGATGTAGCAACTCCCCAACGACGTCATTGCGAGCGATCCGGCCGGCGCCAAGCGCGGCCGGATGCAGCGAAGCCATCCAGTCCGGCGCGCCCCCTTGGATCGCTTCGGCGCAAATGCGCCGCGCGATGACAACGTGACTTCTGCCTGCAATCCCCCGCCCTGCGGCACACGCGCTCGCCGCCGGTATAATAGTCGGGATTAACCCCACCTTAGCCACCGTTCCGCATGCTCGCCAGCCGCCGCATGGGCCGCCGCGATGGCTGCCTCCTTCCGCCATAGACCGAGCAGGGCCGTCCGTTCCGCGCATGCAAACCGCACCCACCGATTGCAAAGCGGCGGCGCTTGCGAAAGCCCAGGCAGCGAGCTCGCTGCAGAACATTTCCCTCACTCTGTTCGCCAACGTGGCGATCGCAACCTCGCTGGCGCTGCTGCTCTACTTCAGGGAAGGCAACACGCTCATCTTCTGGTGGCTGGGCGCGGCGATCACCTTCGCCGTACTGCGCGCCGGCTGGGTCTCGCATTTGAAATCGTCGGGCCGGATCGACCGCGACCCGCACCGGGTGCTGCGCAGTCTCATGCTGATGGCCCTTGCCAGCGGACTGCTCTGGTCTGTCGTGCCGCTGGCGCTGCCGCTGTTCTCGCACGAGCAAAACGTCAACGACATCGTCTTCATCATGGCCGGCACCACCACCGGCGCGATCATCCAGAGCCTCGCCTATTCGCCGATGGCGATCGCCTTCGGCGCGCCGCTGATGGGCTCGACCGTGTTGCGGATGCTGCTCTCCGGCAGTGGCGTCGGCTACATCGTCGCGGCCGACGTCGCATTCCTGACCATCATGCTGTTCCGCGCGGCGCTGCTCGGCGAGCGCAATTTCATCGCCAACCAGAATACGGCGATCGAGGCAACGGTCCTGGCGGAGTCGGTGGCTGAGGCCAACCAGGCCCTGGAGCGCCTGGTTCGGACGGACTCGCTGACCGGACTCGCCAATCGCAGCCACTTCCGCAACGTGGCCGCTGCGGCATGCCGCTCCGGACGCGCTGTCGCATTCCTCCTGCTCGACATCGACAACTTCAAGACCATCAACGACGCCCGCGGCCACGAGGCCGGCGACCGGGTGATCGAGGCGGTCGCGGCGCTGCTGCGATCCGGCTGCCGGGCGGACGACCTTCCGGTCCGGCTTGGCGGCGACGAGTTCGTGGTCGTGCTGCAGGGCGACGAGGTTGCCGTCCGATCCGTTGCATTGGCTGAATGGCTGATGGCCTCGCTGTCGCAGCCGCTCCTGATCGCAGGCCAGGCGCTGCCCGTCAGCTGCTCGATCGGCATCGCCGTGGATGCGGAGGGCAACATCGATCTCGAGGAGCTGTCCGCCCGGGCCGATGCCGCGCTGTATCGCGCCAAGGACGACGGCCGCGCCTGCATGCGCGTGTTCGACGCCGCGATGCAGTCCGAGCTCACGCTTCAGCGCCGTCTCGATGCGGAGCTGCCGGCGGCGCTGGCACGCCGCGAGCTGCATGTCGAATTCCAGCCGCAGGTCGCGATGGCCACCCGGGAGGTCATCGGCTTCGAGGCGCTGCTGCGCTGGAAGCATCCCAACGTGGGCTTGATTCCGCCGCCGGATATCGTGTCCGCGGCGATCCGACTGCGCCTGTCCGGCCAGCTCACGGAGTTCGTCGGCGAACGGGTCTGCGCGTTCCTGCGTGCGCTCGACCGCAAGAAGGCCCCGAATGTCAGGGTGGCGATCAACGTGTCGCCGCGCGAATTTCCGATTCACTCGCCGGCCCAGACCCTCAAGACCGTCTCCGAGCGCTACGGCGTCGATCCGCGGCGGATCGAGATCGAGGTCACCGAAGAGGCGATGTTCGATCCCAAGCGCTGCGCCGACGAGCTGAAGCTGATCCATGACTACGGCTTCGGACTGGCGATCGACGATTTCGGCGTCGGCCATTCCTCGATCGCCAATCTCATGGCGGTCGAGATCGATACGATCAAGATCGACCGCTCCTTCATCCACGGCATCACCAGGAACCGCCGGGATCAGCAGCTCGTGGCGGCCATCACCGCGGTCGCGCTGCCGCTCGGCCACCGCATCATCGCCGAGGGTGTCGAAAACGAAGCGGATGCAGAGCTGCTGCGCATGCTCGGCTGCTCCTACGGCCAGGGCTGGCTGTACGGCCGGCCAATGACGGAGAGCGACGCGATCGCGTGGCTGGCGCAGCGGCGCGACGGCGGCGCGGCGGCCATTGGCCACCTGCCGGCACGCAGCGCATAGTCGCCGCGCGCCGGCTGGCCGCGCTCGCGGGCCGAGGCGCCTCACAACCACGACGTCGTGCATGGACGACATTCATACATGCATCATCCTCCCCGCGGCGCGCTCGACGCCCGGGTGATGCTGATCGTGTCCCTCTCCAACCGAGAGGGTGGAGGGAAGACCGAGCCGCGGCTGAGGCCGTGGCCCCCGTGCGGACAAGAATGCACGGGGCAGGAACCACAGGTTCAGCCGGTACGACCCGGCCTTCCCTGCGCGATGGTTTGAACGGCTGTTCCGCGCTCTCCCCGGGGACCGGGCTTGTTTGCCCCCGTCGTCCGCAACGACGCACGAACGTCATCACGAACTTGGCGCCAGCATCGGGGCGCCAGGACCACACGGCTTGACCGTCCGCCACGTCATCAGTCGTCTGCGCGCGAACGCGCCTGACATCGCGACGGCCACCACTCCCCGCCTCTACGTATCGTGACGACGCGTACGCCCCTCTGCATGAGGCGGGATAGGCGAGAGATAATCATGGTTTCTGTAAAAACGAAAGCGGGATATTTTTCGTCCGCCCCCTGGACAAAGCCGACAGATTGAAAGCGCACGGCCCGGAGCTGATTTGCCCGACGAGCACCGTCTTGACTTCAGCAATTGCAGCGTCCGGCCGCGCTCGCGGGTCCGGAACAGCCGCTCCGTCACGACCATTGCTCTTTGGTCTTCGATCCGTAGTATCTCTGCATGATTGGCCTGACGTGGGTCGGACTCGCATTCGCGCCCGCGCGGAATAGTCGCCGATCGCGCAAACGGAACCTTCACCGTGCTTGATTTCGAGCCGATCTACACGACGACCGCCGCGGAGAGCATCGCCCGCTTCGTGGCCGGGCATTACGCGCTGCCCGGACCGCTCGATTGCCGCATGGTCAACCGCGGCTTCAACGACGTCTACCTGATCGTCGCCGCAACCGGCGACCGCTACGTCTTCCGCCTCTCGCATCACCGCGCCCGCGGCGCAGCCGACGTCCGCACCGAAACCGATTTTGTGGCGCATCTCGCGCGCTGCGGCGTGCCCGTCGCCGCCGCAGTCCAGGCGCGTGACGGCGCTCTGTACGTCCGCGGCCGGGCGGCGGAAGGTGTGCGCGAAGGCGTGCTGTTTCACGCGCTCGATGGCAGGGCGCCGGAGGTGGCGTCGACCGCCGATGCGCGCGCCAACGGCGTCACGCTTGCGAAGGTCCATGGTGCCGCGACGTCGCATCGCGCCGTCGCGCCGCTCTACCGGCTGGATCTCGACCATCTGCTGCGGCGCCCGCTGGCGCGTGTCCAGGCGTTTTGCCGCGTCATCGACGCCGGCGACGGCGGCATCCTCCAGGACATCGCCACACGAACGGCTGCGAGGATCGAGGCCATGGACGGTCTGACCTGGACGCATTGTCACGGCGACTGCCATGGCTTCAACGCGCGCATCAGCGAAGGCGGCGAGGCCGTATTCTTCGACTTCGACGATGGCGGCCCCGGCTATCTCGCCTACGACCTCTCGGTGTTCTTGTGGGCGAAGCTGTCGTTCGGCCGGCGCTTCCATGCGGCGTGGCAGGCGTTCGTCGACGGCTATCGATCGGTTCGCCCGATCTCGGCGGCGGACTTCGAGGCCGCGCATGCCTTCGTCATCGTGCGGCATTTCTGGCTGATGGGCGAACAGGCCAGCCGCTCACGCGAGTGGGGCAGCGAGCCGGTCCGCTGGGTCACGCGCGAGCGCGAGTTCCTGGAGACATGGGAAGCGGACCAGCTCGCTGATCGTCTGGTCTGAGCGTTCGAACTCCTGTCGCGTCATCGGCAATACTTTTCGATTGTCATCAAACGTGACATCCTCTGATCAGAGATGCCTTCGCGAGGAGCCGATGAGAAAACTCGCTTCATGTCTTGCACTGGCAGTATGGCTGGCGCACACGCCGGCGTGGGCGGCTGATCTGCCGTCGAGTCTCGCGAGCGCGACGGCGACCATGCAAGGCGCCTACACGTTCCTTCATGAAAATCCCGAGCTGGGCAAGAAGGAGTTCAAGGCCCACGACTATCTGCTCGATGCCTTGAAGGGACTGGGATTCACGCAGTTCGTGACCTCGGCCAAGGCACCGACCGCTGTGATCGCGGTCCTGGACAGCGGACAGGCAGGACCGGTCATCGCGCTCAGGGCCGAAATGGATGCGCGTCCTCTGGAGGTGGGAGCCGTCGAGCCGGCCTCGCATGCGCCGCGCTCACACATCGACGGGTTGATGCACAATTGCGGCCATGACATTCACGCCTCGATCCTGCTCGGGACCGCCGCGGTTCTCATTGCCAACAAGGACCGCATCTCCGGCAAGATCGTGTTCCTGTTCCAACCTGCCGAGGAAACACCCGGAGGGGCCGACGACATCGTCCACGAGAAGATCCTCGACGATCTCGGCGTCCAGGCCATCTTCGCCGAGCACGTCGCTCCGGGGCTGCCGATCGGCACCGTCGCGATCGCGCCGGGCTACACGCTCGCCGGCAGCAACTACTTTCATCTGAGGATCAAGGGCAAGGGGTCGCATGCGGCTGCGCCCAATGAAGGCACGGACACGCCACTTGTCGCCGCGCGCATGGCGATCGAACTGTCCGACTATCCGGCGCGTCACCTCGAGATCGCCAACAGGCCCGTGGTCATCTCCGTCACCCGGCTGCTTGCGGATGGCAATGCCGGCAACGTCCTCCCGGCCGACGCCGAGCTCAGCGGCACGATCCGCAGCTTCGAGAACATCTTCAAGAGCGAGAACGCCACGCCGTCGCTGAAGGAGCGGTTGGACCAGCTCGTCGCGCGGATGGCAACCGAGGCCGCTGTCGACACCGAGTGGACGGTCCGGCCCGGCGCGCCGCCGACCCGCAACGACGTCGCCTTGTTCGATCGCGCGGTCACGCCGCTCGGACAGGCCTGGCCCGGCATGCTCGATACGCATCCCGGGCGAGGCATGTTCTCCGAGGACTTCTCTTACTACACCGAAGCTCTGCCGGCGCTGTATTTCTCGATCGGCGTGAGCAAGGACGGGCGAGGGCTCGCCAGCGTCCACACCGGAGAGTTCGATGCGCATCCGGATGTCTTCGCCCAGGGCCTGCGCCTGATGACGAGCCTCGCGGTGATCGGCACCACGGGAAGGATGGACTGGCGTTGAACGGTGGCGGCGTCTGCAAGATGCAAGACGGTGGCAGCCATTGCAGTTCGGCTTGGCGTGAATGAGCGTGGCCTGCACGCCACAGTCAGCCCGACTGTCAGTCGCTGCACATTGTCAGGCCGGCCGCGATGTGATTAGTAGCGGCCGGCGTCGAGCATTCCGCTCCGCCGCACAGGAGAGAGATGATGACTGCGATCATCCGTTGCTCCGCCAGGAGCCGCCGGGACTGATCCTCGCGTGAGGCGAGGTTTGGTTCGGCACGCGTGCGTCTTCGCGCGCTGATCATCCCTGACCAAAATCTCCCTAGCTTTCTCCAAGGTACCCACATGGGCAATTCCCATCGCGTGGACGGCCGTGCGCCGGTCCACGGCTTCTACGCGTCCAGCTCCTGGATCGAGGGCGCCGCCGTGCGCCAGCTCGAAGCGGTGGCTGCTATCTCCGGCGTGTGCGCGGTCGCAGGCATGCCGGATCTGCATCCCGGCAAGTTCGGTCCCGTCGGCTGCGCCATCCTCGCCGATCACATCCACCCGGCCTTCGTCGGCTCCGACGCCGGCTGCGGCATGGCGCTGTTCGCGTTGGACATCGCGAGCCGCCGCCTGCGCATCGACAAGGCCGCCGACCGGCTGCGTGACGTCGCCAAACCCTATGACGGCGACATCGCCGGTGAGCTCGCGATGCATGGGCTCGCGCCGTCCGATTTCGATGCCGCGCTCGGCACGATCGGCGGCGGCAATCACTTCTGCGAGCTGCAGGCGGTCGAGGAGGTGTTCGATCCGAACTGCGGCATCGATCGCGACCGCGCCTATCTGCTGGTGCATTCGGGCTCGCGCGGCCTCGGCCATCAGCTGCTCGAACGGCAAGTCGCGGACGGCCTGCGGCCGCTCGCGACCGACAGCGCGGCTGGGCAAGCCTATCTGCAAGCGCATGATCATGCGCTGCGCTGGGCCTCGCGGAATCGGCAAGTGATCGCACAGCGCGCCGCGGCGGCGCTGCGCTGCGAGGCCGATCCGGTGTGCGAATGCTCGCACAACTGCGTCGTGCATCGCGCCGACGGCGTGCTGCACCGGAAGGGCGCGGCGCCGTCGGACCAGGGTCTCGTCGTCGTGCCGGGCTCGCGCGGCGCGCTGTCCTATCTCGTCGCGCCGCTCGCCACGGCGCCGAAGGAGGCGCTGTGGTCGATCGCGCACGGCGCCGGCCGCAAGTTCGATCGGAGCTCGATGATGGGCCGCGTCGGCGCCACCAGATCGGATCGCGAGCGGCTGGCGCGCAATCCGTTCGGCGGCAGCGTCATCTGCGAGGATCGCGCGCTGCTCGTCGAGGAGGCACCTGAAGCCTACAAGCCGATCGCCGGCGTGATCGGCGATCTCGAAGCGTTCGGGCTCGCGCGCGTCGTTGCCAGCTTCCGCCCGCTGGTCACGGTGAAGAAGATCGCCAATGAGCGGCCGCGCAGGGAGGACCGGCGATGAGACGCCTGCTCCTCACGGCGGGGCGCGGTCCCGCCGAATGCCGGATCGCGGTGGCACATGCGCTGGCGCGGATCGCTGATGAAGCCGACGCCGCGGATTGCGATTGCGCGATCGCGCGAGACCAGAACGATCGGCACGGGCCGGCCAGCGCGATCATCGTGCTCGACGGCCCCGCGGCGGTTGATATCGCGCGGCGCTGGACGCAGGGCTCGTTGCTGTGGGTATGCCGTAGCCCGTTGCGGCCGCATCACGGCCGCAAGAACTGGTTCGTCGGTGTCGTCGATCTGCCGCTGCCGCAACAGGTGCCGGCATTGGCGGCTGCCGACGTCAGGTTCGAAAGCTTCCGCGCCGGCGGTCCCGGCGGCCAGCACCAGAACAAGACCGAGAGCGCGGTGCGCGCCGTCCACGTGCCGACCGGCCTCGCCGCGATCGCGCGCGACGGCCGCTCGCAGCATCGCAACAAGGCGCTGGCGCTCGCCCGTCTCGGGGCGCTGCTGGACGGACGCGCGCGCCTCGCGGACGCCGGCGAGGCGCGTCTGATCCATGACGCGCATGACAGCATCGAACGTGGCGCCGCCGGCCTGCGTTTCGAGGGACCAGAGTTCAGGCCGGCATGATGATCACGATGCAGCCAGGGGACCGAAACGCCCCTGGCTGCACCTTCAACAGGCAAGGATGCACAGTCATCTCCCCGCCAGGAGACTGCCATGCGCGTCGGCCCGCACATTGGCAGATGACACCGCGCCGCCGAACGGCTAAGCGGACCGCCCCCCGGAATGAAACGAGACGAGCATGGCGGCAGCGGCCCATTGTGGCATCGACTTCGGCACTTCGAACACCACCGTCGGCCTCAGCGACCATGCCTCTGCAGAGCTCATCCCGCTGGAGGGCGAGCATCGCACGCTGCCGAGCGCGATGTTCTTCGATTTCGAGGATCACGGCGTGCAGTTCGGGCGCAGCGCCATCGACCGCTATCTGACCGGCCATGACGGCCGCTTCATGCGCGCGCTGAAGAGCATTCTCGGCACCGCGCTGATCCACGAGAAGACCTACATAAGGCAGAAGGCGGTGCCGTTCGCCGGCATCCTCGGCTTCTTCTTCGCGCATCTGAAGACGCAGATCGAGACGCGGCTCGGCCACGAGGTCAACCAAGTCGTGCTCGGCCGCCCCGTGCGCTTCGTCGACAAGGACGACAAGGCCGATGCGGAGGCGCAAAGCGCGCTGGAGGGAATCGCGCGCGACCAGGGCTTCAAGCACATCGCGTTCCAGTACGAGCCGATCGCCGCCGCGCTCGACTACGAGCAGCAGGTCACACGCGAGGAGCTGGTGCTGATCGTCGACATCGGCGGCGGCACCTCCGACTTCTCGATCGTGCGCGTCTCGCCCGAGCGGCGCGGCAAGACCCGGCGCGACGACGACATCCTCGCCAATGGCGGCATCCATATCGGCGGCACCGATTTCGACCGGCTGCTGAGCCTGCGATGCGTGATGCCGCATCTCGGCTATGGCAGCTTGACCGCGGACGGCAAGCGCAACCTGCCCACGCTGTACTATCATGAGCTCGCCACCTGGCATCGCATCAACCAGCTCTACAAGAAGGCGGTGATGGGCGAGCTGCGTCAGATCCGCTACGAGGCCGAGCGGCGCGATCTGGTCGATCGTTTCATCAAAGTCGTGGAGGACCATCGCGGCCATACGCTGGCGATCGGCGTCGAGCAGGCCAAGATCGCGCTGACTGCGGCGAAGTCGGTCACACCGGTGCTCTCGGAGAAGGACGACTGGGCCCGCATCCGCTTCACGCGCAAGGATTTCGACCGCGCCATCGCCGACCAGGTGGAGCGCATCGTGCGCACGGTCGGAACGCTGCTCGACGATGCCGGTGTCGAGGCCGCCGCCATCAACACGATCTTCCTGACAGGCGGCTCCAGCATGGTACCGGCGCTGCGGCAGGCGATCCTTGCGCTGTTTCCGGACGCGCGCGTCGCCGAGACCGATCTGCTCGGAAGCGTCGGCATCGGGCTCGCGCTCGATGCCCGCCGCAAGTTCGGCTGAGCGCAATCGGCGTCAGGGCGCGGGCGCGGCAGGCGCGGGTTGGCTCTCCCGCACGCGCTGAGGCTCAGAGCGCGACGCCGGACGGGACGACACCACGGTCGGGACCACGACGCGCATCGGACCGCGCTTCGCGGGCGCCGGCTGAGGACCGGTCGTCGTTCCTGCTCTGGGGCGCGCCGGCTGTCCAGCGTGGATGATGCGCCAGGGCCCTGGATCGTCTGGAAGCGATCGCGGAGAAACCGGCGCGGATCGGCTGGCGTGGCGCGGCCGCGGCAGCTCGTTGCGCACGGGCGTCGCGACGGGAGGAGGGATCACGGGAGGGAGGATGTCGGGTTTCCAGTCAGCGGCCGGCGGCGGATCGCCGGGCGTGCTGCTCGGAGCTGCCGCTACGGTCGCTTCCGCCGCCGGCTCGTCGGGCAGATCGGCCGGAGCACGCGCCGCAACCGACGTCTCCACGCGCGGGATCGAGCCGGTCGTCTCGACGACCGCCTCCACATGGAACGCGGAATTCGGCAGCAGCAGGCCCGCGACGGCGAGCGCAGCCGCAAGGCCCCGACCGAGCCCGACCGCCGCGGGATGATCATGCAGCGGAAGCAAGCGGCCGACCCGGCGCGCGGCATCCACAGCAACCACGACGATGAAGGCGGCGAAGCCGAGGCTGCCGCCGACGCTGGGCAGGATCGCCGAGGCCTGGACCAGAAACACCGTCAGCGCCGCCGCAGCCACGACCGGCTCGACCAGGCCACGCAACCGCTGCGACGATGACATGCCGAGAAAGCAACCCGCATAATAGGCATCGACGAGACAGCCATCGCCGGGCCGGAGCTGCTGCAGGATCGCCAGACCGAGGAAGGCCACGGCGGCGGAGGTAAAGATGCGTGCCGCCCGCCCCGAGCCGGCGACGTTGGGCGACCTCAGCGCGAAGATGGTCGCGAACATCCCGGCCAGGCACGAGGCAAAGATGACGAGGGAATCGCCGAGCCCCTTGTCGAATTCGTCGAGACGCGCGAGGTGGAGCACCTCGCCTTCGGGGCCGAGCAGCGGCGCAAGGCTGAGGAAGAGAAACGAGCCGACCGCGGCGAGTGCCCCGAAACGGCCGCCATAGCCGCGCAACAGCACGACGCGCATGCGCATCTCGATCGCGCAGACGGTGCAGAACACCAGGCCGCAAAACACCGACAGCAGGATGAACGACGCGCTCGCCGGCAGGCCTGCGCGCGCCACGCTCTCGCTGAGCGTCACGATCGATGTCATGCCGCTGAAGCTGCCGCCATAGGCGGAGGACGAGAAGGTCGTCGGGATGAGATCCCTGGTCGGTTCGACAATCAGGGCTGCGCAGAGCAGCAGCGTGGCAGTGGCGGACGCGAGTGCCGGCGGCACGCCTGACCTCGTGAGATGCAAGGTCGCGAGACAACCGAGAAAGGCGCCCGCGAATGAGGCCAGTGGCACGAGATAGAGCGCCAGAAGCGGCTGGCGCAGGCCTTCCCGCCATGCAAGCGGATCGAACGCCTGCGGCGCTTGCGAACCCCCGGCATGAAGATCGGCCATTCGCCCCTCACGTCCTCACGACCATCGGGCGCACACGCGCGATGGCTGGGTGAACGCCGCACATCCTGTCCGGCGACCTCGCTTGCAAGCTGTCGTCATGAGCCGAAGCCGACGAGAGCCCTGTTCCGATCCGACACGTGCGGCATCCGTTCCGCGAGACGCACCGGGACGATGCCTTCAAGAGGCTGCGCCATGGACGTCGCCAGCGGTGGCACCGACAAAAGGCGAGAGAGACACTTGATGTGACAAAGGGGCGGAGGATTGTGCCGAAACTATGCCGAAGTGAGGCCACATCAGGCCCCTCGCCCCAGATGTGGTCCGCGGTCACTGACCTGCCGAGGTCGACGGATCCGGGCGCCACTCCTGCGCCGGCTGCAGGTCCTGCCGAGCCACGACGCGCGGCCTGGGGATCGACTGCGGCACGACACGCACCTGGCTGCGCCTGACGGACGCCGGTTGCGCTCCCGTTGCAATGACCTGACCATAGCGGACGACGCGCCGGGGCGGCTCTACGGACGATGGCGCCGCGCCGTGGGCGTGCTCGCCGCGCCCCCGCGCGCGGAGCAGCTCGCCGCTATCAGGGTTCAAGATCTGCATGGGCAAATCGGGTCCTGCTCCGGCGGCGGGCGCCGGCTCGCCAGACACCTTGCTCAAAGCGTCCCGCACATCCTCCGCTTCCGATGGGCCCGAGAGCCGTGCAGCCGTTGGCGCAACCGGCTGGTCCACATTCGCGATCGAGCCGGTCTGCTCATCGGGCGGCCGCCCGATGAGCAGCTCGCTCGGCAGCAGCACACCCAGAATGGCCAATGCGGCGACGAGGCCCCGCGTCCACGCGATCATGGTCTGCCGCGGCGATTCTCCCGCTTCGACGAACAGCCGGACCGCCGCGTCGACGAAGATGACTGAAACGAAGGCCACATATCCGAGGCTGCCGCCGACGGCAGGCAGGATCGGACAGGTCAGGACCATCAGAGCCGTCAGCAGAACCGCCGCGGCCATCGCCTGCAGCAGGCTGCGCAATCGCCGCGGTGACGACATGCCGACGAAGCAACCGGCATAATAGGCGTCGAGATCACAGGCCTCGCTGGGCACGAACTGCTGGAGCACCACGAGGCCGGCGAACGCAACGGTCGCGGCGACGAAGATGCGGACCGCGCGCCGCGACCCCGCGACCGGCGCCCAGCGCAGGGCGGCCATGGTCGCCAACATCCCGGCTGTGCACAGCGCGAACGTGATTGCGACCGCGCCGAGCCCCTGCTCCAGCACACCGCGGCGTACGATCGGAAGCATCTCACCTTCGGCGCCGAGCATCGGCGCCAGGCCGACGAACAGGAAGGATGCGACCGCCGCGAGCGCGCCCAGTCGTCCGCCATAGCCACGGGCTAACCCGCCGCGCAGCCACATGTCGAGCGCACAACCAAGACAGAACACCAGTCCGCAGAACAGCGATAGCAGGATGAAGGCGGCATCGAGCGGCAGTCCGGCCCGGATGACGCTCGCGTTCAGGAGCGTCACCGGAGTCATGCCGACGAAGCTGCCGCCATAGGCAGAGGAGAAGAAAGTGCTCGGCACCAGGTCGGCCGTCCGGGTCAGGATCAGCGACGAGCTCAGCAGCAGCGCGGCCGTTGCGGAGGCAATCAGCGGCGACAGGCCGGATGTGCTCAAATGCAGCGTCATCAGGCAGCCGAGGAAGGCGGCGATGAAGGAGGCCAACGGCGGGCAGCCGAGCTGGAACAGCTCCGAGCCGTAGAACGGGACGGCCCTGCCGAGCCGCCGCTCGCGCCATGTGCGCGGATCGAACGTCTGCTCCGCCTGCAAACGACGCAACTGATGATCGACCGTTCCGCGCTTCATATCCACGACACCCCGAATCGAGTTCATCCAAGATCTGCGTTCTGGTCTCGCTGCAGGCGATCGCGGACGTTCGGGCGCAACGCTGAGCCCGAGCCGTCGCAGCCCTGCGGCGGTTGTACACGGGTTGCATGCTTGCAACTGCGTTCAATCAATGCACCACCGTGCTGCGTTGCGGGAGTATTAGGTTCCGCTATCCAACGAAAGCTCCTGGCAACCTTAACGGCGGTGCGGCGGGTTAACGATCATTGGGGGCGAGGCGCGCAACCGAGGGGCTACGGCTTGAAGCCGACGCCGGTTCGCGACAACATCGTTCGCATGCCCACGCCCCAGCTGCATACCGCGCGATTGATCCTGCGGCCGCTGGCGCTCACCGACGCGCCAGCGATCCAGCACCATTTCAACAACTGGAACATCATTCGCAACCTCGCGGCCATCGTGCCGTGGCCCTACCCCGACGACGGCGCCGAGACGTTCATCAGGCTGCAGCTCGACAGGATCGCAAGCGGCGAGGAGATCTATCAGTGGGTGCTCGTGCCGCGCCACGGCGACGGCGAGGCGATCGGCAACATCCACTTCCGTCCGCGCGCGGACTCGTCCAAGGGCAATCGCGGCTTCTGGCTGGCCGAGCCGTACTGGAACCGTGGGCTGATGAGCGAGGCCATCGCCGCGGTGAACGACTTCGCCTTCGGCCCGCTCGGCCTCGATCACTTCTACGTCTGCAACGTCGCGAGCAATGCCGCCTCGCGCCGGGTCAAGCAGAAGACCGGCGCCGAGTTCGTAGGCTTCATCGAGCTGGCGCACCACAACGGCGAGACCAGGTCCGAGAAATGGATCGTGCGGCGGGAGACGTGGCTGCAACGCCGACAACCGGCACGCGCTCCCGCCTGATCCCGGGCCTCTGCTACGCGCCCGCCATCACGTCGATCACCGCCTGGGCAAAGGCCTGCGGCGCCTCCTGCGGCAGGTTGTGGCCGATGCCGCCGGTGATCAGCCGGTGCTCGTAGCGGCCTGTGAACTTGTTCGCATAGGCCTCCGGTGCCGGATGCGGCGCGCCATTGGCATCGCCTTCCATCGTGATCGTCGGCACCGTGATCTCAGGGAAGGTCGCGAGCTTCGCCTCCAGCGCATCATACTTCGTCTCGCCTGCCGCGAGGCCGAGCCGCCAGCGATAATTGTGCACGACGATGTCGACGTGGTCGGGATTGTCGAGGGCCGCAGCACTCCGGGCGAAGGTCGCGTCGTCGAACGCCCATCTCGGCGAGGCCGTCTGCCAGATCAGCTTCGCGAAGTCGCGCCGGTTCTTGTCGTAGCCGTCGCGGCCGCGCTCGGTCGCGAAGTAGAACTGATACCACCATTGCAGCTCGGCCGCCGGCGGCAGCGGCTTGCGGCCGGCCTGCTGACTGCCGATCAGATAACCGCTGACCGACACCATCGCCTTGCAGCGCTCCGGCCACAGCGCGGCGATGATGTTGGCGGTGCGCGCGCCCCAATCATAGCCGGCCAGCGCAGCGCTCCTGATCTGCAGCGCGTCCATCAGTGCGACGATGTCGGCGGCGACCGCGACCGGCTGGCCGCTGCGCGAGGCGGTCGGCGACAGCAGCCGCGTCGAGCCGTAGCCGCGCAGATGAGGAATGATGACGCGATGGCCCGCCGCGGCCAGCGCGGGCGCGACGTCGGCGAAGCTGTGGATGTCGTAGGGCCAGCCATGCAGCAGAATCACGACCGGGCCATCGGCGGGGCCGGCCTCGGCATAGCCGATGCTGAGCCCCGCGATCGCGGTGCTGCCCTTCACCAACATGAGCGCCGATCCCGAGCAGGACTATTTCGCCGACGGCATGGTCGAGGACATCATCACGGCGCTGTCACGCTGCAGTGGCCTGGCCGTCATCGCCCGCAACTCCTCCTTCACCTACAAGGGCAAGGCCGTCGACATCCGCGAGGTCGGGCGCGACCTCGGTGTCGGCTACGTGCTCGAAGGCAGCGTGCGCCGCGCCGGTTCGCGGCTGCGCATCAGCGGCCAGCTGATCGATGCGCTCTCCGGCGCGCATCTGTGGGCCGACCGCTTCGACGGCGATCTCACCGATGTGTTCGCACTGCAGGACCGCATCACCGAGAGCGTGGTGGCGGCCATCGAGCCGGCGCTCGAACTCGCGGAAGGCGAGCGCCGCCGCGCCGCGCCGCGGCTGCATCCGGACGCCCATGACCTGCTGCTGCGCGCCGCCAGCCTGCGCGACACGTTCACGGCCGAGAGCCTGGTCGCGGCCATCGCATGTCTCGGCCGGGCGCTGGCGATCGACCCCGATTGTGCTCCCGCCATGGCCGCGCATGCCTATTGCCAGGCGCCGCGCCACTTTCAGGGCTGGAGCGAACCGGGCGAGGACTACGGCAACGCCGCCGTCACGCTGGCCTGGCAGGCCAGCGAACGCGCGCCCAATGACGCGCAGGTGCTGTGAATGGCGGCCTTCGCGATCTGGAACATGGCCGACGACATCGCGCCGGCACGCGAACTCTTCAAGCGCTCGCTCGCGATCAATCCGAACTCGGCGATGGCGCTGACCTTGAGCGGGTGGATCGAGACCATGGCGGGCCATCCGGCCGCGGGCCGCGCGTTGATCGAACGTGCCCAGCGGCTGAACCCGCGCGATCGCGCGGCTGGCTCGCCGCCGGCGCGATGGCGATCTGCGCGGTGGTCGAGACTGATTTCGTCGCTGCGATCCGCTGGGCCGAGAAGGCTCTGGCGCAGAACCGCCGCTTCGCTGTTGCGCTGCGCGTTCTGATCGTCGCCCTGGTGGGGAGCGGCGACCGCGTCCGCGCGACCGAGATCGCACGCCAGCTGCTGACCGTGGAACCTCAGCTCACCGTATCCGGATTCCTGGCACGGATCCCGTTTCCCGTTCGCGGCATGGCTACAACCTATGCGGATGCCCTGCGCGCAGCAGGCGTTCCGGCCTAAGGCCGATTGCGTGCAGCAGGAGCCGTCGCGACTGGGATTTCAGCCATTTCCTCGAAGTCGCGAAACTTGCGCGGCGGCCGTTTACACTACCTTAGGTTCCATTCCGTAGTTTCGCGGGCACCGTCCGGCGATGGATTGGCCGGCGTGCGGAGGGGGTCGATGAAAGAATTACTTCTCAAATTTTATGAAGATGAATCGGGCGCGACGGCCATCGAATACGGCCTGATCTGCGCCGGCATCGCGCTCGCCATCATCACGATCCTCAACAAGCTCGGTCTCACCATCGAGGGCATCTTCACGACGCTCACCGCCAAGCTGGGCGGCGGCTGATCGGCCGGTTTGTCTGCCATGGCGTTCTCAGGACCGGAGCAATCCGGTTGCCATGGTCGGACGGGCCGGGCCATGCGCCCGGCCTTCGCATTTCAGGCGACGCCGTGTCGCAAGCCGAAGATATCTGTTGGCGCAGACGTCCCCGGCTGCCGCCGATGGGATTTGCTGTCGTGTTGCGCGTCCTTGGACGGAACGAAAAGCGGCTTCAGGCGCGCTCGGCAACGACGATCTGATAGAGACCGCCGAACCGCGTCCGCTTGCGCCAGCGGAAGCCGGTGGCCGCGGGTCCTGCGATATCGCGGATCTCGCTCTGCCACATGCGCTGGGCAAACGGCTCCAGCCAGTCGAAGATCCGGCGCATCAGCGGCTTCAGCGGGTGGAACCGGCCGGGACGATGATAGTCCACGAACACGGCCCGCCCACCGGGCGCGACCTGCGCCAGCATCGCGCGCGTGATCCGGACCTTGAGATCGTCGGGCACCTCGTGCAGCAGGAAGAAGCAGGCGACGACGTCGGCCTGCTGCGCGTGCGGATCGGCGGCGTCGCCGCACGCCACATGGGCCTGCGGCAAATCAGCGAGCTTGCGCCGCGTCAGATCGACCTGCAGCGGTGCGATGTCGCGCACATCGAGCTTGCCGTCGGTCCCGACCTTGGCGGCGACCTGGCGCGAGAAATCGCCATACACCGCGGCCGGCTGGAACACGCGGTCACCCGGCTTCACCTCGGCGAGCACGTCGCCGATCAGGCGCTGTGCATTGCCCCAGAGGATGGTCTGCACCACGACCTGCCGGTCGAGCCAGCGCGCGAGCGATGGCGTCAGATAGGCCCAGCCGTACACGTCCCGCAGATAGGAAGGGACACGCAGGGCGTCCGAAGTCATGTGAAGCACGTGAAACCACCTGGATGGAGAACAGAGGCCGGCGCGAGGGGTCAGAAGCCGACCATGAGCAGGACGACCGCCGTGACGATCGTCAGAACAAAGGCAACGCCGTAGGTCAGCCAGCGCAGCACCGTCACCGTCCCCACCCGCATGTCGTGCAGGGTGAGAAACAGCCGCTCGGCCGCATGCCAGAACAGCAGCGCGATCAGCGCCAGCAGCACCAGCTTGCCGAGCGGATTGCGCGCAAAGGCAAGCACCGTGTCGTAGCTGCCGAGGCGCTCCGGCACGCCCCAGCCGTGCGGGATCATGATCCCGGTGATGAGGATGAGCGCCGGGCCGAACAAGGCCGACAGCATGCCGCCGGCGCCGAACAGGAGCCAGAACAGCGGCGCGATGGTCCGCTTCGGCAGCGGCGAATCCTTCGGCACGCTCATGACCATGCTCCCACCACGACGACCAGCGCCAGGAGCGCGACCGAACAGCCCACCGCAAGCAACGTCGCCGCTTGCGTCATCAGTGCCTGCGGCACCAGCTTCCCGTGCCAGACGAGCTTGGGCATCGTCTTCGGCAGGATCCGAAACCAGGTCACCATGTGCCAGAGCGCAGCCGCCAGCAGCAGCAGATGGAGTGCGAGCGACAGCGGGCTTGCCAGGAACGCGCGGTAGCTCTCGAACGCTGCCGGGCCGCGCGCGAGGCAGACCAGCCCGGCGAGCAGGATCGCGCCGTAGACGGCGAGCGCGACGCCGCACAATTCGCGGATGGTGTAGGCGCGATATGGCGGATGCGCCCACCAGGTGCGCGGCTGCGGCCGCAGATAGGGACGACGTTCGCTCATGTCACGCTTTCCTTGCGCAGGCCGCTCAGGAAGAAGTCGAGCGCGCTATTGCTCTTGTTCTGGTTCACTGCGTTGGCCGGATCGACCTGCTTCGGGCAGACTTCGGAGCAGATGCCGACGGCGGTGCAGGACCACACGCCGTCCTCGCCGCGGATCTGATCGAGCCGGGCCTGCTGGCCGCCGTCGCGGGAATCGCTCGAATAACGCTGCAGCAGCGCCATCGCGCCCGGTCCGATGAAGTCGGGATTGGCGCCGTATTGCGGACAGGCCGCATAGCACAGCATGCAGTTGATGCAGTCGGCGAAGGACGCATAGGCTTCCATCTGCGAAGGCGTCTGCAGATACGTCCCTTCCTCCACCGTCTTCGGCACCTTCGGCATCACGTAGGGATAGATGCTCTCGATCTTCTTGACGAAATCGCCGACGGTGACGACGAGGTCGCGTTCGATCGGAAAATTCTGCAACGGCTCGACCGTAACGGGACCGGGCGCGAGGTCACGCAGGAAGGTGTTGCAGGCGAGCTTCGGCTCGCCGTTGATCATCATGCCGCAGCTGCCGCACACCGCCATGCGGCAGGACCAGCGAAACGCCAGGCTGCCGTCGAGCGTCGCCTTGATTTCCTGCAGCGCCTGCAGCACCGACATGTCGTCGCTGTAGGGCACCTGGAAGGATCCGAAGGCCGGCTCGGTGTCCGTGGACGGACAATAGCGCAGGATGCGCAGTTCGATCGTCGTCTTCGCTGTCGTATCAGGCATGGGTTGCATCTTTGCGAGCTGCTTCGAGTTGCTCGCCGAGCGCGCCATAGGCGCGCTGTCCGGGCGGCGAGCGCGTGATCTTGACCGGCTGGGCGGTGATGCGCGGCGCGGCGCCCTCCTGATAATGCGCCAGGCTGTGGCTGAGGTAATTCGCATCGTCGCGCTTGTCGAAGCCGTCGAGCCGCTGGTGGGCGCCGCGCGACTCCTTGCGGGCCAGCGCCGCATGCGCCATCGCCTCGGCGACATCGAGCTGATAGCCGAGCTCGATCGCCCCGATCCAATCGGTGTTCCAGACCCGCGACCGATCCTCCAGCGCGACATGCTGATAGCGCTGCTTCAGTTGCGCGATCGTTTCGCACGTCTGCTGCATCTCCGGGCCGAGCCGGTAGATGCCGCAGCCGCGCTCCATGCTCACGGCCATTTCCGTGCGCAGCGCCGCGTGACGCTCGCCGTCGCCGTTCTGCTGCAACAGCGCCAGCGCCTTGGCCTCGATCGCGCGCGCCTGATCGGCGCTTCGGGCGTCCGCCGCCGGCGCCGCCTTGGCGAATGCGGCCGCCTGCTCGCCGGCGACGCGGCCGAACACCGTGAGCTCGGCCAGCGAATTCGATCCGAGACGGTTGGCGCCGTGGATGCCGACGCTGGAGCATTCGCCCGCGGCATAGAGGCCGGCCAGGGGCGAGGCCGTGTCGATGTCGACCAGGATGCCACCCATCGTGTAGTGCACCGCCGGGCGCACAGGGATCGCCGCCGTCACCGGATCGACGCCGGCAAAGCTCTTGGCGAGCTCGCAGATCAGCGGCAGCCGCTCCTTCAGCTTGGCCGCGCCGAGATGGCGCAGATCGAGCAGCACGGCCTCGCCCTGCGGCGTGGTCACGGTGCGGCCCTTGCGCTCCTCCTGCCAGAACGCCTGGCTCAGCCGGTCGCGCGGGCCAAGCTCCATGAACTTGTTGCGCGGCTCCGGGGTGACGGGACCGAGGCCATAGTCCTGGAGGTAGCGGTAGTTGTCCTTGTTGACGAGCAGCGCGCCTTCGCCGCGGCATCCCTCGGTGATCAGGATGCCGGTGCCGGGCAGGCAGGTCGGATGATACTGCACGAACTCCATGTCGCGCAGCGGCACGCCGTGGCGGAAGGCCAGCGCCATGCCGTCGCCGGTGACGATGCCGCCATTGGTGTTCTGGCGGAACACCCGCCCTGCCCCGCCCGTCGCCATCACCACCGCGCGGGCGCGGATCGCGGTGAACTCGCCGGTCGCCGGCGACAGCACCACCGCGCCCTGCACCCGGCCGTCATCGACGATCAGATCGACGCAGAAATATTCGTCGAAGCGACGGATCTGCGGAAACTTGGTCGAGGTCTGGAACAGGGTGTGTAGGATGTGAAAGCCGGAGCGATCGGCCGCGAACCAGGTCCGTTCGACCTTCATGCCGCCGAACTTGCGGACGTTGACGTGGCCGTCCGGCTGGCGGCTCCACGGGCAGCCCCAGTGTTCGAGCTGGATCATCTCCCGGGTGCAGTGGCCGACGAAATAGTCGACGACGTCCTGCTCGCACAGCCAGTCGCCGCCCTCCACCGTGTCGTTGAAGTGGTTGTCGAGACTGTCATCGGCGCGCACCACGCCCGCCGAGCCGCCCTCCGCGGCGACCGTATGGCTGCGCATCGGATAGACTTTCGAGACCAGCGCGACGGTCATGTCCGGCGCGGATTGCGCCGCCGCGATGGCGGCCCGCAATCCGGCGCCGCCGGCGCCCAGCACCAGGATGTCGGCGTTGAAGAAATCCATGAGCTTTCTCTTCAGGTCAGATACAGCAGCGTCGGCACGCCGATCAGCAGGAACACGATGAGGAAATAGGCGCCGAAGATCGCTCCGAGCCGCCAATAGTCGCGCCCGGGCAGAAAGCCACTGCCGGCATAGACCGGGCTCGGGCCCGTGCCGTAGGGCGTGATGATGCCCATGATGCCGAGGCTGAGCGCCAGCGCCAGGGCCGATGTCGTCGGCGGGATGCCGGGAATCCCGGTTGCGACCGTCAGCATCAGCGGCAGCAGCGCCGTGGTGTGCGCGGTGGTCGAGGCAAACAGATAGTGGAGCAGAAAGAACAGCACGATCAGGCCGACCAATCCCCAGAGCGGGGTCATCGTCGACAGCGCCGGGCCCACGAGCCCGGCCAGCCACGCGATGATGCCGGTCTGCGTGAGGCCGCTGGCAAGCGGGACCAGGGTCCCGAACCAGATCAGCGTGTTGAACGCCGGCTTGTCCTCCAGCACGTCGCTCCACCCGATCGTGCCGGTGACCACCAGCAGGCTCACGACCAGCAGCGCCACCGTGGTCGGGTCGATGATCGCGGTGGCGAAGATCCACAGCCCGAGCGCCAGCAGGACCAGCACCAGCAGCGTGATCTCGCGGCCCGACAAACGCCCCATCGCGGCCAGCTCGCTGCGCGCCCAGGTCGGCACCTCCGGGCTCTCCTTCAATTCCGGCGGATAGAGGCGGTAGGCGAGCAGCGGCGTGGTGGCGAGCAGCACCAGCCCGGTCGGCAGGAAGGCGAGAAACCATTGCATCCAGGCGATGTCGACGTGGACCGTCTTGCGGATCAGCTCGACTGCCAGCACGTTCGGCGCCAGCGCCGTCACGAACATCGAGGAGGTGACGCAGGTGGAGGCGATCGCCGTCCACATCAGGAAGCCGCCGACGCGGCGCGACGACGGGTCGTTCGGCAGCGACTGATAGAAGCCCGGAATGTTCTTGATGATCGGGAAGATCGTGCCGCCGCTGCGCGCGGTGTTCGACGGCATGAAGGGCGCGAGGATCAGGTCCGCCAGCATGACCGCATAGCCGAGTGTCAAGGTGCGGCCTCCCAGCCGCGACAGCAGCAGCAGCGACAGCCGCTTGCCCAGCCCCGTCTTCTCATAGCCGAGCGAAAACACGAAGGCCGCGAAGATCAGCCAGACGGTTGCATTCGAGAAGCCGGACAGCGCCCAGCTGATGGCGCCGCTGGTCGTGTTCGTCGTGGCGAGCTGGGCCGGAGAGAACAGCACGAAGCGGCCGAGCACCGCGGCCATCGTGACGCCGAGAAAGCCGATGGCTGCTGCGGGAATTGGCTCGGTGATCAGGCCGATGATGACAGTGACGAACAGCGACAGGTACCACCAGCTGTATTGCGGCAGGCCCGCAGGCGGCGGCACCAGTGCCATGACGGTTCCGACCGCAAGCGGGGCGAGCGCAGCCAGCAGGCGGCGATTGATATGGGGCCTGACGGCCCCGCCCTCCCGGCGCGAATGTTCAAGCAGGAAAGCAGCCGAGTGGAAGTTCATTGCCCGTCCGTCACGTCGTTGTGTGGCACAGCGGCAATGTGTACTGCAACGACATCGACCGGTTGATTTGAGTCAAGATCGTCGGCTGATTTTGCACGCAACGGGTCACAACTCCGTCATACGGGCATGGATCGTGCGCGGCAGCTGTCGAGCAAATAGTTAGTTCGTCAGGCAATATTCCGAGCCGGCGCTCGTGCTCCGGCGCCACCATTCGCCCACCGGAGCGGAGCCACTCAGGCGAATGCCGCCGCCACACAAGCCGACGGGCAGATCGACGGATGAGATGGCGCCTCGCACAAGGGCGCTCGATATCGGAGGAACCGGAATCCGGATCCCGCCGGCGGACCTGCACTGGCACGCTGTCGCTGTCGGCCTGCCAGATCCGGAGCTCGGGCAGCGCGTACATGCCATTGTCGGGATCGACAGGGCCGGCAATGCGCAGGCAAAAATTGCAAACATTTGCGATGATGGCATAGAGTCCTCCGCGGCAGGGGGAGTCAGCGTCATGATCACCAGACGACGGTTTTTGCGCACCGCGGCTGCCGCCGCGGTCCTGCCGTTGGCGCAGCCGCCCGGAGCCCGCGCCGAGCTGCGCACCATCCTCAACGATGCCAGCCGGCTCAACCCGACGCCGGTCGCCAAGCATGTGGTGATCACCAAGCCGGCCACCGACGACCTGATCGCGCGGCTGCGCGTGGAGCTGAAGGAGGCTGCGGCCGCGAAACGTTCGGTGACCGCGGCCGTGGCCCGGCATTCGATGGGCGGCCAGAGCCTGCCGCGCGACGGCACCGCGGTGACGCTCGACGGCGGGCCGATCGAACTCGATACCGCGGCACGGACCTATCGCACGTCCGCAGGCAATCGCTGGCGGGATGTCATTGCGGCGCTCGACCCCAAGGGCTTCTCGCCCGCCGTGATGCAGTCCAACAGCGATTTCGGCGTCGGCAGCACCTTCTGCGTCAACGCGCATGGCTGGCCCGTGCCCTACGGACCGTTCGGCTCGACGGTGAAGTCGATCCGCATGCTGCTCGCCGACGGCACGCTGGTGCAGTGCTCGCGCAGCGAGAATGCCGAGCTGTTCGGGCTGGCCATGGGCGGCTACGGCCTGTTCGGGATCATCGTCGATCTCGATGTCGAGATGACGCCGAACCTCCTGCTCGAGCCGCGCTTCGAGCGCATGGCACCGGAGCGCTTCGCCGAGGCGTTCACGCGCAGCATCGACGGCGATGCCAATGTGAAGATGGCCTATGGCCGGATGTCGGTGTCGCGCAAGGCGTTCTTCGACGACGCCCTGCTGGTCAGCTTCCGCCCGGCCCCCGATGCACCGGCCGCCCTGCCAGCCGTGGTGAGCTCGGGCAAGCTCACCGGCGTCGCCAACACGATCTATCGCGCGCAGACCGGCTGGGAAGTCGCCAAGGGGCTGCGCTGGTTCATGGAGACGCGGCTCGGCCCGGCCATCTCCGACAAGCGCTACACCCGCAACTCGCTGATGGCCGAGCCGGTGGCCAATCTGGCGCAGAAGGACATGCGCCGCACCGACATCCTGCACGAATATTTCGTGGCGCCCGAACGCTTCGGCGACTTCCTCGCCGCGTGCCGCGACATCATTCCCAAGGCCCGCGCCGAATTTCTCAACGTCACCTTGCGCTACGTCGCCGAGGATAAGACGCCCGCACTCACCATCGCACCGGTGCGCCGCATCGCGGCCGTGATGTCGTTCTCGCAGGAGGCCACGCCGGAGGGCGAGATCGACATGCTGCGCACGACCGAGGCGCTGATCGAGCGGATCACCGCGATCGGCGGCGCGTTCTATCTGCCCTACCGCCTGCACGCCCGCCGCGACCAGGTCGAGAAGGCCTATCCGGCCGCCGCGAGCTTCGCCGCCGCCAAGCGGCGCCATGATCCGAACCTGCTGTTCCGCAACGCGATGTGGGAGGCTTATTTCGCATGACGACGATGGCTGCAGACCGTGTCTCTCTCGACCGCTATCGTGTTGCCGCGCTCGCGCTCGCCGTGGCGCTGCTGTTCGCGGCGGCGACCGACTACATCCCCGCCTTCATCGATGCCGAGGGCCGCGTGTTCGGCCTGTTCCAGCTCGACATCTACAAGGACGCGCTGCACGTTGCCTCGGGCCTGTGGGCGCTGGTTGCGATGACGACACGGCGCAGCGCCGTGTTCTTCCTGCGCGTGTTCGGCACGCTGTATTTCCTCGACGGCGTGATGGGCGTGTTCACCGGCTCGGGCTACCTCGACCTTTCGATCTTCATCGACGGCATCCGCAACACCTCGCTGCTGGTGAAGGTGCTCTCCAGCCTGCCGCATCTCGCGCTGGGCGCGATCGGTATCGCGGTCGGCTGGTCGCCCTGGCGCACGGGGCCGGCGTCAGCATGAGCCTGCGTCGCAAAGCGCTGTATCTGGTCGGCGCCATCGTGGCGGCCGCTGCCGTCGGCATCGCCACCACCGTGATCAGCGTCGAGACGGTCTGCGTCGCCGACGTGCCGACGCCGATCGTGACATCCGAGTTCGGCATCACCGACCCCGGCTATGCGCGGGCGCAGGGTGACAGCTTCCTCACCTTTCCGGAGTGGTACATCGTCCACGCCTACAGCGATCTCGCTGCGGTGACCGGGCAGGCGTCGGAGTCGGATTTTCACTATCTGTCGAGCATCGCCGGTTTCTGGCGCAGCCTGTGCCGCGCCACGCGACAGGCCGCGGGGTCCGGCCCGGCGACCTCCGACCAGAAGCTCACGAACTACATCATCGGCTTCAGCTTCACCGCCGAAATGGCGTTGCAGGGCGGCTATGAAAAGACCATCGGAGCCATGAGCGAGGAGACGGCCGACGGCGTCAAGACGGCCGAGGATGCCTTCAACCTGGCGCTGCTGAAGGACTACGCAGCGTTTCTCTACCAGACGCCGTGGTATCGGTACCCGTTCGCAGCCAAGCTCGGTCAGTTCTGGCGCGAGACGCCGTTCGTGCCGTCGGTCCGCGCGGTGGAACGGCGCTTCTCGCTGAGCCTGCAATATGCCGCGCGTGCCGCCTATGCGGCCGTGATCGGGCATGCGGCTGGATATGATCCAGCGGTCCTGACGATCCGGAGCGTGGTGACCGGTCTGCCCGCGGCCGAGCTCGCCGCAATCCCGGGAGTGACGGCGGTCCGAGAGGTGAAGGATGCCGGCGGCGCACAGGGCGTGCTGGTCGAGACCGAGCGCTACGCCAAGTTCGATGCCTTCGCGAAGGAGCTCGGGCGCCACGCCGGTGCCGCGCTCGGCGAAGTGGCGGGCAACCAACGGATTCTGGTCACGATCGTCGTCCCTCCCGGCGACGGACGGCTGGCAGCCTTCGATGGGCTGCCTATATTCAGTGTCCAGATCCAGTCCCGTCCCGGTGCACGCCGCGTTGGCGTCGACGTACCGGTCCAGTCGCTGGTTCAGGACATCGCCCGTTTCGAAGCTGCCGGCTATACTTTCGAGCATGCCTACGATTATTGATCGACGGTCCTCATCGCGTGCCCTGCCGTTGGCGGGACTGCTCGCCGTGGTCGCGACCTGGTTCGCGGGCATGGCCGCGATGGCGTTCGTGATCAAGCCCGACGCCGTCGTGGCGTTCGGACCGTCGGGCCGCATCATCCCGGCGGTCGTCGCCTCCGATGGAGCCCTGCTCGATGCCGGGCGTTTCCACGTTGCGGCAAGAACGGGAGCGGCCACGGTCGGCAGCCTCTATGCGGCCGGCGCCTGGTTCGTCTGGCCGCTCATCGGCAAGGGCTGCGGCCGGGGCTGATCGCGCGCCGCGGTGGGAACGCTCATCCCGCCACGGCTCGGCAGGGCCTCCAGAACTGGTGCGGCCGAGCCCAAAGATGTTAAGCTCGCGTTAACGCTGCGGCCATGACGCGACACGAAGCAGAAGCTTGGTCGAGGCCCGCCCCCGGGGTTCGACAGAGCAGGAGAATGTGATGCCTTCTTTGACCGAATGGAAAGTGCCGTTCGCCTTCCAGCCTCGCGCCGAAGACTACAAGTTCAATCTGGACCACGCCCTGTCATCGATCGTGGGCCTGCATGCGATCATTCCGCCCGACGCGTTCAGTGCGGAAACGCTGGGCACCGAACGCGCCGGCAATGCGGTCGTGATCGAAGACGGGCTGGTGCTGACCATCGGCTATCTGATCACCGAGGCCGAATCGGTTTGGCTGCACCTCAACGACGGACGGGTGGTCGAAGGCCATGTGCTCGGATTCGATTTCGCCACAGGCTTCGGCCTGGTGCAGGCGCTCGGGCCGCTCGACCTGCCGCCGCTGCCGCTCGGCTCCTCGGCCGCGACCAAGATCGGCGATCAGGTCGTGCTCGGCGGTGCCGGCGGCCGGACGCGATCGGTCGCGAGCCGGATCATCGCCAAGCAGGAGTTCACCGGCTACTGGGAGTATCTGCTCGACGAAGCGATCTTCACCCATCCCGCCCATCCCAATTGGGGCGGCACCGGCCTGCTCTCGGCCAAGGGCGAACTGATCGGCATCGGATCGCTGCAGCTCGAACGCGAACGCGACAGCAAGGCCGAGCACGTCAACATGATCGTGCCGATCGACCTGCTGAAGCCCGTCATCGACGACCTCCGGCGTTTCGGCCGCGTCAACAAGCCGGCCCGCCCGTGGCTCGGCATGTACTCGACCGAGGTCGACGATCGCGTCGTGGTGATCGGCGTTTCCAACAACGGCCCGGCGGCGCGCGCCGAGCTCAAGGCCGGCGACGTGATCCTCGGCATCAATGGCGACAAGGTCACGAGCCAGGGCGAGTTCTATCGCAAGCTCTGGGCGCTCGGAGCCGCCGGCGTCGACGTGCCGCTCACCGTCCACCACGAGGGTGTCACCTTCGACGTCACGGTCGCCTCGACCGATCGCACCAAGCTGCTCAAGGGCCCGCGGCTGCACTGAGGCAGCCGCTCCCTCCTCGACCGATTGCGGCGGCCCGCAGCCGTCGCCTGTGGTTGCCGCTCACGCATTGACGTGCCAGGCGGCTGCGACGATCTCGTGCAGGTGTTGATCGGTCGGCATCTGCGAGGCCGCAGTCGGATCGAATCCCGGATGCGCCTGGGCATAGGTCGCCATGGCCTGAACCAGCTGCGATACCTGGGTGTCGATCTCCAGACCCCCGGCCTTGATCTCCTGCAGTTGATAGGAGCCGCCGAGAAACCAGTCGGCGATGGTGACCTGCTGATGCGTGCCCATAACGTCGATCTCGAGGTCGTTGCCCGATTTGGCGAACCAGAAATTGTCGGCCGCATAGGCCGTGCCGAAGTCGAGCGTGCCGGTCGGCTTCGACAGCGATGCAACGCCGTTGATGATGACGTCCTTGCCGTCGCCGGGTGCGTACACATAGGTCGCCCCGACACCGCCCACCAGGATGTTGTTGCCGGCGCCACCGTCCAGCATATCGATGCCGCCTCCACCGATCAGCAGGTCGTCATTGCCGGTGCCGAACAGCGTGTCGTTGCCGCCACCTGCAATCAGCAGCGCGCCGTCGGACGCGGCAATCGTCGCGCCGGTTACGGGGTCGATCGTCACCGTCGTGGCGGCATCGCTCAGCGCGGCGCTGAGCCAATCCAGATTGTCGGTCTTGCCGCCCCAGAGCGCGCCGATCGCCATGTCGATCAGGGTGGCATTGTCGCCGTCGAAACTCGCGACCGCATCGATCAGTGCGACCTTGCCGAGGATGTCGACGGCGGATCCCGTAGCGGCTGATGACCACAGATCGGATGAGAGATCCGCGACCAGCAGGGTCTTGGCCGTGTCCTGATAGATGATCCCGTGCTCGTGCCCGATCACGCCCGGTGTCGCCGTCGTCACCTCGTCGTGGTTCTGCGCCAGCAGGGCCGAATATTCGACCACGATCTCGGCCAGCGCCTTCTCGACCCCGCCATTCTTCAGATAGGTGGCGGCCGTGCTCGCGCTCACGCTGTTGCCGAGCACATCGCCGCCGTTGAACAGCGCCTGCACGGCGCTGTTGCCGTAACCGGTCGCATCGGTCACGGTCGAGTAGGCGATCATGTCCTTCATCTTGGCCGCCGGCGAGCCTTCTCCGCTCGCCGCACTGGCCGCGGGAATGCCGACGGCCGTGGCGACCGCGTCGTCCTCGAGCGGCGCCAGCAGCACGGCCGCAGCCTTCTTCCAATCCTGAGCGTTGTTGTCGCTCGCCCACTGCATCATCGTGAGCAGCGCGATCGAGTGCAGGCTGACCGGATCGAGCCCGAGATCGGTCCCCGAGCCGAGCACGGTCTTCTGCTCGGACGCGATGCCGGTCGCTGCATGGGCGATTGCGATCGCGCCATCGATGGGACCGAGCTGCAGCAGCGCCAGCGGCGCTTCCAGCACCGGTGCTGCGGCCCGCACATATTGCAGGATCTCGCCGGAGACGGAGACCATGTGAATGTCGGAGTAACGGTCGACGGGGTGGGACGTGAGCGCGCCCCAGAAGCCGTGCAGCTGATCGTAGCGGACTTCGGCGGCAAACTCGAACGGCATCGCGTCGAACGCGTAAGCTACCTTGTCATTCAGCGCGGCGATGTAGCCGGCAAGTCCGCCGCCGAGCGAATGCCCCGTCAACGACACATGGGACGTCGTCGCCCATGTCTTGTAGTAGGCTTCCGCGTCCGGAAACTGCGTCGGCCAGCCGGCGAGTCCTGCGCCTCCCAGCCAGCCCGGCACGTCGGCGATGCTGTCGGTGCCGCGAAACGAGATGATCCGCGTCGAGGGATCACCGGCGAGCTGATAGGTTGCGGCCTCGAAATTGTCGGCGGCCGAGGTCACGCTTCCCGCCACCAGATCATAACTTCCGATGCGATTGAAATTGACCACGAGCGTCGGGTTGACGCCCCTGTTGTAGACGTCCATGGCAAGCACCGCGTTGATCAACGCGGCCGACGGCGATTGAGTCATATGCGAGTCCCCCCTTGGCAACCGATCGGCAGTTTTGACCCAGCGATGTGCTCCCTTCGGGAACCGAAACTGCGCCGTTGGCTTTCATCAAGTGCGACATCGCGCCCGAATTTTGTCAATCGAGTTTCGTCACCGCGTGTATTCCTGCCGATTTCGTCTGCTGCGCGCGATGACGCAGACTTGAAGGCCCTCCGCCGTGTTGACTTGCGCGCAACGCGTCGCAACACTGCGGCGCCGCGCAGCGAACACACGTTCGGAAAATGATCATTGCCCGCACCGCCGATTCTGCGTTGCATGAGGGCGCTCGCCGGCAAGCGGGTGAGACGTCTCAACCCGATGCACCAAGGAGACCTGCATGACGGACGCCGTGGTGGACGACATCCTCATCGTGTTGCCGCCGCTGCTGCAGACACTCGAAGCGCTGTCCTACGTCGCGCGCTATCTGAACCCGCCGGATTTCGATCGCGTGATGGCGGACATCGGTGATCCCGAGCAGGCCCTGCACACGGCGCGGGCACATCTCACCTCGTGGCCGGCGGATTTCTCACATATCCGCATCGCCTTCGACACCGCAGCCGACGCCGCGCTGATGTCGTTCGCGGGCCTGCGCGCGGTCCAGCGCGGCGAAGGCGATCTGGTCGACGTCTTCCGCGCGCTCCGCCAGCTGCCGCGCGCGCTCGAGGCGCTGTTTCCGCTGGCGGCGACGCTGCCGCCTCTCAGCGAATTCTTCCTTGATCCGGCCGTCGAGCGCGACGATGCATTGCGTCAGCTGCTGGCTGCGTCCGCCGGCAAGGACGCCGTGTTTCACGACCACAACGAGATCGGCAACCGCGGCGGCTTTTCGCTCTATGTCCCGGAATACTACACGGCCGACCGCGCCTGGCCGCTGGTGATGGCGCTGCACGGCGGCAGCGGCAACGGCCGCGACTTCCTGTGGAGCTGGCTGCGCGCCGCGCGCAGTCTCGGCGCCATCCTGGTCACACCGACCGCGACGGGACCGACCTGGGCCCTGATGGGCGAGGATGCCGACACGCCGAACCTCGTGCGCATTCTCGATCTCGTCCGCAGCCGCGTCGCCATCGATCCGGCGCGGATGCTGCTGACAGGGATGAGCGACGGCGGCACGTTCTGCTACGTCAGCGGGCTGGAGCGCAGCTCGCCGTTCACCCATCTCGCGCCGGTCGCCGCGACCTTCCATCCGCTGATGGCTGAGATCGCCGACCGCGACCGCCTGCGTGGCCTGCCGATCCAGATCGTGCACGGCCGGCTCGACTGGATGTTCCCGGTGGAGATCGCACGGCACACCTGCGATGCGCTGGCCAAATCGGGCGCCAATGTCGTCTACCGGGAGATCGACGATCTCAGCCATTGCTATCCGCGCGAGGTGAATGTGGAGCTCTTGCGCTGGCTGATGGGATGATGCGCCGGCTTGCACGGGACGCACCGATCGGCAGGGCCGCCGACATAATCTCGTCCGATTTTCTCCGCATTGATAACGGCTTGGCCAAACAGCGGGGGCGCTGCTCAGGGCGGTCATGATGCCGCCGAAGGACCGTTCATGCTCTCGCCTTCCGCGCCCGCCGCGCAGGTTTCGTCTGCCCGTCCGACCTCTGTTCTGCTCGCGCATGGCGTGACCCGCCTCGAAGTCACGCTCAAGCTCACGACCGCCATCCTGGCGCTCGCTGCCGGCGTCTACACCTATCTCGGCGTTCGCGAGCTGCTCAACGGCAGCCCGACCACGGTGTTCTTCGCCGCCGTGATCTATTCGGTCGCGGTCTCGGTCGGCATCTACGCCTTCTGGGTGTTCATGATGCAGTTCATGCCGCACGTCACCGGCACGATCGGTCGTCTGCTGATGGGCGGCTGCATGCTGCTCGGCTCGCTGATGATCGTCGCCATGTCATCCTGGCTGAACGCATCGGCGCTCGCCGGCGCCGCCGCCATCCAGCAGCATCTTGCGATCACGGTGCAGAACTACACGCGCGATCTCGACACCGCGAATTCCCACGCGATTGCCGCACAGAGCCTGCTACCCGACATTCAGCTCGCCTCCACCCGCTTCGCCAAGCTCGCGGAGGCCGAACGCGCGGGCTCGCTGACGGGAACGTCCGGGTCGGGGACCGTCGTCCAGCTCCTCACCCAGATGTCCACGCAGCTCGACGGCCTGGGACAGCAGGTCCAGGAGTCGGGCAAGCGGGTCTCTGCGCTCTATGAGCAAGGCGGCAAGAGCCTCGCCAAGATGCGCGAGCTGATCTCCGACCGCGGCCCGATCGCCACGCGCAGCGACGCCTTCGCGACGGAGTCGCTGAACCTGATGGGCGTGATTGCCAATCTGCAGCAGACCTTGGTGGCCCCTGCGGTGAAGCGCGCCGCGACCTCGCTCTCGGCCGGCTTCATCGCGCCCGCCGCGGGCGGACGCAGCGGCGATCTGGCCGAGCGCCAGACAGCCGTCGTGGGCAAGGTCGAAAGCGCGATCGCGACCCAGGCTGCCTCGCTCGCCGACGCCGCTGACAAGATTCTCGCGATGCCCCGCGTCGAGGCGACACGCTTCCAGACGCTGTCGCCGGCGGAGGCCGTGCTGCGCTACGCTGGCGACTTCATCCCGAGCTGGGCGGGCGCGATCTCCATCGACCTGATGCCGGCGGTGCTCGTGCTGATCCTGTGTGTCGTCCATGCCGCGATTCGCCGCGAAGGCTTGCCGGCCGTGAGCGCCTCTAACCTGACGGCGAGCGACCTCGTCACTGCGCTGCAGATCGCTCGCGAGGTCGAGGACGCAAGGCGCGCCGCCGAGACGCGCGCGCCTGCGGGCACGCATGGCGACGTGCCTTCCGCGCCACCTATCGAGCCGCAACCGGCTCCCGCGGCCTCGGCCGTTGCGGACGAGAACGTCACGTCATTGTCCTCGGCGAGGATTGGGAAGTAGTCCCATGGCCTCGGCTTTGAACCGCCGCATCCATGCCTGGCTCTCCGACAATCCGGACGAGAGCATCCTGCGCTGGGTTTTCCGCACGATCCTCGTCGTTACGGTCGCGGTCCTCGTGGCCGACCTCGTCGAGCTGAATGCTCCAGCTGTCTCATCCGATGCGGCCCCGCCTCAGCTCGACATTCAGCGGGAGCAGCCGGATCTGCCGGCCGAGCCTCCCTCGGTGCTGGCGCCGCTGATGAAGCGGTTGATGCCGCTGCCGCAGGGCGACCGCGCCTTGCAGCAGCCGATTCAATTCGAGCTGCGCGGTGGCGCGCGGCTGTTCGCGACCGGCACGATCACGCCCGGCAGCGCGCGCGCCTTCGCGGACGAGGTTGAACGGCACGGCGAATACGTCAAGACAATCGTGCTGAATTCGCCGGGCGGCTCGGTCGCCGACGCGTTGGCCATGGGCCGGCTGATTCGTGCACGAAAATTCGCCACCGAGGTGGAAGCGGGAAAATACTGCGCCTCGTCGTGTCCGCTGGTGTTCGCCGGCGGTGTCGAGCGGCGGGCCGGCGACCGGGCGACGATCGGCGTGCATCAGATTGCCGCGGCCCCGACCACCGCGACGGCCGTCAGGTCCGGCAACGACATGAGCCTCGCCCAGAACATCTCGGCGCGCTGCCAGCGTCATCTCGCGGAGATGGGCGTCGACCTCAAGGTCTGGGTGCACGCGATGGAAACGCCGCATGACCAGCTGTTCACGTTCAAGCCCGACGAGTTGAAAGCGCTCAATCTCGTCACCGCGGCGCCAGAATCGCGGCCCGAAAAATCACGCAGTTGAGGTGTGTGCTCTCGGTTGAACCATCCGCACGACCTGCGGAACCAAGCTGCGAGGGCGGCGTTGTCGGCCGTCACACTGGAGAAACCTGACCATGCGGACCTTCGTAGGAATGATCCTGGGCGCGCTCATCCTGGGGCTCGGCGTCTACGTCCATGACTCGATGCAGACCTCCGAGGTCGCCAACGGGCCGACCGCGCAGACGCGCCGGACCATCGTGAACTGGGACGTTGCGGCGGAGAGCTGGAATTCGCTCAAGACCCGTGCGCACGACGACTGGGTTCGCATCTCGTCGAAATGACGGGCACATCGCATCGCTGACGCTTTTGAAGGCGCCTCGAACCCGTGTCGAGGCGCCTTTCGCATGGCCGATTTGAAGTGGCCTGTTTGACCACGCCTATTTGGCCGCGCTTGCCTTGCGCGCGTCAGCAATCACCTGCTCGAACTGGGCCATGGTGAGAACGCCGGGCACCCTGAATTTGCCGACGATGAAGGATGGCGTGCCGCGGAAGCTCAGGCCCCGCGCCTGCTTGTCGTTACGCGCCAGCATGGCGTCGATGGCCTTGGCGTTGGCGGCAAGATCGCGCTTGGCGCGGTCGACATCGATGCCTGCCTCAGAGAGCAGCTCGTCGATGCGCGGCTCCGTGAGCTTCGAGCTGGTGCCGATCAGCGCGTCATGCGCTTTCGCGTATTTGTCCTGATACTTGCAGGCCAGCGCCATCCGCGCCGCGACCACCGACACCGGCCCGAGGATCGGCCACTCCTTCAGCACCCAGCGCACCTTGCCGTCGTCGTGCACCACCTGCTGCAGCTCGGGATCGAGCTTGCGGCAATACGGACAATTGTAGTCGAACCATTCGACGATCGCGATGTCGCCCGTTGCATTGCCGAGCACGGGCGCATCCGGATCGCGCAGCACCGAGGCCTCGTCGGGCTCGTCGACGTCCTCCGCGCGGCTCGCGCGGGGCCACAAAGACAACCCGGCCGCACCAGCGCCAAAAAGGGTCAGAAAGCTGCGCCGGCCGAAAGCTGCGACCATGTCGTCCGAGGTGCTGCGTTTCATCATGTCTCCGATCGCACGGTCAGCTCCAGATCTGCAGCAGGCTGCGCGCCAGCATATACAGCGCCACCGCGGCAATCACGACGGAAAAGACCACGTTCAATGCGCCGCGCCGTTCCGAGAGTTGGCGCGCCAGACGCGTGCCCGCAAGACCTCCGGCGATACCGCCCGCAATGAACAGGCCGGCGAGATCCCAGGCCACGAGCCCGGACCAGGCATAGCTGGACGCGGTGGTGAGACCGAAGGTCGTCACCGCGACGAGCGACGAGCTCACTGCGTTCATGATCGGCATGCCGGTCGCGGCCATCAGCGCCGGCACGATCAGGAAGCCGCCGCCGATGCCGAAGAAGCCGGACAGGCTGCCCGTGGCGAGGCCGAAACCGACGATGGCCGGCAGATTGGCCATGCTCATCTTGACGTCGGGGATGCCGATCCGCCCGCGTGTCTTCAGCATCAGCATGGCAATGACCATCATCACCAGCGCGAACAGCGCCAGCAGCTTCTGGCCGTCGACCATCTTGCCGAGCAGCGAGCCCGCAAAGGCGCCGGCGATGCCGGCTGCTGCGAACAGCGCCGCGATCGGCCAGATCACGGTGCCGCCGCGCGCATGGTTGACGAGATTGAGCGCGGCATTGGTGGCGACCGCAATCGCGCTCGAGCCGATCGCGATGTGCGGCTCCGGCACGCCGACCACATAGACCATCAAGGGCACCGCGAGCACCGAGCCGCCGCCGCCGACGAGGCCGAGGGAAAACCCGACCATCGCGCCGCACAACACGCCGAGCACGCCTTGGGTAGCAGAAATCATCGCGGCAGCAGGTTCACTTCCGGATCGGAAAGGCAAGCCCGAAAATCACCGGACCAACAGCGTAACGGCGAGTGGAACGAGGAAGGAGGTAACAAGCGCGTTCAGGCTCATTGCGATGCCGGAAAATGTGCCGGCGAGCGCGTCGACCTGGAATGCGCGCGCGGTGCCGATGCCGTGCGCGGCGAGGCCGGCGGCAAATCCCCTGGCACGGAAATCGGTGATGCCGGTGCTGTTCATCAGCGGCGTGACGATGATGGCACCGGTGATGCCGGTGAGCACGACCGCGACCGCGGTCAGCGACGGATCGGCGTGCAGCGACTCGCTGATCCCCATCGCCACCCCCGCCGTCACCGATTTCGACGCCAGCGACAGCACGATTTCGCGGGGCAGGCCGAACGCCTCGGCGAGCCAGACCACCGACACGATGGCCGTGATGGAGCCGGCCATCAGCGCGGCCAGCATCGGCAGGACGGCCTGCACCACGATCCGGCGGTTCCGGTACAACGGCACGGCGAGTGCCACGGTGGCCGGACCGAGCAGGAAGTGCACGAACTGGGCGCCGGCGAAATAGGTCGTATAGGGCGTGCCGGTCACGAGCAGGAACGCGGCGACGATCCACATCGCATGCAGCACGGGATTGGCGAGCGGATGCCGTCGCGTGCGCAGCGACACCGCATCCGTGATCGCATAGACGACCAGCGTCACGGTGAGCCACAGCAGCGGCGACTGGGCGAGATAGACCCAGAGCGAAAACGGATTTGCGCTCATGACGGCCCGTTCCGCGACAGCAGCCGGCTGGTCACGACGAAGGCCGCGACCGTGACCAGCAAGGTCGCGATCACCGAGAGCACCAGCACCGCGGCGATCGCGAGGCCATGGGCCGCCACGAGATCGAGCTTCTGCACGACGCCGACGCCGGCCGGCACGAACAGCAGCGACAGGTTGGCGAGCAGCACGCGGCTGACGTCTTCGATCCGGCCACGGCCCTCGTCCGTGGCGAGCGGGCCGATGGCCAGCGGCTTGATCCGATCGCGCAGCAACAGCAATGCGAGCAGCAGAACCAGGCCCAGCACGGGTCCGGGCAGTGGCAGCGCCAGGCCGCGCACGACGACTTCGCCGAGCAGCTGGCAGACCAGTATGAGGCCGAGGCTTGCGATCATCGCCGAATTTGTAGGTCAGACCGGCGCAAATTGTGGGCGGCCCCGCCGCCGACAAGGGCAACCGTCATGAGCGCAGCGGAGATATCGAAACGGCCGGACGCATGACACGTCCGGCCGCAGATGGCCTGCTCAATCGACCCCGCTCAGGCGGCGCCCTTCAGCTTCTTGGTGCACTCGCTGTAGTAGCCGCCGCCCTTCTCGATCCACTTCATGCCGCCATTGGCGTTGGTCGCCTTGTTGGCGTTGTACTGGTCGACGCAGGTATGCATCCGCGCCTTGCCGGCCGTCTCCTTGGCATATTTCGGATCGACCGCAGTCGGATACACCGCGGGGCCGCTCGGCGCCGCGGCCGGGGCGGCCTCCTTGGGGGCGACCTTGGTCTCCTTCGCGGGCTTCGCCTCGGCAGCAGGAGCGGCCGGAGCCGCGGGCGCGGCAGGGGCGGCAGCGGTCGCGTCGCTGCCGCACTGGGCCTTGCGGAAGTCGTTCCACTTCTGGCCGTTGAGCGTACCGGCGTCCTTTGCCTGCTTGTACTTGGCGCTGCATTCCTGCGAGGTCAGCGCCTGGGCCGGTGCGGCGGCGAACGCTGTCAGGCCGACAACGGCCAAAGCCGCCAATGACGAGGCGGCGAATGATCTAACTTGAAAACTCATTCTCGATCTCCCTGTGGAGCATGATGAATGGGACCACAATTCTAGCGAGAGGCCCGCCGCCGACAAGGCAGGCGGGACCGCCAGCGCGCGAAAATATAATTTGCGTCGTGCGCCGATCCGGCCCATTCCATTCACACCGGGTTCAGCATCGTCGGACGCGCGCGACGCTGTCCAATCGAGGATTTCAGCATGACTCTTTCCGCCCGCGCGGCTGCTGCGGCCGCCGCCATCGCCACCCTGTTGGCTGCGGGTCCCGCCTTGTCGCAACCGGCGTTGACGCTGCCGTCGCGGCCCGACGCCGCCACGGACAAGTTCGCGACGATGGACAAGCCAGCGCGCCGGGCAATCTCGGTCGCCTGCTCCAAGGAGGCCGATGACCAGGGACTGCGCGGCAGGGCCCGCGGCAAATTCCGCTCCGCCTGCAAGCGCGACAAGGCCGCGGCTGCGAGCGCGGCCGACAAGCCGAAGTGACCTTCCTGAAGTGAATCCCCAAGTGGGTTTCGAAGCGGGCTCCGAAGTGAACGGTGCCGGCCGTTGCGTGGGCGCATGGCGCCTGCGCAGCCGCGGGAATTGTTCGCAAGGCACGCTTTTGGCATAAGCCGCGTCGTGCGCCAGATCATCTCCTCCCTCCCGTTCGACCTGCCGAGCCGCGCCAAGACCCTGAGCGCGCTCGAGACGCTTGCCCTCGGCACCGCCGGTGGCCTGATCTTCCTCGTCGCTCACCTGCCGGGCGGCCTGATCTCGGGTGCCATGATCGCGACCGCGATCGCGGCGATCGCCGGCCGGCCGCTGGCGATGCCGCCGATCCTCACCCAGACCGTGCTGCTGCTGCTCGGCATCTCGATCGGCGCGGTGGTCTCGCGCGAGCTGATCAACCATGTGAGCGCCTATCCGCTGACGATCGCGCTGCTCGCGCTCGCGACCTTCTGCTCGACCTTCGGCTCCAGCCTCTATCTGCAGCGCGTCCATGGCTGGGACCGCACCTCGGCGCTGCTCGCCGGCAGCCCCGGCGCGCTGTCGCAGATCACGATCCTCGCCGTCGAGCGCGGCGCCGACCTGCCCGCGATCGCGGTGGTGCAGACCCTGCGGGTGATCATCCTGACCGCCGCGCTGCCGCTGGTACTCGCGCTCGCCGGCGTGGCCCCGTCGTCCTCGCCCTCGCTGACCCAGGCGGTGGCCTCACCGCTCGGTCTGCTCGCACTGCTGGTGGCTTCGCTGGCCGCCGCGGTGCTGATGCAGCTGATCAAGTTTCCGGCGAGTTGGCTGTTCGGTGCGATGGTCGCAAGCGGCATCCTGCACGGCGCTGGTCTCGTCGAGGGCGGCCTGCCGGAATGGATGCGCGGCATCGCGCTGGTCGGCATCGGCGCCCTGATCGGCAGCCGCTTCGCGCGGATGCGGATCAAGACCCTGGCCGGCCACATCCGCGCCGCGCTGGGCTCGTTCGCGATCGCGGTCGCGATCTCGGCGGCCTTCGTCGCTGTCATCGTGCTCACCACGCATGTGCGCTTCTCCGACACCATCGTGGCGTTCGCGCCCGGCGCGATGGACGCGATGATGGCGCTGGCGCTGACCCTGCACATCGACCCGATCTTCGTCGGCGCCCATCACCTCTCGCGCTTCGTGTTCGTCACCATCGCCACTCCCGGCATCGTCCATCTGTTCGGACGGCCGCAGGACGACGTCGACGATTAGGCGGCAGTTGGCCTCCGGGCGGCGCCCCAGCCGGCGACGGCGGCGATGAACAGCGAGATCAGCACGCTGTAGCCGGCGAGCGACAGGCCGAGGAAGCGGAACTGCACCTCGTCGCAGCGCACGACGTGGACGCTATCAAGCCGCTCCAGCAGGCTGCCGGCGCTGCCGAGATTGCCGATCGGCCCGGTGCATTCGGTCGGGCCCTGCCAGAAGCCCCATTCGACGCCGGCGTGGTAGACGCCGAGCCCGGCATTGCCGAGGGCGGCCAGCGCGATGAGGCCGAGCCCGGCCAGCACCAATCCGCGCGGCGCGCCGCGGGCGGCCACGAGCGCGATCACCAGGGCGAGCGGTACGATTGCATAATAAGCCCAGCGCTGCTTCAGGCAGAGCTCGCAGGGCTGCAGCCCCCAGACCAGCTGCATGTACCAGGCGCCCGCCAGGGTCGCCGCGGCGACGCCGGCCGCGAGCAGCGCCGCGGTCACCGCCGGGTTCAGGGCCCCCATCGCAGGGCGCGCCATCACGGAGCTGTTCGTCGTCATCTGTCCTCCCGAACGGGCATACCTCCGGCGTCACGCCGGGCCGTTCCGGCTCCTACTCCCGCCAGCGAAAACTGTCGAGATGAGTGGCCATCACGTCCGTGCGGGTTGACCCTGTCCGGCCGGCCGCTATAGTTCGCCCGCTTCGCACGGTTCCTGTACAGGCCCAGGCGATTGCCCCTGTGGCGGAACTGGTAGACGCGCTCGACTCAAAATCGAGTTCCGCAAGGAGTGCTGGTTCGATTCCGGCCAGGGGCACCATTTGACCGTCCGCCCTCATCCGCTTGCGTCCGTTTCTCCCTCAAAATCAAGGCAAAGCCGCCGATCGCCCGCCGCGGTCGTACGCCCCGGTTTGCTGGTATCCGCCCCGTCAGTTGGTATCCTCGCTGGTAGCTTGCTGGGGTGCTGGTATCGCGAATTTGGGGTGGAATCGAACCTATGCCGACCAAGACTGACACCTATTTCCGGCACCTGAAGCCGGCCGAAAAGGACTACAAGCGCTCCGATGACGGCGGGCTGTTCATGCTCGTCACCACCACCGGATCGAAGCTCTGGCGCTTCGCCTATCGCTACGACAGCAAGCAGAAGCTGCTCGCCATCGGCCCTTATCCGATCGTTTCCCTGGTCGACGCCCGGGCCAAGCGGGACGAAGCTAAGAGGCTGCTGGCAGAGGACATCGATCCCTCCGTCGAGCGCAAGGCCGAGCGCCGTCAGGCCAGGATTGCCCGCGCCAATACATTCGAAGCCGTCGCCAAGGAGCTGATGGAGAAATTCGAGGCCGAGGGCGACGCGCCGACGACGCTGAAGAAGAAGCAGTGGCTGCTCGACTTCGCCAACCAGGAATTCGGCAAGCGCCCGATCGCCGAGTTGAAGGCGCCCGAGATCCTCGACGCCTTGCGAAAGATCGAAAGGCGTGGACGGCACGAGACCGCCACTAGGGCGCGCAGCACGATCGGCGCGGTTTTCCGCTATGCGATCGCTACTGGCCGCGCCGAACGCGACCCGACCGGCGACCTCCGCGGCGCTCTGATCACGCCAAAGGTGACCCACCGCGCCACGATCGTCGAGCCGCATGCCGTGGGCGCCCTCCTCCGTGCCATTGATGGCTTCGAGGGGCAGGCCGTCACGAGGTACGCGCTCAAGCTGGCACCTCTGATGTTCGTTCGGCCTGGAGAGCTCCGAAAGGCCGAATGGACCGAGTTCAATATAGCGAGCGCCGAATGGCGCATCCCGGCCGCCAAAATGAAGATGCGACGCCCGCATCGGGTGCCACTCGCCCCGCAAACCCTCGCCATCCTGGAAGAGCTTCGCGAACTGACGGGAGGATCGAAGCTGCTCTTTCCGTCAGTGCGATCCTGGCACCGCCCCATCAGCGACAACACACTCAATGCCGCGCTCCGAAGGCTCGGTTACGACAAGACCGAAATCACGGTTCACGGCTTCAGATCGACCGCCTCGGTTCTGTTGAACGAAAGCGGCAAATGGCACGCGGATGCGATCGAACGCCAGCTTGCCCATCAGGAGACGAATGAAATCCGTGGCGCCTATACACATGCCGCCGAGTTCTGGCAGGAGCGCGTGCGCATGATGCAATGGTGGGCGGACGAGCTTGATCGGATGAAAGAGCTTGGCCGTGTCCTGAGAAAGAGCGCCTGAAGAAAACGCAGAACGGAACTGCTTGCGATTGAGCCGAACGCCATCACACCAAGGTGTCCGGCTCAAGAAGCGACAAAAGTGAACGGACCACCACCAATCTCCGGCGTCCGACGGTGGTCGTCGTAAGATGCCCTTCTCCTATCAGCTCATAGAGCTTCGTGCGCCCGAGGCCCGTCGCGTCACATGCTTCGTTAATTGTGCAAGTGAGCTTCTGGGCGAATGGTATCGCCCGCACCCGTGCAATGTCCGACGCAGATGAAGTAACCTGCACTTCTAACTCGCCGTTCTCTCGCCGTTTTCGCTTCATGGATTCCTCTGCCAGCAACGACTCGACGAGAGTAAGACTCGTCTGTGCTATTGGCAGCGTCAATGCGAGCATTCGAGCGTCACAGCGCACGACCGCGCACGTCGACGGCCATTCGGATAGTCGCGGATGCCAGCGACGGTGAGAGATTTTACGCGACAGCGACAACCGCATGCCGTCCGAGATGAGACCATCGAGATCGGATCCCTTCGCAACCATCTCAAATCGCCGACGATATCGAAACAATTTGGAGCAGAAGAAGGCCCGATCAAAGTCTCCGCAGACGTCGACGTAGATCGTCACGTCACCGACCGTACCCCACTCCATGGGACGGCGATCGTGTGGTCATCACATATAAAAGCTGTATCTCGGCGCTATTTCCTGCCCCTCTGGCACATATTTCAAAACTTCCCCTACGTGCTTCGCGGCAGCAATCGTGATCGGCATGCCGTTGTCGAACTGCGTGTTGTTCCAATTCATCTTCGTGAGAGCGAGCGTCTCTTCCGCCACGTGCTGCAACGGCTGTCCCTGGACTTGGCACCGCAACTGCAGAGGACGCGGCACATACATGCCGGGATAGGTTCGAAAGAAGTCGACGCTGCCGCGAGTGTAGAGAAGCGCCTGATCCTTGTCGAAGCGCAGCAGCGTCCCCCGCAACGGCGGGTATATGCCGAGACGGTAGAGGCGGGTCATCGACTTCTGGATCCAGACGAAATCCGCGTAATCGATGTCGCGTTCATCTATCGCCTTGTGAAAACCGTCCAGTTCGTTGCGGTCGAACTTCGAGGTCTTATGGAGGACCACGCGAGCAGGCCAATGCCCGTGCTGATCGCGGAACACCTTCAGCGAACCCTTCAGCAGTTCATAAGCGTCGATTGCAGTCAGGTGCGGCCGACGGTCCTCCTCGCTTTCGACCATGCGGCCACCCCGCAGAATCAGCCCCTCTCCGCGCTCGTCGAACATCTGGGCGGTGCTGGTATGAACCTGTTCGCCGTCCACCGAACGATAGAAGCTCAGCCCAACGAACGACGTCCGGAGCTGACGCGCGTCGCGCGCCAGGCGCCACGGCAAACCGCCCGCTTTGTAGTAGGCCGCCGTCAGCAGATTCCAGGCGATGGTTGCGGGGTCCTGGGTCCGGCGTTCGCTGGTCTCCTTCAGCTTGCGCGGAATCCTAATCGTGGGGTCGTAGGTCGTCGGCCAAAGAAGCTGAATCGGTAGCCTCAAGCGCATACACGACGCCTTCAGCATGCCACGGAAATCAAGCGCGGTCCCCGCCTCGGTCTCGTCGTCATCTTCGCCGCCTGCCACGTCGCGAGCGTTGTAGGTCCGCTCGATGATTTCGACCGGCAACGCGATCAGTACGACGTCTGGCTTCGCCGTCTGCTCTGCCAATGCCGAGATCTCGTTGGTGATCGTCTCCACGATCGCCTGCGTGACCTCCCGTTGGCCCGGTATCGCGACGAGGCGGGCGATCTCACGCGCTGGAAGGACGCGCTGGATCTCGTCGGAAGTGACGAATTCACATCTGAACGTGGTCTCGAAATCGACACCAGGGAACGGAGGGAAGAGATTCGGTTGCCGGCTCTGCTTGGCGGCGAATCCCTTCGCGCATCTCTCGATCCAACGGGCAGTTCCTTCAACCGTCTCTGCGCTGCCGATGACGCCCATCTTGATGCGCTTGGGTGCGCTCTCCATCCCAAAATCGAGCGGACCGTAGTCCATGATGCCGAAACGAATATCGGGATGGCGGAACGCGTGTCCGAACTCCAAGTCCGGTTCGGTAAGATGGGTGAGCCTCACGTGATGTTCTCGACCGTTTCGCCCGCCAGGGCGTATTCGAACAATGGAGACGAGGGGTCAGTCTCCTGCGACTTCCAAAGATCGTCCGGCACCCCGACGTCGAGTTCAAGTGCGTCGACCGCGCTGAATGAAAGGAACGGGTACGCCTTCGTCAACAGGTCCTCCGCACCGTGCGTCGTCAGGAAGTCACGCCACATCACGAACTGCCCCATGACGGCCGCGTTATTCTCGATCTCCTTGATCTTCTTCAGCCGCTCGCCGGCGTAGGCATCGGCATCCTGTCCGTTATATGTGAAGTGGTAGGTTGGCGTGATTTCGGCGTACCATTTGCCAGCGAGCCGGACGAAGCGATGCAGGAAGGCCGAGTGCCGCCAATAGGCGAATTTCTTCGGATCGCTTTTCTTCTTGCCGTACGGTCCTACCACGCGGCGGGTAGTGGTGTTCTGCAGGCTCCGGTAGGCATAGTTCAGGCTGTGCTTATCCTTGGGCTTGCGGAAGAAGAACACGCGGCTGTCGCGGTCCCGGTAAAGGTCCGGCCTGACGAACTCCCCGATAGCCCTGTTGAGGAGAGCCACGAAGTCACGCTGCCGGTCCTCGTCGTCGCTGTTCGCCCACTCCGTGGTGTCGAATTCCTCCATCGCCTCCCAGTCGCAGAGCTTCTTCCACGGATGTTCGTCCAGCGGATGGAAGGACAGCACCGACTTCGAACGAACGATCCATTCCCCGCGCGCCGGCTTCACAATCTCGCCGAGCGCTCCGCCGAACGACTTGTCCGATCCGTGGGACGTGGGCGCCCAGAACACCCGGGGCGCGAATTTGACCTCCAGCAGGTTCACCAAGATCTGCTCACTTTTCTTGACGCTCGGCCCCGATGCCCCGGGACGGACCGCCGTCGCGACCGAGATCAGGCTGGCCTTGGCCTCCCGCGTGAACTCGTCCTTCCTCTTGTCGAAGACGACCTTGCGTGACTTGCGTCGTTCCGGATCCGCAAACCACTCCTTGAGCGACTTCCAGTAGGCCTTCCGCGTCCTCAGAGCCACGACGATAAGGAGAACGGGCGCCGTGCCTTTGGTCCAGTATTCGATATCGGCGTCGGCGCAGGGAAACTCGAACGTCTCCTCGTTCTCCCCTTGAAGGCGTTCGCGCTCGGTCGCCTTGCCCTGGACCTGCAGGAGCAGGTTGCCCACCTCGCCCGTCTCGGCATCACGCAGCTCGATGAAGCCGTCGATGCCCGCTTCGACGCCGCCGGTTGGATAAAACATGAATCCCATTGAGAGAATGATTCCCTCGATGAGGGACATTCCCTGCTGCCCGATGACGTCGCTTTTCCCGATCTTCTTCATGGCCTTATGTTGGCGCGCGATCCGATTCCTGTCCACTGGTTGACGCTGGCCGTGCACTCATTCGTCGGTTGCCGGCGATCCACAATCCGCTTTGACCGCAAGCGTCCCTTGTTGTGTGCAGCGACGATCAGCAGGCGCGCCCTTCGACGGCATGGCCGAGCGGCGAATCGCGGCGATTGTCTGTCTAGCTATCACCGGCCGTTGCGGCCACTTGATCCGATTTCCACATCCGATGCTAGCTCGCCATCTTTAACCTGTCGCCGGATCGAGCGGTTTCAAGCTTCCACGGACCCACCACTCTCGCCGACATCGAGCTCATGAAGCGTCTACTTCGAGCGCCACTCACCGTCATTAAGTAGTCTCACCGAGCCGAGGCGCCCGCGCACGGCTTCGGCTGAGCAAAAGTCGGGGAAGTGCAGGCACGGTTCAGAGTCTAGACCTTGGCGTCGGCACCAACGCTTTGGCCGTCCTCGAACGCCTATTTTCCCTTTGCAGTCCAGAGCGCCAACGCCTTCTCGCGCTCTTCGCTTCGGAGCTTGTGGGCCATCCAGAGCAGCGCGCCGTAGATGATGGCGCGGTCGTCACCGGTTAGGTCCACGATGCCCGCCTTGACGACCAGGCCACCGAGTTCGATGAGATGCCGTGTGCGCTTGCGGCGCTCGACCTGCCAAGTGCGCATATCATGTCGCGCCCTTGCGGCTCGGTGCCGGTTGAGGGCCGCTCGGTTGCGCAGAAGCGCCGTCCATGTTGCGGTCAGTTGCTGGTGCAATTCGCCGCGTCCGACTTTGAAAGAACGCGGCGCCGCGCTTGGCCCAAGCCTCCTTCTTTCCGGCCTCTTTCATCTCGGCCAGCACGATAAGCGCGCCAGCCAGTTCTTCCGCAGTGAGTGTGTCGGCCCCAGTCGCGACAACCAGTTCGCCGAGCTGGCGCACTTTGCGAGTTTTCAGGCCGCGCGCTTTGTCTTCGAGTGCCTTCAGGTCCGCATCAAAGTCTCGTGGTTTGCGCATCGTCGTCTCCATGAGTTCGATGGAGAAATGATAGGCGAGCACACCGCGGAATGCTGTAAGGTCATCAGGACGGCCTGGGACGGTGCGATCCCTCCCGAGATTTTTTCGAGGGAGGGCGCGCTTATACGTCGTTCCGACGTGCGCTTCGTTGTGCCAGTGATCTGGTCGCGATGGCGATCTATCATCTTCATGTCAAAGTCATTGGCCGAAAGACCGGGAGCAGTGCGATAGCGGCGGCTGCTTACCGCTCCGGCTCGCGGCTGCGCGACGAGCGGCTCGGCCGTGATCAGGATTTTTCCGGGAAGCGCGGCGTCGTCCATTCCGAGGTGATGCTGCCGGAGAACGCGCCGGAGGCCTGGGGCGACCGGGCCCGGCTTTGGAATGATGTCGAGGCGTTCGAAGTCCGGAAAGATGCTCAGCTTGCTCGTGAGGTGGAGTTCGCCCTTCCGCGCGAGCTGAGCGAGGCACAGGGCATCGAGCTGGCCCGGGACTTCGTTCGGGGCGAGTTCGTCGGTCTCGGAATGATTGCCGACCTCAATGTGCATTGTGATATGGCCGAGGACGGCATGCCCAAGCCCCATGCCCATGTCATGCTGACCATGCGCTCGGTCGACGAGAACGGGTTTGGCCAAAAGGTGCGGGACTGGAACCGCACGGAGATGGTCGAGCGTTGGCGCGAACGTTGGGCGGAGCTCGCGAATGAGCGCCTGGCCGAGCTCGACATCGACGCACGGATCGACCATCGCAGTCTGGAAGCCCAGGGCGTCGCACTGGAGCCGCAAAGCCAGATCGGCGCGCCGGCCAAACGCATCGAGGTTCGGGGCATCACAGGCGAAGTGTGTGAGGCCGACCGGGCCGAGATGCACCGCGAGATCGCGCGGAACAACGGCGCGCGGATCATTGCCGATCCCTCCATTGGACTGGACGCCATCACCCGGCAGCAATCGACCTTCACGCACCGCGATCTGGCCAAGTTCGCGCACCGGCACAGCGACGGGCTCGACCAGTTCAATGAGCTGGTGGGCGCGATGCAGGGAGCGCCAGATCTGGTCGAACTCGGACGGGACACCCGCGGCGAGGATCGGTTTACCACCCGCGGAATGATCGAGACGGAACAGAGCCTGCATCGTGCTTCCGAGATGCTGGCGAACCGGAAGCATCATGAGGTTCGCGACGCGGACCGCAAGGCCGCTTTGATCCGTGCGGAGGCGCGTGGCCTGGTCCTTTCGTCCGAGCAGACCGAGGCGCTGGCGCATGTCACGGGCGGATGTGATTTGGGTGTCGTCCTCGGCCATGCCGGGACGGGAAAGAGCGCGATGCTAGGAGTGGCGCGGGAGGCCTGGGAGGCGGCAGGCTTCGAGGTCCGGGGCGCGGCGCTGTCCGGGATTGCCGCGGAAAATCTCGAAAGCGGATCGGGCATCGTGTCGCGCACGATTGCCAGCCTGGAGCATGGCTGGGAACAGGGCCGTGATCTGCTCAGTTCGCGCGATGTGCTGGTTGTCGACGAGGCCGGCATGGTCGGTACGCGCCAGCTCGAGCGCGTGCTGTCCCGTGTAGCAGAGGCCGGCGCGAAGGTGGTGCTGGTCGGCGATCCGCAGCAACTGCAAGCAATCGAAGCGGGGGCGGCGTTCAGATCGATCCATGAGCGTCACGGCGGGGCTGAAATCGGTGAAGTGCGCCGGCAGCGGGAGGGCTGGCAGCGCGACGCCACGCGCGATCTGGCAACCGGCAAAGTGGGTCATGCGCTCGGGGCCTACCGCTCCTACGGCATGGTGCATGAGGCCCACAGCCGCGAGCAGGCGCGAGGCGAATTGATCGAGCGCTGGAACCGCGACCGGCAGGCCTCGCCGCACCGGAGTCGGATTATTCTCACCCACACCAATGACGAGGTCCAGGCGCTGAACGGGGCGGCACGCGGGCGGATGCGGGCTGCGGGCGATCTCGGAGACGAGATACCCGTGAGGGTCGAGCGCGGCGCAAGAGCCTTCGCCAGTGGGGATCGCATCATGTTCCTGCAGAACGAGCGCAGCCTCGGCGTGAAGAACGGCATGCTTGGGACCGTCGAGCTGGTCAGCACGCAGTCCATGACCGTGCAGACCGACGACGGCCGATCCGTGCGCTTCGACCTCAAGGATTACAATCGAATCGACCACGGCTATGCCGCGACGATCCACAAGGCGCAGGGCATGACGGTCGACCGCGTCCATGTGCTGGCGACGCCCGGCATGGACGCCCATAGCAGCTACGTTGCCCTGTCGCGCCACCGCGACGGCGTCGACTTGCACTATAGCCACGACGATTTTGCCAATCGGGACCGGTTGACCCGTGCCCTGTCGCGCGATCGCGCCAAGGATATGGCCCTGGACTACGACCATGCCGATCCAGCCCAGGGCTACGCCGAACGGCGCGGAATCAACTTCCGCGAGCGCGTGGTCGAGATCGTTCGCAAGATCGTGCCAGAGAAACTGCGTGACAGGTTCGATGGCCTTCAATCTCCTGCAAATGCGCCCCGTCCGGATGGCGGCCATAGGCCGGAACAGAAATCGCCGGAACGGGACAGGAGCAGCGCGACAACCGAGCGGCGCGAAGTTGAGATGACGGAAAGAAAGCTCGTAGAGAATCCGGACAGAGATTTGCCCACAATACGCACCCGAGCGCTTGTACGCCATGCCCGCGCGATTGACGCGATCTTCGAAGCGAAAGCGACGGGTAGCGAGGCAAGTCCCGAGCAGGTGAAAGAATTGCAAAAAGCCCGCCAGGCCTTCGAAGACGTGCGGCCTTATGGCTCGTACGACGCCGAAGCCGCCTATAGGAAGAGCCCGGAACTGCCCCGCGAGGCAGCTGGCGGCCAGGTCAGCCGCGCTATCCGAGCGCTTCAGCTTGAGACTGAACTCCGCACCGATCCGAGCCGCCGCGCCGATCGCTTCGTGGAGCGCTGGCAGAAGCTCAATCACACCAGCCAGCGACAGTATCAGGCCGGCGAGATGTCTGGCTACAAGGCCACGCGGGCGGCTATGGGCGATATGGCGAGAGGCCTTGAGCGCGATCCGCAGCTGGAGTCCATCCTCGCCAATCGCAAGCGCGAGCTCGGCATCTCCTTCGACTCAGGTCGCCGGCTCGGCCAGGAGTTGGCTTTCACTCACGGCCTCGGTCTCGGAAGAGGCCGGGGCCTCGGACTATGACCCGTCCCATTTCTCGCCGTCCGAACGCCATGCTACGACATGCCAAAAACCCTCTAGCGTGCTTTTGAAAGCCGGCTCTTTTGGTCGAAGCAGGCGTCAGAAAGAGCCACCAGGAGGCAGCGTAGCTATGCGCGAACCAGATCGTATCATCCGGTTGAAAACGGTCCTCGCCAGGACTGGGCTATCCAGGTCAACCATCTATCGCAAGATAGCCGAAAGCACGTTCCCGGCTCAACTCAAAATCAGCGCCAACGGGACTGGATGGCGTGAATCCGAAATTAATCGCTGGGTCGCAGATCCTGTCTCGTGGCGTCCGAGAGGTGAGTGCAGTTAGATGGAATTCTCAAGGAACTAGCGGTTGGGCACCTTACGCTGACACGAGCTGTCGAAGATTTTCCTGTATCATCGTTCGCATCTCGTTAGGTGATCTTGACCGGATGCTGGCCAACCCCTCGACCGCGAGCTTAACATCACGCGGACGTGCGGGATCTGAGCCGCCCGCCTGGGTGAAGGGGCCATCGGTCTCGGTCAGTAACCGATCCAAGGGCAATCCCGCTATAATCTTCCGATGACGATCATTGCTCAGCATCGCCGCGTTGATAGAAAAGTAACACCCGAGTTCACACGCGCGCTTCGCTTCCGGCGCGGTCCCTGTGAACCAGTGGAGGACGGCCTTTCCCTTGTTCGGCAGCAGGTGCATTTCAAGCATATCAAGAACAGGTTTCACGGCACGCACGCTATGCAGCGTCAATATCTTGTCTTGCTTTTGCGCGCACGAACGCAGGATCTTCTCGAAAATTTGCTTCTGTAGATCGAACGACTTGTAGAAGCGCGGACTGGCGTCAAGACCAACCTCTCCGACATAACGTGAGGCTGGCAGATATTCTTGCCATAGCGCAAACTCGCTTGCTCGCTCGGAGACCAATTGCGGGTGAAGCCCGAGGGCAGCTCTGACATGCTTGGTCTTACTCGCCAACTCATTGTTGCGTGGCCACGCCCGCGGTGTCGTCGTGACGGCAAGGGTGAAGACCCCCTCCTTATCACACTCCGTCACCAATTTTTCATGATCAGGATAGAGATCGAGATGACAATGAAAATCCACGAGGCCGCTCAAGGTCACGCTGTCTCCATCAGCTAGGTCCCGCCCTCACGCCGTCAAGCAAAACGCCAACCTCGTTGAGCCCCCGCGTATAAACATCAGCCAGGGCATCCAATCGTGCAAGCTCATCAAAAAGCGGTCCGGGCTTATGTATCAGCATTCTTGCAAGCTGCGGTCGCTCTCTCAGACGCTCGATAGCATATTGGAACGAACGTATCTGCTTTCCTTCGGCCCGACGCGTATCCATCTCAGACGCCCGCAAATCAGGCACCGTGTAGGTGGTCGGATCACCGATCGATAGGAGCGCACCCCGCCGGATGAGGCATGGCAAGCAGAAACCGCAATGTTCTGTCGCCAGGCCTTTCCAACGACCCTTGGTCGGTGACGAGCACGACATGGAGCTTGGAACGAGGCCGCGCAACAGCTTCGCGTTGGAGCATTCGGAAACCATTTCGCCTTTCGTCTTGTTCCAATAAGGGTTCTCAACGACACCGGGTATGCCGAGAAGATGTAGCAACTGGTTCCACCTGGCGATATAGAACGGGTGCGTGGTGCGCGTACTCAGGGAGCCCAGCCGCAATGTATCGAGCGGCACATTAAGGGAGATCAATCCGTTCTCCGGAACGCGGAGCTTGAACGGCTTCCCAAAACTGGACCCCGCAAATATGCCGAGCGCGAAAAAGAGGAAAGACCGCGCGCGCGTTGAATCTTCGGAGCCGACCTTTCGCACGAGGTTCTTCGGAAAATTCATCCAGAGACGAAAGCGAGTTGGCGATAATTTGGCGTAATGCTTTTGGAGGACATCGAAGCAGTCTTCCTGAGACTTGCTGACGGCGCCCTCGCCAGCATGGCTGGCAAAGAGAGGCTGTCCGCCAGCTTCGAGCGCGTCAATGGCTCCGATCAGACTATCAAGACCACCTGAAAACAGGTTGACGCTGTCATAGGGCGGCGGGATCAACTCTGCGGCTAACGGTGCGAGGTATTGCCTGAATTTGGCGGAACGGGCTCGGAAGTCGACGATCCAGCGGTCGCCCGACAGAAAGTTGAGAATGCGGCGAAGCGTAGGTGCAGCGCCAATCCATCTGGCGGGATCGCTCACGGGCACGACGAGCCTGAGTTCTCGCGTCCACGAATCTTGTGACTCGGTCGCACGCGAAACCCTCGTATCGGCCGCATGAATGTGCGCCGCCAAGACGAGTAAATCGAGCGCGATCTCGGTCGGCACCAATTTTAGTTTTCTCAGATCATTCAGCGCCCTGCCGATACCGTGTCCGAGCCCTCTCTTGGAAACGACCAAGTCAAGCTTAGTGGACACCTCGCCAAGTGCCGTGGGGATTGCGGTGCGATCTCCCGGACCAAAGCGGCCGATGATGACGTGCTGTCTCATGACTCCGCCATCCCGTCCGCCATTGTTTGCAATATCGCGAAGGCGTCAGCGTAGATTGCATCGACAAAGCTGCTTACCTGGCCCTTTGCCAGCGTTCGCAAGTCCGTCTGCGAACGGGCCACGGCATCGCTCACGCCACGACGTATGAAGTCTTTTAGGACTGTCTGGATGCGCTCGACGGCGCGTACGTCGGCGGGCAGCGTCACGCCCTTCGACCCAATATCGTTGTAGATGCGCGCTTCGATCGCATGAGCGGCGTAAAGCTCGAACACAGTCTGCATCTGCGGAGCTGTCAAGGCGTCGAGGTCGGTCAACCCGAGGCCGGCAAGCTCAGCGATGGTTTCGATGAATGCATCGCGGGCAATGCCTTCGTCCACCGTCCCACCTTCTGGACAGATGTAATCAGCAAGCCCGAGAAAGATTTCTTCGATTGGCCGGCCTGCAAGAGCCTCAAGGTTTAGGGACCGGAGTGCCTGCTGAGCGCCTTGATTGGCGACGTCGCTTAAGAAGCTGGCGAGCCGCGCCGTCGTGCCCCGTGACGAGCCCATGCGCTGCACGGCGCCACGATTGCCGCCGACGCCACCAGATAGATATCCAGATATCGCCCGGCCCAGGCTGCGGCGATCGTTGCCGCCGCTCCCTGCAAAGCGCGTAAAATTGGTGCGCGGCGCGGTAAAATTGTCGGGCAACGCGGCTTGCGGTGTCGGTCGAACCGGAGGAGCTGCTGGGACGGTCGGCGGCACCGCGTTCGGGGCCGTTGGGTCGGGGGGTGGTAAATCTGGTCCTGCCGAAGGCGAACCGACGGGGTCAATCCATGTTGGGACCAGAGCAGATCCGGGCGAAGGTCCTCCATATGAACCGGAGGTTCCCATCAGCGCCGGCTCCCGGCTCGGATCTTGAGCGCGCCGGTGGCCGCCGTCTTCAGGACGGTGTTCGAGCTTGCGGCCCAACGTTGCAACAATTGCTCAAACCGCTGGACCGCTGCCTGCTCCACGATGACGCCCTGCCATCCGGAGACGGCCCAAGGTCCGTACCGGCCGACAGGAATGGCTTCCAGTAAATCGATCAAGCTGTTCTGCAAAGCTGGCTGGGTGCGAACAAGGACCGTGAGGCCATCAATTCCAGGCGGTTGTGCTTCAAAGCTGTCACTGCCCACGACGCGACTTCTGACCGCCTCAAATATCTGAGCGGCTTCAGCCGGTACCAGTCGCCGCAACTCAGCCTCGAGCCGCTGGACCGCGATCTTCGGGCCAAACATCTTCTCAACAAGTGGCGCGAGATGACCAAGAGCAACCCCAGCACCGAAATAGTCTTTGCGGTCTTTGGTCACAAAGAGATAGGGACGCAAGTCTTCCGTCGCGATTGGCGGCTGGACCTTCGCCCAGGACAGGATGGGTTGCGATGCCATCCATTCCGCCAAGGTAGCGCTCTCCGGAGGGCCTGAAGCAGGCTCGGCATCTTCCGGCTCCTTTCGCGCCGATTTTTTCGGTGTCGCGGCGGTGCCGGTTCCACCAGTGCCTGATCCCTCAAGATGGGCAAGCATCGCGCATTGCCCCTTGGGATCGACAGCGGCGGCCGTCGCGATCTGTTCAAAAAACCGCGGGAGAAATCTTTCAGCCAACATAAGCTTGGCGAGAACCGATAGTTTAACTTCAGCGCCGAAGCCGCGCGCCTCCGCCATCTGATGGCGGAGGAGGAGAGTATTCAGAAATCGTTTTATCTGACGCGGATTGCCCCTCGTCCCGCTCGCTAGGATGGGACCGATCTGATCGCTCAGCACAAGCATGTCTTGCGCGTTTCCGGCAGCGTCGCCGAGTGAGGCCTTCACAAAGGCGAAATCGATGGGTGTCGTGTCCCAAGGCTTTTTCAGCCGTTCGCGGCTCGCCGCTATCAGTCGCTTGTAGCCGTCATTTTCTTCTCCGATCACCGCACCGATCAAAAGCAGAGTTACATAGATGCGTGTTTCTGCCTCTCCGAGAGCGGGGATGCGGAAGGGGACCTGTATCAGCTTTTCAAGATAGTTTCGCGCGTAGTCCCGAGGGCCGGTCGTATCGGGAAGGTCGGGAAAATGTTTGCGAACCGCATATTCGATCATCGCTTCATCCGCGGCGACGACGAATGCGGTGTACTCGGTCATAACGAACAATCGGATCGCTTCGAGAGTCTCGATTGCGGTGTCGGGCAGGCAGCGATCAAGATCGTCGATGAGTACGATGAGACGTTTGATACCGGCTTCTTTAAGTAACTGATCGAAGGCCTTGCGAAATTCGTCGATCTCCTTCGGGACACTCTTCGATTCGACCTCGTCCTTCATAATCGACTTCACGTTGCCGATGACGGTGTCGAGATTTTCCTTTGTGGCGAGCTTGGCCGGATCAGCCCAGATGCTCTGAAGACCTCCAAGGATGGCCTGCAATTGGTCCGGGGTCGGAATTCCGGTAAAGGCGGTGAACGCTAAGCCTCCGGCATGCTTGGCAACCTTGAGCAAATCGATCCGGCGCCAAACGTCCTTGACCAGACCAGTTGCCTTGCTCAAGAGCGGGCGCTTTTCGATAAGGCCGGCAACAATGCCTTCGATCAGCGCGATCTTGGCATCCTCGAAGCCTTGAAAGCGCCAGCCATTGAACTTGAGGCAGAGAACGTCGTCGTTACCGTCAAGGCCGCCTTCGATCATTTCAAGGATGCTGGATTTACCAGCGCCCCAGTCGCCGTGGACGCCGATCGTCACCGGGCGCGACGGCTGCTCGCTGAGCAAGGCAATGATGCAATGCGCAATCGCTTCATTATTTAAGAGGTCAACGCTTGTTTCGTTGTCCGTAAGTATCATTTGTCTCCCCCGATGCATCGAAGGATAAATTTGAATGTTTCGCAATAGGCAATTCGACCACTGGTTGCGGCAAGCTGCCGCTAACGCCTCTTGGGGCCGGACGCTTAATTACTCAAATCGCGAACGATCAGCTCCACTGCTGCGAGTGCAGTCAGGGCCGCCCCCTTGTCGCAAGTCTCGCCAAGACGCTGAGCACGACCGGGATGGATGAGATTACGGAAGTCTTTCGCCAAAGTGATTTGTTGAGCCGTTGGGCGCTTAATGAGCCCCAGGGAATCCGCGACAGCAATGTACACCCCAAGCGCCCATTCGTCCGGTGGACCTTTAGTCTTAACCGGAACGTTCGTTAGATCGGGTGTAGGGCCTATGGCCCACAACAGTAAGGCTTCCGCAGCGGAGCCAGCCAAAACGGTTGCCGCTTTCCATTCTCCATTGTGCAAGGCGCTTGTCGCCGTGCTTAAGTCCAGTCGGATACTATCTCGCAAATCAGCGTCCGATATGAACGCCAAATCGGCTGTAACTGGCGAAGGGCTTTGGTCTGGACATTTGGCGAGAGCGTCTCGGATCAATGAGAGGACATTTCTGCCACGGATTTCGGACACACCTATCTGTCCTGCTCCCTTGCGCTGCCAAAAGCCAACGGAGTTTTTGATCGCCTCCACACCTGAGACCAAATCGCTGTAGTCGGCTCCGCTAATAGTCAGCAACTCTGTTGGGAGCTCGTCGACCAAACGCGCGATCGCCATCAGGCCCGCGACGGTCGCATGTGTTATGTCGAGTGTCCGAGCATTGAACGCGGAGTAGTGTTGATCAATCAGCGCAATGATTTCAGAAGGCACCACGCGGGGCATGCAACATTCCTTGTTGCTTCACGACCAGAACGCTAGCGGCGGAATTACTTTGGCAATTCAGTCTAGGGTGATGGCTTAGCGGGATCAAAAAGCTCTACAATCATCGTCGTGACCACTTGGAAGGGTGTCAGAAACATCGGGGCGTTCAAAACCGCATCGCTTCCATGAGCGAACATCTTACGCAGTGGATTGATCCAGCCAATGTCTCCTGAGATCAATCCCTGGTCCCTGGCAGCCTCAAGGAGCTCGGCCAACATGACGGGCGGCCGCAACTTTCCTTTGCGATCTAACCTCCCCTCGAACTGACTGCCGATGCGGAGCCGCAAGGCGTATTCGAGGCAGGGAAAGGTTTGGCTCGCAGCAAGGGTCAGCAAGTCATACGAGAAGTAGGAATAGATGTACGCGTTTCTGATGCCATCGTGAGATCGTCTGACGGTGTCAGGCACGTAGGCCGGCAACCCAAGTTTGCGCATGTCGTGATGAAGTTGCTCAAGCGTGCTGCCGACAAATCCAGCCGCCCCGGAATAGTAGGGGTCCGGCGATTGTAGATTCTGCACTTCCTTAAGCATATGCATCTCCCACGGCAGAAACTGCTCTTAAACGCATATTACAGCACATAAAATGCTCTTAAGAGCATTTACCTTGACTCCGGCATCAAGATGTCACATGCTCTTGAAAGCATCTTAAACCTCATAAGAGGCCTTTGAAAGCACATGGTCGCCGTCAACAAGCTCCAAAAGGCTCCGCCTTATCCCGTCTCCCAAGCGCTCAAGCACTTTGGAGCCAATCTGCGCACGGCCCGGATTCGCCGCAAGATGACGATCGCGGATGTGGCTGATCGCATCGGGACAGGACCGCGCGCCATCATGGACGCTGAAAAGGGCAAACCTTCCACCGGCATCGTTGTCTATACGAGCCTGCTGTGGCTCTACGACTTGTTGCAGCCATTCGACGACCTGGCCGATCCGCTCAAGGACGAAGAAGGGCTTTCGTTGCAATCAGCCACGGAGCGGACCCGCGTGCGCAAGAAAGGGAGTCTCGACAATGACTTCTAAGCAAAACACGGAATGCTACGTCTACATCACCCTACCCGGGCAAACGGACGCGGTAACGGCGGGCCGTTTCGAACTCAGCAAGGACCGGCGCGGGAACGCGCTCGGCCGTTTCGTCTATGGTAAGTCCTACCTCGCACGCGGCGACGCCGTCCCGATTGATCCAATTGAACTCAAGCTCTCCGGTGATACTTACGAGACAACCCGCTTGAACGGCGTGTTTGGCGCGCTACGCGATGCTGGCCCTGATTACTGGGGCCGGCGCGTCATCGAAAAGCATGCTGGCGTGCCGCAACTTGGCGAGCTGGATTATCTGCTCAATTCAGCAGACGACCGTGCTGGCGCGCTCGGATTTGGACTAGGGCAGCAGCCACCCGCTCCTCGCCGCAAGTTCAACAAAACGATCGAACTCGCGAAGCTTCAGGACATTTCTGAAGCTCTTATGCGAGAGGAAGACATCAAAACTGAGGAAGCCGCGCAGGTCCAGGATCTGATGCTCATCGGCACATCGATGGGTGGCGCCCGTCCCAAAGCCGTTGTGGAAGACACCGACGGCCTCTGGATCGCAAAGTTTAACCGTCCTGACGATCGCTGGAACAACACACGTGTCGAGCACGCAATGCTTGAGTTGGCTAAAGCTTGCGGGATCGGCGCCGCGGCAAGCCGCATCCAGACCATCGCCGGCAAGGATGTGCTTCTTATCAAGCGTTTCGATCGAGAGAAGACCGAGCAGGGCTATACACGCTCCCGGATGATCAGCGGATTGACGCTGTTGCGCGCGGAGGAGTCGGCCGAGGGGAGAGACCGCTGGTCCTACGTTCTCTTGTCCGAAGAACTGCGCCGCGTCGTCAAGGAGCCTAAGAGGGATGCACAGGAACTCTTTCGGCGCATGACCTTCAATGCGCTCATTTCGAACCTTGACGACCATCCGCGCAATCATGCGCTTCTTGCCAAAAATCAAGACTGGCATCTTTCCCCAGCCTACGACCTGACACCATCGCCGGTCATTGCGCAGGATCGTCGGGATTTGGCGATGGATATCGGCGATCAAGGCCGCTTTGCCAACACGAACAATCTGCTATCTCAGCACACCCGATTTCTTCTCGACGAAACGCAAGCCAAGGCAATCGTGGCGGAGATGACCGACAAAGTGCGCTCATCCTGGTATGACGTTGTACGAGCACAGGGCGTTACGGAAAAGGACGCCGAGACCATTCGTGGAGCCTTCGTTTATCCGGGCCTTCACCAAGAATAATCCAGGCTGCCGTGGCCACGACCCACGTGATCTCATTTACCGGAGCGGTTGGATCGCCTGCGAGCTAATCCAGGCGAGTGCTCTTCCTTGCGGCTCATCGGGGCAGCCCAGACGTCCCCCTTCCATTCACCGTTTTCGATCCACCAGAGACCACCCAGCGAATGACGGTCGCTTTCGTCTTCGTAGCGTCTTGGATCTCCGGCGACGCCACCGTCCTTCTCCGCGATCAGCACCCAAGCGCATGTCAGATTCCATTTCCGAAGCGCCTGAGTCAGAAGTTCCGCATTAATCAGTGCTGCACCATCGCGGCCCTGTGTCGGTCGTGTATCAAAAAATGCCAAAGTGCCATCCATCGTAACAAAGCCAGGTGACCACGGGTTTTCCGGCCTTAGCTGCAAGGCACGCGCGAGCTGTTCCGATGGGACGGCGAACATCTCGACCGCGTCCGACTGATCATATTCTCCTCGATCTCCCGACAACGTTGTTGTCAAGTAACCGAATTGGCCCGTCGACCGCTCCGCATTGAGCAACGGCCCGGCCGCCACACCTGCCAAGAGGTCCGCGGCGTGGAGCCCAAAAAGTCGGTGAGTCGTATGCTCGTGCTCGACCAGATCAGAGCCCGAAATATCTTTTCCGCGGATTTTGTCAAAGAGCTTTGGGAGGGTCTCAGGTTTGAGAATGATTAGCTCAACGAAGAACTGCCCGGTCCGCAGCGGGCCTTTCGTTTGAAGTTTATTGAGATAATCCTCGTCCGAGCGATACGCCTTCACAAGCCACCACCGCGCGCCAGACCGGTCCTTACGCTCCACAACACTTGGCAAATGCGGAAGATCCTCGGTTGTCGAGATCCAAGCGAGATCTAACGCGTCGCCAACGGCCTTGAAGTCGGTTGCAGGAAGACCGATCGGCGGAACGCGCGGGTCCCGCAAGTCAACCGCTTCCTCCTTCGTCAACAAGAACGATACATCGATATCAAGAGTGTCAAACAGCTCAATATTCTGCAGGATCTCCGGCTTCTTCTCCCAGTCAACGTACCAATGGTGGTCGATGAGATAGCCGACAAGCTCCCAGTAGGCGATCCATTGATATTTCTTACCGATGCGCTCAATGACGTGCTCGGTCCGCCTGCCGCCCCATCCCGAAAACTTCCGTTCGACGTGCTCGTGCTTCTTCTTGGACCATCCAAGATCGACAGCGCGCCAGGCAACCCAACGCTGAGCGCGCTGCCGCGAGAACAGCTTGATTTGCGCATCCCCGTGTTCTTCATACGGAGGTTCGGATTTGAACCGAGCACGCAACTCAGGCGTCAACTCGGCCAACAAGCGTTTCTCGGCGTCCTCAAATTTCCGCTTCAGGGCAGGCACCGATGGACGGGGCTTTTGGACGTAACCTGCGGGCGGCAAACTCGTCTCCCAATGCAGCGCCGCTTGGGCTGCTTGGTAGGCTTCGCGCGCTTTGCGCGTTGACGTGCCGAGCGCGCTGACTTTCCGCCCTAACTTTCCAATTTCCTTCCAGAACTGCGCTTTCGCCATCGCCGCCGTTTGGGGCTTGCCATCACGCAAGGATACCTCGGAAAAGCACCGCCCGATCGCGCTCATCGTATAGGTGCCAAAATCGCCGGCCATGGAGAATTCGTTGTCGGGATCGATATAGTGACCAACGACCGACGACATGATCGAATAAGCGTCCTCGTCGAGCTTTTTGACCGTTGCGCGCGATGGCCAGGTCGTGATCGGCTTCGTTGCGAACGGAGGCCGGCATTTCTTCAGATCAATCGATTTCGGAAGGGCTGTTCGTCGCGAAGCGAGATCAACGATACCTTGCGCATAGTGCCGCACGACGGCGTGGCGCTCCGGCACCGCCGCAGAGAACACCATATTGTAAGCCGCCTCCGCCGCCGCCCCAAGAACAGCAGGCTTGTCGTGAATGTGCAGGAGCGCGCCATAGGCAGCCCCGAGCACACGTTCACGAAGATAGAGATCGTCAGCTTCGCCGAATGTGAAAATCGTTTGCGCAATAAGAAGCGGGGCACGATAGAACATCGCCGTGAGAGCTTTTGTGGCCGCATCACGCACCTCACGATCCGTCGTCGTCAGAATCCAGCCCAGCGCCAAGGCGACGAGCCGCAACCGTTCCGAGTCAGTCTTGGATACCTCAGCCGATGCTGCCCAATCGATAAGGATGCTGACAGGGCTTTCGCGGTCCATCGCGCCGACGAGATAAGCGGACCAGATGGCATCGCGATCAGGAAGCGGCAGGCTCGTCAGATGCTTGTGCAGATAGTCGGCATTGAGCAAATGACCGGGATGGGACGCGAGCTGGATAAGGGTCGAATAAAAGTCATCGTCATCGAGCCCGTCATTTGTGCGCAGATGCTCCACCAAAGCGACGGTTTTGGCGGTGACCGCGCTCGGAACGCGCAGCTTCAGGCTCTCGATGAAGCTCGAAATCGGAACGGCAATGTCCTTCGCGAAACCCTTCCCGATGTGGACAAGCTCAACGCCGAACTTTTCCGGCACCTGCACCATCAGTGCTTCAATAACACTGGTGAACTGGTATCGCGTTTTTGGGTTGGTGAGGTGAGCAAATGAGCCGCGCGGGCCAAGTTCGACCGCTAGCGCAGCGGCGGAGTCCACCAATTGAAGGATCGCCGACGCACAGAAGTGATCGGAGAACCGCTGAAATGTGAACGTGATTTCCTGCACACCATCGCGCCTGTGTGCCCAGCGCAGCAAGCCTTCGTCTTCAAGCTTGAAGAGAAACGTGTTGCGATGCTCGGAGGCATGCGGAGGGTAGAGATATTTTTCCAGGAAGGCTCGCGCATCATCACGGGGAAGCGATAACGCGTCTTTCAGGAGCAACTCATGTGCGAAGCCTTGCAGGGCATTCCAAACGACCGCTTGGTTCGGATCGAAACGATCGAATCCTTTTCTGATCAGATTTTTTTGGACACTCGTCACGTAGAAGCGGAACACATCGGACAACCCATCGAGACCGAGTGGGAACGCAGTCCTTCCCTCGGCCACCAGCGCTTTGCAAGCGGTCGACAGGAACAAGGGATTCGTAAACTCCGGGTCCAAAAAGGGCATCGCAGGCCGATCAATGCCCCGTTTATCGAGATATTCCTTAGCAGCCTGGCCGAAGTTACCTGCAAACCCCTGATGTGTGCGCCGTGTGAGATTGTGCGGGTCAGGTAAACAGTAGGATTCATACGTGGTACGGCACGAGAGGACGACAGCAAGTCGATCGAACCGCTCGATGTTGCGCAACAACCCCAAGAGATGGCTCCGCCATATCGCTGCGTCTTCGGCTTCGTTGATTGCGTCGATGGCGATCAGGCACGGCCGTCCGGCGGCGAGCGCTGCCGCCTGTAGCGCGCCCAAAATTTCATCTTGCGTGAAGCGATCGAGGCCAAGCTTTAACGCGATCTGAGGCCAGGGGTCGCCGCGCTCGAAATACTGACCAAGAAGCATCACGGCCGGCGCGCCCGATTGAAGATGCTGCTGAACGGCATGAGCCAGCGCATGTGACTTCCCTGAGCCAGCCGTACCGGCGAGCAACAGGACCGGCCGGGCAAGAAGCTCCGGGTCGCAGGGCAAAACAAGCGCCGCCTCGAGAAGACGGTCGAGATGCATGAGCTCGCGGTAAGTGTCTTCGTCGGTGGGAACGCGCCATTCACGCGCCATATCATCGTAGAGCGCGCTCATGCGCTTCGACATAGCTTCGAGATCGATCCGTGGTGCATCAACCCAAGACATCGAGAGGGCTTCTTGTTCGAACGACCGAAACTCAGACGCGGCCTTCTGTGCCGCGGCGCGCACCGACTCCGGCATGCCGCTATCCGTGCTGATGTTGCTCGCCTTTGGAATGACCTCATGAATCCGCGTACAATAGTCCCGCGTGCCATGAAGGTACGCCTCGTTGCGGCAAAGAACGTCGAGATGACGCTGCGCGCTCACATCGACATGATCGTCCGCCGAGAAGCGCTCGTTGAGATCGGCCTGAACACCATCGAACTTTTGCCGAAACCATTCGTCTGTAAAAAGCACCTGATCGAACCAGTAGGTGCGAACGCCCGCATGGGACCCCGACGGCAATGTGAGCTGCCGAATGAGCTCGGTTTCATCCCAGAGATCAAGCGCGACAGTGCGGCCCGCTTCGGACGCTTTCTCCGCGGCCCATGTGGTGAATTTCGTCCAGCGCGCACGCTCGCTATCCCTCGTGCCGACACCGCTGCCCCCGAGGTTGCGGGGAATAACGACGACATACCTCGCGAGCGTGGGAAAGTTGGCAAGGGCTGCCTTGAAAGAGTCTTTGATCTGACCGATCTGGCCGTCATCCATAGTGTCAAGGAAGAATTTTGATTGCCAGCCGTGGTACGTGCCGTCCGGGAATCTCACCAGGATTTCGACGCCGCCGTCAGCTCCCTGACCTCTGTTCTCGATCAGCTGATGACCCGCCGGCGGTGCCGCGACAATCAACTGGCGGGTGAGTTCTTCGAAGGCGACCTTTTGATCGCCCCTATGTGGACGCATCTGGGAAAAGTGAATCGTAGCGCTTGCCATGCAAGCGAAAGTAACGACTTTTGCGCAACCAAGAAAGTGCAAACCCTGGCAGGGCTACGAACTCCACAGCCGGTTAGCAAGCCGCGCTACTAACTGAGCGAGCAAGTCCTAACGCCAATCGGCGGCACTCTCACCGGTCTTCCTCTAGCGATTCTGCCGAGACGCCCTAATTAGATCTCGATCGGTGGCTATCCGATCGCACTGCCCCAATAACGAGCACGCCGATGTGCAATGCTTGGAATCACTCCGCGAGTTGCCCCTGCGCCTTTGGCCCAGGTGGCGGCGGTGGCCGGGGTCGTGGTGGCGGTTTTTATTCAGCGCGAGAGATCGATATCTGGCCAAGCTGGGGCCGCGAGCGGCATCCCACGGTCGCAAGTTACGTCAATCCCAATGCTCGTTGTCCCGTGTGCGGCGCACAAGTTTTCTTTTATCGGTCTCCCTATAACGGCAGGGTGTTTCTTGACAGCTTAGGCTGGCCGTGGCCCAAGCATCATTGCACCGGCCGTCGCAGCGAGACGCCATTAACAATCATCCCGACCTGGCAACGGGGGGGGGTGGCAGCCGCTGATGTCCTCACGTGCACGCACCGGCACCGCCGGTCACACCGTAACCGGAGATGTTGATGGCGATTATCGTCAGTTGCACCTAGTCGCAAGCCAACCTGTCGACAATGCCAGTCCTGTCTTCGTGCGTCAGATCGCTGGCAAGCCCGACCTATTCTACGTCACCTATCTCAGTTCAGACGCGTTCAGCAACCACGAACGAAAGACGGTCGGCTTCTTGGAGACGATCTTGCCGGTTGCGACCGACATCATTGGTAAAGCCGCCGCAAGCGATGGCGCCGCAACTTATGAGATCGGAAGGTATTTGTTGTGGGAGGCGAACAGCCCATTCGACGCCGCTCCTTATATCGAGGCTGCCGCGATCGCGGGCGTTTTCGATGCGCAGGTCGACTTGGCCATTCTGCGGCTCTTGCCCATCGCCCAAAGGCCCAACTGAACAAGCTTGCTCAAGAGACAGCTTGTTCGATTGAACGACGCTCATTCTCATCAAAACTTGCGCGCTCGTTGGCCCATTCCACGTCGCGTTAATGTCGCGTGGAGCCGCCGGCAAATTTTGGGAAGCCTTGAAAACAAACGGAATTTTTTGCGCAACGACGCGACATGGAATCCGTGAGAATGCCTCGCAACGGCCTCGCTAATCATTTAAATCGTCGAATTTTTTCTTGGCTGCGGGGATAAGATTGGAACCTGTGATCTTCAGGTTATGGGTCTGAAGAGCAGACGGCCACGCGGAGTATCTGCTGATTGGCAACGGGTTCGGCGTTATGTTGTTGCCCCCCACAGCAAGACTCACAGGGAATTGACCAGAATAGCTCCTGATCTCTTAAGCCCAGCCCGAGCGGATTCGAACCGAAATATTGAAATATTTGCTTGGTATTCCCAATGGTATGACCCGCTCTCGAAAGCCAAAAAATTGTTATTTATCAGCTGCTTGGCCATCGTATTCGACGCCGGCCAGGGGCACCATTTGGGCGTTCGCCCTCATCCGCCGACATCTTTTTCCATCTTAAAATCAAACCCGAACCCGCCGTTTGCCCTACGCTGGCGTCCGCCCCGATGTGTTGGTATCCGCCCCCTCCGCTGGTATTTTGCTGGGGGCTGGCATCGCGATTGTTGGGTGGAATCGAACCTATACCGGCCAAGACTGACGCCTATTTCCGGCACCTGAAGCCGGCAGAAAAGGACCACGAGCGCTGCGACGATGGCGGGCTATTCGCAGAGCGCACTCGTTGGCGGGGCAATTGTAGGGGCAACGCAGCCCTACGGTTATTACGGCTACGGGCCCGGCTACTATTACGGTCCGGCCTACGTCGCTCCCGCTCCCTGTGTCGGTGACGACACCGTGTCCTATTGCGCGCTACGCTTCAGGTCCTATGACCCGTATTCCGGCACGTATCTCGGTTACGACGGCCTGCGGCATCCGTACCCGTAACTGATCCATCGTGTCGGCGAACGATCACGGTTGAACATGCGCTGCGCGCCGAGCTCGATTGCCAACACAACCTGGCTATGGATCTGTGTTAGCGAATCCGCTCGGCCCGCCGGCTTTTGACGCAGCAACGCAAGCTCATCGCATATGCTCCGCTCGTTAGGTCAACCTCGCTGACGGGCGCTCTTGCTTGCGGGGGCTTCGTCATCATTACCGGCGGTTCCGCCTTCAAATCCCCCGGCCATCTTGCGCTACATCAAGGCCATCGCGACTGCGAGGCGCAGGTTGCCCTCAATATTCCTTTCAACCTGTGGAGAGAGCAGATGAGCCTTCCGAGATTGTGGACCACCAGCCGGGAGCCAGCATTCGAACCCTTCAGGGCCATGCGGCGTGAAATGGAAACCGCGCTTCGCGCTTTTGATCAGGGTTTGCCTTCTCCCGGCATCGGGGCGGGCGCGCCGGCGATCAATGTGGCGGAAACCAAGGATGCCTTTGAAGTGACAGCCGAACTTCCCGGCGTGGACGAGAAGGATATCAAGGTCAGCCTGGACGGCAATCAGCTGGTGATCTCCGGCGAGAAGAAGGCGGAGAGCACGAAAGATGAGAAGGACTGGCATGTCGAGGAGCGCAGCTACGGCTCATTCTATCGATCGATGTCTCTGCCGTTCGAGCCGGAAGAGGGAGCCGTCGAAGCCCATTTCGACAAGGGCGTGCTGCATCTCGCGATCAAGAAGCCCGCCAAGGCCGTGAAGACCACCAAGACAATCGATATCAAGACAGGCGCTCCACCGAGCGCGAGCCCAGTATCGAACAAGGCCGCTGCGCCGGGCAAGGCTGCCTAGTCCCGCGCGGACGTTGCAAAAAACCGGAGACCCGAGCCAGACAAGCGGGTTGCGGTCTCCGGGTTTTGTCATTCCCATTCTTCCGATGCCGTGACGAGATGTCGCGGCTGATTGCGCTGTCGGTCTGAAAACAGCCGCCGGCCAGGCTTCTATGACGGGATGAGAGATCCGATGAAAAAGCCAGTTCGCTCAATTGACGAATCCGAGCCTGAGCAGAGGGTGCCGCGTGCCGACAGGCCGCCGACGGAAGGATTTGTGGTCATTGTCGATGGGCACTTCAAGTCGAAGTTTGACACGGCCGAAGCTGCGGAATCATCGGGTCGTAAACTTAGATCGAACTACCCGATGCTCAAGATCGAAATTTATGATGCCGTTACGACGACCCGAACGTTATTGAGCTGAGAAACTCAACTATCGCACCGTCCTCATCGGGAGCGGGAACAATGGCCTTCCTGAAACGAGAACTGTATCGCCAGCTAAAGGGCACCGAGACCACACACGAGGACCGTTGTTCCCTTGTCTTCGATACAGACACCAAGAGCTTGTATGTCGAGCGAGAGGTGGCGCATTTGGAGATAGGCAATGGGGGCACAATCGAATGCCAAACGGCAACAATGGATATTGCAGACTATCTAACGCAAGGCGGTCAGACCGCGGGTCACCGCGAGCTATGGCGTTTGCTGAGGGCGCTCTTCAATGACGACAGCGGCAACGCCGACTCCTCTCGTGAGATATGACATCGCCGCACCTCTTCGCAGCCATGGCCTGACGAAGCGCCCAAGCCGACTGACTTGGCGTCAAACGCGTGGAATGCAAGTAAGACAATCGCAATCATACCGTCTCTGCGATACAGGCCGCACGCACGGCGGCCTGTGGCAGCGTCATGCCAGGCTCTGCTTCTCGTTTGCGATTTGCGCCAACAGCTTGCGTACTCGCTCATCGTGAAATGCCATTCCGAAAAGGGCCAGGACGACCTGACCGGGCGGAAGTTCCTCATCGCCCTTTGCCTGCCGGATGAACATTTCCATCTCACCATTTTCGCGAACTACGATCGCCGCGTCGCTGGAACGCAGCTCGATGCGAGTTTGTCGCTTTAGCCCGAACATTCCGATCTCCTGTTTGCGCCTTCCCCAGATGACACAACTCCAGACTCGGGGAAAGAATACCAGAGAAGCCAATCTCGCGGTTAGACTAGAGCACCCGTCGCCTTCGGCTCACCGGACCAGGCCTACTTCAACCGGCTGCATGGACGGGATCCGCTTGGATCCAGTGAAAGGAGCTGCTCGGACGAGTAAGCGCGCATTCACACGCGTGCAAATGAGGCCACCAACCGAGGCAGCCTCATTTTATGTAGCGGAAAGAGATTAGTATCGGAAAGACCGCTGGACTATTCGAGCGTCAGGACTTTGACGGCGCTTTCTTTTCGAAGGCCGCGGTTACCTCATCCTTCTCGATGCGAGCCCCCGGGGTGCCGGGCTGGTTGAGGTTTTGCTCTTCTGTGCCGTCTCCCATCATTCCCGTGTGCTTATCGGCGGATTTCTTCTCGATGGTCGGCGAAGGCTTGTTCGTCATGGGAATACTCCGTGCGCAGGTTCGCCAGACCTCAACAGAACCGCCGATCAATGGTTCCTGGTCGGTTCTCTCGACCTGCCTCTTGAATGAACGAGGCGGCCAATCGAGGCAGCTCGTGAGACCCGCCCCGCCAGTTGCGATATTGAGCGGGGCGCTTACACTGAGCTTCGGAGGCTCGGGGGGCGTCCAATATCATCGGTTCCGAGAACGAGCCTGAGTGCGCCTGCGCATCTATTCCTTCTTAAGCGGCGGCGGCCTGGCGCAAATCAGCGCGGCTTAGGAACACCTTCCCCCGGGGTCTCTTTCGCCTCCTCATCGGCCAGCAACTTCAACAGCACCTCTCGCTCCGCGTCAGTGCGCGGCTCCGCGAGACGCTTTTTGAAGAGGGCCAGGTTCTCCCGGTGAATGAACTCATCCATAGCGAACCTCCCTGCTCGTGCGATCGCCGTCGCGATCGGGGCGACAACACCAACAGTTAGATTCCTCTCATGTCCGGGAGTCGACATAAAAAATGAATTCTGGAACGCGCCCTCAAATACGGGCAGCGCAACTTACCTATGGTGAAGAGCCGCCTCGACTATGTTTCGAACTTTGCGAATTTAATCGGTCAATTTTACACTTCTCGTGATCTCTCGCCGACAGAAATCAACTCCGCGACGAGGTGGCGAACATCGCGCCGAAGCGAACGTCGTATTGTGCAAGAGAGAGACCCTTTCCGCCCGCCATCTGCCGGCGGCTCATCATCAGCACTTACAAGCTACAGTGCAGAGCGACGCCCGTCCGATCTACAGACGCCACGATCACTCGATTGGCGCGATCTCGAGGCGAATAAGCATCGCCACCAGCTCTTCGAACTTGAACGGCTTCCTCAGCACGGGCCGCTCCGAGTGACCGCTTCTCAAATCATGACCGGTGTTGCCGGTCGCATAGACAAACGGGACTCGCCGCGCAGCAAGTGCGTCCGCCACTGCATGACTGTCGTTGCCATCCAGATTCGCGTCAAGCAGGGCGACGTCGAAGGCTTGCGCTTCAATCAACACGAGCGCCTTTTCGACCGTCGCGGCAGATGTCACCGATTCGCACCCGAGGTCGGCAAGCATGTCTTCGACCATCATGACAATCAGCATCTCATCCTCGACCACGAGGGCTCGCCGACCGCACAGCAACTTATCCACCGGGAGCGCCTCCAGCCAAGGGAATGTCTATGGTGCAGATAAGACCGTTCGGCTGATAGTCCAGCTGCACCGTGCCATCCAGCTCGTGGGCTAGGCCGCGCTCGAGCACCCGCGATCCAAATCCCTTATGTGCCGGCGGCGTAACCGGAGGGCCACCGTTCTCCTCCCAGCGCAGCAGGAGCCGTTCTCCGGCCGGTGTCGTCTTCGCCGTCCACGTGATCAGGATTGATCCGGCCGCGTTGGACAATGCGCCGTATTTCACGGCATTGGTCGCGAGCTCGTTGAACGCGATGCCGAGCGCCAAAGTCGCTTTTGGCGGAAAGCGGATGTTCTCACCCGTGATGACAATGCGATCCGCCCGGCCGCCGGAGACCCCGAATGGCTCCAGGGCATCGCGAACGATATCGAACAGCCCTGCGCTTTCCCATCTTTCGCGGGTCAGCAGGTCGTGCGACCGGGAGAGCGCAAACAGCCGGGACTCGATGGACCGCCGAATCTCCGTGGGATCGGTCGTGGTTCGCAAAGTCTGCCAGACGATCGATTGCACTGTGGAAAGGGTGTTCTTGACGCGATGATTCAACTCGTCGATCAGCATTCTGGATCGAACTTCATCGTCCTTGTGCTTGGTGAGATCAATGAGCGACACAAAATACTGAACGACGTTGCCGTCGGCATCGCGAACCGGGCTGACGAAGAGCCCGGCCCAGAATTCGCTGCCGTCCTTGCGGCGGCAGAGAGTTTCTGCGCCGCCACCGGAAGAACCGGCGAACTCGGCTTTGGTTCGTGTCAACGCCTCGGCGTCCGAACCGTCAGCCATTAGGAAATTGAACTCTTTGCCGAGCACTTCGTCCCGGCCATACCCCGTCAGGGCGAGAAGACTGTCGTTGGCAAAAATGATCGGATTGTCGGGTTTCGCCGCGTCCGTAAACAGCATGGCCATTCGGGTCGTTTCAGCGGCAACGACGAACGGACCGAGGTCCTTCCGAAAGCCATCGACCACGGCTTCGGCGCCCTTCTGCCGATCAGATTTCTGCGTTATTTCCGACATGTCCCTGGTCGATCGATGTGCCTTGCAGGCAATGCCGTGATGACGGTCCGCAGGCGTCTTCCTGAGCCAAGCATTGTCATGATAGCATAATGAACATGCTGCCGTGGCAAATCGTTGCGGCGGTCAAAATGCAGCTTTCCCGGGTCTGCTTGCCAATCCGGTGAACCGGCGGACGAAAAAGGGGTGGGCCGGGCGTATGAAGGCGGACGTTGCATCACCTGCTGCTCCTCAAGCCAATCCCCAGCGGGAGGAGACAATTTCGAAGCTGCCGCCGGCTGCACAGCCTTTGATACCGATCATGCCGGACGTGGTGGCCAGGCCCCCTCTCGCGGACGCACGCGTCAAAGCTACGCCAATCCACGGTTTCAATCTTGCCCGGGACCTGAACCTGTTCGCGCGCGTGCTTCGGCAGGCCGAAGGCGGACGATGGGTGATGGCGATCTTCGCTACCTCGACTGTCGTCACCATTGCCAATATGTTTGGCCAGGTCCAACTGAACGATTGGAACGGCCGGTTCTTCGATGCCGTCGGCCGCAAGGACCTGTCGGGCTTCGTCCAGGATCTCCGGACGTTCGTTGTCATCGTCGCCGTTCTGTTGGCACTCACGGTCGCAAACACCTTTCTCCAGGAGCGCCTGAAGTTTCGACTGCGCGAATGGATCACCCGTCATCTCCTGGCCGAGTGGCTCAAGCCATTGCGCGTCTATCAGCTCAGCTTTGCCGGCGAATTTGGTCACAATCCGGACCAACGCATCCAGGAGGACACGCGCCTTTTGGGTGACTACACCGCCGACCTCGGCTGCGGAATCGTCTATTCCTTGCTTCAGCTCATAGCTTTCGTCGGCATGCTGTGGACTCTATCGGCGCAAGTCACGTTCCAGGTCGCGGGCTACGACATCGCCATCCCCGGTTACATGGTCTGGTGTGCGCTCGCTTATGCCCTGACCGGGTCCTGTCTGACCTGGATCGTGGGGCGGCCGCTGATCGCGCTGAACGGCGAGCGATATGCGCGTGAGGCGGAATTCCGCTTCGCACTCGTTCGGGTCAATGAATCCGGCGAGAGCATCGCACTGCATGGCGGGGAGACGGACGAACGACGGCATCTCGAGGCCGCGCTCGCGGCCGTCGTGGACACGATGCGACGGATATCATCCTCGCTTGCTCACCTGACCTGGATCACATCGGGCATCGGCTGGCTGTCGCTGGTCGTTCCGATTCTGGTGGCCGCACCGGCCTATTTCGGCGGCAACCTGACGCTGGGCGGCCTGATCATGGTGGCGGGCGCGTTCACCCAAGTCCAATTGGCGCTGCGATGGTTCGTCGATAATTTTTCACGGCTCGCCGACTGGCGTGCGGCTGTCCACCGGGTCGCGCGCTTTCGTGAGGCGCTCGACAATCTCCCTGCGATCGAACAAGGCGCAGAGGAAATCAAACGCGCGCTGCACCCGGAAGGACATCTTGCTTTCGAGGGCGTGCGCATCTTCTTGCCGGACGGACATATCGTTATCGATGAGGCGACGGTCAGCATCACCCCAGGCGAGCGGGTACTGATTGTCGGCGACACCGGACGAGGAAAATCGACGCTGTTCCGCGCCGTGGCGGGCCTCTGGCCGTGGGGTTCCGGGATCATCCTCACGCCCGCACCCGGGGCCATGGCGTTCCTGCCGCAGCGCCCTTATCTGCCGCTGGGTACACTACGAAACGCCTTGAGCTATCCGAGCCCGCCCGACGCTTTCCTCGATGCCGATGTGCGACAAGCCCTGAAGCGGTGCGATCTCGGCGATCTCATTCCCAGGCTCGACAAGACCGAGCGCTGGGACAAGGAGCTTTCGCTCGGCGAACAGGAGCGCCTCGCTTTTGCACGACTGCTGCTGCACAAACCGGGATGGGTCTTTCTCGACGAAGCGACAGCTGCGCTCGACGAGGACAGCCAGCGCCGCGTCATGGGCCTGTTCGATGATGAGCTGAAGCAGACCACCGTGTTGAGCATCGGTCACCGGCCGGATCTCGCCGTCTATCATACCCGAACGCTTCAGCTCGTTCACGGACGTGACGGTGACCGCCTCAAACTCAAACCGCCCCCCGCGCCACCTCCGCCTCGGCGCTGGCTGCAACGGCTCGACGACTGGCTGCTGACGATCCGATCATGACGCGGTTGCCGTTTCGAGCACCCACATCCTTGACTTGAGTCAACAAAACTCGGCCATCTTCGCTGCAAGATGAGTTCCTCATTGGGAACTTGCCTGGGATCGCCTCGGGCTATTCCAGACAATGACCTCGCGGCAAAAACGCAAAGGGAGAGAGTGCAATGTCAATTTGGACCATCATTCTGATTATTCTAGTGATCGCGCTGCTGGGCGGCTTCAGCGGGATCGGTGGCGGTCCGTTTTACGGGACTGGCTACTACGGCGGTGGTGGTCTTGGCTTGGTGATCGTCATTCTGCTGATCTTGCTCCTGCTTGGCAAACTTTGACCAAGCGCCAGCCGGCGAGCAACTGATGAGCCGGCTTGAAATGCCGCTCATTCCATGGGGCGCGCTTTGAGATTGCCTCTGGCGCGTCTGCACGCGCAGAGGCGCTCATTGATTCACTCCATTGCTGTCGGCCCTGACGTCGAGGAAGAGAGGAGACCCAACCTGAAGCTGACGCTCCCCGCCGACGCAACAGCGTTTGTCCCCGCCTCGGTCCTGCTGCAACGACTGCACGACGAGGCGCCGAAGGATCACTTTACCCTGGGCTGGCTGATGAGCCGCATGCACAAGCGCTCCTTCGGCCTCATCATGCTGCTGCTCGCTGTGGTCGCTATTGCCCCCGGCGTCTCGATCGTCGCGGGCCTGCTACTCATGATTCCCGCATTCCAGATGATCCTGGGCCAGGACATGCCGGTGTTCCCGCGCCGCATCGCCGCTCGTCCATTGCCGACGCAGCACCTTGCCGCGCTGGTGCAGCGGGCTGTGCCCACGCTGAAGTATCTTGAGAAACTCATTCATCCGCGCTGGCCGACCCCGTTCGATGCGACCAAGCGCCTCGTCGGCGCCGTCGTCGTGCTGCTGAACATCACCCTGCTCTTCACACCGGTCCCCCTGAGCAACGTCGTCCCCGCCCTCGTGATCGCGCTGATCTCGCTGGCTTATCTCGAGGAGGACGGGCTGCTGCTTTCGATAGCGCTACTGGCGAGCGTCGTTGTGCTGGCGGTGGAGCTGACGGCAGTCTGGGAGACCATCCTCGGCGCGAAATGGATCTTCGGCCTGTGGTACTGGCTCGGCCACGCGCAAGCGCCGCGATGAAATGGCGGGCATATCGTCGCGGATCTGCTTCCTGGGAAATCAGCCGCTCGAACTTCAATCGAAATTGCGCTCGAGCCGCGACCATTTTTCGAATCACGAAAACATAATGTCGGATACCGGACGTAGTTGATTTGGGTCAATCTGGCTTTCTTTTTGCGGCTCTAGTTTCACGCTGTAGTTGAGTGACGCAAGAGCCTCTCACAGAGACTGACATCATGATCGACGAACGTTCGTCAGGCGGTTCCGACCTCCCTCCGGGCGTGATCTTTCGGACCCCCGATCAAGATCTGCCCGCTGCGGAGCTGACGGATTACCGGCTCAGAGAGCTTCAATTGCGAAAAACGCTTGCGAAGAGCGAGGCGCTGCTTCTTCAAAAGGACGAACTGATCCGCAGACAAGAACTATTGAAAGAGGAATCCAATCATCGGTTGTTGAACGATCTCCAGATGACCATCAGCCTTCTTTCACTGCAAAGTAGGACTTCAGCAAATCCGGAAGCGGCCTCACAATTGGCCGCGGCGGCCAATCGCGTTTCCATGATTGCGCGAATCCACCGTCGTCTTACTTCCTCCAAAGCTGCGCGAACAATAGCCTTCAAGAAATTCCTTGAAGACTTCTGTCTCGATTTCTCGGCGATGTCGTCCTCGGACGATTCACCGGCGAAGATCAGCGTCGAAGGCAGTGAAATCGATTTGCCGGCCACTACCGCCATTCCGCTCGGCTTCATCGCCAGCGAATTGGTCACGAACGCGGCAAAGTACGGCAAAGGCCGGATCGCTGTCAGGCTGGAGCCGGATCCGAAACATGGCTACGCGCTTTCGGTTGCCAACGGTGGCCCGGCGTTGCCCGAGGGGTTCGACCCCAGCGCAAGCAAAGGACTCGGCATGAAAATCATTCGATCCTTCACCAGCCAGATTGGCGGTGAGTTGCAGATCAGCCGTGGCGCCGACGGACAGGGCGCCCGGTTTGCCGTACTGTTTCCTGCGCTGAAGTGAGCACGCGATCAGCCCGCGTTCGGCATCATTGGGAAAAACGCCACGTCGACCGCACCGGACGCGCGATAGCTTCTCTCAAGGACGGATGAATGCACGATAGAACCGAGCGTTCGTCGGACCCGCGCCTCCACAGTCCATCGCGGATGCAACTGGCCTTGCGCCGACCCGAGCAGGACAGCACCAGATCGGGCCTCTGAACCAACGACCCTCTTCGATTGATGCCCGCGCGCCGATGATCAGTGGATAGCGGCGTACATGATCTTTTCCTCGGTCGCCTCCAGCGCGGAAAACTCTTCCACGAGCCTGCCTTGAAACCAGGATCCGATCCGACAAGAGCCCGTACGACCGCGGAGGAGCCTACGGCTTCATGACCCCCATGGTCTTGATGTGCGCCCCCAAAGAACAACGGGGCCTCATCGCACTTCAGTACGGCGTCCCAACGGAAATTCGGCATAGTCCGTCGGATCTGCGCAGACGCTAGACTGTCCCGTCTGCGGAGCGGCTCACAAGGGCACCGCCAAGTTCAGACGTACACTCACCGCACGGCAACCTCAATCGTCAGACCTCGAGCCACTCTTGCCGTACCGCGGCATTCGCCTTGAGCTGATCCGGCGTGCCCTCGAACACCACGCGACCGTGCCCCATGATGTAGACACGTTTCGAGATCCGCATCGCGATCGACAGCTTCTGCTCGACGAGCAGAATTGCGACGCCGGCTTGCGAGATGCGTGCGATGAGATCCCCCACTTGCTGCACGATCAGCGGCGCGAGACCTTCCGTCGGCTCATCAATCATGATGAGGTCGGGATCGCCCATCAGCGTGCGGCAGGTCGTGAGCATCTGCTTCTCGCCTCCGGAAAGCACGCCTGCGGGCGTATCGGCACGCGCGGCGAGATTGGGAAACATATCGAGCATGTCCTGAAGCCGCCACTTGCCCGGACGACGCGTATCCTTGATCCCGAGCAGGAGATTTTGCCGGACGGTCAAGCTCGGAAAAATGTCGCGATGCTCGGGAACGTAGCCGAGGCCGAGGCGCGCGATCTGGTAACTGGGGAGACCCGCAATGTCCTTGCCCTTGAAGCGGATGGTGCCCTGCGGATGGACTTCCCCCATGATCGCCTTGACCGTCGTGGAACGGCCGACGCCATTGCGGCCCAGCAGACTCACGACTTCGCCGGCGGCGACATCGAGATCGACGCCCTGAAGAATGTGGCTCTTGCCGTAGTAGGCGTGAAGATTCCTGACCTCAAGCATCAGTGCGCTTCCTGGCCGAGATAGGCTTCTTTCACCTTGGGATCCCGCCGGATCTCCTCAGGCGTACCAGACGCAATGATGCGTCCGTAGACCAGCACCGAGATGCGATCCGCCAGGCCGAACACGACGCTCATATCGTGCTCGACGATGACGAGCGTTCTGCCCTCGGTCAGCCGCCGGATCAGGGACACCGCGCGCTCGGTCTCGGCGTGGCTCATCCCTGCGGTCGGCTCGTCGAGCATGATGACCGTGGCGCCGCTCGCGATGGTGATGCCGATCTCCAGCTCGCGCTGCTCGGCATAGGTCAACAGGCCCGCCGGAACGTCGCGTCGGTGGGTCAGATGGATATCCTCGAGAATATGCGCGGTGCGCTCGCGCACCTCGGGCAGGCTGTCCACGTTCTTCCAGAACGCGTAGCGGTGCCCGGTCGCCCACAGCACCGCACAACGAACATTCTCCCATACGGTCATGCGGGCGAACACGTTGGTGACCTGGAACGAGCGCGACAGGCCACGCCGGTTGATCTCGAACGGTTGCAGGCCGGAGATCACGTTCCCGTTCAACCTCACCTCGCCCGAGGTCGGCCTGATATGGCCGCTGATCAGGTTGAACGTGGTGGACTTGCCGGCGCCATTCGGGCCGATGATGGCATGTCGCTCGCCTTGCGCAACACTGAGGTTGAGGTCGTGGATGATACCGATATTGCCAAAGCGCTTTTCGACGGCGCGGACTTCGATGGCTGCGGTCATGCCTGATCCTCCCGCTCACGCGCGGCACTGGCGGCGCGATCCCACGCCTGGGCGATGCGCTGCCAGGTCAGTCGCGCGACGACGAAGCCGCCGGAAAGGAGAACCGCAGCGGTGATCCACGTCGCCGGCGATGTCGGATTGAAGGCGATGCCAAACAGGTTGATGGGGTTGCTCTCCCCCCCGGGATAGCGCGCGATCGTCTCGATGGTCAGGATGACGCCGCAGACGAGCGCCGCGGTCGGCACGATTGCGACGAGATAGGACGGAAGCACGGACCACAATGTTCCAGCGCGCGCCAGCGGCCTGTGCATCATCAGGATTCCGGCGATGCCGCCGGGCGCGAACATCACGATGCCGATGAAGATGATGCCGAAATAGAGCTGCCACACGCTGGTGACGTTGGTCAGTCCGAGCTGCAGATACGTCACCAGGGCCGCGCCGAGGATCGGTCCGAAGAAGTAGGCGGTGCCACCGATGAAGGTCGCGAACAGCACGAGGCCGGACTGTATCGCCCCCAGATAGGCAGAGTTTGCAATCTCGAAACTGATCGCCGCCAGTCCGCCGGCGATGCCGGCGAAGAACCCGGCAAAGCAAAACGCGAGGTAGCGGACGACGTGGGGATCATAGCCGATGAACTGCACGCGCTCAGGGTTGTCGCGGACGGCGTTGCTGATCCGTCCGAGCGGAGTCCGGGTCAGCGCGTACATCGCGATGGCTGAGATCACCAGCCAGAATGCGATCAGATAGTAGACTTGGAGCTGCGGCCCGAACGTCCAGCCGAACATGCGCGGCAATGCGGTGCGGTCCGTGGTGATGCCGGCTTCGCCGCCGAATACCGAGCGCAGGATCAGCGACGATGATGCCACCAGCTCGCCGATACCAAGCGAGATCATCGCGAACACCGTGCCGGCGCGCTTGGTCATGACCCACCCGATGATGATCGCGAAAGCGAGGCCACCGAGGCCGCCGAACAGCGGGATGAACGGGAGCGGAATCGGCAAACTGTGAGAGACGACCGCATTCATCATATGGCACGCGGCGAAGCCGCCGAGGCCGTATTGAACGGCGTGACCGAACGACAGCAGCCCGGTCTGGCCCAGCAGGATGTTGTACGAGAGCGCGAACACGATCGCGATCCCGATCAGGCTGAAGGTCGTCAGCGAGCCGCCCGACGGAAACAGCAGCGGCAGCACGATCAGGACGATGACGCCGATCAGCCAGACGGCGTAGAAGCGCAGGTGCTCGCCCGCGGGCTTCGCCGAGACGCTCGGCGTCGAACTCGTTGCTGCGGTCATGACTCGCGCGTCCCCATCAGGCCGACGGGGCGCACGATCAGAACGACGACCAGCAGCAGATAAGGAATGATCGGTGCGACCTGGGCGACCGAGACGTTCCAGATGTCGCCGAGCACCGATGGTCCCGCCGCCGGATCGAGCGGACCGAACGCGCTCGCCAGCGAGCCGTTGATCGCGACCGCAAAGGTCTGCACCAGCCCGATGACCAGCGAGGCGATGAAGGCCCCAGGCAGGGAGCCGAGGCCGCCGAATACGATGACCACGAACAGGATGGGCCCGAGCGACGCCGCCATGTCGGACTGCGTCACCAAGGCGGGGCCGGCAATCACGCCGGCAAGGCCCGCCAGCGCGCTGCCGACGCCGAACACGGCCATGAACACCCGCCCGACATTGTGACCGAGATGCCCCACCATATGGGGATGGGTCAACGCCGCCTGCACGATGAGGCCGACCCGGGTGCGCCTGAGCACGATCAGCAGCACCACGAAAATCACGATCGACACGGCCAGCATGAAGATCTTGTAGGCTGGATAATTGGTCGAAAACACGGTGAAGGCCGGAAAGTCGAGCAACGCCGGCACGCGATAGTCGACCGGGCTCCGGCCCCAGATCATCGACACGATCTCCTCGATCGCAAATGCAAGTCCGAAGGTCAGCAGCAGTTCGGCAACATGGCCGTGTCGATGCGTATTGCGCAGGCCATAGCGCTCGACGGCCATTCCGATGGCGCCCACCAGGAGCGGCGCGAGCACCAGCGCCGGCCAGAAGCCGATCCACTTCGTCAGCTGAAAGCCGAAGAAGGCGCCGAGCATATAGAAGCTCGCATGGGCGAAGTTGAGCACGCCCATCATCGAGAAGATGACTGTCAGACCGCTCGACAACAGGAACAGCAGCATGCCGAACAGCACACCGTTCAGGGTCGATATGACAATGAGATCAAGCACAGCACACTCGTGAATCGGTGGTCTCAAGACCCGCGGCGCCGTCCAGGCCGTCAAGACGCCCGGACGCCGCCTTGCCGCGGCCAACGCGCCGCGGCAAGGCGGCGTGGACGATTTACGGCCGTGCCATCTTGCAGGTCGTGGAAACCATGGCCTGCGGCGTATCGACCCTGGAAACCAGATGCCAGCCCCAACCGGTGTTCTCCTCGTCGAACGGTTCGTTCGCGGCGAGCTTGCCGAAAGACGAAATGTAGATCGGCTGGAAGAACTGATGGTCATCCTTGCGCATGAGGCCTGTGCCGCCATCGAGGACGTCGAATTTCAGATCCTCGAGTGCGGCGGCAACCTTCACCGGGTCGATGGAGTTGGCCTTTTCGGCGGCAATCTTGAACATGCGCATCTCGTTCACCGCACGCGGATACCAGAGCGACATGTTCGCCTTGGCACGGAAGGCCTTCTCGTAATCCATCGCGGCCTGATGGCCTGTGTTGGCAAAGCCCTCGGTCAGCTGGAAAACCTGGTGATCGAGACCGGTCTGCTTGATCGCGGTCGGGCCGCCGGCGCCGCCAGCGTAGTAGGTATACCAATTGACCTTCAGGCCGGCGTCCGCGGCGGCCTTGAGCAGCAGCGCGATATCCTGGCCCCAATTGCCGGTGATGACACTGTCGGCGCCGGATGCCTTGATCTTGGCGATATAGGGCGAGAAATCCGTGATCTTCAGCAGCGGGTGCAGCTCGTCACCGACGATCTCGACGTCGGGCCGCTTGGCTGCCAGCATCTTGCGCGCATCGCTCCGCACCGACTGGCCAAACGAGTAATCCTGATTGATCAGGTACACCTTCTTGATCGAAGCGATGTCCTTGAGGTAGTTGGTCAACGCCTCCATCTTGATTTCCGAGCTGGCGTCCCAGCGGAAATGCCAGTAGCTGCACTTCTCGTTGGTCATGCTCGGATCGACCGCGGCATAGTTGAAGTAGAGCACTTCCTTGCCGGGGTTGCGCGTGTTGTTCTTGTTGACGAAATCCTCCAGGGCCAGACCGACGGACGATCCATTGCCTTGCGTGATGAAGCGAACGCCGGCGTCGATCGCCTTCTGCGCCTGCACCAGGGTTTCCTGTGGATTGGTCTTGTTGTCGAACGGCACGATCTCGACCTTGTGGCCGAGGATGCCGCCCTTGGCATTGAGCTCGTCGGCCAGATACTGGAACGTCTTCAGGCCGCCCTCGCCGATGCTGGCTCCGCCTCCGGACAGCGGATCGATATATCCGATCTTGACGGTGTCCTCGGCCGCCGCAACCTGACCGAACATCGGGACGATCAGGGCGATGGCTAGAGTTAACTTGCGCATATTGGTTTCCTCACTGGCTGTCGACTTCGGTCGATCGTTGGACGCGCATGCTGGCGCATTTGAAGAAGCACTGAGCAGAATAGAACCCGGATGACAAGATCAGCGTGGCATGAATGCAGCCGAAGCTGCCGCGAAATGTGAAACACATGGCCGGCCGCTGCCTATCAGTTTCACGAGGAGGAAAATGCGCGGGGAATCCACACACGTTCTCCCGCGCTGTCAAGCTGACACGACATCCGCCAATGGCAAGTCGCCGTCCGCTCATGCCTCGCCCTCTGCGCACGCGGCCCTGTGCCGCAGCGCCGCATAAGTTCCAGCTTGGTACATGGGCAGTGCGCGGCGGCCAGCGGCGCCGCGGCCGGTCGCGATTGTTGCTCCTGAACCTGCCGAAACCGGCACTTGATGCTGGATCAGGTAAATCATGATCACGTCGTTGACAGGGTCGGCCTGCCACCAGGTTCCAAAGATGCCCGGCCAGGTGATCGAGCCAGGGGCACCACAAGCATAAGGGTTGTCGACCGGATCCTCCGCTATCGAGAGACCGAGCCCGAAGCCGGATTTCTGCCAAAGCGGCATGCCGGCAAAGGGCACCCTGCGTTGTTCGTCGGTGAGCCGGTTCGTCCGCATCAGCCGGACGGTCTCGGGTCGAAGCAATCGGACGCCATCGAGGATGCCCTCTTCGAGCAGCATGCGCGCGAACCGATGATAGTCGGGGGCGGATGAGATCAGCCCGCCACCACCCGGCGTATAGGCCGGTGGCGCGTCATACATCTCAGGCTGGACCTTCGCGAGCCGTCCTGCCGCCTCGTCATATCTGTACAGGCTCGCGAGCCTGCTGCGCTTGTCGTGCGGAAGCCAGAAGTCGGTGTCGGTCATGCCGAGCGGCGTGAAGATCCGCTCCTGCAGGACCTGCCGGAACGGCTTGTCCTCGACCCGGCCGATCAGGAAGCCCAGCACGTCCGTCGAATGACCGTAATGGAACCGCTCCCCCGGCTGGTAGGCCAGCGGCAGCGTGCCGAGCGCGGCCAGCCACGCGTCCGGCGTTGACCGGTTCATCGCGGGGTCGCCAAGCGCCGCCTCATAGGCGCCCTTCAGCAGGCCTTCCGAGAAGAAGGCGTAGGCGAGCCCTGAGCGATGCGTGAGCAGATCCTCGATGGTGATCGCGCGCAGCGCGGGCACCGTGTCGTCGAGTGGCCCTGCGGCGTCGCGCAGCACGCTGACCTCGGCGAGCTCCGGAATCCAGCGCGAGATCGGGTCCTCCAGGGTCATCCTGCCTTGCTCGACCAGCATCAGCGCGGCCACCGAGGTGATCGGCTTGGTCATGGAGGCGATGCGGAACAGGGTGTCGGAGCGCATCGGCGTCGTTGTCTCGAGATCGCTCCAGCCGATCGCCTCGCTCTGAACGATCTCGCCACCCCGCGAAGTCAGCACCACGATCCCTGCGAGCTCACCGCGATCGACGAAGTCACGGAGAGCGAAGCCAACCATGGCCAGCTTGGCAGGATCGAATCCGCCGAGAGGGCGGAGAACATCACTCGTCATCAAAAGGGGCGCTCCGCCGGACAGAATGCGACATCGGGTACAGGCATGGGTTCAGGCCGCTCCAGAGAGGCGACGACGCCACGGCCCACCAGGCGCGAGCATGCGCTCGTCCCCGGCGCCGTGGCGCAGCGTCAGTCCGCCTTGAAGTCGTCCGTCAGAATCGGCCCGGACAGAACCCAGCGCTGCCCATCGAATTTCATCATCTGAAATTGCTTGTTGATGCGCCAATCATCAGGGCTCGTCGTAATCGACATCCCGGGCAGCCCCAGATCGGGAACGAAGCCCTTGATGTTGGTCGCCTGCTTCATGATGTTGGCACGCGTCAGCTCGTCGCCGCATTGCTTCAGGATGTGGACGAGCAACGCAGCCGTCGAGTAGCCATAGGTGGCGAAGCCGCTGTTGGCGTCCTCGCCGGGTGCGTATTTCGCCATGAAAGCCTTGTAGCGCTTCATGCCTTCGTCATTCGCCCATTGCGGATCGAGCGGGTCCTTGCCGTAGGCGACCGAGATGATGTCCTTGGCGTTCTCGACGCCTGCCGGGACAAGCACCTGCCCCACGGCCGACGCGTTGACCTCCAGGATGTGCACGGGCTTCCAGCCGAGCTCGGCGGCCTTCCTGATCGATTGCGCGGCGAATTTCGGCGTCGACATGTTGTAGAAGAGATCGGCGCCCGACGCTTTCAGCGTCACCATCTGGGAATCGACCGTCGGGTCGGAGAGCTCGTAGGACAGCTCCTTGACGATCATCGTGCCGGCCTTGGCGCCGAGGCCGTCCTTCAGGCCCTTGACGTAGTCCTTTCCGAGGTCGTCGTTCTGATAGAGGATGCCGATCTTCGCGTCCGGGTGGCTCTCCAGAATGTACTTTGCGTAGATGTGCGCTTCCGACTGGTAGTTGGGATTGGCGGAGATCGTCCACGGAAAGTTCTTCGGGTCGGTGAAGCGTGACGCTCCGCTTCCCGCCAGGAGCTGCGGGACACCCTTGCTGTTCAGATATTTATGGACCGCGGCGTTCGGCGGCGTCCCGATGATCTGGAACGTGGTGAGCACCTCATCGCTTTCGACCAGCCTGCGCACCTGCTCGACCGTCTTCGGCGGACTATAGGCGTCGTCGTACTGGATGAGGTTGATCTTGCGCCCGTTGACCCCGCCCTGCTCGTTGATCATGCGGATATAGGCGGCCTCCGCCTTGCCGATGGCGCCAAAGGCGGAAGCCGGCCCGCTCGATGGATTCGTCTGGCCGATCTTGATCTCGGTGTCGGTTGCGCCGGTGTCGTATTTCTTCTGCGCCAGCGCGGGTGTTGCAAGCGCGGCGCCGAGCATCAGCACGACGGCAGCGGCCGTCGACTTGAACGGTGTCATGTATCCTCCCATGAGCGGCTGATCTGGCGTCAGCCGTTTGCTGTTCGCCGCCCGCTTTTCATTGTGCCGCGTGCGAAACCCCACGGGGCGTGCACCGTGCGGGCATATCGTGGCGGCCTGCCAGGCTGCATGCGTCCAGGTCACGACTACCGCCGCGGCTGCATCCGGTCAAGTTCATTCATTTAGCACTAAATGAATTTGTTGGCGGAGCGCCTCCCTGCTTGACCCTGTGCCTCCCTTCCCCTCATCGTCGAACCCGAATGACGGGAGGAATGGCGCCCTCCGCCGTGACGCGCCGGATCAGGGAAGCAGGAGATCATGCCAGCAGGGCCGAAGCTCGAGGGGCGCCGCACCCGCGCCGAACAGCGCGCTACGACGGTGAAGCTGATCCTCGACACCAGCGAAGAGCTGTTTGCGCAGCTCGGCTATTTCGGGGTGACCATCAAGGATGTCGCCGACAAGATGGGCATCCATCCTGCGCTGATCCACTACTACTTCGAGGGCAAGAAGGCGCTGTTCGACGCGGTCTTCGAACGCCGTGTCGCGTATGCGGTGGCGGTGCGGACCGCCGAGCTGGACGCCTACGAAGCGAAGGTCGGGGACCGTCCGACCGTCGAAGGCGCGCTTCGCGCCTATTACGACGGCGCGTTCGAGGTCTACCTGAATGACGAGGACGGCTGGCGCCACTTCGGCCGGATCTTCGCGCAGGTGAACAACGCACCCGGCTATGGCGCCGAGATGATGGACACCTATTTCGATCCTCTCGTGCTGCGCCTCATCCGCCTCCTGCGGAAGGCGTTGCCCGACGCGAGCCCTGAGGATCTTTTCTGGAGCTTCCAGTTCACCTCCGGCGCCTATTCGCTGGTCCTGTCACGGACCGGCCGGATCGACCGGCTGTCCGACAATTTGTGCGCGTCCGACGATTTTGCAGCGGTTCGCGAGCGGTTCGTGACCTTCATGGCGGGCGGCTTCACCGCCCTCTACAAACGCCGGAAACGGAAGCTAAAATGAGTACGCCCAGGGACGCGGCATCCAACGCCCCGGAATGCCGCATGGCGACATCTCAGTGAACTTGTGCAGCGACGCACGTTGCCCTCGAGACGACACCACGCAGCCGGAACCGACCATGACACCTCCCCACGTCCCTCAGATCTCGCTCTATCGCAAATGGCTGAAGGACAACCGTGGTCTGCACTTCGAAGGCTTCGAGGACATGCGGCAATGGTCGGTTCGTGACCTCGACGGCTTCTGGCGCAGCATCTGGGACTACTATGACCTGCAATCGCCGACGCCGTTCTCAGCCGTGCTCGGCGAGCGCAGGATGCCGGGCGCCGTCTGGTTTCCGGGCGCTTCGGTCAACTATGCCCGGCAGGTGTTCCGACATGCCGAAGCGGCGCATGCGGCGGGCCTGCCTGCGATCGTCAGCGGCGACGAGAGCGGCAAGCTTGCGGAAACGACATGGCCGGAGCTGCGCAGGAAGGCCGCCGCTCTGGCCATCCACCTGCGGGATCAGGGCGTGCAGCCCGGGGACCGGGTCGCGGCGTATCTGCCCAACATTCCCGAGACCATCATCGCGTTTCTGGCTGCCGCGAGCATCGGAGCGACCTGGAGCGTTTGCGCCCCGGATATGGCGGCGCCCGCCGTCGTCGACCGGTTCAAGCAGATCGCGCCAAAGGTGCTGATCGCCTGCGACGCCGTCACTTACGCCGGGCGGCGGCATGACCGTCGCGGCGTCATCGATGAACTGCTGCGATCTCTGCCGACGGTCGAGCACTTCATCCTGCACTCAGACGGCAGCTGCGCCCAAACCGTCGCCAACGCCCTGCTTTCGGACGTCCTCGCCAGGACCGGAGGCGCAGTCAACGCGTTCGAGCCGGACTGGCTGCCCTTCGACCATCCGCTCTGGATCGTCTATTCGAGCGGCACCACCGGCTTGCCCAAACCCATCGTCCATGGCCATGGCGGAATCATCATCGTGGCGCTGCCACTGCTGGGGCTGCACAACGACGTCGGCTGTTCCTACCATCCGAATTCGTTCGGTGAGCGCTACCACTGGTACAGCTCGACGGGCTGGATCATGTGGAACAGCCAGGTCGGCGGTCTGTTGAGCGGCACCACGTGCTGCATCTTCGATGGCAGCCCGGCCGGTCCCAAGGATAGCCCGGACTGGACCACGCTGTGGCGCTTCGTGGCCAACTCGCAATCGACCTTCTTTGGCGCAGGCGCCGCGTTCTTCGCCAGTTGCGCGAAGGCGGAGATCGATCTGGCGGCCGCGGGCGATCTGTCGCGTCTTCGTTGCCTCGGCTCGACAGGATCGCCCCTCAGTGCCGATACGCAAGCCTGGTTCAACAGGCGATTTTCTGTGCTCTCGCGCAGCAACGGCAGCCAGCCCCAGTCGGACATGTGGTGGGCCAACATCTCGGGCGGCACGGATTTCGCCGGAGCCTTCATCGGCGGCAATCGAGAATTGCCGCAGACGCCGGGCGCGATGCAGTGCCGCCTTCTTGGCGCGGCCGTCGAAGCCTTCAACGACCGCGGCGAGGCCGTCATCGACGAAGTCGGTGAACTCGTCTGTACTGAGCCGATGCCGTCGATGCCGCTGTATTTCTGGAACGATCCCGACGGGGCGCGCTACCGCGCCAGCTATTTCGAGACCTTCCCGGACAACTTCGACGGCACTGGACGCGGCCCGGTCTGGCGCCACGGTGACTGGCTGAAGGTCCATCCGGACGGATCCTGCGTGATCTATGGCCGCAGTGACGCGACGATCAATCGCCATGGCCTACGGATGGGGACAAGCGAGCTGTACTCGGCGATCGAGGCCTTGCCCGAGGTGCTGGACTCGCTCGTCGTCGACCTCGAATATCTCGGCCGCGAAAGCTACATGCCGTTGTTCGTGGTGCTAGGTGACGGCGTAGCCCTTGATGCTGAGATGAAGGTGAAGATCAACAAGGCCGTGGAAGCTGGTTTGTCGCGCCGGTTTGTTCCTGATGACGTCTTTGCCGTTGCTGAGATACCGCGCACGCTCTCCGGCAAGAAGCAGGAGCTGCCGATCAAGAAGCTCCTGCTCGGTCAGCCCATCGATAAGGTTATCAATCGCGATGCGATGGCCAATCCCGGATGCCTGGACTGGTACATCGCGTTCGCCCAGAACCATTTGCAGCTGATATCCGGCAGTTGATGCCGAAGACGATCGTCTCCGCACGCTCCGCATCGACGCCTGTCCATTTGTCGTCACGACACGATTGTTGGCACAATGCGCGATGGGCCTATCAACTTCGTCGTGGGTGACAGCCGGCCGCAACATCCAGGGCACCACGCTTCGCCCGCCGCCGTCGTAGCGTGGGCTCAACGAGGTCTTCTTGAGCACTGACAGCTCCATCTCTCGGTCGTGCCGGGCGCAGACCCGACACCAAGTCTCGTCCTTCAATTGTCGATCAGCACTCACAGGGAGCCGAGCGAAATTTCGGAAAAATAAAAGCGCAATGCCTTTTGATCGCGCCCGCTGCGGAACACCGGATTGGAGCGACTCCGGCAGATCAGCTTTCGGCATCCGACAGTTCTCGAGGCTCCGTCGTTTCGCACCGCAGCGTTGCCAACCATATCAATTGAGCGCAAGCTCTCCCCAAACGTGTAAGTCGCACAAATGGGAGAGACGCATGAAGGAACCGGGCCTCGACGGCCGCCACCGGGACAAGGATGGCGAGATCAGCAAGAAGCACGGCAATACGCTGGTCGGGACGTTGCGCACGATTTACGGCAAGCCTTTCGCGGCCGGCTATCCAGATACGACGAAACTCAGCGATGTACTGCTTCAGCTCAACGAAACGTCGCTCAGCCAGTTGCGCAGGGATCACGGCACCGGGCATCTGGATCACAAGATCAAGCAGGCTTCGAAGTGATCGGCAATGCCGAAGCGCCGTCGCGAGCGAACCGGGCGCGACGGCTCATGTGCGCCGGCTGAAATATCGCGCGCGCAGGCTGAGGCGACATATCCCATCGCAATGTCCGGGACTTGAAAAAATGTCCGGGACTGGAGAAAGCCGGCACCCTGCACCCGGGTCGTTTGGCGACTAGAGCTCCGAATGGCAATGTTGGGCGAGTTCGCTCCCGTGACCGAAAGATAGACCTTGCAGCAACGACGTGCGTTTCCTCGTGGCAACACGCCGCGTACCGAACGTCTTGACCACACGCGCGGCAACCTCGCTTAGGCGGCGACGATCTGTCATAACCTCTTGTCATAACCTCGCTCCATGAAGCGCCAGGAGAGCCCCATGCACGGAGCTTTCCTGACGCTGAAATCAGACCGACCTTGAATCCTACTTGGACATGCTGCCAGCCTGGTTGGTGCCCGGGGCGACATTGCCCTGGCTCGACGGATTGGCACTGCCGCCGGACTTCATGTCGGTGCCGGTCGTCTGCGACGAGGTCGACGCATGATGCTTCTTATGATGCTTCGCTTCGGCAGCGAGCGGAACGACCGCGAGGCCTGCTGCAACGAGCGCGGCAATGGCGAGCTGTGTCTTCTTCATGAATCGATCTCCATCAGGTTGAACCTCACGCACGCCCAACCCGCGTGCATTACTGGAGTTCCAGGCCTGCGGATCAAGTATTCTTCAATGACGTGGAAGAGATCCCTTTCCGCTTCGATGCGATCGGTCTCAGGCCGATGCCTGCGCTGGCATGGGGGCCGCCGGCGTCCTGGGAAACGGCCTGAACGTCATGGCGATCACGAAGGCGCCGAGGCCCATCAGCCAGGAGCCGACATAGAGCCACGTGTAGCTCGCGAAGGCGTCGTAGATCAGGCCGCCGGCCAAGGGGCCTGTCGCCATGCCCAGGCTGCCGGCCATGGCCGTTCCGCCGATGACCGTGCCCATGATCGCTTGCGGAAAATTCTCCCGCGCGATCGCGGCATAAAGCGGCATGGTGCCGGCATAGATGAAGCCGAACAGCGCGGCGACGGAGTAGAATGCTGCAAGCTCGCGCACGAACACGTAGGCCAGCGCGCCGAACGCCTGCGCGAGCAGGCCGAGGACCAGCACGCGCTTGGCGCCGAAGCGGTCGCCGAGCAGACCAAAGACGATCCGGCCGAAGAGGCCTGCCAGGCCCTCGACGCTATAGATCGTCACGGCCGCCATCAGTGGGATCCCGCAAGAGACCGCGTAGCTCACGGTGTGGATGATCGGGCCCGAATGCGTAGCGCAGCAGAAGAAGTTGGTGGCGAGCAGGATCACGAATTGCGGCGAGCGCACCGCTGCGGACAACGTCATCTCGGCGGGCGCCGCGTCGTCTCTGGACAGGGCGGCGTCGCCGCGCTCGGGCGCCGGCGGGCGCCGCACCAGCAGCGACACCGGAATCATGATCGCCGCGACCACGGCGGCGATGCACTGCATCGAGGTCCGCCAGTCATAGGTCGAGACCAGCCAGGCCGCGAGCGGCGACATGGTCATCGGCGCCACGCCCATGCCGGCGGAGACCAGCGAGACGGCGAGGCTGCGATGGGTGTCGAACCATCCGGTCACCGTTGCCATCATCGGCGCGAAGATCGCGGCGGTCGCGCCGCCGACCATCAGGCCGAACAGCAGCTGGAAAGTGAGCAGCGAGGGCGAAAGGCTCGCCAGCGCCAGGCTGGCGGCGAGCAGGATCGAACCGGTCAGCACCACGGGACGCGGCCCGATCCGGTCGGACAGCGTGCCCCAGCCCATGCTCGTGAACGCCATGGCCAGGAAGCCGATCGTCATCGCACTGGACACCCCGGCCACCGACCAGCCGGTGTCGAGCGCGATGGGCTTGAGGAACACCGGCAACGAGAACATGCCGCCGACCGCGACGCAGCCCAACAGGCCTCCGGCGGCCACGATCACCCAACGATAGCGCGCTGTAGTCATCCTTCGTCTCCGTTCCCCATCGTCCGGCTGAAAGACGAACAGGACAAGGCCGAGACGACATGCGGCGATCGGCTTTTTTTTGCGCGGGTTGAGAGGCCGGTACGGCGGCGCCGCCCGCGGCGGCGCCATGCCGTCTCACCATCCCGATCCACGCCGACACGTCGTTCCGATCAAGACATCAGGTTCCAGCAACTGCTCTTACGTGGGCAGAGCCTCGCCGCCGTCTTCACAAGCGCAGGCCGCCGATTATCAAGTTTCGTCATTCAGATTGTCAAACAGCCGCGGCAAGACGTGTCAGGCACGCGCGCACGATCTCGCGGCTTGGTGAGCCCGAGGGATGCGTTGGTCACGCGCCCATCGAAACGCGAGAGGCGCAGGGAAGGCCGGACCTCGACTGAGGCCCGTGGCCCGCCTGCGAAAAAAATGCAGGCGGCAGGTACCACAGGTTCAGCCGGACGACCCGGCCCTCCCTGCGCGATAGTTTTACGGTGTCCTTCGTGCTCTCCTTGGGGACCGGGCTCTGTTGCCCCCATCACCCGCGCTGCTGCTATCGCATCAGCAGCGGGCTTGACCTCAGCATCGGGAGGCCGGGACCACACGACTTCGCCGTCCGTGACCGCATGCGCCCGTCCGGCACAGCAATCGACGTCCATCGCAGCCCACCTCCACGTATCGTGACGACGCGTACGCCCTCTGCATGAGGCGGGATGCGTGGAGTAGAGCATAAATTTCTGAAAATCAAAAGAGAAATATTTTTGCAGTGGGATCTTGAAAGAGAACAAGCGATTGGGATGGCGGGTGAAAACGAGGCTTGGACTGTCGGAGGAATGCACCGTCGATACGATTACACGCCGATGTAAGGTGCGACCGCGCAGCCAGATACTTAATATCGGACAAGCGCGGTGAACGCGGTTACGAAACCACAAAAGAAAACAAAGGTTGATGCCAGCCCACACAAGATAGACCAGTGCATATAAGAAACACTGGCGACTTTAGCTGGCTCGGCCTGCTCAACTCGAACATCTTCGTCCGGCATTGGGTTCAAGTTCGGATAAAGCTTAGCAAGGTAGCTTTCCAAATATGCGTACGAGTACATCAAGAACAGATACCCGCCCGAAAATAGGAAGATGCCGAGAGCAAATATAATTGCAGCCGGCTTTAGTAGATTAACAGTCTCCGCATGGCCTGACTGGATGCTGTTGAGCGCCGCGATCATACCAATCAGGCCGGCCGTATTTCCGGAGCCCACTACTTTTAGCCCATCGCTCATTCGATCGATGAACGAGTTTGCTCCGCCCATTATCTGATCGACCGTCCGCACCGACCAACCTCTAGTCTAAGAGGTGCTCGCAAGCGCTATCTGTACCCGAGGAAGGAGCCGCTCGCTCCTTATTGTCTCGGTCGCGCCCCCTTCCCACCCACCGCCGATGATGTAGATCCTCCATCACCTCCACCGGCAATCCCGCCTCCGCCACCTCCACCGCTGCCTTCGCAGATCAGCCCGCCGGTCTCCAACTGTCTGCACGCACCAACGGCGCCGCCACCTCCACCGTACAGTCCACTTCCTCCGTCACCTCCCGCGCCGAATGGGGACTGCGCTCCTTTTCCACCCATCGAATCAACAGCAGCAGGATGGGCTCGATAGAACCCGACAACTCCCAGCGGCGCGCAAATGGAGTTTCCGCATACGACAGCTCTCGTGATCTGACCGTTTCGCGGTGCAAAATTACCGTTCACATCAAACGGGCACAAGCTCGCCTCAAGCGCGCAAGTCGCTAGGGGGGAGAGATGCATGAAAGAGCCGGGCCTCGACGGCCGCCCTCGGCACAAGGATGGCGAGATCAGCAAGAAGCATGGCGATACGCTGCTGGTCGGCACGCTGCGCGCAATCTACGGAAAGTCTTTCGCCCCGAGACGACCAAACTCAGCGACGTGCTGCTTAAGCTCAACGAAACGTCGCTGAGCCAGTTGCGCCGAGATCACGGCAGCGGCCCATTTGGATCACAAGATCAAGCAGGCTTCGAAGTAACCGGGACAGCCGACGGGCCGTTGCTTTCATCCGCCAGAGCGGTGCGAGGAGTTCGACTTCGCAGTCGCTGGAAGCGAATAAGCGCTCCCAAGGTAGCACGACTCCCTGCCCGTTGCATCGGTTGGCATCGACCTGGGTCCGGTAAACGCGAGCTTGCTGTAAGTCTCTACGGCTCTTTGTATTCTCCAGCCGCTCCCGCTTGCAACCTGTCGTTTTGTGCTATGATGTTCGGCAATTAACGTCCAGCGGCATAGTCCATTTTGGGTAGCGTGATGGTGGTTGGGGCCTTTCGCAAGCTGCGTGATGCCGTCCGGGGCGACGACGGGCGAGCAAAGGCTCAAGGCTATCTGAAACCGATCGATGTTGAAGAGACCGCCCGCGAGATGGATCTGATGCGGCTGGCCACCGAGCGTGGCCGACAGGAGCAGCCTTCTTCCGATTCCGTGCCACTCGATGCCATCGAACAGCAGATCACACAGACGCTGGAAGGCGAATGGGCATGGCACGGCGCCGAGCTCATTAATGGCCTGCGGGCCTATGCGGCGCGCCTGATAGCGGTTTCGGTCTCGACCGAGCTCGAAAATCTTCGCCTCGGCGCTCAAAACACGCTCGCTAAACTGCGCAACGCCCATCATCGTGCGGAAGCCGAGCTCGGCCCACTTCGCGAGCGATTTATCGCGCATCGGGACGAATTGAAGGAGTTTCGGGAAGCCAACAGGCTGCGCCGCGCGGCCCGCCCGCCTTCAAACAGATACACGACGCTCGGACTGCTGGTTTTCCTGGTTGGCGCGGAGGCCGGGCTAAACGGGTTCTTTTTCGCAAAGGGCGCGACCCTGGGGCTGCTGGGCGGCATCGTCATGGCGCTAGGGATTTCGTTTGTGAATGTGGTGACGTCATTCTCGGTCGGGCTGCTGCCGATGCGATGGATCAATCACCGGAATTTACCGATCAAGCTTGTCGGACTACTGATCGCAGCCGTCGCCCTCGCGGCCCTGGTATGCCTTCATGGCTTTGCCGCGCACTATAGGGATGCTACCGCCCTGGTTGGCGAGGACCGCGCCTTTGCTGTCGCGCGCGAGACGCTGGTCTCCAGCCCGTTGATGCTTGGCGATCTGAATTCATTCTATCTGTTCGGCCTCGGCCTGGTGCTGTCAGCGATGGCGGTCTGGAAGGGCTATACATTCGACGATCCGTATCCCGGCTATGGGGCGCATTCGCGCCGGGCGGAGGAAGCGCGCGAGGACTACAGCGACGAGCATGCTCTGCTGTTCGAGGATCTCGAGGATATCAAGGAAAAGACCGTCGCCGATCTTGACGAGGGCATCCGCCGCATTCCGCTGTTCCCGCAGCAAGCGGCCAAGGTCCGGGCGCAGCGCGAAGCCGAACTGCGCAGTTTTCAGGCGTATGAGAGCAGCATCGAGGCAGCCGTCAACCGGCTGCTGGCGATCTACCGGGACGCGAACCGCGCTGCCCGCCAGAGCCCGGCGCCCGCCTATTTCAGCGCGCCATGGAAGCTGTCGCGCAGCTTCCTCAAGGAGACGGCAGTGCTGACCGAGATCGCCGAGCCAGCAACGTCAGCTCCCGACGCACATGCGGCTCTTGAGGAGCTTCGTAAGCTCTCGACGAGCGTCATCGGAGAATATGAAGCGCTGATCGTCAAATATCCCCATCCGACACAGATGCCTCGCTGATGCCGCGCCGGTCGCGACGTAAGAAAGGAAGCGCCGATGGCCTGCGTGGACTGCTGCTGACCTTTCTCGGGCTGCTGCTGATTGGGGCCTTTGTCGGCGGTTATTGGTGGGTGCAGCACACGCGGCCGGTTCTGGACGCGGAGACCAACTGTCCCCTGTCGGGACCGACCGCTGTTCATGCCATCCTGTTCGATCGTAGCGACCCGATCACCGACCAGCAGGCCCAGCGTATTCGGCAGACGATCGATCGCTACAAGCAGGATGCGTCCTTCGGGAGTCGTTTCGATATCTATACGTTCGAAGGCGACACCACCCATGTGCTGAAACCCAAGCTTGTCATCTGCACGCTCGGCAAGCCTGATGCCGCCAATCCCTGGATTGAGAATCCCGAGCAGATCCGGAAGAGCTACGAGACCAAATTCGCCGCGGTGCTGGATCAGGTGGTCGAAGATCTCCTGCGCGCGTCACGTCAGAATTCCTCGCCGATCATCGAGAGCTTGCGTGCCGCCAGCATTACCTCCTTCGGCGCGTTCGATGCCGGTCGTTTGCCGTTGCGGCTGACGATGGTTTCGGACATGGTTCAGCATACCGCGCTGAGTTCCCATTTTCAGGCCGAGCCGAATTTCCCGGCTTTGTCGCATAGCAATCTCTGGCCCACCCTGCAGCCGCAGCTGAAGGGCGCTGAAGTCAACATCCTTTATCTGCTGAGGCCGACGGCGGTTCGCGGCAAAGTTTCCATTCAGAACCGGGGCCATCAGGCCTTTTGGGAACAGTTGGTCGCGGGATCTGGCGGTCGTTTGATTGCAGTCGAACCTCTTTAGCGAAGCATACCATGGCCGATATTGCGCAGAATGCGGACGGGCCGAAAAAGGCCGATATCGAGACGAGGCTCGACCGGGCGGCCCGCCTGGTGCCGCGTCGGCGATTCTTCAGCGACATGCCGGACAAGGGGCTGTTCGCGCTCGTCGCCGTATTCGGCTTTGCTGGTATACTGATCCTCAAGCTGCATCAGTTCAACGCAGACTATATCGCCGGCGGCGCTGTCGCGCTGATGCTTGCCTACGGGTTGATCGCGTTCCAGTTTCGCCGCGTCCAGCTCCGACCAGATCGCCTCGGAGACAATTTCTACTATCTGGGCTTCATTTTCACCTTGGCGAGCTTATCCGCTGCGCTGCTGTTGCTGCGCACCGGCGGCGACATCAAAGATCTGCTCGGCAGTTTCGGCATTGCACTATTCACAACTATTGTCGGTGTCGCAGGCCGCGTTCTGTTCGTGCAGATGCGCGCCGATATCGACGAAGTCGAAGATGAAGTCCGCCGCGATCTGCTCGGTGCGTCCGCCGATCTCCGTGCCCAATTGAGCCTGACCCTCGCCGAGTTCGAAACCTTTCATACCGGCGTGCAACAGGCGGCGCGCAAGGCCGCCGAGGAGTCGATCGGCGCGGCGCAGGATTCGATGTCGAACATCAGCCGCGTGGCCAACACCACCGCGGAGAACATCGATCGCGCCTTCCGTACCGAGGGGGACCGCGTCGAGGTTCTGCGTGAGGGCACGTCGAAAATCGAGGTCAAGCTGGTCCGGCTAGCCGACGACCTGAATGACCGCTTCGACGAGTTTGGCGCGCGTCTCGACCGCGTCGTCGACCGTCTGTCGGTCGCCATCGGACTGATTGAGAAGCGCCGCCGTTGGTTTCATTTTTGGCCGTTTCGCCGGAGTTAGGAGGCAGGAATGCCCTCACGACTTGCCGATGAACGCGAACAGCGCCGGGGCCTCATTCTTGGGCTGACGTTGGCGGAAATCCTGCTGCTGCTTCTGTTCCTGCTCTTGCTGACGCTCGCCGCCGAGCTCAAGGATTGGCAGGATAGAGCCAATACAGCCGAAGAGCAGTTGAAGCCGCTTCAGGAAGCGCTGTATTCGGGCGGGGCAGTGGATATCGCCGGCGTGCAGCAGCTCGTCGAGCGCTTCAAACGGCTGCAGGACGTCGAAGCGGAAGCGAAAACGCTCAAAGAGAAGAACAGCGAGCTTACCGAGCAATCCCAGCTATTCAAGTCGCTCGGCCTCGACACCTCGCAGACGCTCCGCTCCGTTGCCTCGGCCGTTAAGCAGGCATCCGAGATCGACCCGAACGATCCGCCTGCCTTGCTCAAGCGCGCGGTCGAAGTTCTCAATATCCTCGGAAAGGATACGCAGCCGGGCGAGGTCAAACCGTTTTCAGAGGTGGTCGATGATCTCAGCCGGAAGCTTGCCACCACGGAAGCCGAACGGGAGAAATACCGGCTCGATGTGCTCAATCTGATGCACCGGAGTGGAAACGGCCTCACCTACCCCTCGTGCTGGAAAACACCGACAGGACAGACGGAATATATCTTCGATATTACGTTTGGCGATCGCGGGATTCGGGTCAGGGACGCCACCCCTGCCCGAGCGAAAGATTCTGCCTGGGAGTTGGTTGGCTCGTTCGGACGGGACGCCGAAATTGACGAACGAAACTTCGTCACCGCCACCAGGAAGCTCGCCGACTGGGCAACGTCGCAAAATTGCAAGTTCTATACCCGCAACAGGGATGAGACCGGCCCGTCGAACAAGACCCGGTACAAGTACCTGCAGCGGATCGTTGAGCAAAACTTCTATCCCTACTATGCACCAGCTCCGAACGCGGCGCCACGAAGGCCAGCATCCGCTGCCATGACCACGACGGCCGCGCCCGGCCCGCCGGTCGAAGCGCGGCCGGAATAGTCAACGACGCTGCCGCCCCTCCTGGTACGTAATTACGGTGACATTCCTCGGCTGCACTGGAACTGCCCCTCCTCAAGTAAGACACGATAATTTCTGTCACAGGTATGGGTCGAGAAACCGCCGGTACGGCGGCGTCGCCTGCCCCCGCGTCATGGAGGGATGGCGCCCGGTCTCCTCGCACCGGGACATTCGATGACGCGCCGCGCATGATCGGATTCGCGGCGTCCTCGCACCGCGCCGTGGCGACGCCTGGCGGGTCGAGGTGCCCTCCAGCTCACGATCGATCACGGATCGCCAATCGCAGCAAGATCACCGGACGAGGTTCGCCGTGGGGATATTGATCGAGATGCTCAATCCTTCCGGGAACCACCGCCAGATCATCCGCCCATCATGTCTGCTCACCGTGGACCGCACGAGTGACGTTCCGAAGCCTTCGCTTGCAGGCTCTGAAACGACGGGGCCGCCGGTCTCCTTCCATACGACGCTGAGTTCGTCGCCTTTGACGGACCAGCTCAGTTCCACCGTTCCGCGCTCCGTGCTGAGCGCGCCGTATTTGGTGGCGTTGGTGGCGAGCTCGTGGAAGATCAGCGCCATGCTGTTGGTCGCATGATCACCAAGGTGGACGTCCGGCCCATTCATCAGCACGTGCTCATAGGGACGAAGGACCGTCGCCAGCACCTGGCGGAGGGTCACACCCGAGATCTTGCCATCCCCGAACGAACTCCTGACCAGCTGGTGGGCCGCCGAAAGCGCCTCGAGCCGGCCGGACAATTTGGTCAGCAGCTCTTCCTTCGAGTTCGAGGTGCGCGCGGTCAGACGCAGCATACCGCCGATGACGGCGAGCAGATTCTTGACGCGATGCGTCATCTCCTGCGTCAGCTGTTCCTGATCGCGCAAGGCGGCCTGCAAGCGCTCCTCCGATTGGACCATGCGCAGCGCGACCGCCGCAAAGGCGGCCAGCTCAGTCAGGACGCGCGCATGCTCCTGCGAGAAATGCCCTCCTTCTGCGGCGACGACCCATAGCGTCCCCACCGCCCCCGCCTCACCCGGCGCCACGACCCGAAGCGGCACGAGAAGCACCTCGGGGACGGTGATGCCGGCTTCGCGAATCCAGTCGTAGACGGTCTCCGGATGCCTCATCAGCATCGGCCCGTTGCTCGCAAGCGTGACGCCGCACGGACTGAAATCGAGCGGCGCTCGTGTCCCTTCGAACATGGCGAGCGAGCCATGAACGGCGAACCAGCGAAACGCCCCGGCGTCACGATCAAGGATGGAGATGCCGGCGGAAACGGCTTCGCTGGCCTCCATGGCCAGCCGAACGAGGCGCGGCAACACCTCGCCGGGGGTGTTGGCCATGTCATGGGCAAGATCGCGAAACGCAAGCTTCTCCCGCAGATAATCGGGATCACCCGAGCCGCGCTGCGCAAGCTCGCCGGTGATGATGATGTCGGAGATTGCGGGGGGAAACATTCGAGCTTGCTCGGAACGTATGATGCCTACGAAACTTGCAACTCTAAAGGCTTCTTGCCTGCAGGAGACCGCGCCTTGAGAGTGCTACTGGTGGAAGACGAGCCGCTCATTCTCATGGATATCGAACTCCAGCTTCAGGGAGCGGGACACAACGTCATATCAGTCCGCAACGCAGATCGCGCGATCGAAGTGCTGGCCGATCGCTCGGTGGACGTGCTTCTAACTGACATCGACATGCAGGGTTCCATGGATGGCCTCAGGCTCGCGGCCGCGGTGAGGGAGCGGTGGCCGCCGATCCAGATCGTGGTGATGTCCGGAAAAAAACGTCCGACGCGCGACGAGTTGCCGCAACGCGCGCGGTTTCTCGAAAAGCCGTTTCATACGCACAGCCTCCTGGAGGCCGTCGGACAATGGTGAACGTGTTTCCACGCTGACGGCTTGGTTCTGCCTTCATCCTTGCGTTTAGTGCACCGCTGAGATAACAGTGTAGAGGTAGATAGTTTGTGGTGGCGCTTTGAGCGCCGCTTGGACGCTTCCTTGAAAGCGCTTCCGAACAACGTAGCCCCTCTGAATCTGTAGAGCGTCATCCTCATTCGGCGCTTCAGATGCTACGGACGAACAAAACATACCAAGCCCCGTTAATCCCTGAGGTCGTGTCGCCGACCGAAGGCAACGCCAAGGCCACGACGGAACGATGGCCTTGCTGCCGATCTGCATCCTCAACTGGGAGGCAGACGATCCGAGCGATCATCAACCACACACGTGCCGACACATAGGACAATTCAGATGTTGCACCGCAAGCCAGCGAGCCGAGCCATTCTCGAGGCCAACAGGCTATTCAAGCCGGCTGAGCCGAAACCCACGGAATACGCAGAGGGCCAGAAGGCCTTCCAGGACAATCGCGAACGGCTCAGGTCGGAGCGCTTGGCGCGGACAAATGCCGTTGCAGGCGACACCAGCCTGCAACGCCGCTCCTCCTGAGTTCGTCACCAGCCGGTTGTCGCCATCAGCCGTCGAGGGCGCGGCTGTGACTATGCGCCCCTGTTGCCTCGAAGAGAAAGCTTCTCGTTCGCCTCACAGCGGCGTCATGCCGTGCTGGCGTTTGGTCTCGGCGGTCTCCTCGGAGACGAGATATTCGATGAAGGCGCGGGCCGCGTCCTGATTGACGGCCGCCTTGCAGAGTGCCGCGGCAAACACAGTCCCCGGCTGCAGTGACTCCGGCAACAGGCCGACGATCTCGATGCCGGGCGCGCCCAGCATTTCGCTGAGCTGCTGGAAGCCGACCTCGACCTCGCCCTCAGCAAGCAGTTTTGCGACGGGAATGCCGGGCTTGGCCTGGACCAGGCGCGAGACGCCCTCGCTCTCCAAACCCCAGTCGCGCGCCAATTTCTGCACGTGGGTGCCGCTCGGCCCGGTCGAGATGCCGATCGCCTTGGCGCTCTCCATGGCCTTGCGCACAGCGGCCTCGTCGAGCGGATCAGGCTTCGGACTGCCGGCGCGCACCGCCATCGCCATCGGTGATTCCGCGATCTCGATGATGCTGCCGGGCACGAGATGACCGTCGGCCTCGAGCTTCTGCAGCGCGTCGGACGCCAGCACCGCGAAGTCGAACGCCTCGCCAGCGCGGATGCGTTTGGCAGCATCGACGCCGCCGACGGATTCGATCGTGATCACCTCGCCGGTCGCCTCCTCATAGGCGGCTGCGAGCTCTGAGAGGATCTGCCGGGTCGCCATCGAGGAAATGCCAGCGGCGGTCACGCTCATGGTCTGCTCCGTTCAGCGAGGTTTGCGTAGCGCGCCGCACCACGCGTCACCACGATCGTCTCTCCGGATATTGCAAGCGGGGCAGCGGAGCAAGCTGCCCTCACTTCGGCACGTTGCGATCGAGATCCTCGAGCCAGGCCGTGGCATTGCCGTCGGACGGCGCGCGCCAGTCGCCGCGCGGCGACAGCGAGCCGCCGGCCACGACCTTCGGCCCGTTCGGCATCGCCGAGCGCTTGAACTGGCTGAAGGCGAAGAAGCGCTTGAGGAACACCTCCAGCCACTTCCGGATATCGCCGAGCGCATAGGCGCGGCGCTTGTCGGCGGGAAAGCCCGGCGGCCAGGCACCCTCGGCAGCATCTTTCCAGGCGTGATGCGCCATGAAGGCGATCTTCGACGGACGCATGCCGTAACGCAGCGTGTAGAACAGATTGAAGTCCTGCAGCTCATAGGGGCCGATCGCGGCCTCGGTGCTCTGCGGCGTCTCACCCTCCTTCACCGGCACGAGCTCCGGCGAGATCTCCGCGGACAGCACCGCTTCCAAGGTGCGGTCGACGTCGGCCGAGAACTGATGCGAGGCGATGACCCAGCGGATCAGATGCTGGATCAGCGTCTTCGGTACGCCGGCATTGACGTTGTAGTGCGCCATCTGATCGCCGACGCCATAGGTGCACCAGCCGAGTGCGAGCTCGGAGAGATCGCCGGTGCCGAGCACGAGGCCGCCGCGATCATTGGCGAGACGGAACAAATAGTCGGTGCGCAGCCCCGCCTGTACGTTCTCGAAGGTGACATCGTACACCGCATCGCCGCGCCCGAACGGATGGCCGATGTCCTTCAGCATCTGCGTCGCTGCGGGACGGATGTCGAGCTCGGCAGCGCTGACTTGAAGCGAGGCCATCAGCGCATGCGCGTAGGACTTGCTCTGCGCGCCCGTCGCGAAGCCCGGCATCGTATAGGCCAGGATGTTGGTCCGCGGCAGGCCGAGCAGGTCCATCGCTTTCGCCGCAACGATCAGCGCATGCGTCGAGTCGAGGCCGCCGGAGACCCCGATCACGATGCGCTTGGTGCCGGTGGCGCGCAGCCGCTGCGTCAGCCCCGCGACCTGGATGTTGTAGGCCTCGTAGCAGTCCTGATCGAGCCGCGCCGCGTCGCTCGGCACGAACGGGAAGCGCTCGACCGTACGCATGAAGCCGATGTTGTCCTGGGTCGGCTGCAGCTCGAAGCCGATCCGGCGATAATGCACGCCGGCGTTTTGCGCGCGCGCGTTGTCATCGAACGTGCCCATCAGCGCCCGCTCCTGGCGCGACAGGTCGAGATCGACATCGGCGAAGATGGTCTGGCCGGTCTGGCGGAAGCGCTCGCTCTCGGCCAGCAGCACGCCATTCTCGAAGATCGAGGTCTGGCCGTCCCAGGCGAGATCGGTGGTGGATTCGCCGACGCCCGCGGCCGCATAGATATAGGCTGCGAGGCAGCGCGCCGAGGTCGAACGGCACAACAGCGAGCGGGACTCGGCGCGGCCGACCGTGATCGGGCTGCCCGAGAGATTGGCGAGCACAGTGGCCCCGGCAAGCGCGAGCTCGGAGGCGGGTGTCACCGGGATCCACATGTCCTCGCAGATCTCGACACCGATGACGAGACCGGCGACGTCGGCCGCGGCAAACAACAGATCCGTGCCGAACGGCGCCATGGTCTCGGCGACCTCGATCATCTCGCCGCGAATGCCGGCGCCGGAGGCGAAGTGGCGGCCTTCATAGAACTCGCGATAGGTCGGCAGATAGATCTTCGGCACGACGCCGAGCACCTCGCCGCGATGGATCAGGACCGCGCAGTTGTAGACGCGATGGGCAAAGCGCAGCGGCGCGCCGACGATCAGGACCGGCATCAGGTCGTGCGAGGCTTCGACCAGCGTCAGGAGTCCGCGCTGGACCGCGTCCAGCAGCGGGTCCTGCTTGACGAGATCTTCGATCGCATATCCTGACAAGCAGAGCTCCGGAAACACCGCGACCGCCGCCCCCTGGTCGTGGCAGGCCCGCGCGGCGGCCAGGATCGCCGCCGCATTGGCGCTGGGGTTGGCGACGCTGGAGGCCGTGACGCAGGCCGCGACGCGGGCAAAGCCGTGCCGGTAGATCGAATGGAAGTTCATCGCGCGAGCCGTCTCCCTTTTCGTCCTTATATGACATGGCGCACGGCATGTGCCAGGGCAAGGACGCCGCGCTCTGCGCAGAGCCGGGCGCCGGCCGGGCGCGTCAATCGCATATGTGATTTGCCGCTCGCGCCCGCCGAATATACCAAGGGCGGCAACGAGCGACCGTCGGCGACGGAGCGCGTTGACCGCGAGAAGGTATCTTTCCGCAGCCCGGGCCGGCGCGGCACGCGCCTGGCTCGCACGGCTGCTTGCCGGCACCATGCTGCTCGGCGCGCCCGCCTTGGCTGCGGATGCGCTTTCGCCATATCCCGAAAAACTGGAACGCATAACCCGGCTCTTTGACAGCGAGGTGACGAGCGGCCGCCTGCCGGGTGCCGTCGTTCTGATCCAGCAGCACGGCCGGCCGGTCTACCTCAAATGCTTCGGCCTGCGTGACGCCAAGACCGGCCTGCCGATGACGCTGGATACGATCTTCGCTCTGCATTCGATGACCAAGCCGATCACGAGCCTGGCAGCGATGATGCTGATCGACCAGGGCAAGCTGTCGCTCACCGATCCCGCCGCAAAGTACATTCCCGCCTTCGCCGACATGATGGTCGGCGTCGAGGCCACCGGGGTCGACGGCTCGCGCGTGCTCAAGCTGGTCCCGCCGGTGCGGCCGGTCACGATCATGGATCTGCTGCGCCACAGCTCCGGCATCACCTACGAATATATCGGCGGTACGCTGATCGAGCACGCCTACATGGCGGCGCACCTCTTCGGCGGCCGCTTCGACAACGCCGAATTCGCCGACAGGATCGCCGCGCTGCCCCTGGCGCGCCAGCCCGGCACCTTGTGGCGCTACGGCCATTCGACCGACGTGCTGGGGCGCGTGATCGAAATCGTGTCGGGGCAAACGCTCTATCAGTTCGAGAAGCAGAACATTCTCGATCCACAGGGAATGACCAGCACCAAGTTCCTGCTGACAACGCCGGAAGAGCGGGCGCGCATGGCCGAACCGCTGCCCAGCGATCCGATCCTGGTCGCGGCAGAGCGCGGCCGACGCTCGCACCCCGAATGGGAATCCGGCGGCGGCGGTCTGGTTTCCGATATCACCGACTATGCGCGTTTTGCACAGATGCTGCTCAACGGCGGTGAACTCGACGGCAAGCGCTATCTCAGCCCGGCAGCCTTCAAGGACATGACGACCGATCATATCGGCCCGGGCTCGGGTGTCGAGCGCGACTACTTCTATTTTCCGGGCGACGGCTTCGGCTATGGCTACGGACTTGCGGTGCGCGTCGAGCCGGGCGACGCCAGGCCACCGCCGCCCGGCTCGATCGGCGAACTGAAATGGGATTCGGGCAGCGGCACCTATTTCGGCATCGATCCCAAGCTCGACATGATCTACATCTTGTTGGAGCAGACCCAGAACGAGCGCGGACGTATCACGGCAGCGTTCAAGAAACTGGTCTATGACGCCTTTACCGCACCCAATTGACGCCGCCGCGGCGTCCGGCGAACGCCAGCTCATCATCCGGGGTCTCAGTTGCGCATGAACCTGTTCGTCATCGGCCTCGGCTATACGGCGCAGCGCTTCGTCGAATTGTACGGCAACGCCTTCGCAGGCATCGCTGGCACCACGCGCAGTGAGGACAAGCGCGCGCAGCTGGCGCCATTCGACGTCGATCTGTTCGACGGCACGACGCCCGGGGCCGCGACGCTGGCGAAGGCGGCAGCGGCGGACGTCGTGCTGATCTCGGTGCCGCCCGGACCCGGCCTCGATCCGGTGCTGGCGGCGTTCGGAGATGCAACCACGGCAGGACGGGCGCGGCGCGTGGTCTATCTCTCCACCGTCGGCGTCTATGGCGACCACAAGGGCGCCTGGATCGACGAGGACACCCCGCTCGCACCCGAGCACGACCGGGTGCGCGCGCGCGTCCAGGTCGAGGAGGCGTGGCGCGGTCGGATCGGCGACCGGCTCGCCGTGCTCAGGCTGGGTGGCATCTACGGCCCCGGCCGCAATGCGCTGGTCGAGCTGCGTGCGGGCCGTGCGCGCCGCATCGTCAAGCCGGGCCAGGTATTCAATCGCATCCATGTCGATGACGCGGCCGCTGCGATCATGGGCGCGATCCGCCGCGCGCAGGGCGGTGCCTGGAATATCGTCGACGACGAGCCGGCGCCGCCGCAGGACGTCATCGGCTACGCCGCCGCGCTGATGGAGATCGATCCGCCGCCGGAGCTGCCGTTCGACAGCGCCGATCTGTCGCCGATGGCGAGGAGCTTCTACGCCAGCAACCGGCGCATCCGGAACATCAGCGCCAAGCGCGATCTCGGCCTCGTCGTCGCCTATCCGACCTATCGCGCCGGGCTTGACGCGCTATGGGCGGCGGGCGAGGGCCGCTGAAACGCGAGATTTTGGCGCAAGGCAGGAAACCTTTCGCGCCACCGGTGATTGCCACGAACAGAAATTGTCATGCGGGCCTGACGCGACTGCACGTCGCGCAGCCCTCACACACAGGATGTTCGACATGCAAGGCGATCAACCCATCAGCTGGCTGATGTTCTTCACGCTCGCAGCCACCATCATCATTGCCGCTGGCGCGTTCCTGGCGTTCCTGCGCTCGCGGCACAATCGCGAGATCGCAGCGGTGGCGCTCGAAGGCGACGGGCGCGGCCGCGGAATCGCGCCGTCAGGCGCCCTCCCCGAGCTCGGCGGCCTGTTGGTGCTCGCCCTCGTCGTCGGCGGCCTGCTGGTGGCAGGCTACCAGAGCGGCGGCGCTACGCATGTCGCCGGCGGCTCCAAGCCGACGCCGGTGCCGACCGCCCCGACCAATACCGACCGCGGCACCACGGTGGGCGCAGGCGCGGCGATCACCCCGCCGGAAGCCCCGACCATGACCCAGCCGGCCAGGCCGGGCCCCGATCTGCGCACCGCCCCGGCGTCGTCTCCGACCGGCGCGGGCCCCGAGAGTGGGGGGCATCCGGAGGCCAACCCTCCGGCGCGGTAAAACCGGCTGCCTCAAGAACCACGAAGGCCGCGCATGCGCGGCCTTTTCTTATTTTCGCGCGTCTTTTTTCACGAGGCGCGCGCGCCGAGATCGCCCCCGATCAGATCGCGGCGGCGACCTTGTCGAGGCCGATGGTGCGGGCGAGCCGGCGCACCTCATCCTTCTGGTCGTCGCGCAGCTGCCACAGCAGCGGCATCGCTGCGGATTTCAGCTGCTGCACCTCGTCCGAATCCGGATCGATCGCCACCGCGCCCGGCTTGGCGGCACCCTGCCGCGCCGTGTGCACCTTGCGGGCGACGGCGCGCAGCGCGCTCTCCACGGCGGGCCAATAATATTCCTGACTTGCCGACAGCCGCAGCCGCTCCTTGATGCCGGCGATCTGGCCGTCGGACAGCAGCGAATAGGCCTTCTGCACCTCGGGCTTCAGCGGGGCAGGCGCGAGCGCGGGCTCGCTCCTGGCGACGATCCTGGACTTCGGCAGAGCCGGCTCGGCGACAACGGCCGCAGCGGCCGACGCCTTCGGCATCTCGGGCTCGGCCGGGGCATAGGCAAAGGCCTGGCGCAGCGGATCCTTCTTCGCCGCGCTCGGCTGCTGCTCTTCGGCAGCCGCAAGTGTGACGACGGCGAGGCGGTCAGCCTTGGCTTCGCGGTTCGAGATCGGGCTCTTCGCCACCACCGCCGGCATCATCGCACCGGCCGAGGGAACGCTGTCCCGCATCAGCACGCTCGTCACGGCCGCACCGGCGATCAGCACGCCCAGCAAAGCGACAAAAGCGATCGACTTCGTCACGCAAATCTCCGTATCCCGGCGGAAAGACCGCACTTTGCCGAAAACTGGGAGTTAATTAAGGCTTTACGATGCCACAGAAACACATGAGCCACCATTCTGCCCTGTCAACATGGCGGATATTTTTTTGCGACCGCGAACGACTGCTAGGCCGCGGACGAGAGCTCGGCCGCCGTCTGCAGATCGTAGGCGGCCTGGATGTCGGCGATGATGTCGGAGGCCTCCCACAGGGCGGCCGGCTCGACGGAACGAAGGCTGATGGTCCAGTTCCCGCCGCGAGCGGTGCGCGGCACGCTCATGATGTCGAACTGGACGCCGCGGCATAGCGGATGCCGCTGCAGGGCATGCCCGACCCGGATCCGGATCTCCTCGAGCGTCGCGCGCTCCTTGCCCTGCCCCGTCCCGATGCCCATCGCGCATCCCCGTCCATTCGGCCCTGCGGGTTTCCGCAAGCACGACACGGAGAACCACCATCAGCCGATTGTGGGACGGGATGGTTAATGGCGGCTTAAGGCACCGGGCCGTCTTTCGCCTCATCGCGCAGCCCCGCTCGGCTGACCGGCGCGGCGGTACTCATCCACGGTGCGCGCGATCAGCGCCGCCACAGTGGGAATGTCGGTGACCCCCGACGTCGCGTGTCCGGCACTCCAGACGTCGCGCCAGCGCTTCGGCCGCGCCTCGCGCGCGCCGATGTCGATGTCGCTGCCGATCTCGATTGCGCCGCGCGCCGGCAAAGCCTCCGGATCGAGCCCGGCTGCGACAACGGACGGCTTCAACATGCTGGTCGGCAGGCCGGTGAAGGCCGAGGTCAGCAGAATGTCGTCGGCCGAGCTGTCGACCAGCATCGCCTTGTAGCGATCGTCGGCCACGCTCTCGCGCGTGGCGATGAATTTCGTGCCCATGTAGGCGAGATCGCAGCCGAGCACCTCGGCGGCGCGCAACGCCACGCCGTCGCTGATGCCGCCGGCGAGCACGATCGGACCGGCGAAGAAGCTCCTAACCGCGCGCACGAAGGCGAACGGGTTGAGCCAGCCGGTCTGGCCGCCAGCGCCGGCCGTCAGCAGCACGAGACCATCGGCGCCGGCCTCGACGGCGCGCTCGGCGTGGCGGATCGAGGCGACATCGGCGAGCACGATCGCACCGGCATCATGCAGCGGCCGGATCACCGGCGCAGGTGAGCCGACCGAGGTGATCACGAGCTCCGGTCGGTGCCGCAGCAGCACGGCGAGATCATCCTGCAGCCTTGCATTGGAGCGATGCACGATCAGGTTCGGGCAGACCGGCGCGACCGCCTCGCCCGTGGCCTCTGCCACGCGGGCCAGCCGCGCCTCGATCTCGCGCAGCCAGCCGTCGAGCTCGTCGGGTGTCCGGCAGTTGACGGTCGGAAAAGCGCCGATGACGCCGTTCGCACAGGCCGTGCTCACCAGCTCGATTCCCGACACCAGGAACATCGGCGCTGCGATCAGCGGCAGGCGTAGTCGCGCCCGTAGGCCGGCCAATGTCGTCTGTTGCGCCACGTGTCCGCTCCCTGATCCATTGCTTGGCTCAGGGATAGCGACGCCGGCGCCGGCCTTCAATCCTGGCCGAAGAAGCGGAAGCGCGGCGTGTCCATGGCGACCGGCTGGGCGGCGTAGACGCGCGAGCCCGCATCGTCGCGCACCGCCTGCTCGACCGCGCGCAGATCCTGCTCGCGCTGCTGGCGGCGACGTTCGGCGAACTGCCGCCGCCGCTCGGCGCTGTGCCGTTCCGCACTGCGCTTGCGCTCGGCGTCGCGGACCTTGAGATCGGCATCCTGCTTCTCCTGGGCCTTGTTCTCTTGGGCCTTGGCCTGCGCGCCCTCGGACGCAGCGACGGGTTCGTTGGCGGAACCAGGCGCGGCGGATGCCGGTGTCGTAGCCATCGCCGACGACGGCTGCGGTGATGCATCGGCCGCAGCCGGCACCGCGACCGACGTCTGCTCCGGCGCGGGAGCCACCCTGATCGGAGCGGTGGTGGCGCCCTGCGTCGCGGCGAGATACGAGCTCACGGCCGGACTCGGTGAGGGCGTATCCGGCGCCGGTCGTTCGAGCCTGGTCGATTCCAGCGGGCGCGTCTTCGGATTCATGCTCTCGCCGATCAGAAGTCCGCCGCCGATCCCGGCTGCGACGGCGATGGTAACCGTTCCAACCCCCGTGAAAAAAGCCGTCGAACTGCGCATGGCCTTGCTCCTTATGCTGGGGCGGCAACGTCCCGCACGCGACGATGTTCCGGCATTCCGCAGAAGTGACATCGCGCCGGCTTGAGCGCGACCGGCATTCTGGTAGCCTTCGTTCCAAGCCCTGCAATTCGACAATGATCGGGGCATCCTGGGAGGCCGACGCATGAGCCATCAGCTCCATTCGTTCCCCGTGGTCTGCGAGCAGACCCTGCTGACGCTGTCGCGCTACCCGCAGCGCACCGCCTTCAGCTGGCCGGGCGGATCGCTGTCCTATCAGGGCGCGATCGACCTGATCGGCCGCCTGCAGAGCGTGTTCATGCATCTGGCGCTGCCGCCGGGAACACGCGTCGCCCTGCTCACGGCCAATCGCGCCGATACGTGGTGCGCCGGCATCGCCGCGCAGCTGTCGCGGCTCGCGATCACCTGGCTGCATCCGCTGGGATCGCTGGAGGATCAACTGTTCCAGCTCGCGGATTCCGAGTCGCAGGTGCTGGTGGTCGATACGGCCGCGTTCCGCGACCGCGGCGGCGAGCTGGCTTCGCGGGCCGACGGCGTCCGCCATGTGTTCACGCTGGGGCCGGCCGACTACGGCATCGACCTGTTGGCCGCGATCGACCGCGCCGGCCACGCCAGCGCGCGCAATTTCGCGACGCCCGATGATCTCGCGACCTTGAACTACACCGGCGGCACCACCGGCAAGTCGAAGGGCGCGCTGCGCCGGCATCAGGAATATGGCGGCTTCGCCACCGCGATCCTGGCTGATTTCGAGATCCCCGATCAGGCACGCTATCTGACGGTGGCGCCGATCAGCCATGTCGCCGGCACCAAGGTGCTGCCGACCCTGATGCGCGGCGGCACCGTGCACATGCTCAAAGGCTTCGATCCGGAGGCCGTGCTTTCGACGATCGCGCGCGAGCGCATCAACTTCACGCTGTTCGTGCCGACCATGATCTACGTGCTGCTCGATCACCCCGCGCTCGACCGGACCGACCTGTCCTCGCTCGAGCTCGTGCTGTATGGCGCCTCGGCGATGTCGCCGACGCGGCTGGTCGAAGGCATCGCGCGCATCGGCCCGGTGTTCTCGCAGCTCTACGGCCAGACCGAGTGCTATCCGGTCTCGGTGCTGCGCAAGGCCGATCACGATCCGAAGCAGCAGGAGCTGTTCCTGTCCTGCGGCTTCCCGATCGCGGCCTGCGACGCCAAGATTCTCGACGACGATGATCAGGAGGTGGCGCAGGGCGAGGCCGGTGAGATCTGCGTGCGCGCGCCGCACGTGATGGCGGAGTACTGGAAGCGGCCGGACATCACGGCCGAGACCTTGAAGAACGGCTGGCTGCACACCGGCGACATCGCCCGCCGCGACGAGCGCGGCTACCTGTACATCCTCGACCGCAAGAAGGACATGATCGTCTCCGGCGGTTTCAACATTTTTCCGCGCGAGATCGAGGATGTGCTGACCCAGCATGCCGACGTCGCGATGTGCGCCGTGGTCGGCGTGCCCGACGACAAATGGGGCGAGGCCGTCACCGCGATCGTGGTGCCGCGCGCGGGCGCGCAGATCGACGCGAACGAGCTGATCGCGTTGGTCAAGGCGCGCAAGGGCTCCGCCCATGCCCCTAAGCACGTCGAGTTCGTCAAGGAACTGCCGGTGACCGGCGTCGGCAAGGTCGACAAGAAGGTGCTGCGCGCGCGGTATTGGGAAGGGCGCGATCGGATGGTGGGGTAGCCGCACGATCAGCTCCCTCGATCGTGCTCCGTCATTGCGAGGCGCCCTTGCGCCAAAGCAATCCAGAGCGGCATGCGTGGCCCTGGATTGCTTCGCTGCGCTCGCAATGACGGAGAATGAGAGACACGGCCGCGCAAACCTTTCCGTCAGCCCAACACGCAATGTCACCCGCGCTGTCGTCCCGGGCAAGCGAAGCGCGCCCCGGGATCCATAACCACAGGACGGCGTGGTGAGCGCAGGTGGGTCGACGCGCGTGCCTCGACCATCGGCCTGTGGCTATGGTCCCCGCTTTCGCGAGGACGACAATCTTTGTATCGCGCGATCCTCGCCAGGCATTCCACCGCCCACCGGACAGCACAGAAGTTGTTGCGCGAGTTGCAAACATGGCGCCACCGTCTCGCGGCGCATTCGCGTCCGAGTCTTGCTGAAGCGTCGGCCCCTCCATCGACGGAGGGTGCAGGGAAGGCCAGGCCTCGGCTGAGGCCTGCGGTCCGCGTGCAGCAAAAAAGCACGCGGCAGAACCACAGGTCAGCCGGACGACCCGGCCCTCCCTGCGCAACGGCTTTACGGCTTATACGCAGTCTCCCCGGCGACCGGGCTTGTTTGCCACCGTCGTCTCGCAAGATGCGCATTGCACGCCTCGCGAAACTTGACCTCAGCGTCGGGAGGCCAGGACCCTGCGACTTCACCGTCCGCGGCATGGCGTACGTCGGCGTGCCCAAGCACGCTGCGCCACATCGCGGCCATCGCATCCCGCACCCAACGCCTCGTGACGTTCGCGCTGCGCCCCTCTTCAATGAGGCGGGATGCGAGGAGGAAAGCATCGATTTCGGAAAATGCAAAGTGAAATATTTTTCGCTGATCATCTGGACAGGCCAAATCAGCTTGAAGCGGCTCGCGAATTTCGCTTTTCCGCGCGCGCGTTAGCGCGGGCATCATCGATGCGAACGCGCAATAGTCCAGGCAGGGACGTACCCGTCGGGCAAATCACCGCGCCGTCTCGCAACGTCTCCAGGCAGGCCTGGCAGTCCGCGAAGTTCTGCCGCGCTCACCGAGGTCAACACGATGGCTGCATTGCGAAGACTCCGGTGTGGCCGCGCAACACAACGGGATGCCTGACCGGGAGCCCACGCCTCAGGAAGCAGAAATTTCACTCGACTCTGGAGGGCCGCCTTCAGTGCGCGCAAAGGAAAGCCACCATAGGCTGCGCACCACCGGCAACAGAAAGAGCGCGCAGGCGGCGATGATGATCGCGTAAACCAAGGCGCCGCTCTCGTTGATCAGCATCTTAGCCCCGAGTACCAATGGGAAAGTCCAATAGGCGAGAAACATGATCGCGTAGGCCTTCCAAAGCGATCTTGGCAGAAGGCGCTTGTCGAAGGCGAACAAAAAGAGGCTCCACACGGCGGGCAACAGGATTGCGCTCGTGATCATCGTAAGTGCATTCGCGGAATGCACAGCGTCAAAGGCAGCCCACACAAATAATAGTGCGTATAGAAACGCGATAATCTTCCACCACATCGCCAAGGCTCCCCCTGAAAGCTCATCAAGCCGAGCGTGGCCCGAGGCCCGACAATAGCTTGATCGTGTAGAACACAGGGTGTTCGGAAACGTAGCCGGTCATCGCCTGAGCCAGTTTTTCGTGGCGCTTGGCGTCGGTTTCAAGACCCCAGCCTGCGGTCGCGGCGAAGATAATCTCCACGCCGAGCGCGTGTCCATACGCGCCGCTCAGTTGATTGTAGATGTCCACCGGCCCCCGACGTCGTCACCATGATCCACAGCACGTCGCGCTCGTCGTCGCCGGAAGAATTCACTCCAAGAGAGGTCGAGATGAGCCGGAGTGACGCTCGATCACGACCTTCTAAGCGTCTCCTAGGCGGCAATCGCCAACGCACGCGCGGTAGCAACCGAGCAGACACACAACCAAAATGACACTGCCAGCGTACACACTCCAAACTCGATCGCTGGCGAATAACTGCTAACGTCAGTTATGTGCGCATCGTCCGTCTGCGGGTCGGCGCTTGGCGAGCACGACACCGAGACTGCCGCGCAAGGGTCTAAGCACGAACCAACCACGTCACAATGCCTCCAGCGCCCTACGCGATGGCGCGAGCGGGAGCCACTTGGGAATGCGGCGCTTGGCGAGCCAATAGGGCCGCCACAGCCCACGCCAAGTGGCGCCGTCGAAAGGCGCCTTGTCCCAGCGCACCTCGCCCGTCTCGATGCGCGGCAGATCGTGCAGGTGCAGCCAGCGCCGCGCGACCCACCACAGCTCGCGCGAGACGGCCTTGTTCCCAGCGGCCTCGAGCTGGACGATGTTCAACAAGGGATCACGACGGCGGACGGCGACCTCGAGCGTCGCGACGCGTTCGCCGCCGCGCCGAACACTCCATAGCCGCGAGCGGTTGAGGGCGATGTCCTCACCGTAGAGGCGGACACAATTGCGCATGGCCGCCGCCTCCTCCTTGACCGCAGGCATGCCATCGATCGGCCGGAACTCATAGTCGCCGACACGACCCGGATTGAGCCACATGTCGCGGATCGGCTGCCGGCCAAGATTGAGATGCAGCTCGGCCATTTCTCGCCAGGCGCCCGCTGCCGCGACGGCGGCGTCGAGCTTCATGTCCGGCGTCCACGGTTTTTCGACGAGTTCGTAGGCCGATGTGGTAGGCTGACTGGAGAACCAGATCCACAGACCCAGCAGATGCATGCGAGCGAGCTTCGGCGCTCGCGGCGCGCCAACAAACTCACGGGCGATCCACACGGCGGCCGGCTCATGCGCAAGCGCAGCCATTTCGGAAACGAGCTGCAGCCACCTCGGCATCAGCTTCGGCGAGCGCGGCAGATGGTTGCCGATCTGCCGCCGGAACAGCTCGCCGTCCGGCAGTGGATCGATCGGACGGACGAACGCCTCCGGCGGCAGCTTGCGCAACCACATCGGCAAGCCCGCCGCGGCCGCCGCCTCCGCAAGTGGACGGCCTGCGATCACGCAAGCGAGCACCGGTTCGGGATCGAACCCGCGCCGCGGCGCCGCGAGCGCGAACAATAGCGCCGGAAAGCTGAGAGCCAGATCCGCGATGTGCGAGTGGCGCATGGCCAGCGCGCGCACGCGGGATTGGAAACGACACGTGTAGCGCCGCAGCCGGCGTTCGTGCAGGTCGAAACGCTCCGGCTCCCGGCGGGGAGTCAGCAAGAGATTTGATGTCATGACACGACGGTTCAGGCGCAGGCCACGAGGGCCGCGGGCTTTTCGACGAGAGGGGAAAGTGTCAAATCGTATCCGGGACAATCATCCCGGTCGGCCGCGTCAATGATCGCGCAGCGAGCCCGGGAAGCGCGTGAGTCTGGACATCGTCGCCTCCTGTGTTGAAGTTGGGAAGGAGCTACCTATCCTGTTTCCCGGCGAAGCGCAACCGACCAACGATCTTTACGCTAGCGAGGCCCGATCACCGACAAGACCTTCGTCGTGTGTGTAGCAGGGTGCTCGGACATGTAGGCCTCTATGGCATGGGCTACTTTTTCGTGACGCGTTGCGTTGGCTCCGAGCGCCCAGGCGGCGGTTGCTGCGTATGCGATCGTGCCGGCGAACGACTGAGCATACTTCTCCTTCAACTGGCCTATGATCTCGTTTGGACCGCCCGCCATTGCGAGGTTAACATTGGCAATGTCGATGGCAATCAGCTCGGAGCGGTCGGCGGTCTGAGCCAGAAATTCGATGATTCGTCGAACGTAGCGCTCGTCGCCGCTGGCAAAAAATGCGCCCCATAAGATGTCGAGATGCGTCGGCGTTGCGATCTGGATATCCAACGCCTCCGACGGCAACGCACCCAGTTCGTCCTTCAACATCTGGTTCGCGCCGGACTTCGCGAAACGCGCCTGCATCTGCTGTCGGATCGCGGAGTTCCCTGAGAGCGCCAGAGCCGCATCAATTGCGACGGCGCTCCTGTCGTCGAGCCAGGACGGAAGCAGGCGTTCGATCCATTCTGGATGCTCGCGAAAGACGACCGAGAAGAAGCCGATCGCCGGCGGGAAAACGCTCCAGGGCGATGCGGCTTTGTAGGCATGTCCGGCCCATCTGGCCCAAAGCCCAACGAGACGCTCGGGCTGGGGGTCCTTGTGGTAGAACAGCATCAGCTCGTCGTCTTCCGCTGCCGCGACGGACTCCAGGACGCGATCTTCCGACTTCGAGGCAGGAAGCTGGCCGATCGGCCGACGCCAGATGAAGACCATCACAACGGCAAGGATCAAGACCAGGACAGCAATGTTGATCACGACGCCCCCTCGGACTTCCTCATGAGCTGCAGCAGAGATCCGCGCAGGCGCCCCGCTCTATCACGCCTCCACCTTGGTGCAGCCCGTATACGGCCTGGCCTCCGTGAAAAATCATCTCCACGCCGTTGAAGCGGACGAGGTCACCCTCGACGCCATCGCGATAGCTCGGGCTACCGCTTCACCTTCGCCATGTGTAGCGCCACTGCGGCCAGGATCAATGCCTTGAATGTGGCCGCGTCGATCTCGTCACCCGCGTGAATGTCGATCGCGCGGCGCGTGTTGCCGTCGAGGCCGGAGAAGATACCTGCAGGGTCGGGCAGCGCCGTACAGCTGTGGTGAGAGTCGGCGCGGCCACGCTTCGGCCCGAGCGCCTCGCCGGGCTTTTTGGAGAGCTACGCAGCGAATGCCTACTCAGTGGCATTGCCTTGGGCTGCCTCTCCCCCAGTCGTCGGCTTCTTCTCAATGATTTTTCACGAATACCCCAAATGGCTCGATCGGCGGCTTCCGTCGTGGCTCGACGACAGAAGCGCCGTCGCGATCGACGCTAACCACGTCATCCTGTGGTTATGGATCCCGGATCGACGCCGCGCCGCGCCATCGCGCGCCCCGGCTCGAGCCAGCGCGAAAGTGAGCACGGATCCCGCGACGTCGCAGCCACCGAAGCCGCTGTGACGCTTCGTAGCTGTTGCTCTACCAATTAGACTCACGACACCCTTTGACAAAATTCCACTAAGTGAAAATTGCCCCGTTACAATTTCGGGCACCCTGGTAACCTCCCGGCAAAGAGATAACTGAACCGGGGAGGTACAACACTCATGATCCATTCATTTGCGGTCCGTGCGCTCGCGTGCGCTGCGCTGCTGTCGATGCCAATGGCGACGGCTGATGCCGACGAGCTCAAGATCCTGACCACCGGCATCCTGAAAGGATCGTTCACAGAGATCGCGAGCAGCTTCGAGCGCGAGACCGGTCACAGGATCACGATGTCCTGGGGACCGTCATCAGGCAATTCCCCCGAAGCCAGCCAGGTCCGTGTGAAGAACGGCGAGCATGTCGACGTGCTGATCATGGTCAACACCGGGATGGATGAGTTGATCAAGGGCGGATACTTCGCCCCGGTCGAGCGCAAGGACGTCGCCGTGTCCAAGATCGGCGTTGCGGTGAAAGCCGGGCACAGGCTACCGGACATCTCGACGGAAGCAGCGCTTCGCCAGGCACTCCTCGATGCGACGTCGATCGGCTATTCCGAGGGAGCCAGCGGGACGTATGTTGCCAATGTCCTGCTCAAGAAGCTCGGCATCGCCGACCAGGTTGCGGGCAAGAGCCACGTCATACTGGGCCGCAAGTTTGTTGGAGAAGCCATCGCCAGCGGCGAGGTCGAGCTCGGTCTCCAGCAGATCAGCGAGCTGCGGCTGGAGCCGGGAATCATTGTCGTTGGACCGCTGCCCGACGATCTGCAGAAGAAGAGCGTCGTGTCAGCCGCCGTGTCGTCCAAAGCGGCCAGCGTGGACGTCGCAAAGCAATTTCTTGCCTATCTGACGTCACCAGCTGCGACGGAGTCGATGCAGAAGAGCGGGCTGGACCTGCCGTAGCACAGCGACGATCGTCGTCGCCGGACAGATCCACCCGGGACGGCGGCGGGCGCTATTTCACGTTCTCCCTCAACCAGGCCGCCAATGCGGCCGCGATGTCGAGATTGTTGAGCTCAAGCATCACCATGTGGCCATTGCCGTGGATGCCACGATCCCCCAGCCGCATGGTCTGAACGGAGACACCGGCCTGCTCCAGATATCCCGCCGTGCATTGGTCGTACACCGCGTGGTAGGACGCTTCGGCGGTGACGACGAGCGTCGGCCGCCCCATCAGGTTCTTCAATTTTCGCGCCGGCTCCGCCTGCAGGATGCAAGCCGTGAGATCGGGAGCATCGGGCTGCGGCTGCTTCACGGTGCGTAGCTCGGACGCGGCGGAGATCGGAGGATCGTAGGTCATGGGAATGTCGGTCACGCCCCATGCTCTCGCCTTGTTGGTGCTGGTCACGGCGTTCTCGAACGGAGGACCGCTTGGCTCGACGGCGACGATCGCCTTGACCAGGGCCGGCCGCGCCTCCGCGATGGCCCAGCCGAGCGGCCCGGCCTGCGAATGGGTCAGCAGGATCGCCGGACCGATCCGGTCGAGCAGTGCGGCGCCGGCAGATTGCATCAGGCTCTGCGTCTCCTCGTCACTCGCCAGCGAGTCGACCTGAGTGGCATAGAACGCATCGAAGATGGGATCGCCCATGCGCCCCTTGCCCTCGCCCGAACCCGGCCACTGCGTGTGCTTGGTCGCCTGCGGCCACTGGTTGAAGCGTTCGGACGCTGTGAATTGCCGCTCCAGCTGCGAGGCAGTGAAGTTCCGCAAGGCGCCGTCAACGTTCGGATGCCAGGCCGAACGGCCACGCGCGGGTTGATCGACCAGGTAGACGGCGTAGCCTTGCTCGAGGAAATACTCCGCCCAGCCCTCCCGGCCGTCCGGAGTCATCATCCAGTTGGTCGCCGTCTGCATTGCGCCGTGAATCAGGACCAGCGGGTATTTCTGCGTGATCGTCTTCGGCGCCAGATACTCCACATACATCTGGCCCCGCATGAGCTCCTTGCCGGGCTCCCCAACGTAGCGGCCGCCGACATAGAAGAAGGCGCGCTCGGCGGCCACGGTCGGAAGCCTGACTGGGGCCTGCGCCAGCGCAAGTGATGCGAAGGCGAGCAGCCACGAGCCGGTCGCGATCAACGAAATTCTTCTCATGTTGAGCTTCCTCTATCTGCTCGGGCGCAAGCTACAGATCATATTGCCCCGCGCCCTTCACTTCCAGAGACCCACCAGCGGCCAGTAAGTGAACATGAACAGCACGATCAGGCCGTACATGATCACGGCGAGCGGGAGTCCGAGCCGCATCATGTCGCGGGTCGTGAAGCCTCCGGTGCCGTAGGCGATCATGGCGGGGGCAGACGTCACTGGAATGATGGCCAGGCATTGGGCAATGAGGGCAACACCAAGAACGATCCCGGTGATGGGAATATCCGGATTGTGCAGAGACACCAGGAAGCCGATGATCGCGGGCGTGATTGCCGTGAGGCACGACGTGATGCTGGTGAAGCAGAAGCGCACGAAGAACACGACGACGTAGATCATGATCGCCAGCGCCGTCACCGACAAGCCTCCCATTCCGGACTCGACGAAGGCGACCTTGGCGAGCCACGCCGCTCCGCCGGTCCTGGTCAACATCTCAGCCATCGAAATTCCTGCACCGAACAGAAGGATCGAGTTCCAGTCGATCCGCTTGTAGAGATCGTTGCAGGTAGTGACCCCGACCCCCGGCATGACGAGCAGCAGGACGCAGAGCGCCGAGATGGCGGACGCCTCGACGTGATGGATCTTGTCCGTTGCCCAAAGCACGATCGTCAGCGTCATGATGACCGACGCCCTCTTCTCGGCCGTCGACATCGGCCCCAGCTCGGCGAGACGGGCCGCGATGTAGCCGCTGCCTCCGGGCATTTCCGAGAACTCGAACTTGAACAGCCGCGTGGCCAGGACGTACAGGCCGACGGAAAACACCACCGTGTAGGGAAACAGATCGATCAGCCAGTCGAGATAGCCGAGCTGCGGCTGACCGGCTCCGGTCAGGAAATTGACCATCACGGGATTGGGCGCCGCGCCGGTGAGAACGCCGACGCCGGTCACCGATGGAAGGATGCCGGCGAGAAGAAGCATCGCCTTGCCGATCTGGCTATCGCGCGGCAGACCGAATGCCTCGATCAGGCCGATCACGATCGGAACCAGGGTTGCCGCACGCGCGATCACAGACGGGATGAAGAACGTCAGCGCGAAGGCGGTGAGAATGATGCCGAGCATGATGGCGTGGGTGTTTGCGCCGACGAGCCTCAAGATCAGATAGGCCACGCGCTTCTCCAGCCCCGTGCTCGTGATCGCTGCAGCCATCGCCAGACCTGCCGCAACGAACAGCCAGCCGCCGTTGGAAAAGCCGCTGAGCGCAAGGGGTATGGCCTTTGCTGTTCCAAGAATGGCCCCCGGGTCGCTTCCGGCCGGCGAGAAGCCGAGTGCGAGGATCAGCAGCAGCACCAGCGCGACCGCGCTGACGCCGTAGGGGATCGCCTCGGTGATCCACATCAGCACCACGAAGGTCATCACCGCGATGACGCGCTGGCCTGCCGGCGACAGGCCCGCCGGCGCCGGCGCCAAGACGATGGCCGCCATGATGGCGAGACCGATCAGCACGGTCAGAAGTTTCCTGGTGGAAGCCCCTGTTGTTTCGGACGCAGCATGAACCAGCGTCGACATGCGTATCCTCCATTTTGGTTATTTGATCTTGTTTGTTTGATTGCCGACGACCGGCCGGCTTTTGTCGGCGATCGTCGGATTCCTGTTCTCATTCGCGACCTTCAGTGCCGCCGCCGAGAAGCGATCCAGTCTGCTCAGCCGCCGGCGGACGCCAGCACCACGACGCCATCCGCCGCGCAGACCCCCTGGCCTTCCGGCAGGACGAAGACCGGGTTGATCTCGGCCTCGATCAGGCGGTCGCCGAGCTGCGCCGCCATGAAGGAGAAATCCACGATGGCCGAGACGAGGGCCTCCACGTCGGCTTTCGGGCGCCCCCGAAATCCGTCCAGCAGCGGCCAGGTGATCAGGTCATGCAGCATCGCACGGGCCTCGGCCCGGCTCAGCCCGCCCGTCGGCGGCAGCAGGCGCATGGTCGTATCGTTGAAGAGCTCCGCGGTGACACCGCCCATGCCGAGCAGAACCGCAGTCCCGAGCGGATCGCGATGCAGCCCCAGGATCAGCTCCGTGCCGCCCGACACCATCGCCTGCACGAGGAAGCGCCGCGGCCGCCGGCCGGTTGCGGCTTCCACGTCGATCGCCATCGTGGTCAGCCGGTCGCCGATCGTCTCCGGCGTCAGATTGACGGCGACACCGCCGATGTCGCTCTTATGCGTGATCTCAGCGGACAGAATCTTCAGCACCAACCTGCCGCCAAGCGCACGCGCAGCCGCCTCGGCCTGCGCCGCGGTTTCGACGATCCGCTCCGCGGCCGCGGGAATGCCGAACCGCGCGAACAGCGCCTTGGCCTTGGACTCGTCGAGCGAGCCCGTCGGGAGATCGCTGGTGTCGACCTGCCGCTCGGCGCATGTGGCCATATCGCTCGGCGGCGACTCGGCGGCCTGAAGCAGCCCGGAGAGCGCGGACGCGCAGCTCTCCGCCGACGTATAGGCCGGCACGCCACGCGCGGTGAGCACGGCGCCGACCTCCGGCGCATGCGGGCTGACATAGGCGATGACGGGCTTGTCGGACATCGCCAGGCAGTCACGGATGGCATCGGCGAGCAGCGCGGGCGTGCCGACCGCCGACGATCCCGCGATGATGATCAGGGCGTCATAGGACGAGCTGGCCAGCAAGGTGCGGATCGCACCACGCAGGATCTCCGGCTGCAGGCCGGCCAGCGTCAGATCGATCGGATTGCGATCGAGGTTGGCATGGAAGCCCGATTGCAACGACCTGAGCTGAGCCGCGGTCTCCGCGTCGGGCGCCGGCGTCTCGAATCCGGCAACGCCAAGGCTGTCGGAGACGATCGTTCCAGCGCCGCCCGTCGACGTCAGGATCGCCACCCGCTTGCCGCCGAGCTTTCGCCCGGCCGCCAGCGCCGCGGGAATGTCGAGCAGCTCCTCGAACGTCCTGGCGCGGATGACACCGAGCTGCCGGAACAGCGCGTCGTACATGCGGTCCGAGCCAGCCAGCGCGCCGGTGTGGGAAACGGCCGCCTGGGCGCCCGCCTCCGACCGGCCGATCTTGAAGGCCACCACCGGCTTGCCGGCCTGACGCGCCTTTTGCACCGCCTCGCGAAAGCGGTCCGGATGCCGGATCGCCTCGACATAGAGGGCGATCACCTTGGTGGCGTCGTCAGCCGCAAGATATTCGATGAAATCCGAGAGCTCGAGATCGGCTTCGTTGCTGGTGGAGATGAGCTTCGACAGCCCGATGCCGCGCGCCGCCGCGCGAGACAGCAGCGCGCCGAGAATGCCGCCGCTCTGCGAGACCAGCCCGACCGGACCGGCCGGGAGGTGATCCGTCGCCAGTGCGCCCGAGGCCGAGAGCACGATCTTGTCGGTCAGATTGACGAGGCCGATCGTATTGGGGCCGAGAATGCGCATCGCGCCGGCAGCTTCCAGAAGCTCGTGCTGTCGCCGCCCCCCCTCTTCGCCGTTTTCCGCATAGCCGCTGGCGAGGACGATGGCGGCGGCGGCACCCCGCCTGGCAAGCTCGCGCACCGCCACGTGCGCGCGCTCCGCGCCCAATAGCACGAGCCCGACATCCGGCACGGCGGGCAGCGCCGCGATATCCGGATAGCAAATGAGATCGCCGATGCGGTCGACCTTCGGATTGACGGGGTAGATCTCGCCCGCGAAGCCGTGCTTCTGCAGGAATGACACCGGCCGCCCCGAGGTCTTGCCCGGATCGGCCGACGCACCGATGACGGCAATGCTACGCGGCCGGATCAGCCGTGCGATGGCGTTCATGAGATCACTCCTTCGCGGACGAGCGAGCGAGGAACGCCGTGACCGCTTCGCGGTGCTCGGCGCTGGTGTAGCAGATGGCTTGCGCCTGGCTGCCGAGATCGAAGATCTCGTGGGCCGAGCGCTCGAAGCTCTCGTTGAGAATTTTCTTGCCCAGTGCGAGCGCCGTCGGCGAGCCCTGCGCGAGTTCGGCCGCCCAGCCCTGCGCGGCCGACAGCAGCTCGTCGGACGGCACCTTGCGGTCGAGAATGCCGAGCGCAACAGCTTCGCCGGCTTCGACCATGCGCCCCGTGAAGATCAGCTGCTTTGCCTTGGCCAAGCCGACGCGGCGCGGGAGAAAGTACAGGCCGCCGCCGTCCGGGATCAGTCCGCGCTTGATATAGGACCACGTGAATTGCGAGCGTTCCGAGCCGATCAGAAAATCGCACGCGAGCGCGGTGTCGGCGCCGAGCCCGGCTGCCGCGCCGTTGACCGCCGCGACCGTCGGCTTGGGGAGGTTCAACAGCAGCGCCTGCGCCCGGTGCACGCCCTGCTGCCTGCTCCAGCCGTTGAACGCGACCTCTCCCTGCGGGGCCTCGAGGCGCTGCTTCATGCCGGCGATGTCGCCGCCGGCGCAGAACGCGCTGCCGCGGCCCGTGAGCACCAGGGCCTTGATCGCCTTGTCGCTCGCGACGGTCTGCAGCGCGGCGACGAACTCCGCGCGCATGTCGTCGCTCATGGCATTCCGGCGGTCCGGCCGGTTCAGCGCGAGGGTTGCGACGCCGGCATGAACTGAGAATTCGATGAACTGATAGGTCATGAGCGAGCCTCGGTGTTTGAACGGGATTGACGGTGTGCGAAGGCCTTCATTGCGTGCGCACATACGCGGCACGACGCTCCGACAGCCGGTTGAGACCGGCCGGGCATCTCGGGCACCCTCGGCCGAGCGATCAGCGATGTGATGATTTATACCGGCCGTCCGTCGGGTGATCGTCAACGGACCGGACGAAGCCGGAGCTAGCCACCTGGAATGTCAGACATTGCGTTTCGTGCTCCCGGCATGTTTTGCGTTTGCTTATTTGTCTGCCTCTATACCGGATCGGCACGAAAGAGGGTATACTCCTCATTCCACTTAGTGGAATGAGGAGGCAACGCGGTGGCTGCACCGAGACGTTATGCCGGCGGCGCAAACGGCAACCGTTCGCTGGAGAGGGGCATCGACATCCTGCGTGCCTTTCGGCCGGGCGTCGATACGCTCGGCAATGGCGAGATCGCCGAGCGCACCGGCCTGCCGCGCTCCACGGTCAGCCGCCTGACCAAAACGCTGGTCGCGTTCGGCATGCTTGACGACATCAGGGCCGAGCGAGGCTACCGGCTTGCCGCGGCGGTTCTCAGCTTCGGCCACTCCGTTCGCATGGGATCGCCGGTGCTCAATGTGCTTGGTCCGCTGATGCGGGCCGAATCGACGCGACGCCGGCTCAATGTCGGTCTCGCGACCGCCGATCGCACCATGATGGTGTACCTGGAATCCATTCGCTACAATCCCCGCCCGACTCTGCGCAGCATCGTCGCCGGCCAGCAGGTCCCGATGGAGTTGACCTCGCTCGGCCGCGCCTATCTCGCGGGCATCGCAGAAGGCGATCGGGCGAAGCTGATGGTTCAGTTCAGGCGCCGCAGTGCGGCCGCCACCAGGGCCCTGATCGCCGACATCCAGACATCGATCGGCTCGGTCCGGCGGGACGGCTACTGTGCGGTGTCGTGGCAACCAGGTGTGCTCGCCGTCGCAACGCCGATCGCTGTGGACGGCCTGCCGGTCTACGCGCTCAACATGAGCATGCAGGACATCGAGCCGACTGAAGCTCTCGCCGCCGAGATCGGCGCATATCTGACGGCATTCGCAGACCGATGCCGGGAGGCGCTGCGCGCCGATCCGGCCGATCGATCGCATCCTGGCAGAGGCGGCCCGCGAAGCGCTATATGAGCTTGGGCGCAAGCGGCGCGTCTCAGAGCATCGAACAACTTGTGAGCCGGCGCCTGTCGACGTTGCGCGAGCCGGACCATCGCCGCGGCTGCAGCCCACTTTATTACCGCAAGAACAAGTCGCTCGCGTTCACCGCTTCTCGATGACGAGGCTCTGCACCACGCGGCCGAAATAGCCTCTGACGTCGCCGAGCCGTGCCATCGCGAGGCCGGCGCCTTCGGGGCCGATCCAGCTCTCGGCGTCGAGCAGGATCCAGTCGCCGACCGGCTCGCGCGCCATGCTCACGGTGAGATCGGCATTGAGGAACGTGTAGCTGTGGAAGTCGAGCGCGGCCGCGGTGCCGTTGCAGAAATCGCTCGCGACCACCGCGCGCATCGCCTGCGAGACCGCGTGTCCCTCGACCAGCGGCCAGTCGACGCGGTACCAGATCGCGCCCGGGCCCTTGACGCCGAAACGGCCGCGCGCGGCGCGCAGGGTCACGCCGCGGACGAAGGGACTGGTCGAGAAATCCGCCGGCTCCGGCTGCGCATCGGCCGGTCCTGCGAGATCGACCGGCAGCTCGCGGACGTCGTCCGGCAACGGCACCGCATCCTGCCTGATCTTGAGCACGGTCGCGGTGACCACGGCCGTATCGCCGGCGCGCAAGCGCACCGCGCAGAGCTGGATCTTGCGGCCTTCGCGCAGCACCTCGGTCTCGACCGTGAGCTCGGCGAGCGGCACCGGCCGCATCAGGTCGATGGTGACGCGGGCGATGCGCATCGGCGACTTCGTCGCGATGCGTTCGGCCGCCCACACCGCCAGCGCCGACGGCGCGGAGCCGTGTTGCATCGTCGGATCCCAGGGACCCGCGGCGTCGGGACTGACGGTGACCTGATTGTCCGCGACGCGGAAGATCGGCCGCATCAGCGCGCGCCTCGCCACGCGTCAGCCCGCGCTGGCAAAGGCGCGATCGGCGCCGTTGGGCAGTTCGATGTCGACCTCGAGCGTCGAGACATGCTTCCCCCGGTCCATACGGACGATGACCTTGTCCGGATCGAGTACCACATGGCGCGAAACCACGGCGAGGATTTCCTCGCGCAGCTGCATCAGGAGATCGGGCTGGCCGCGCAGGCTCCGCTCATGCGCGAGCAGGATCTGCAGCCGCTCCCGCGCGACCGGCGCAGAGGCCGTACGCCCCGTAAAGAGCCGCAACACGCTCATGCAGCCCTCCGTCCCAACAGCAGGTTCATGAGACCCTTGCGCTCGCTCGGGATCTGCATCTCGACCTCCTCGCCGAGCAGGCGGCGCATCGCGTCGTGATAGGCGCGGGCCGGCGCGCTGGCCGGGCTGTTCAAGGTGACGGGGCAGCCGACATTGGAGGCGCGCAGCACGTCCTGGCTCTCCGGCACGATGCCGAGCAGCGGCGTCGCCAGGATCTCCAGCACGTCGTCGATCGACAGCATCTCGCCGCGCGCGGCGCGGCCTGCATCATAGCGCGTGATCAGGATGTGCTTCTCGACGCGTTCGCCGTTCTCGGCGCGCACCGTCTTCGAATCCAGCATGCCGATGATGCGGTCGGAATCGCGCACCGAGGACACTTCGGGATTGGTGACGATGATCGCCTCGTCGGCATAGCGCATCGCGAGCATTGCGCCGCGCTCGATGCCGGCGGGGCTGTCGCACACCACCCAGTCGAAGGTCTTGCGCAACTCCGCGATGATGCGGCCGACGCCGTCCTCGGTCAGCGCGTCCTTGTCCTTGGTCTGCGAGGCCGGCAGCAGCCAGAGATTTTCCAGCCGCTTGTCGCGGATCAGCGCCTGCGGCAGCTTGGCGACGCCGTGCACGACGTTGATGAGATCGAACACGACGCGCCGCTCCGCGCCCATGACGAGATCGAGATTGCGCAGGCCGACGTCGAAATCGACCACGACGACCTTCTCGCCGGCCTGCGCCAGCGCAGCGCCCATGGCCGCCGTCGTGGTGGTCTTTCCGACGCCACCCTTGCCCGACGTCACTACAAGTACTTTCGCCATCTCTCAAACCCTCCTGCTACTCAGTTCAATGGTACGATCTTCATGGAATGACCTTCGAGCCGGGCCTGCGCCGCCCGGCCGCGCAACGCGGCGTCGATCTGCTCCGCGGTCTGGTAGTAACCGTCGATCGCGACGAGCTCTGCCTCGATCTTCTGGCAATAGATCCGCGCCGCCGAATTGCCGTTGACGCCGGCCATCGCCCGGCCGCGCAGCGCGCCATAGACATGAATGGAGCCGCCGGCGACGATCTCGGCGCCCGACGACACCGCGCCGAGCACGGTGACGTCGCCGTCGGGAAACACGATCGACTGGCCGGAGCGGACGGGCTGATCGAGCAGCAGCGATGTCGGCTGCTGCAGCTGTGGCTTCTCGGGCTCGATCTCCTGCACGGCGCAGTGACGGCCGCCGGACAACAATGGCGGCATGCCGAGCGACAGCCGCGCCTGCTCCACGCCTTCGAGCCCGAGCACGCGGATGTTGCGCGACTCGATGCTCTTGATCAGGTGGGTGATCGCGAGCGGGCTCAGATCCACTGCGGAGAGATCGAGCACGATCGGCTTGCCGACGAAGAAACCCGGCGAGCCCGCCAGCGTCGCGTCGAGCTCGCTGAGCCAATCGGCAATCGGCACGACCGGCGAAAAGACGAAGGCGACATAGGAGCGCCCGCGCAGACGAATAAGCGGACGTACCGTTTCAGCGCCTGCACTCATGATCATCCGACCCAACCCTTCTTAGTGATTGGTTAACTGTCGGCGCCAGATGGTTAACGGATGGTTAAATCGACGCTAAGCCGCTCGAAAATCGACCGCGGCCCGCCCGACATAGTTCGATGATGATCGAATCAAGGCACAATCTTGGCACGATTGCGACGCAAATCCCGAGCATCTGCGTCAAGACCTGACACGCCTCATTTTAATCACATCATGATGATAACTTTAACGTACATATAATGCGGAGCCGACGGCTTTAAGCGGTTCCGATCAATTGACACTCGTCAGGGGGCGGGGCATGGAATCGAAACAGGCGCCAAAGGCATACGTAACGTGCCGCGGCGCCTTGCAGGAAAGGACCGCTGGCGTGCGATCGGTGATCGACGCGAAACGTCTGATTCTGCACAGGATTCCGTGTGGACTGAGGTGGCAGAACCGCTCCCGCTCTTCGTTTGAAATTCGTCTCATACGACCAGGGCAGTAGCGTATCAGTTTACCGGAATCGAGCGTCAGAGGAGTAGCGTATGAGTTCGTTGAGTGAACAGAATCCGATGAACCCACAAGACCCGCTGCACTACGCGCCGCGCTGGCTGCGCGAACGCCCGGAGGCAGCACGTCTATCTCTTGTTGGTGACAACGCCAAGGCAGCGGAGGCGGCCGAGCGTCCCGCTTCGGGACAGCAAGGACCGCTCGATGCTCGCTTGGAGACCGCCGTGTTCGAATCCCTTCGCCAGTCGCTGAACCCGCAAGTCATGCGCGAGCCCCCGGATCTCGAGCGTGAGCGCGACCGCCGCTCGGTCGTGTTCAAGATCGCCGGGCGCTTCGCCGCGGCAACCGGTGTGGCTGCCGTCGTCGCGCTGTTCTTCGTCAACATCGTTCCGGTGTGGCGCCAGCCCGATGCGAGCTCATCATTCGTCGCCGCCGTGCAGTCGATGAAGACGCTGCCGGCCGTGGCTGCCGATGCGGACGACGCCAAGGCGGACCAGACCAGTTCGCTGCCGGAGCGGGCCGAAGCCCCGGTCCCGGCGCTGTCGCAGTTCAAGTCCCTGCTGGCCACGGATGCTCCGGCGCCGACCGCCGAGGCGGAGACTCCCGAAAAGCCCATGCTGCAGCAGTTCATGCAGTGGAACCAGAAGACGGGACAGATGGAGCGGGTTCGCTAACCCGCTTGCTCTGATCCGAATTCAAAAGCATCCCATAAGGCGACAATGATCGACGTCCTACCGCAGAAAGCGGCAGCACGCCGTCCGCGGGCTCACGCCCGTATGGCAGCCGCCCTGCTCGGCATCATCGCGACCAGCGATGCTGCGACGAGCGGCGTCATGGCTGCGCCCGGCGACAATGTCGGCGTGGCGCGCCAGCTCGGTAGCCGCGTCGGCCCGATCATCGGCTCGGCGCTCGCATGCCGCGACATCGCGCGGCCGCGTATTCAGGCGATCATCGAGAAGTTTCAGATGGTCATCCGCGAGGCCGCTTCGAGCGAGGCCGATCGCGACGAATTGACACGCCTGCTCGACCGCTATGTCGCCGAAGGCCGCGGCCTCGTCACCGGCGGTCGCCTGGATTGCCGCGGCGCGGATCGCCAGCTTGGCGAGCTCGAACAGTCGCTCGCCACGCCGACACAAGCGCGATCCAACCTGCCCGTGGTGACGATCGGACCATCGAGCGCGCAGGCCGCAACCGCGCCGGCGCAGATCCTGCCGCCTGCGGGCGCCGTCCGCGGCATCACGCAGAGCGACATGAAGTTCGGCATGGTCATCCCCTATGGCGGCCCGGTGAAGGAAAGCGGGCGGCTGCTGAAGATCGGCGTCGAGGCGGCGTTCAATCGCACCAATGAAGCGGGCGGCATCAACGGCCGCGTGCTGAAGCTCGTGACCGCCGACGACGGCTATGATCCGGCGCGCACGCTCGATGCGATGAAGCAGCTCCATGAAAAGGAGCAGGTGTTCGGCTTCATCTGCAATTTCGGCTCGGCGACCGCCGCGGTTGCGATCCCCTATGCGCTGGAGCGGCGCGCGCTGTTTTTCGCGCCCTACACCGGCGCCAATGTGGTGCGCCACGATCCGCCCGACCGCTACGTCTTCAACTACCGACCGAGCTATGCCGAGGAAACCGACGCGATCGTCCGGTATCTGGTCAAGCTCCGCAAGCTGCAGCCGCGCCAGATCGTCGTGTTCGCGCAGAACGACGCGTTCGGCGATGCCGGCTTTGCGGGTGTCGCCAAGGCGTTTCGCGCGCTCGGCGCCAATGACAATGCGATCGCCCGGGTCAACTATCCGCGCAACACGGTGGATGTGGACGACGCCATCAACCAGCTGAAGCTGCTGAAGACGCCGGTCCGGGCCGTGGTCATGCTGGCAACGACCCGGGCCGCAGCCAAGTTCATCGAGAAGGCGCACGATGTCTTCCCGGGCGCGATCTTCGCCAACATCTCCGCGGTCGGCGGCTCCGCGCTTGCCAGCGAATTGATGCTGCTTGGTCCGCGCTACGCCGATGGCGTCATCGTCACGCAAACCGTCCCCGGCGTCTCCGGCTATTCGAGCCTGGTGCTGGAGTACAAGAACGCGCTTGCGAAGTACTTCCCCGGCGAACCGGCGGATTATACCTCGCTGGAAGGCTATATATCGGCGAGCGTCCTCATCGAGGGATTGAAGCGCGCCGGCCCCAGTTTCGACACCGAGCAGCTGGTCGACACGCTCGAGACGATGCGCAACGTCGATCTCGGCCTCGGCGCCCAGCTCGGCTTCGAACGCGCCGAACACCAGGCATCTCACAAGATCTGGGGCACGGCTCTGAACGACAGCGGCGCCTACCAGCCCATCGAACTTGAATAGAATACCGCTGGCGGGCAGTTAGCCCCCGCCAACACGGATAAAAACGCGACAGAGAAACCCGACATTAATTCGAAATGCCACGAATAGCAGAGTGATGAGGTCAGCAGCTCACGGAGCGAGTGGATAATTCGATGACGGTTCGTTGGTCCGCCTTGATCATCGGGAGCCTGTTCGGTGCTCCCCTCACGCCCGCATTCGCGGCGGCGTCCGACATGGTCAGGGATCTCGCCGGCCGGGTGGGGCCGATCGTGGGCCAGGCGTCGGCCTGCACGGACATCGCGCAGGGGCGCGTCCAGACCATCGTCGACAGATTTCGCGAGGCCATTCGTCAGTCGACGACCGACGACGGCGAACGTGATCAGCTGACCCGCAGCTTCAACGGCTACATCGCCGAAGGCCGCAGCCGCACGGGCACCTCGCAGGCGAACTGCGCGACCGCAGAGCGGCAATTGACCGAGTTGGAGCGCTCGCTGAGCCAGCCGGCCGCCGCCGGCCCGAGCGCGCCCTCTCCAGCGGAAGCGACGACGGGAGCCGTGGCCGCAGCGGCGGTGCGCGGCGTCACCGAGCGCGAGATCCGCTTTGGTATCGTCATGCCGTTCTCCGGCATCCGCAAGGAAACCGGGCGCCAGATGAAACAGGGCATCGAGGCCGCCTTCGCCCGCGCCAATGATGCCGGCGGTGTCGGCGGGCGCACGCTTCGGCTCGTCGCCGCCGATGACGGCTACGATCCGAACCGGACGCTAGCGGCGATGGGCCAGCTCTACGACAAGGAGCAGGTGTTCGGCTTCATCGGCAATATCGGCACGGCGAACTCGCAGGTGGCCATTCCCTACGCGCTGGAGCGGCGCGCGCTGTATTTCGCACCGAATTCCGGCGCGCTCGTGGTGAGGCGCGATCCGCCCGATCGCTACGTCTTCAACTACCGCGCCAGCTACGCGGAGGAGACGGCCGCGCTGGTGCGCTATCTCGTCAAGATGAAGCGGATTCCGCCGCGCCAGATCGCGGTGTTCACCCAGCAGGACGCCTTTGGCGACGACGGTTTCGCCGGCGTCGGGAAGGCCTACCGGCAGCTGAACGTCAGCGATCCCGTGGTGCGTTTCACCTATCCGCGCGCGACGATGGATGTCGAGGAGGCGGTCAACCAGGTCAAGGCCTACAAACCTCAGCTCAAGGCGGTCATCATGGTGGCCACCGATCGCGCGGCCGCGAAGTTCATCGAGAAGACGCGCGATGCGGTGCCGGGCCTGATCTACGCCAACGTATCCGCCGTCGGCTCGACGTCGCTCGCGACCGAGCTGAAACTGCTCGGTCCGCGCTTCACCAATGGCGTCATCGTGACGCAGGGCGTGCCGGCTGTTTCTGGGTATTCGAGCCTCGTGCTCGACTACAAGACTGCACTGGCCAAGTATTCTCCCGGTGAGGCGCCGGATTACACGTCGCTCGAAGGCTACATCGCGGCCACGATCCTGATCCAGGCGCTGAAGCAGACCGATCCGCTCGACACCGAGCGACTGGTCGACACGCTCGAATCGATGCGCAGCCTCGATCTCGGCCTCGGCGCTCCACTCGCATTTGGACGCGCAGAGCACCAGGCGTCACACAAGATCTGGGGCACTGCACTCGACGAAACCGGCACGTACCAGCCAATCGAACTTGACTAGACTTAGCTGCAAGGAAAAGAACTGGTTGAAGACGACGCATTAGCAAGTTCTAAAGCATGATCAGAGATAGCCGTGCCGGGTTACCGAAATGGTCATGCTCTTAGGAAAGGCTAGTCTGTGCATGGTGGCGGTCATAAATCTTCTCCGTCGCAGACAAAGCGTCAAATCACCAGGCGGAAGACCTGGATGGGGTCCATAGTGGGATAGTGGCAATGAGCTTTCGTTCTAGCGTGTTCTTGGTTGCGGCATTGCTCGCAACGCCCGCCAGCGCGGCGGGCACCAATGCGGATGTGGTGCGTAATCTTGCGAGCCGGGTTGGGCCGATCGTGGGAGCAGCATCCGCCTGTCAGGCGATCGACCAGGGCCGCGTTCAGGCCATCGTCGACAAGTTTCGCGAGGTGATCCGGGAGGCCTCCACGGGCGGCTCGGATCGCGACGAACTCACCCGCGTCTTCAACGGCTACGTCGCGGACGGCCGCAACCGCGTCGGTGCAGCGCAGACGGACTGCAACGCCGCAGGCCGCCAGCTGGCCGAGCTCGAGCGTTCGCTCGGGCAGGCCGCGCCGAGCCAGACGGCCACCAGCCTCGCCGGGGTGATCGCCCCGTCCGCGGCTGTCGCCGCCACGGTGCCGACGGCGACGCTTCCGCCCCCGACCAACAGCAACGTCCAGGGGGTGACCGCCAACGAGATCCGCTTCGGCATCGCCGCGCCGTTCTCGGGTGCGTCGAAGGAGCTCGGCCGGCAGATGAAGCTTGGCATCGAGGCCGCCTTCAACCGCGCCAACGACGGCGGCGGTGTCGCCGGGCGGTCGCTGCGCCTGTATTCGGCTGACGACGGCTACGAGCCGGCGCGCACGCTGGATGCGATGAAGCAGCTCTACGAGAAGGACAAGGTGTTCGGCTTCATCGGCAATGTCGGCACGCCGACCTCGGCCGTGGCCATGCCCTTCGCGCTGCAGCGCCGGGTCCTGTTCTACGGTGCGTTCACCGGCGCCAACATCCTGCGCAACGATCCGCCGGATCGCTACGTATTCAACTACCGCGCCAGCTACGCGGAAGAGACCGACACCGTCGTGCGTTATCTCGTCAAGCTGCGCCGCCTGCAGCCCAGGGACATCGCCGTGTTCGCGCAACAGGATGCCTACGGCGATGCCGGCTTCTCCGGTGTGGCCAAGGCCTTCCGGTCGCTCGGCCTCGCCGATACGTCCATCGTCCGCTTCAACTACAAGCGCAACACGGTGGACGTCGATGAGGCGGTCAACCAGCTGCGGGCGATGAAGAATCCGCCCAAGGCGATCGTCATGGTCGCGACCTACCGGGCGGCCGCGAAGTTCATCGAGAAGACGCGCGATCTCTATCCGAGCATGATCTATACCAACGTGTCGTTCGTGGGCTCGACCGAACTGTCCGACGAACTGATGCTGCTCGGTCCGCGCTATGCCAGCGGCGTCATCGTCACCCAGGTGGTGCCGGCGGTCGGTGGCTATTCGAGCGCCGTGCTCGAATACAAGAGCGCGCTCGAGAAGTACTTCCCGGGCGAAGCACCGTCCTACGTGTCGTTCGAAGGCTATATCGCGGCCAACGTCCTGGTTCAGGCGATGCGTCGGGTCGGCCCGCAGCTCGACAGCGAGGCGTTGATCGACACGCTGGAGAACATGCGCGACATCGATCTCGGCCTCGGCGCCAAGCTCGGCTTCGGCCGCGCCGAACACCAAGCTTCGCACAAGATCTGGGGTACGGCGCTGGACGAGCGCGGCAAGTTCCAGGCGATCGAGCTGGAATAGCCTCGCGCTCGGTCTGACCTTTGACAAATGGACGCGGCAGCCACCGGCTGCCGCGTCTTTCATTTTCGGCCGGGTTTCATGCTGCCGAACGATTTGGATCGAATGCAGGCAGACCGCTGGCCGGCGAGTGCGCGATGTCGCTTGGTATGTTTCCGGTCAGGTCGGCCAACCGGACGCCATCGCGTTCGAGCCGGAACGCCCTAATGGGGCCAGAAGCGGTTCTCGCCCCGAAGCGTTTTCGCACCTGCTGCGGGGCAGTGCCCCCCGTACTGAGCTGAACCTTTCTACTTCGCCGACTGACCTACTTCAGGGGCAGGGTAAGGTAGAGGTCGCGACTATTATGGCCAAAGTTTTTTCTAGGGCTTTTTCTGAGTCATCGGATGGTACGAAGGACGCGTTGCTCAAACATCTGGTGCTGTTCTGTGCCTCCGGATTGTTCGTGTTGATGTTGGCGCTGAGCTACGGGATAGATCTGAGCCCCGGCTTTTTCTGATCTTCTATTCTTCCGGGCAAGCTTCCGCTTCGGGTAAGCGGCGGTTGCCAGCTTTCAGCACACCAATGTCTGCCGCGGGTTACACAAGCAGTCCAATCACCGGACGCCACGAAGGCTCATCCACCCGCGAGAGCGGACGTCATGTCCCGCTCGATGGAGATATCAGGCTCGCGTCGGCCAAAACCGCCGCTAAAGCGGATTTCACCGTTGTCACCACGGCGCAGGCGAGCCTGGAATAGCGGCGACACCAGCTCCGTCACGGTCCGCGGAAGTTGTCTCCGGGTCCGGCAGCGCGCTGGTGACGAAGACTTGGATGGCCGGGACGAAGCCCGGCCATGACGACGCTGAAGAAGATGGGCCCAAGCCGAAATACCCGGCCCGTTCGGCGTGCCCCAAGCGGCCCGAGGCGAAGACCCATCACCTCACAGCGGCGGATCGATCGCCTCGTCGTATTCCTTCTTGAAGCGCGCGATCAGCTCGGCTGCAGGCAGCACGTCCTTGATGGCGCCGATGCCCTGACCCGAGCCCCAGATCTCCTTCCAGGCCTTCGGCCTGGCGCGCTCGCCCGACTCGTCTGTGCCGAAGCTCATCTTCGTGGGATCGGAGGTCGGCAGCTTTTCGGGATCGAGGCCGGCCGCGACGATCGACGGCTTCAGATAGTTGCCGTGCACGCCGGTGAACAGGTTCGAATAGACGATGTCGTCGGCGCCCGAACTCGTGATCATGGCCTTGTAGGCCTCGGCCGCATTGGCCTCCTTGGTGGCGATGAAGGCCGAGCCGACATAGGCGAAGTCGGCGCCGAGAATGCGCGCGGCGCGGATGGCGCGGCCGTTGCCGATGGCGCCCGAGAGCGCAATCGGTCCGTCGAACCAGCTCCGCGTCTCAGCGACGAAGGCGAACGGCGAGATGGTGCCGGCGTGGCCGCCCGCGCCGGCCGCGACCAGGATCAGACCGTCGGCGCCCTTCTCGATCGCCTTGTGAGCGAAGGTCTGGTTGATCACGTCGTGGAAGACGATGCCGCCCCAACGATGCGCCGCCTGATTGAGCTCCTCGCGCGCGCCGAGCGACGTGATGACCATCGGCACCTTGTACTTCTCGCACAGCTTAAGATCGTGCTCGAGACGATTGTTGGAGCGATGCACGATCTGGTTGACGGCGAACGGCGCCGACGGGGCTTCCGGATGCGCCCGGTCGTAGGCGGCGAGCTCCTCGGTGATGCGCGCCAGCCATTCGTCGAGCAATTCCGGCGGCCGCGCGTTCAGCGCCGGAAACGAGCCCACGACACCGGCCTTGCATTGCGCGATCACCAGATCGGGCACGGAGATGATGAACAAAGGCGAGCCGATCACGGGGATCGACAGGCGCCCCTTGAACAAGGCGGGCATGGACATGGATCAGAATTCCTCTTCGTGAAATGCGGACAGCTCGTAATCACGAGCATGCCCGACATCATGCCGTGATGGCAATTCGTCCGCAGAGGGACCGGAAAAGCCCGTGAAGGGTCTTGCGTTGAGGCGCTGACCGAAGGTGCAACGCTGGCCCGCCAGCCTTGTTGGAGCCCTATTGGCAGAGCGCTGATGTCACGAACGTGTCGGTGCGGCAGTCGCCCGGCTTGCGCTGGCGGCCGGGGATCAGCACCTTGGCCGAGCAGCTCTCCGCGGAATCGGTGTTGAGGCTCTTGCCTTCCTTATAGCCCTTGCCCTGGCACAGCCTGTCGGCCCCGAGCTTGCAATCCGGCGTGCCGTTGGTCGCGACCGGACAGACGGAGCGACCCGAGATCATGCTGGAGGGCTTGGCCAGTCGCGACAGCGCATCGCCGGTCTCCTTCAGCACCCCCTTGCTGCCCTCGCCCGCGCTCGGCTCGGCCGGCTTGTCGGTCGTCCCGGCCGGCCGGTCGGCAGCATCGTCCCGGGGACCGGCCGTGTCACCTGGCGCGCCCGCGGGCGGCGCCAGGCTCGTCTCGCCCGGGCGCTTCAGCGGGATGATCGACATCTTGTCGAACAGCTTGCCGAGCTCCTCCACCAACCCCGGGTTGGAGCGAGGCGGCGCAACGTCGACCGCCGGCGCCTGCTGCGGTGGAGGGGACTCGCGCAGGCCGATCGCGGGCGCCGATTGGGCCCAGGCCGCAACAGCCGAGAACGCGAAGGCGATCGACACCAAGCTCGCGAGCAGCCGTGACCGTCGCAGTGTCGCAGGCCGTTGACCGGTCAGGAGCAGCATGACGGCAGTCTACCTCCTCCCACCACCACCAGCAGAGCGCCGGCAGCGCATCGCCTCAGATCAGCTTCACCGCGACGACGAAGCCCGCAACCAGAACGGCCGCGCCGAGCGCCACCCAGAGGCCGAGATGCTTTTCGATCCGCACCCTGATCCATTCACCGTAGCGGTTGAGCAGGATCGCGGCGATGAAGAAGCGGCCGCCGCGCGCCACGACCGAGCAGAGAAAGAACAGGAACAGGTTGTAGCCGGCAAAGCCCGACGTGATCGTGACGAGCTTGTAGGGGATTGGCGTCAATCCCTTCAGCAGGATGATGACCGCGCCCCATTCGGCGTAGGAGGCGCGGAACGCCTCGACCTTGTCGCCAAGGCCGTAGAGATGGATCAGCCATTGGCCGAGCGAATCGTAGAGCAGCGCGCCGATCGCGTAGCCGACCATGCCGCCTGCGACCGAGGCCGCGGTACAGACGCCCGCGAACAGCCAGGCCCGCTGCGGCTTGGCCAGCGACATCGGGATCAGCATCACATCCGGCGGCACCGGAAAGAACGAGCTTTCAGCGAAGGCAACCGCGGCCATGATCCACAGGGCATGCGGCTTGTGTGCGGCGTCGATACACCAGTCATAGATCCGTCTGAGCATGGTTCGCGATGAAGCAAACCGGGCAGGGTTTGTCCATGGGCGATGTGCCCGTCCCGCCGAAGCTAATGCCGCTTGCGGATCGTCCGACCTTCGACCGCGACGATCGGTCGCCCCGACACCCGCGGGGGTGCAGCCTTGGCGACCTTTACCGGCGATTTCGGCAGCTTCTCGGCGATGCCGAGCATCAGCTCGCGCCGCTCCATCTCGCGCCAGACGTCCTCGGGCTCGACACCGAGCTCGGCCCACAGCACCGCCAGATTGTAGAGGAGATCGGCGCTTTCCCGCACCACGGCCTGGGCGTCGCCGCTGACCGCATCGATCGCGACCTCGATGGCCTCTTCAGCGAGCTTCTTGGCCATCTTGCCCGTGCCCTGCTGCATCAGCTTGGCCGTGCGCGAGCGCGCCGGATCCAGATCCCGTGCAGCCAGAACAGCGCGATACAGACGCTCGATCGAATCGGTCATCCGGCCACATTAGTTAAATTCGGTGGCAGGCATGTTAACGTTTGCGGCAGGCATGAAAAATCCGCCGGCGACGCGCCGGCGGATTGGTCTGGTCGGTCGATCACCAGCCGTAATGGTGGTGAGGGTAGCCGCCGCCATAGCCGCCATAATAGGGGCCGCCGCCATAGGACTGATAGCCCGGCCCGTAGCCGTAGTAGGCCGGACGGCCATAGTAGTCGTCATAATCGGCACGGCGATTCTGGGTCGCCGCAATGGCGAGACCCGTGCCGACGATGCCGGCGAAGGCCGCCGCAGCGGCCGCGCCGCCTCCGCCGCCACGATAATAACGACGACGCGCGCTGACGTCGGTCAGTCCGCCGTCCTTGGCCGCGCTGGCCGAAACACCGTTGCCAGCCCGCGCTGCGCCGGCAAAGGCGAGCGTCGGCTGGATTGCCGTCAAGGCGACCGCGGCGACTGTCGCCATGACAGTGGCACGCCCTAGACGCGAAAAAGTCCCGCGCTGTGTGATCATGTGATCCTCCATGTGATCAATCTCGCGAGGCAACTCACGGACCGGGCCACAGTTCCCCTCGCGAAACCATAAGTCGAAGCCGCAAATCGCCGCAGGCCTTGCTCATGGACCGTTCAGATTCGATCAGACATGATTAGGTGCCCGCCGGGCGAAGCGGCGCTGTCACGAAACGGACATATCCGCAGGTGCGGCCGAGCGAGCCCATTCCGATACCGGCGTGATGTCATGCGTATGCAACGGCTCCTCGTCTCTCTTGCCCTCGCCATTCTTGCGACATGCGTGCTCGCGGGTCAGAGCGCCGTGCGCGCGGAAGAGACGAAGCGCCCGGTCGCCGTCATGTTCGCGCTGGATCGTCCGCTCGACGGCAGCATGGCGCCGCTGGTGCTCGCGGCCACCCGCGGCCTGTTCAGCGCCGAGGGCGCGACCGTCACCATGACCACGGCCAAGGGCTCGCCCGATGCGATCGCGCGCGTGGCCGCAGGCGAGACCGACATGGCGCTCGCCGACATCAACGAGCTGATCCGCTATCGCGACACGTCCGGCAGCCAGCCGATCAAGGCCGTGTTCGTGCTGTTCAACACGGCGCCCTACGCCATCATCGCCCGCAAGAGCCGCGGCATCCACGGGCTCGCCGACATCGAGGGCAAGACGCTCGGCGTGGCCGAGGGGGATCTCTCGATCCGGCTGTGGCCGGCGGTGGCGCACCACAACCATCTCAGGACCGAGACGATCAAGCTGTCGCGCGTCGGCGCGGCCGTGCGCGAGCCGATCCTGTCGGCCGGCCAGGTCGATGCCGTCAGCGGCTTCTCCTATCTCTCCGCGCTCAATCTGCGCGACCGCGGCGTGCCGGCCGCCGATCTCGCCGTGCTGCGCTTCGCCGATTTCGGCTGTGAGGCCTATGGCCACGCCGTGATCGTCAATCCGGACTTTGCAGCCAAACAGCCGGCCGCCGTGAAGGGCGTCCTGCGGGCGCTGACATCAGGACTGCAACTCGCAATCAAGGATCCAGCCGCGGCCGTCACCGACGTGATCAGCCGGATGGACGACGCCTCGCGCGAGCTCGAGCTCGAGCGCCTGCAGACCGTGCTGGCCGACAATGTGCTGACATCGGACGTTCGCCGCGACGGTATCGGCGGTATCGATCCCGCCCGCTTCGAACGCGCCCTCGACCAGATCGCCGAGGACGGCAAATTCCACCACAAGCGCCCTGCGCCGGCCGACATCTTCGACGACAGCTTCCTGCCACCGGCCGACAGCCGTCTCGTCAACTGAGCGCTCGCCGCAACAGCCCATCCCTTGCTAACATGCAGCAGCGCGCCGCCCGGCGCGGCTGCCCCGAATGCCTGCGCAAAGTGCCTCGCCCATGTCCCTGCTCCGCATCTACGCCCGCGTGCTTCACCTGCTCGGAAAGGAGGCGCGGCTGGGCTGGATCCTGGCCATCGCGAACCTCGCACTCGCCGTCGCCCAGTTCGCCGAGCCGGTGCTGTTCGGACGCATTGTCGACTCGCTCTCCGGCAACGCGTCGACCAGCACGGCCTGGCCGCTGCTCGCGGCCTGGGCCGGCTTCGGGCTGTTCACGATTCTCGCCAGCGCCTGGGTCGCACTGCAGGCCGACCGGCTCGCCCACCGCCAGCGCCACGCGGTGCTGACGGGCTATTTCGAGCACATCCTGCAGCTGCCGCTGACGTTCCATTCCGGCACGCATTCCGGCCGGCTGATGAAGGTGATGATCAACGGCACCGATGCGCTGTGGAAGCTGTGGCTGTCGTTCTTCCGCGAGCATTTCGCGGCGATCATGTCGGTGCTCGTGCTGCTGCCGCTGTCGCTGTACCTGAACTGGCGGCTCGCGATCCTGCTGTTCGTGCTGTGCGTCGTGTTCACGGTGCTGACGACCCTGGTCGTGCGCAAGACCTACGGCATGCAGAGCGAGGTCGAGGAGCACTACAGCGATCTGTCGGCGCGCGCCTCCGACGCGCTCGGCAACGTCGCGCTGGTGCAGAGCTTCGTGCGCATCGACGCCGAGGTCCAGGGCCTGCGCAATGTCGCCGGCCAATTGCTGTCGGTGCAGATGCCGGTGCTCGGCTGGTGGGCGCTGGTGACGGTGATCACGCGCGCCTCCACGACCATCACGGTGCTCGCGATCTTTACGTTCGGCATCACGCTGCATCAGGCGGGGCTGACCTCGGTCGGCGAAATCGTGATGTTCGTGTCGTTCGCGACCATGCTGATCCAGAAGCTCGAGCAGGTCGTGTCCTTCATCAACAACGTCTTCATGGAAGCGCCGCGCCTGGCCGAGTTCTTCACCGTGCTCGATGCCGTGCCGGCGGTGCGCGACCGCCCTGACGCGATCGAGATCGGCCGTCTCTCGGGCCTCGTTGAATTCAACGACGTGTCGTTCTCCTATGACGGCAAGCGCCCGGCGGTCGAGGACCTCACCTTCACCGCGCTGCCCGGCCAGACCATCGCGCTGGTCGGGCCGACCGGCGCCGGCAAGTCGACCGCGATCGCGCTGCTGCATCGTGCGTTCGATCCGCAATCCGGATTCATCAAGATCGACGGCATGGATGTGCGCGGCCTGAAGCTCGCGGCGCTGCGCCGGAACATCGGCGTCGTGTTCCAGGAGGCGCTGCTGTTCAACCGCTCGATTCGCGAGAACCTGCTGGTCGGCAAGCCCGATGCGACCGACGAGGAGCTGCGCACCGCCGCTGCCCGCGCCCAGGCGCTCGACTTCATCGACCGCGCCGAGCAGGGCTTCGATACCAATGCCGGCGAGCGCGGCCGCATGCTGTCCGGCGGCGAGCGCCAGCGGCTGTCGATCGCTCGCGCATTGTTGAAGGACCCGCCGATCCTGATTCTCGACGAGGCGACCAGCGCGCTCGATGCCGTGACCGAGGCCAAGCTCAATGCGGCGCTGGACGAGGTGATGAAGGGACGCACGACCTTCGTGATCGCGCACCGGCTCTCGACCATCCGCAATGCGACCCGGATCCTGGTGTTCGAGAACGGACGCGTGATCGAAAGCGGAACGTTCGATGAACTCGTCGCGAAAGGCGGCCACTTCGCGGAACTCGCGAAAGCCCAGTTCATGGTGCAGGAGAACGCAAGCGTGAACCCACGCGCGACTCTCGCGGCGCCCGAGAGTGACGACTCCATCGTCAAGGCCTGATAGCGGGAGGCTTTCATCGTGGAATTGAATGGCTGGCCTCTGTTCGCCAGCGACGAGCCGGTATAGGTTCGCGGCCTGCCGCCCCGGTGCGGCGCCGGACACGCTTGAAACCCGAAAGCCCGTTTGCCCACCTCATGTCGCGAGGCGGGTTCTCAAAGGACCGGACCAGACCAGTGCAGACGCTTCGCCTGTTGTTCCGCCACACCCCACTCTGCATCCTTCTCGTTGCCACTGCGCTCGTGCTGACGCCTCGATCGGCCGACGCAGAGGCGCTGCTGCTCGTCGAAGCCGACAGCGGCAAAGTGCTGGAAGCGCAGAACGCCACCTATCCGTGGTACCCGGCGTCGGTCACCAAGCTGATGACCGCCTACGTCACGCTCAAGGCGGTCAAGGACGGCAAGATCTCGCTCGACACGCTGGTAACGGTCTCTCCCACGGCAGCTTCGCAATCGCCGTCGAAGATGGGGTATCGGCCGGGTACGCAGCTGACTGTCGACAACGCGCTGAAGATGATGCTGGTGAAGTCCGCCAACGACATGGCGGTGGTGCTGGCCGAGGGCGTCGGCGGCTCGATCGACGGCTTCTCGGTGATGATGAACGAGACCGCGCAGAAGCTCGGCATGACGCAGACGAGCTACGTCAATCCGAACGGTCTGCCCGCCGACGGCCAGATCACCTCGGCGCGGGACCTCGCGATCCTCGCGCGAGCCATCATCCGCGACCTGCCGGAATACGAGTATTTCGTGCACATCCCCTCGATCCGCTACGGCCGCCGCATCGTGCAGAACTTCAACCGGCTGATCGGGCGCTATCCCGGCGCCGACGGCTTCAAGACCGGCTTCATCTGCGCGTCGGGCTACAATCTGGTGGCGTCCGCGACCCGCAACGGCAAGCGCCTGATCGCCGTCGTGCTCGGCGCCTCGTCGGGACAGATGCGCGCGGTGCGTGCAATCCAGATGCTCGACCGCGGCTTCAACGGCAACCAGCTCAGCTGGCTGAAGGCTCCGCTGGGCAATGTCGAGCAGCTGGTGCCGGTCGACGCCACCCCACCCAACCTGCGCGACGAAATGTGCAGCGGCCGGCGCCACCGCCCCGCGAGCGACGACGACGAGGACACGGTCGCGGGCGCCGAGGGCGAAGCGACCGGCGGCACCTTGCTCGCAGGGTTGCAGACGCCGACGATGAAGCCATCGGAACTCCTCGCGGCAACCCCGGCCCCCTCGGAACCGATCCTGGTCTATACCGGCCCGACGCGCACCGGCGCGGCCCTGATCGCGGCAGTTGCCGCCGACGCCGACGCACAGACCCCGCCCAGGCACCGCGGCAAGAAGGCGCAGGCGGCCGCCAGGAAGGCGAGTCGGACCGCGGCGGCCAGGATCGACGGGGACACGAAGGCGGCAGCCAAGTCGGACAGCAAGACGTCCGAAGCGAAGCCGGCAGCGGCACGCCGCGTCGCGGCCAAGCACGAGGCCGGCGCAAAATCCGCGGAAAAGCCCGGCTCCGACGCCGCCGCCAAGCCCGCCAAGCGCAAAGCGGCCGCAAAGCCGAAAACCGAAGGCAAGCCGGCCCCCAAGGACGGCTGATCTCGCGCCGCACGCGCGGCCAAAGCCGCCCCTCGCCGACGTCGGCCCCGGCTGCCTTTACTCTGCCTCTTTCGTCTACACCTCGGCCGCTTGCCTTGCTCGGCCGGAGATTCGATATTGGCCGTCGAAATGCTGCCCGGAGATGACCGGCGCCGCATCAACGACCATAAGAGACGATCAGAGAGGAAGCTTCATGGAGCGCATCTGGCTCAAGCACTATCCGGCCGGCGTTCCCGCCGATATCGATACCGGCAAGTACCAATCGCTGGTCGAGCTGCTGGAGGAGAGCTTCAAGAAGTTCGCCGACCGTCGGGCCTTCATCTGCATGGACAAGGCGATCAGCTATCGCGAGCTCGACGACATGTCGGTCGCGATGGGTGCCTATCTGCAGGGCCTGGGGCTGGTGAAAGGCGCGCGGGTCGCGCTGATGATGCCGAACGTGCTGCAATATCCGATCGCGATCGCGGCGGTGCTGCGGGCCGGCTACACGGTCGTCAACGTCAATCCGCTGTACACGCCGCGCGAGCTCGAGCATCAGCTCAAGGATTCCGGCGCCGAGGCGATCATCGTGCTGGAGAACTTCGCCCACACCGTCCAGCAGGTGGTGGGCCACACCCAGGTCAAGCACATCGTGATCGCCAGCATGGGCGATCTGCTCGGCTTCAAGGGCGTGATCGTCAATCTCGTCGTGCGCAGGCTCAAGAAGATGGTGCCGGCGTTCTCGCTGCCCGGCGCTGTGTCGTTCAACGACGCGCTCGCGGCCGGACGCGGCAAGCGTTTCCAGAAGCCGGCCATCGGGCCCGACGACGTCGCCTTCCTGCAATATACCGGCGGCACCACCGGCGTCTCCAAGGGCGCCACGCTGCTTCATCGCAACATCATCGCCAACGTGCTGCAGAACGATGCCTGGCTGCAGCCGGCGCTGGACCGGCCGCCGCATGTCGAGCAGCTGCTGCTCGTGTGCGCGCTGCCGCTCTACCACATCTTCGCGCTGACCTGCTGCTTCCTGCTGGCCGTGCGCGCCGGCGGCGCCAATCTCCTGATCCCCAATCCGCGCGATATCGCCGGCTTCATCAAGGAGCTGATGAAGTATCAGGTCAACAACTTCCCGGCCGTCAACACACTCTACAACGGTCTCTTGCACCATCCCGACTTCAGGAAGGTCGACTTCTCCAAGCTGAAGATCTCCAATGGCGGCGGCATGGCGGTGCAGCGCGCTGTCGCCGAGCAGTGGAAGCAGGTGACCGGCTGCAGCATCGCCGAAGGCTATGGCCTGTCGGAAACTGCGCCGGTGCTGACCTGCAATCCGCCGACCTCGACGGAGTTCACCGGCACCATCGGCCTGCCGTTGCCGTCGACCTGGCTGTCGATCCGCGACGATGACGGCAACGAAGTGCCGCTCGGCCAGGCCGGCGAGATCTGCGCCAAGGGTCCGCAGGTCATGGCGGGCTACTGGAATCGTCCCGACGAGACCGCAAAGGTGATGACGGCGGACGGCTTCTTCCGCACCGGCGACATCGGCATCATGGCCGAAGACGGCTCGATCAGGATCGTCGACCGCAAGAAGGACATGATCCTCGTCTCCGGCTTCAACGTCTACCCGAACGAGGTCGAGGAAGTGATCGCGATGCACCCAGGCGTGCTGGAGACCGCCGTGATCGGCCTGCCTGACGAGAAGTCGGGCGAGATCGTGAAGGCGTTCGTGGTCAGGAAGGACCCGAACCTCACGCCCGAGGACATCATCAAGCACTGCCACGAGCAGCTGACCAACTACAAGGTGCCGAAGCAGATCGAGTTCAGGACCGAGCTGCCGAAGACCAACGTCGGCAAGATCCTGCGCCGCCAGCTGCGCGACGAGAAGAAGAAGCCGGCAGCGGCCGCCTGAGCCGCTTGGCGCCGAAGCAAGTGCTGTGCGATGACGGACACGTGATCACGGCGGCCCGTTGCCGTTTCAGGGCCGCCGAATAAGGTAGCGCGCACCGCGCAAGACACATTCGCAAGACACATCCAGGGGAAGGAGTTTTCGAAATGACCATCCAGATTGGCGACAAGCTGCCGCAGGGCCAATTCCGCGTGATGACCGAGGAAGGGCCGCAGGTCAAAACCACCGATGACATCTTCAAGGGCAAGAAGGTCGCGCTGTTCGCGGTGCCCGGCGCCTACACCGGCACCTGCCACAAGATGCATCTGCCCAGCATCTTCCTGAACGCCTACGCCATCAAGGACAAGGGCGTCGACACCATCGGCATCGTCTCGGTCAACGACGCCTTCGTCATGAACGCCTGGAAGCGCGACACCGACCAGCGCGACGAGGCGGTGTTCCTTGCCGACGGCAATGCCGATTTCACCAAGGCGATCGGCATGGAGCTCGACGCCTCCGGCGCCGGCCTCGGCATCCGTTCCAAGCGCTATTCGATGCTCGTCGAGGACGGCGTGGTGACGAAGCTCAACCTCGAAGCGGCACCTGGCAAGGTCGAGGTCTCCGGCGGCGACACGCTGCTCGGGCAACTGTGATCCTGCAGGCTCGATCCAAATACGAAGGCCCGCGCTAATCCGCGGGCCTTTTGCTTTTCTGTTTCATTCGAATTTTATGAGACCAGAGCGACGATCTTCAAGCTCCTGTCGATAGCCTCCATTGGGCAAGATGAGAGCTCTTATGACGGCGATTCTGATTATCTGCGCTGGGATCGCATTTTTGCTGTGGCGGCTGCGGCGCGCCCAGGAGGATGCTGCGGAGCATCTTGCGAGCGGATTGGCCCGCGACCCTCTCTATTGGGTCGGTAGTACGATGGCGCTGATTGTGCTTGGTCTGGCGATGTACATGGCGCATGAGCACTCGGGCTTCACAGGCGCGGGAGGCTGGTTCTGGGCAGCGGAGCTTGTACTGATCATCGCGACCCTGTGGGTTCGCCGAACGCTGAAATGGCGCTACCCGTACTGACCAAACCAGCAAAGCGCGAGAGCGTCCGCATTCCTGGCGGACTCCTCAGCCGCGCACGTTCTTCTGCATTCTGGCCATGGCGACGCCATCGCGCGCGAGCTGATCGGCACGTTCGTTCTCGGCGTGGCCCGCATGGCCCTTGACCCAGTGCCAGTTCACCTTGTGCGGCTTCAGCGCCGCATCCAGCCGCTGCCATAGCTCGGCATTCTTGACCGGCTTCTTGTCCGCGGTCTTCCAGCCGTTGCGCTTCCAGCCGTGAATCCAGCTGGTGATGCCCTGCCGGACATATTGGCTGTCGGTATAGAGCTCGACCTGGCACGACTTCTTCAGCGCTTCGAGCGCCGAGATCGCCGCCATCAGCTCCATGCGGTTGTTGGTCGTGTGCGGCTCGCCGCCCTTGAGCTCTTTTTCCTTGTCGCCGAAGCGCAGGATCGCGCCCCAGCCGCCGGGCCCGGGATTCCCCGAGCAGGCGCCATCGGTGTAGATGCTGACGACCGGATGCTCACTCACGCCGCAGCTCCGCCGATGCCGTAGTCGCGCACGCTCGCGACGTTCTGGTGGAAGCGCAGCTTGCGGACATATTCGAGCGGGTCCTTGGGCTTGACCAGCGCGCCCGGCGGCACGTTGAGCCAGTCCACGAGGCGCGTCAGCAGGAAGCGGATCGCAGCCCCGCGCGCCAGCAAAGGCAACGCCTCCAGCTCCGCTTCCGACAGCGGCCGCGCACGGCCATAGGCATTGAAGAAGGCGCGCGCCTTGGTGACGTTGAGAGAATGGTCCGCCTCGAAGCACCACGCATTCAGGCAGATCGCGACATCGTAGGCGAGGATGTCGTTGCAGGAGAACGGAAAGTCGATCAGGCCCGACAGCTTGTCGCCGAGAAAGAACACGTTGTCCGGAAACAGGTCGGCATGAATGACTCCTTCCGGCAGCTGCGTCGGCCATGCGCGCTCGAGCGCGTCGAGCTCTGCCGACAACAGCGCCGCAAGGCCGGCCTGCACCGTATCGGCCCGCGCGGCCGCCTGGGCGAACAACGACCGCCAGCCGGAGACCGAGAGAGGATTCCTGCGCACCAGCGGGAAGTCGCGTCCGGCCAGATGCATCCGCGCCAGCGCTTCGCCAACACCGGCGCAGTGCGTGACGCTCGGCTTGCGCGGCCACATGCCTTCCAGGAAGTTGATGATCGCCGCCGGCCGGCCGGCCAGGCTGGAATAGACGGCGCCGTCGCGATTGCGCGCCGGCTGCGGACAGCTCACTCCACGCTCGGCAAGGTGGGCCATCAGCCCCAGGAAATATGGCAGATCGTCCACCGCCACGCGCTTCTCGTAGAGCGTGAGGATGAAGGAGCCCCTGGTCGTGTGCAGCAGGAAGTTGGAGTTCTCGACACCTTCGGCGATGCCCTTGTAGGAGAGCAGATCGCCGATGTCGTAGGTCTTGAGGAAGTCCGCGAGCTCGTCGGCGGCGACGTCGGTGTAGACCGCCATGCCCTGTCCTGATTGTCGAAGTTCGCTGGCCCGAACCGCTCCCTTCGAACTTCAGACTCGGGAACGGCGCCTACTTCCTCGCGCATGCGGACCGGCCGCGCAAGGGGGCATATGGAACGGCCGCCCCCGCAGTCGCGAGGACGGCGGGCAGGATGCCTATTCGGCCGCCGCTTCCGGCCGCAGCGAGCGCGGCAGCGGGAAGAACTCGTTCTCCTCCGCCGCCGAGACCGTCTCGACGTGGAGCACGTAGCGCTCGGCGAAGGCGCCCATGATCTCCTCGACGATCACCTCGGGCGCCGAGGCGCCGGCGGTGATGCCAAGGCTCTTGATGCCCTCGAAACGCGCCCAGTCGATATCGCTGGCACGTTGGGCCAAGACCGCAATGGGACAGCCCTCGCGCTCGGCGACTTCGCGCAGCCGCTGCGAATTGGACGAGTTCGGCGCGCCGACCACGATCAGGGCATCGACCACCGGTGCCACCTTCTTCACCGCCAGCTGGCGGTTGGTGGTGGCGTAGCAGATGTCTTCCTTGTGCGGGCCCGAGATGTTCGGAAAACGGCCCTTGAGGATCGCAACGATATCCTTGGTGTCGTCGATCGACAGCGTGGTCTGGGTGACGAAAGCGAGGTTGTTAGGGTCCTTCGGCGTGAAGGTCGAGGCGTCGTCGGCGGTCTCGATCAGGGTCACGGCGCCCGGCGGCAGCTGGCCGACGGTGCCGACCACCTCCGGGTGGTGCGAATGGCCGATCAGCAGGATCTCACGGCCACGCTTGAAGTGGATGGCCGCCTCGCGGTGGACCTTAGTCACCAGCGGGCAGGTCGCGTCCAGGGAGAAGAAGTTGCGAGACTGGGCCTCGGCCGGAACCGATTTCGGCACGCCATGGGCGGAAAATACCACCGGTGCGTTGGTACTGTCGGGAATTTCCGCCAATTCCTCGACGAAGATGGCGCCTTTGGTCTTGAGGCTGTCCACGACGTAGCGGTTGTGCACGATCTCGTGGCGGACATAGACCGGGGCGCCGTAGATGGCGAGCGCCCGTTCCACGGTGTCGATGGCACGCACCACGCCGGCGCAGAAGCCGCGCGGCGAGCAAAGCACGATTTTGAGGTCTGGTTTGGCTGCCATGAAGCTGATCTGTGCGGCTGTTTCGGCGACCTGAGACCCCCTAGCCGGCAAGTGGGGGTGGTCGATACGCGATGGCTCAGGGCCAGGACTGGTTTCCGTAGGACCCGTTTGGATAGGACTTGGGACTGCTTTCGAGCGCTGTCAAGGCCGTTTCTTGAGGCCATTGCGCCACGCCCCCCGGGCGGCTTATATAGGGCCAATTCCCGTCATCGTCGATGACCGCAGGTTTCGCCTCCAAGGCAGAGGGGCGGAGCACAAAGGAGATTTGCCATGAGCAACGCCCCGCTGATGCCGAAGGCAACTGCCGTGTGGCTGGTCGACAATACCGCGCTGAGCTTCGACCAGGTCGCCGATTTTACCAAGATGCACCCGCTCGAAGTGCGCGCGATTGCCGACGGCGACGCTGCCCAGGGCATCAAGGGGATGGACCCGATTTCGACCGGACAGCTCACCCGTGAGGAGATCGAAAAGGGCGAGCGCGACCCGAATTACCGGCTGAGGCTGCAGGAGAGCAAGGTCGTGCTGCCGGCGCAGGCCAAGCGCAAGGGCCCCCGCTACACCCCGGTGTCGCGCCGCCACGAGCGCCCGAGCGCCATCCTCTGGCTGGTGCGCAACCATCCCGAGCTGAAGGACGCCTCGATCATGCGCCTCGTCGGCACCACCAAGAGCACGATCGCCAGCGTGCGCGACCGCACCCACTGGAACGCGCAGACGCTGACGCCGATGGATCCGGTGACGCTCGGCCTGTGCTCGCAGATCGAGCTCGACTTCGAGGTGCAGCGGGCCGCCAAGGAAAAGCCGCTCGACGCCCAGTACAGCGGCGCCACCCTGCTGCCGGCCTCCGAGACCACCCGCAAGGACGAGTACGAGCCGGCGGGACGCGACCACGACGACCTCAACGTCGACGCCGTGTTCGCCAAGCTCAAGACCATCGGCGGCAAGAAGCACGACGACGAGGAGTAGTCCTCGCTCCTCGTCCATCTCTCTCGATCGTCACCGGTGCGCGAGACAACTCGGTGTCGTCCCCGCGAACGCGGGGACCCATAGCCACAGGATCGCATTGGAGCCAGAGCTGGCTGTGACTAAGCCTTCCGTTCCCTACTCCCGCTGCAGCGTATGGGTCCCGGCGTTCGCCGGGACGACAGCGGTGAGGAGGCGCGAGACGCGCTCGTCACGCCCCATTGCCCCGGCCTCGAGCCGGGACAGATAGCTCCCTCAAAAAAATGGCGCCGGGGATGCCGGCGCCATGCAGTCTCGGGAGAAAACGCCGGTCAGAACTTGTAGGTGACGCCGGCGCCGACCAGCCAGGGGTCGATGTTGGCGCGGCCCGTGATGGGAATGGCGCCGTTGACGGTCGCCGAATAGTTCGGCTGCAGCCACAACTTCTTGACGTCGACGTTCAGACCCCAATGCCGGTCGAGCATGTAGTCGAAGCCGAACTGGACGGCGGCGCCCCACTGGTTCGAGATGTGCAGGTTGGTCACCGCGAGACCGTTGAACACCTGATTGGATGCGCTCTGGCTGAAGAAGACCGTGTAGTTCACGCCGGCGCCGACATACGGCTTGAAGGCGCCGAAATCGGTGAAGTGATATTGCAGCGTCAAGGTCGGCGGCAGCAGCCAGGCCTTGCCGACATTGAGGCCGTCCAGCGTGCCCGTGCCGCTGATCGAGTGGCGGGTGACCCCGAGAATCAGTTCGGCCGCGATGTTCTTGGTGAAGAAGTAGCTGATGTCGAGCTCCGGCACGACCGTGTTGGAGATCTTCAGGCCCGAATTCGGCGACGACAGCGCCGGCACGCCGGCGACGTTCACGGTGGAGCCGCCCGCATCCGGCAGCACGCCAAGCGCGCGGACGCGGATCATCCAGGGATTCCAGGCCTCAACCACGGGCGCCTTGGTGTAGACCGGCGCCGCCTGCAGATCGGCTGCTTGCGCAGAGCCCATGGCTCCGCAGACCGCCGCCAGCACCAGCAGCGACGACGAGAGTTTCAGCATTCTGTTCATCGAGGTCCCCATAACCACCCTTGAGCTTCACTTGCGCGCGGGCAACAGCCGCGCCTTGCGGTCACAGGTGTGGCAGGGACGCCATCCGCTTGGATTTGATCTCAATCAATCGGCACGGTTGCAGCACCGATGTCACGCGACTGTTGCACTGAAGCCACGTTCGATGAGATGCGGTTGCAGGAGCGCTCAGGGCCTATCGGGGTGATTGAGCATGAATTCGCCGAGGTCGCGCTGCCTGCGATCGGCGCGCGCTTCGGCGCGTTGCCGCTGCACGTCGCGATCCTTGCGACAGGCGACATACTCCGCCGAGCCCGGCGCGGTCTTGCCTCCGGCCCGGCAGACGGCATCGTCGTCATTGTCGCCAACCGCCACCGCCGGCGCCTGGTTGCGGGCGGCGCAGGCCGTGAGCGAAAGCACGGCCGTCAGCACCAAAGCGAGGCGGGCGGAGGTCTGTCGCATCACAGGTTCCATTTCGTCATACAGGCTTTCTCAGCCGTTGCTTGACGATAATGGAGGCCCGGGTCAAGACCGGGCGCGCCCATACCTTGTGCCCCGCGCGTCAGACGCGGCTCTTCAGCGCCTCGCCGATCTCGTCGAGCACCTTGGGATCCTCGATCGTGGCCGGCATGCTCCATTGCTCGCCGTCGGCGATCTTCTTGATCGTGCCGCGCAGGATCTTGCCCGACCGCGTCTTCGGCAGCCGGCCGACCGTGATCGCCAGCTTGAACGCGGCGACGGGACCGAGCTTGTCACGCACCAGCGCCACGATCTCCTTCTCGATCGTCGAGGGACTGCGCGACACGCCGGCCTTGAGCACGAGGAAGCCGCAGGGCACCTCGCCCTTGATCGCATCCTTGATGCCGAGCACGGCGCATTCGGCGACGTCGGGGTGCGAGGCGAGGATCTCCTCCATGCCGCCGGTCGAGAGCCTGTGGCCCGCGACATTGATGATGTCGTCGGTGCGGCCCATCACGAAGACGTAGCCGTCCTCGTCCTTGTAGCCGGCGTCCGATGTCTTGTAGTAGCCGGGGAATTCGCTGAGATAGGAGTCCTTGAAGCGATCCTCCTGCTGCCACAGGGTCGGCAGGCAGCCCGGCGGCATCGGCAGCTTGATCACGATCGAGCCCATCGTGTTGACCGGAACGGGCCTGGCGGCCTCGTCGACGATATCGACCTGATAACCCGGCATCGGCACCGTCGGCGAGCCATGCTTGACCGGCAGCAACCCGAGGCCGACCGGATTGCCGGCGATGCACCAGCCGGTCTCGGTCTGCCACCAATGATCGATCACCGGCACCTTGAGCTGCTGCTCGGCCCATTCCACCGTCGGCGGATCGGCGCGCTCGCCGGCCAGGAACAGCGTGCGGAACTGCGACAGATCATACTTGCGCAGCAAGGTGCCTTCGGGGTCCTCCTTGCGGATGGCACGAAACGCCGTCGGCGCCGTGAACAGCGCCACCGCCTTGTGCTCGGCGATGACGCGCCAGAACGCGCCGGCATCGGGCGTGCCGACCGGCTTGCCCTCATACATCAGCGATGTCGCGCCGTGGATCAGCGGGCCGTAGATGATGTAGCTGTGGCCGACCACCCAGCCGATGTCCGAGCCGCACCACCAGACCTCGCCCGGCTTGATGCCGTAGAGATTTTCCATCGACCATTTCAGCGCGACGAGATGACCGCCATTGTCGCGCACCACGCCCTTCGGCAGGCCGGTCGTGCCGGAGGTGTAGAGGATGTAGAGCGGATCGGTCGCCAGCACCGGCACGCAGGGCGCGAGCTTGCCGTTGGCGAGCGCGGATTTGCGCAGCGCTGCCCAGTCGTAGTCGCGGCCGGGCTTCAGCTCGCAGACATGCTCGGGCCGCTGCAGGATGATGCAGGCCTGCGGGCGCTTGTCCGAGAGCTCGATCGCCTGGTCGAGCAGCGGCTTGTACTGCACGATGCGGCCGGGCTCGATGCCGCAGCTCGCCGACAGCACCAGCTTCGGCGTCGCGTCGTCGATGCGGGTCGCGAGCTCCTTGGCGGCGAAGCCGCCGAACACAACCGAATGCACGGCGCCGATGCGCGCGCAGGCCAGCATCGCGACCATCGCTTCGGGCACCATCGGCATATAGAGGACGACGCGATCGCCCTTGACGACGCCGAAATCCTGCATGATCGCGGCGAGCGTCTGCACCTCCTTCAGCATCTCGGCATAGGTAAGCCGGGTGACGGTGTTGGTGAGCGGCGAATCGTGGATCAACGCCAGCTGCGCGCCGCGGCCGGCAGCCACATGACGATCGAGCGCATTGTAGCAGGTGTTGACGACGCCACCGACGAACCAGCGGCCATACGCGCCCATCGTGGGATCGAATATCTTTTTGGCTGGCTCGATCCAGTCGATCGCGCGCGCGGCCTCGGCCCAGAACCCCTCAGGGTCCCGCAGCGACCGTGCATGGACCTCGTGATAGCTGCTCGCAGCGCTCATGACGTTTCCCCAAGATCTGTGTTTATTCCCGACTATTGTCACGGGACAAAGCGACAGTTCAAGCCGTCATGAATTGATCCAGATCAGGAGCGACCTTGGGCCCGGCCATTTTCCAGGCCGGATCAATGCGCTGCGTCGCGCAGCGTGTCCAAGCGGCGCTGCAGGGCTAGACGAAGGTCGTAGCCCGGCTTGCCGAACGTGGCGTTGCGCGCGGCGACGAAATCGCGCTGCGTGCTGCGCAGCTCCGCGGCGGCGCGGCCACGGGACGACTTCAGCAAGCGGCCATAGCTCTCGGCGACGGCGAGATCGAGCACCGCGAGCTGTGGATCGGCACAGATTACCTTCTCAACCTCGCGCGCAGCCGTGGCGCAATCGAACGACGGGCCGCTCCTCTCCGAAGGCGCATTCAGCGGCTGCGGCATCTGGGCGCCGAACTTCTTGATCTCGGCCAGCATGACGCGGCGGCCGGCGGCGGCATTCTCGTTGCCGGGATCGAGGCGCAGCGCGGCCTCGTAATCCGCCAGCGCCTTGGCGCGCTCGCCCATCTTCTTGAACAGCACGGCCCGGTTGTTATAGGTGAGCGCGAAATCCGGATCGAGGCGCAGCGCCGCATCGTAGTCGCTCAGCGCCGCCCCGAGCTCGTTCTTGAACTGATGGGAATCGCCGCGATTGGTCAGAAAGTTCGGACGCGGCTGCAACCTGATCGCCTGATCGTAGTCGGCGATCGCCTTGTCGTAGTCGCCCAGCGCAGCATAGGTGAGGCCGCGATTGTCGAAATATTCCGGCACCTTCGGATCACGCCGGATCGCCTCGTCGTCATCGGCGAGCGCCTTGTCCATCTGGCCGAGCTTCTTGTAGGCGGCCGCGCGGTTGGTGAAAGTGCGCGGCCGATCGGGATCGAGCCGGATCGCTTCGTCGTAGTCGCGCACCGCCTTCTCGTTGTCTCCGCGCAGATAGAACGCCACGCCGCGATCGGCATAGGCCTGGGCGTAATCCGGTTTCAGGCGGATCGCCTGGTCATAGTCGGCGACAGCGCGGTCGAGCCGGCGCTGGCCGGTGTAGACCACGCCGCGCAGCTCGAACGCTTCGGCATCGTCCGGATTCAGCGAAATCGCCATGCTCAGATCGGCCGCCGCCTTGGCCTGGTCGCCGCCCGCCTCGCGCATGAGATCGCCACGCAGCCGATAGGCGCGCGCATTGCGGCCGTCGAGCGCGACGGCGCGGTCGAGATCCTTCAGCGCCAGGGTCAAACCGCCCGACGTGCGGGCATGGGCGTCGGCACGGCCGACCAGGGCGGCGGATTGATCCTTCGGCGAACTCGCCGCCTGCTCGATCGCCGCCGTGCAGGCGGCGATCAGCTCGGCGGGCGGCGCCTTGCTGCCGGCTGCGCATTCCGTGTCCGCGGCCAAGACGGGGCACGCTCCCAGGCCGAGGACAAGGCCGGCTGCGAGACGGAGCACGCGGGCGGATGCGCGGTAAGATTGGCAGGTCGGAATCGACTGGATCGAAGTATGCATCGTCGTGGACTTTGCGGCTGGGGTCTTCGAGCGGTACGGGTTGAGAAACGCTGCTCTCTCCCGTTGTCGTCACCGACCCGAACCGGGTTCAAGCCCCGCGGCCGACGATCAATAGCCGTCCGCGCCGTTCAGCCGCCGCAGGCGGTCCTGCATCGCCTTCTTGAGATCGTAGCCGGCGCGACCGAATTCGGCATTGCGCCGCGCGATGAAGGCGTCCTGCTCGCGCTGCAGGCCGCGGGCGGCGGCGGCGCTGCCGGCCTCACGCACCACCCGAGCCTGCGAGCCGTCGATCTCGCGATCGAGATTGGCGAGCTCGGGATCGGCGCAGATTGCCTTCTCGACGGCACGCCGCACAGTCGCGCAATTGAAGCTCGGCCGGCCGGCGACCGCCATCTGGGCGCCGAGGCGCTCGAGTTCGACGGCGAGCGCATGATAGTTGCTGCGCGCACTGGCGTGATCCGGATTGAGCCGCAGCGCCGTGGCGAAGTCGGCCAACGCCCTGGGACGATCGCCCTTCTTCCGACGCAGCTCGCCGCGCGCGTTGAAGATGTCGGCAAGCGTCGGATCGAGCTGCAGCGCGACGTCGTAATCGGCAATGGCGCGATCAGCCTCGCCCTTTGTGATCAGGATCGAGGCCCGCGCGATCAGCGCATTGATGCGATCGCTCCTGGCAACCTTCGTGTTGTCGATCAGCGCCCCGCACTCCGTGAGCACCTTGTCGGCGTCACGGGCCTCGGACGCGGCCATGCAGGCGCTGGCGTCCACCACCGGCTCCTTTGCCGGCTCGGTCGCGCCGATGGCATGCGCCTCCACCGCGAGCAGGGCACACCAAGCGGTCAGCATGGCCAGGATGACCGCCCCAAAGCGACATTGCTGCATCGTCAGGTCCCGATGAAAGCGCCCCCGCACGGATATGACGCAGGCCGCACCGCGATGCAATTGGGTCGACCTAGCTGCGGCACGTGAGCCCGCCGTCGACCACGAGCATGGTGCCGGTGACGTAGCGCGACTCGTCGGAGGCGAGGAACAAGGCGGCATTGGCGACGTCGAAGGCGTCACCCATGTGCCCCATCGGTACCTGCGCGTCGCGCTTGCGCCACATCTCCGCGACGTCGCCCTCGGCATAGCTCGCGGCGAGCCCGGCGGAATGCTCGACCATCGGGGTCTTCATCAGTCCGGGCAGGATCGCATTGACGCGCACGTGCTTCGACGCGAACTCGACCGCGGTGGTTCGCGTCATCTGGTTCATCGCCGCCTTGCTGGCACCGTAGCTGACATAGGAGATGCCGACCTGGCGGATCGAGGCAACCGAGGAGATGTTGATGATGGAACCGCCGCCCTGCCCGATCATCACGGGAATGACGTGCTTCATGGCGAGATAGGCGCTCTTCAGGTTGACCGCGAACACGCGGTCCCACTCGGCTTCCTCGATATCGACGACGCTGCCCATCTCGGCGATGCCGACATTGTTGTCGAGCACGTCGACACGGCCATAGGCCGTGAGACAGGCCTTCACCATCGCCTCGACCTCGGCGGCCTTGGAGACGTCGGCGGTGAACGCCTCGGCCTGCCCACCCTCGCCTGAAATGATCGAAGCGGTCTCGGCCGCCGCCTCTCCATTGCGGTCGACGCAGAACACCTTGGCGCCCTGCCGCGCGAAAGTCACGGCCGTCGCCTTGCCGTTGCCCCAGCCCGGCCCGATCGACCCGGCGCCGACCACCAGCGCCACCTTGCCCTCGAGACGATCCATCGCGTCCTCCCTGACTTGTTCGTTTTGATCTGTTGGTTATTCGTTGCAGACGCTCATCGTGATCGTCGCGACGCCGATATCGTGACCGAAGATCTCCGAGAGCGTCCGGCATTGCCCGTCGCCACAGACCCGCCACTCGCCGGCCGCGCCGGAATTTGCGAGCACGAGCCGCGACAGCGGCGCGCGCTGCGGCTGCCACTGGAACCAGCCGTCGACCAGCCGCGCCTCCGGCGGCGGCTCCATGCCGGCACCCGAGCCTTTGACGCGCGCCTGCGCCAGTTCGAGACCATCCGGCGTGACACGCCAGTCCTCCTGCCACGCGGTCTTCTCGACCGAATGGCTCCAGGCCAGGGTGAAGCTGGCCAGGGCCAGCGCCTTCACGACACCGGCGGAAGCGAGGCAGAGGCTCAAGCGGACGCCACCACCGCAGCCGGCGGCCGCTGACGCCACTGCCAGGCGACGATCGCCAGTCCCAGCACGAAGCCCAGCAGGTCGCTGTAAGGGAATTCGCCGAGCAGGCAGACCGATGCGACGAACGCCAGGAGGCGCTCGATCACGGTCATGCGCGTGAACAGGAAACCGATCGCGACCATGCCGAACAGAGCAATCGAGGCGAGCGCCTTCACGCCCGCATACGCCACCGCGCCGAGGAAGCCGACCTGCGCCTCCATCGGATCCCCCGGCTGCAGCATCAGTGCCGGCGAATAAACGAAGAGGAAGGGGATGACATAGCCGGCGAGTGCGATCCGCATCGCCTCCCAGCCGATCTTGTCGGGGTTCTCCTTGGCGATCGGCGCCGCGGCCAGCGCCGCCAACGCCACCGGCGGCGAGAGGTCGGCCATGATGCCGTAGTAGAACGCGAACATGTGGCTCGCGATCAGCGGCACGCCGAGCTTGGCGAGCGCAGGTGCGGCCAGCGCCGCGGTGATGATGTAGGTCGGGATGGTCGGAATGCCGGTGCCGAGCAGGATCGACAGCAGCATCGTCATGATCAGCGCCGCGAACAGGCTGGTCTTGCCGAGGCCGATCACCCAGCTGCCGAAGATCGAGCCGACGCCGGTCTGCGTCATCATGCCGATGATGACGCCGACGATGGCGCAGGCCATGCCGACCGTCAGCGCCGACTTCGCACTCTCGGCCAGCGAATCGCGGCAGGCGTGCAACGTGCCCATGCCGCCGCGCACGAAGCCGGTGACGACGACGAGCGCGACGACGACGGCGGCGACGGGCACGATCTGCAGGCCGTTGCGCGAGAGCGCGCCGACCACGAGTGCCAGCCCGATCCAGAATACGTAGCGCAGCACCTGGTTGGAAAAGCCCATCGTGATCGAGGTGCCGAGGATCAGCGCCACCGTGAGCGCGAGGCCCATCGATCCCGCATAGAGCGGCGTGAAGCCTTCGAACAGCATATAGACCAGCGCCGCCAGCGGCAGCACGAGGTACCAGCGCTCGATCAGCGCCTTCCAGGCGCTGGGAATCTCCGACGGCTTCATGCCGGTCAGGCCATGCCTGCCGGCTTCCAGATGCACCATCCAGAAGGCCGAGGCGAAATAGAGGATGGCCGGGATCACGGCCGCCTTGACGATGACCGAGTAATCCACGCCGAGCGTCTCGGCCATGATGAAGGCCACCGCGCCCATCACCGGCGGCATGATCTGGCCGCCCATCGACGCCGTCGCTTCGACGCCGGCCGCGAAGGCGCGGCGATAGCCAAACCTGATCATCAGCGGGATCGTGAACTGGCCGACGGTGACGACGTTGGCGACGCCGGAGCCCGAGATCGTGCCCATCATGCCCGAGGCGAACACGGCGACCTTGGCCGGGCCGCCGCGGGTGCGGCCGAACAGACCCAGCGAGACGTCGGTGAACAGCTGGATCATGCCGGCATGTTCAAGGAACGAGCCGAACAGGATGAACAGGAAGATGTAGGTGGCCGAGACATAGATCGGCACGCCGTAGAAGCCTTCGGTGCCGAACGACAGATGGGTCACAATCTGATCGAAATCATAGCCACGATGGTTGAGCGGGGCCGGCAGATATTGGCCGAAGAACCAATAGAGCAAGCAGGCGCCGCACATCAGCGGCAGCGCAAGTCCCATCAGCCGGCGCGTGCCCTCGAAGATCAGCACGGCCAGCAGTGTTCCGACCACCAGATCGATCCGGGTCGGATCACCGTCGCGCGCAATCAGGTCGGCATAGAAGATCCACTGATAGAGCCCGCACAGGAAGCCGACGGCGCCGATGGCCCAGCCGGCAATGCGTCCCGCATCGGTCTTGGCGGTGAAATTGCCGATCAGGCCGAAGGTGAGCAGCAGCAGGAAGCCGACATGGACGCCGCGTACGACCTGGCTCGGCAGGTAGTTGAAGGCGGCAACATAGAGCTGGAACACGGCGAAAGCGAGCCCGATGCCGTAGGCGAGATAGCCCCAGCGGCCGGGACCGAAGCCCTCCGGAAAGCCGTGTTCGAAATTGTCGAACTCGACCTTCACAGGCGTTTCCATGTTCACGGCTTCGATCGTCATGATCCCCCCAAACGCGCCGCCATCAGGCACGGCCCACCATGGCCGTAGCCACCTTGAACAATAGCTGCGCGGAAGTGTCTCCCGCGCAGTCGATGGCGAACGACGCAGCCCGCGCCCTTACTTGATGACGCCCTTTTCCTTGTAATAGCGGATGGCGCCCGGATGCAGCGGCACCGGACTGTCCTGCGCCGCCGTCTCCAGCTTGATCTCCTTGCCGGCGGCATGCGCATTGGCGAGCTCGGGCAGGGAATCGAAGATCAGCTTGGTCATCTGATAGGCAAGGTCATCCGACACGGCCGAGCTGGTGACGAGGTAGTTGATCACGGCCGCGGTCGGCACGTCCTTGTCCTGGCCGGTATAGGTGTTGGCCGGGATGGTCGCCGCCACGAAGGGCGCGCCGATCTTCTCGACCACCTCCTTCGGGACTGACACCACGGTGATCGGCGACGACGTCGACAGATCCTTCAACGAGGCGACGCCGAGCCCGGCCGACTGAAGCGTCGCGCCGAGCTGCCGGTTCTTCATCAGATCGACTGACTCGGCGAACGGCAGATATTCGACCTTGCCGAGATCCTTGTAGCTCATGCCGGCGGCCGCGAGGATCGCGCGCGAGTTGAGCTCGGTGCCGGACTTGGGCGCGCCGACCGACAGGCTCTTGCCCTTCAGATCCGCCAGCGTCTTGATCCCGGACTCGGCGGTCGCGACGATCTGGATGTAGTTCGGATAGATCGCGCCGAGGGTGCGCAGCTTGTCCAGCTTGGACTTGAAGCCGGCCTCTTCCTCGCCGTTCCAGGCCGCTTTGAGAGAATCGCCGAGCGCAAACGCCAGCTCGCCGCGGCCCTGCTGCAGCAGGATCAGGTTCTCGACCGAGGCCTTGGTGGCCTGCACCTGGGTCTTCACGTTGGGGATCTTGTCACCGTAGATCTTCCCGATCGCGACGCCGAGCGGATAATAGACGCCGGACGTTCCGCCGGTCAGTACGTTGATGAAGCTCTGCGCCCGCGCCGCAGGGGCGGCCAGCAGGCAGGCGGCGGCCACGATCAGCCCGGTTGCAGCGCCAAAGGATTTTGAAAAACGCATTGGTCCTCCCATTGATTTTGCCGGCAAATTGGACGGATGCAGGCGCGCGGTCAACCCATCCAAAGGATTGGCGACCATGCCCGCCCGCCGGGCAGAGACCCGCCAGGACCGGAAAGCCTGCCGCACTTTCAACTTCACATTGACGGCCTCAGAGGCTTCGCGGACAAACGCACCCAGCCTCTGGTGCCGCTCCCCTGATGCCTCCGACCGCAGGCAGGCCGCTCACTGGCGAGGCGGCTCACTGGCAAGGCGGCTCACTGGAAGGTCATGTCGAGGCATTTGGAGATGTCCGAGCCCAGCCCGGATGAGATCGTGATGCAGCCTCGCACCTTCTGCTGGGTCTTGTCCGCCACCCAGATCGAATAGCCGCCATTGCCGAAGAAGGAATTGGTATTTGCCGGCTCGGTCTCGGTGGCGTCGAACTCGTAGCTCGAATCGGTATCGAACACCCGCGGCTTCTTGGCGCAGCCGCCGTCCGCCTGGACGTTGATGACTTCCTTGTTGTCCCGGGTGAGCGAGAGCGAGACCTGGCAGCGGAAATATTCCGACGTCTTGACGTTGAAGACGTAGGCATAGGATTTGCAGATGGCCGTGTTGAGCTTGCCGGCCGAGAGACCACGGCTGCAGGCGATCCGCTGGTTGTTGGACAGCTTGAATTCGTCGGCCCGGGCAGCGGACGCCAACGTCACCAGCGACACCGCCGAAACCAGACCGATCTTCGTGACGAGGTTCATCCGAATCATCCCCAGAGCGTCTTCTTTCAGTATGTTTCTAGACCACGCTGCACGATAATCGCGAGATGAGCGAATGGAAAATCCCCGAACGATCAGGCCCGCGATCGGACGGTGTTGATACCACAACGATGTTCGTGATTTGTTCAAGAGTCGATGATATTTTTGGAGAAGGACATGAAGAGCCCGGTTCTGAAAGCCTGTATTGCACTCGCAGCGCTGTGCGCGCTGACCGGCGTGACACTCGCGGCTCCGCCCGAGCCATGGGAGCTGAAACCCGACATGGGCTATGCCTATGGCAAGGACGGCAAGACGCTCGCCTACAAGATGGGCACGAAGAACGCCGACATGCTGCTGAAGGGCGCCAAGAAGGTGCCGAAGGGAACGCTGTTCTTCGTCGGTCAGAACGGCCAGCTCTACATCCGGACAGGACCCTATCTCGAGGGCGACGGCAACTTCTCGTTCGGCGCGGATGAGTGATGCCCGGCGAATGCGCTGTCAGAACGCCGCGGCCAGTTCCTTCGCACCGGCCAGGCTGCTCAGCGAATCCATCCGGGAATCGGTCACGGCCAGCAGCTTCGCAACCGTGTTGTGGCGAACGGCGACGGGATTGCGCTCGTAGCCGCCGCGCTGGAAGAAGTTCGCGGTCGGCACCTGCTCGCGCATGTCCATCGGCATCGTCACCATGTCGTAGCCGGTGCCGTCGCCGGTGAGATTCATCATCTCGAGCTCGGCCGCCGAGAGCGGCCGCGTATAGCCCTTGGTGCGCGCGAACACGACCGACGTCAGCAGCTTGTGGGTCTGCAGCATCGGACCGACATCGATGTCGAGCACCATCGCATGCATGGCCCAGCCCTGCTCCGTGTTGCCGATCTTCTCATGCGCCGACCAGTCGTCCGGCACCGAACGCGCGATCGCGACCATCTTCTTCAGCACCGCCAGCTTGTGCTCCATCGCCGCGCGGCCCGGACCGCTTGCCTGGGCGCTGCGTTCGCCGAGCAGACGGATGAACAGCGGGCCCTGCTCGGCCAACAGCTCGACGGTGTTGGTCGTGAGCAGCTGATTATAGCCGATCGCGGTCGAGATCGCGCGGTTACCCTTGAAGCCGGATTGCGAGTCGTGACGGCCGTTGCCGCCGGTCTCGAAGGCATAGACGCGCACCGCCTGCTCACGCGTGAGCCCGGCGGCGGCGGCGAACCGCGCATAGGCGCGCTTGAAATCGGTGTCGTTGGTTGGCCGCTGCGGCGACCATTGGAAATGCTCCTGCGCCGCCTTCAGGAGGTCGGCGACCACCGGAATGTATTTGCGCTCGCGCGGCTCGCCTTCAGGCTCCGGCTCGGGATTTACCGGCCGCTTCGGCCCGGTATAGACCGGCGGCTGCTCCAGCACATAGTCGTCCAGCCCGATCGGCTGCCGGTCGCGGCGCTTGGCATTGCGGATACGGCGCCTGTCGGAGATCGCCTTCCAATAGGCGCCGGCCTCCTGGTCGAATTCCGCGCGTGCCTGCTGGTATTCGGCAAGCCTGCGCCGGTACTCAGCGATCGCATCCGGCGAGGCCATCTGGGCCAGCGCTTCGCGCGGCGCTGTGGCCGAACCGGGTTCCGCGGCGAGCGATGGCGAGGCGCCCGAGACGACGCAGGCGAGGATCAGGGCAACCTTGCGAATCGGCTGATGCAGCATGCTGCCCTTGTAGCCGAAACGGTGGCTACTTCCAGGCAAACACCGGCTGTTCCAGATTGTGGACGCGGGTGTCGCGACCAGCCAGCACCTCGCGGAACTGATAGATCAGCGCCGCGGTGGGCGCGTGAATGATGCCCTCGCGGGCATGGAAACGAATCACGCGCCGCCTGCTCTCACGGATCGCAGTGAAGTCGAACGCATCATCCGCCGTGATCGCGTCCAGACCGATCCGGTGCACCGAGGTGACCTCGTCCGGATTCGGCCTGAGCGTATGACCATTGGCCGCCCACACGATGACGGGGGTAATCAGATAGCCGGACCGGGTCGGGTAATCGTCGAGCAGGCCCAGCACAGCGTCGGGCGCCAGGATCAACCCGAGCTCTTCCGCCAGCTCCCGCAAGGCGGCCTCGACCGGTGTTTCGCCGGCATCGCACCGCCCGCCCGGCAGCGCCCATTGCCCGCCATGACTGCGCAACCCCGCGGCACGCAGGGTCAGCAGCACCGCCGTGGCGCCGGTGTCGTGATCAGGGGCCAGCGCGATGGCCACCGCCGCCCGCTTGAGCGACGCCGTCGGCGCAGCCTCGTCCAGGCGCACGAAGCCGGCACAGCAGCTCTCGATTTTCCGCCTGGTGGCATCGTCGAACGGCATGGGCATGCAGCTTGACTACACCAGGCCGGCGACGGATGAAACGACCGCGTGCCGACGTGCGGCGACGGGAAAGGTGTCACCCTATGACGAAATCGGCCGCGGCCAGAATGAAGTCCGACGGCTGGGAGATCGTCGACACCTCCGGCTTCCTGCATCTGATCGGCCCGCTGTGGCAGCGCGTCGTCGATAACAGCCATGAATACGCCCTCGTGACCGAGGACAAGCATCATAACCGCCGCGGCCTGGTCCAGGGCGGCGTGATCATGACGCTGGCCGATCGCAGCTGTGGCATGACGGCGCGCTACGCCTCCGGCAAGGAGCAGATGGCGACCGTGCAGTTCGACACGCATTTCGTCGAATCCGGCAAGATCGGCGAGACCCTGGTGTCGCGCCCGCATGTGGTGCGGATCACCCGCAGCCTGGTGTTCATCACCACCGAGGTCACGGCCGCCAGCCGCGTGATCGCGATGGCGTCGGGCGTGTTCAAGATATTGAAGAGCGAGTAGGCATCACTCTCTCCGCCGTCATTGCGAGGAGCGAAGCGACGAAGCAATCCAAAGTCCCGCCGCGGACGCGATTCTGGATTGCTTCCGCCTTCGCCCGCCGGGCTTCGGCGGACATGTCGCTGCGCTCGCAATGACGCGCTGAGACGGCTATCGTGCCCCTGCATGTCCGTGCGCGGATATGGTCAGGAATGAGGCATTCATGAACTATCGCCAGCTCGGCCGCTCCGGCCTGAAGGTCTCCCCGATCTGCCTGGGGACGATGATGTTCGGCGGCCCCACCGACGAGGCGGCCTCGGGGCGCATCATCGCGAAGGCGCGCGACGCCGGCATCAACTTCATCGACACCGCCGATGCCTACAACAAGGGCGCATCGGAAGAGGTGGTCGGCCGCGCTATCGCCGGCGAACGCGACCGCTGGATCGTCGCGACCAAGCTCGCCAATCCGATGGGCGATGATCCCAACCGCGCCGGCCTGTCGCGGCGCTGGGTGCTGCAGGCGGCGGACGAGAGCCTGAAACGGCTCGGCACCGGCCACATCGACATCTACTACCTGCACAAGGAGGATCACGCGACGCCGCTGGAGGAGACCGTGCGCGCGATCGGCGATCTCCTGCGCGCCGGCAAGATCCGCTATTTCGGCGTCTCCAACTACCGCGCCTGGCGCGTCGCCGAAATCTGCAACATCTGCGACGCGATGGGCATCGACCGCCCGGTCGTCAGCCAGCCCTATTACAACGCGATGAACCGGATGCCCGAGGTCGAGCATCTGCCCGCCTGCGGCTATTACGGGCTGGGCGTCGTGCCCTACAGCCCGCTGGCACGTGGCGTGCTGACGGCGAAGTACAGCCCCGATGCACCGCCCGACAAGGAGACGCGCGCCGGCCGCAACGATACCAGGATGATGCAGACCGAATGGCGGCCGGAGTCGTTGCAGCTGGCGCAGGCGATCAAGCGCCACGCCGAGGCCAAGGGGTTTGCGCCGGGACAGTTCGCCGTGGCCTGGGTGCTGAACTCGGCCTTCATCAGCTCGGTCATCGCGGGGCCGCGCACCGAGGCGCAGTGGGACGACTACATCCGCGCGCTGGACTATCCCTTTGCCGCCGACGACGAGGCGCTGATCGATCGTCTGGTCGTCACCGGGCACGCCTCGACGCCTGGCTACAACGATCCGGCCTATCCGATCGAAGGCCGCAGGCCGCGGGCAAGCGAGAGCTCTTACCGGATGCAAAACAACAGCTTCAAGCGGAAGGAGTAAGATATGCCGAATAGATATTTATGAGGCGACGTGGCATGCTCCGAATCCTCAACTCAATCGATGCCGTGATTGGTGATGTCGATGACCGAGCCGACGTTGCCCGAACCCATTGTTCAGGCCCCCCTATATTCGCCCTTTTCCGAAATCGCTCATGCGATTCGGCTGCTCGAAGGCGAGCCCGTCCAACGGGTGCGCGATATGCTCAGCGCAATCGCGGCCCAAATGGGTAGCCCGCAGAACCCCGTAGACTGGTCGACCCCAGACTCTTGGATTGCCGAGCGCCTCGCTGGTGACCTCGAAGTTCTCGCACGGAAGATATGGGAAGGCAGCAATAAGGAATTAAATCCCCGCTACCTGAATGGCTGCTATCTGTTTATAAATCGCATGAACTTGTTGGATCAAGTTGATGGAATCTACAAATTGGGCGAGCGAGGAAGAAATTTCCTAGCACAAGACGAAGGACTTTTCCAGGAACTGGACGCAGCAGAAGGCATCCCAAAACTGCTATCGCTTGTTGCCGAGCGTTCACCCTGCAAGCGCGGAGATATTTTGCCGGCATGGTCAGATTATCTCAAAGCCGTATCCCAATTTTCTACTCCAAACACCTTCGCTGACACTCTCAGACGCCGGTTGATAGCGGCTGTGGAGCGCGGTCTAATTTCCCGAGAAGGCAACTTCTATGCGATCACTGATCTTGGTCTTCGATGGTTGAAAGGCTTTTCTACGCCTATTGACAGCACTCCAATTGCAGCCCCTTCGCCTAAACGCACCACGGTCGCCGAAGCCGCCCATGCGCACAACGAAGAGCAACTGTCTGCATTTCGAGCTCGTCTAATGCAACTCGAGCCAGTTCAATTCGAACATTTCGTCAAAGAGCTTCTTGATGCCATGGACTACGAGGATGTCCGCGTCACGAAGTTTAGTGGTGACAAGGGAGTTGACGTTGTTGCACGCGTACAATTTGGCATCACCGAGATTACTGAAGTCGTACAGGTAAAGAGAACGGAAGGCACAATAGTTCGACCAAAGATTGATGAACTCCGAGGAGCGCTACCTTATCATAAAGCCATCCGAGGAACCATCATCAGCCTTGGTAGCTTTGCAAAGGGCGCACAGGAAGGCGCCTTGTTTCCGGGCGCAGCACCGATAACGCTGATCGATGGAAAACGACTGCTAGACCTCTGCATTAAGCATCAGGTAGGAATTCGTCGTCGCCCCGTGGAAATCTATGAAATCGACGATTCATTTTTTCTGAAGAAGTTCAGTCGGGAAGATGTGGAGGAGGTTACGCCAATTCTCGATGAGACTGAGTAGCTGCTGTAGATCAGGATACCTTCTATGACGATGGATATCGATACTGCTGTGTTCAGACGTACGCCATTTCATCTAGACGCGCATCGAGAACGCTGGCTATGCCATCACTCCTATCTGATGCCTGATCGCAGGCCGCGCGTGGGGTGACATGGAGGAGGATCGCTACGGACTGCAATTGTCGACCGCCTCCGCCGAGGCCGCCGCGGCCTATCGCGAGGGCATCGATCTGCTGCTCGCCTTCTGGCCCGGCGCCACCGCCGCGTTCGAGCGGGCGATCATGCTCGATCCGGATTTCGCGCTGGCGCATGCCGGGCGCGCGCGCATTCACGCGATCTATCAGCAACGCGAGCCTGCGCTGCAGACGATCGGACGCGCGCGCAAGCTCGTCGCGACACGCGGCACCGCCCGCGAACAGAGCCATGTCGCGACGCTATCGCTCGCCATCGAGGGCCGCGGCGCGGAAGCGTTGACCGCGACGCTGGCGCATCTTGCGAACTGGCCGCGCGACGCGATGGTGATGGCGTTGCTGCTGGGCGCGTTCGGCCTGCTCGCGTTCTCCGGCCGCGCCGATCACGACACGGCGCGGCGCGATCTCTGCGACGGCTTTGCCGCCGCCTATGGCGAGGACTGGTGGTTCATGTCGAACCATGGCTGGGCGCTGACCGAGGCGGGCGAACTCGCGAAAGGCCGCGACATCACCACGCGCGCCTTCGCGCTGCGCCGGAACAACGCCTACGCCGTCCATGCGCTGCTGCACGCCATGTTCGAGGACGGCTCGGTGGACGAGGCCGATGCGCTCGTCACGGACTGGATCGGCGGCTACGATCGCGCCGGCATGCTGCACGGCCATATCTGCTGGCACCAGGCGCTCGGCGCACTGGACCGGGGCGATGCGGCGAAGGCGCTGGCGGTCTACACCGATGTGCTCCGGCCGGCGATGGACACGGCGCCGCCGCTCAACACGCTGTCCGACTGCGCCTCGCTGCTGTGGCGGCTGATGGCCGAAGAGCAGCCCATTCCACCCGACGCCTGGGCCGAGGTGTCGACCTATGCGCACAACCGTTTTGCCGGATCGACGCTGGCCTTCGCGGAGATGCACCTGGTGATGATCGCAGCGGCGATGCATGACAACGCCGGCCTCAAGGGGCGGCTCGCGGCCATGGAGCGGCGGCTGGCCGAAGGCAATCTTGCAGCCGGCCGCATCGTGCCGCACATGCTGCGAGCCCTGCGCGCGTTCGCTGAGGGCAATTGGCGCGGCTGCGCGCGCGAGCTTGCACCTGTCATCGGTGATCTCGCCCGCATCGGCGGCAGCCACGCGCAGCGCGCGGTGATCGAGGACACCTACATCCTGGCGCTGATCCGCAGCGGCGCATTGGCTCAAGCCCGTGACATGCTCGATGCCCGCCTGCACCGCCGCCCCTCCGCGCGCGATACGCGCTGGCGGGCGCTCACCGACACTTGAGACGGCCTACCCCTCCGTCTCCAGCCCGGTCGGCATCGGCACGTTCTCAGGATGCAGCTTGAGACCGGCGGCAAGCGCGACCGTCTCCAGCAGCGCCGCAAAATCCTTCTCCAGATAGGCGGCGGGATCGGTCTGCAGCGAGGCCGCGCCGACATGGGCCTGCAGCGCCTCGCGGGTCGCCGCCGTCACCGGCATCGCGACATCGAGCTGGCGCGCCGCCGACAGGCCGAGATCGAGATCCTTGCGCAGCAGCGGCGGCGTGAAGGTCGTGGTCCAGTCGAGATTGACCAGCGCGTTGCTCTTGTACCTGGTGAAGGTCGAGCCCATCACGCTCGCATTCATGAAGTTCAGGAAGGCGTGACGCGGCACGCCGGCCTTCTGCGCCAGGATCGTGATCTCGGCGAGGTTCTGGATCACGACGCCGAGGAACACGTTGTGCGCGATCTTGCAGATGCGCGCGAGCTCGCCCTCGCCGACATAGGACACCCCGGAAACGGCGATCTTGGCGAGGTACGGCTCGATGGCGTCGAACGCCGCCTTGGAGCCGGACACGACCGACGACAGCTTGCCTGCCTTGACGCATTTGCCGTTGCCCGACACCGGCGCGCGCACGAACTCGCAATCGAGCTGCTTCAGCTTTGCAGCGATCGCCTCCGACTGTTCGACGCCGATCGAGGAGCAGTCGACCAGAATCCTGGGACGCGGACCACGGCTCGCGGCGACCAGCCCGTTGTCGCCGAAATAGACCTGCTCGAGATCCTTGGCGGTCGACACCATCGTGAACACGATCTCGCGGGAGGCGAGATCGCTCGGACGGTCGACGATCACGCCGCCTTTCGCCGCAAGCGGCTCGGCCTTGGCGCGGGTGCGATTCCAGATCGCGACCTCGAGACCGGCCTTGAGCAGGCGCTCGGCCATCGGATAGCCCATGCGCCCCATGCCGATCCAGCCGAGCGAATGCGTCGCCGTCATTGTAGTCTCCTCACCCTACTTGTCACGACCCCGTCATTGCGAGGAGCGAAGCGACGAAGCAATCCAGAGTCAGGTTCGCCGCCCTGGATTGCTTCGCTTCTGTTCAGACCGGGCACATAGCTTACACCTGTTCGGAGACATAGTTGACACTTTTCGGGTCGCGCAAATCGATGGCTGCGATCTGATTTGCGGCAAAGAATATTCCGAACTTCCCGTCGCTACTGAGCGGGCGAATGGCGAGCCGCTCGCCACGAAAGGCTTGCGGCACTTTCCAGAGACGTCCCTTGAAGCTGACGTAGGCCTTCGTCGTAGAAACGGAACGGACGACCTCGCCCTCGTCGTACTCCACCGTTGGAAGGCGATCCGGCATCGTGCGCTGGCTGGGTCGATAGCGGCTTGCCGGCACATCGAAGTCCAACGCCTCGTGCGGCCGGTCGAGATTGTAGACGGCTCGCCATTCGTCGAGTGCCCGCTGGACATCGTCAAGGTCGCGGTAGCGCCTGAAGGCAAAGACCTCGGCCTTCAGGGTGCGATGGAAGCGTTCGTTCTTGCCCCGGCTCTGGGGATGGTAGGGGCGGCTGTGGATCGTTCGGATACCGAGCTTCAGAAGCCATACTGTCAGCGTGGTCCAGGGATCTTCAAGGGTGAAGCCCCAGGGGCCGCCGTTGTCGACGAACATCGCATCCGGCAGTCCGTAGCGGTGGAACGTCGTCTCCAGATGTCCTCGTACCGTCGAGCCTCGTTCGTTGTCACAAGCTGCCAGGCACAAGGAAAAGCGCGAGTGGTCGTCCAACGCCGTCAGCGGATGACAGGACACGCCGTTCTCCAGCGCGCTGTGCCCCTTGAAGTCCATTTGCCAAAGCTGATTGGGCGCATCCTTCTCGAACCGTTTGTAGGGCTGCCCAGGCGTGCCCGCAGGCTCCGTCACCCGATCGTAACGGCACAGGATATTGTGCACCGTCGATATCGCGGGAACGGCTTGCCCGTCGCGATCGAGACGACGCGCGAGCTTGCGCGCTCCCCAGGCTGGGTGAGCATCGCGCAATGCGACAATCTGCTGCTCAGTCGCAGCTGCGGTGCGCTCCGGACTGCGATGAGGCCGCCGCGACCGATCCGCCAGCGTTGTATCGCCGGCATCATGCCGCTGGATCCACTTGTAGCCGGTCTGAGCGCTGATGCCGAACTGCCGGCACAGCTTCCGCCGGTTCACTCCCTCCTGCTTGGCAAGCATCACAAACTCTCGTCGTTGGTCCATGACAGACACCTCTCGCCACGGCATCGCTCGCCCCTTTGCTTGACGAATCGAGCCGATTTTGACGTGTCAACCATGTCTCCGAACACCTGTCAGCCATGTCCCCGGGCTGAACACTTCGCTCGCAATGACAAAAAACCCCGACTACCTCACTGTCCTTACGCTCAATAACGGTTGGCGATCGGCAGTTCCTCAGCCGGAAACAGCGTGATCACCTGGCAGCCCTTGTCGGTGACCACGACCTCCTCCTCGATCCGCGCGGCGGAGAAGCCGTCGGTGGCGGGGCAGTAGGTTTCCAGCGCGAACACCATGCCGGTCTTGATCTCCATCGGGTTCTCCAGCGAGACCAGCCGTGAGATGATCGGACGCTCGTGCAGCGCGAGGCCAAGACCGTGGCCGAACTGCAGACCGAATGCCGCCATCTCGGACGGAAAGCCGAACTCTTCGGCCTTCGGCCAGACCTTGGCGACGGTGTCGGTGGAGACGCCCGGCTTGATCAGCGCGATGGCATTGTCGAGCCATTCGCGGCACTGCTTGTAGGCGTCGTGCTGCACCGGTGTGGCGCGGCCGATATTGAAGGTGCGGTAGTAGCAGGTGCGGTAGCCCTGATAGGACTGCAGGATGTCGAAGAAGGCCTGATCACCGGGACGCAAGATACGGTCGGTGAAATTGTGCGGATGCGGATTGCAGCGCTCGCCGGAGATGGCGTTGATCGCCTCGACGTCGTCGGAGCCCATCTCGTAGAGCATCTTGTTGGCGAGCGCGACGATGTCGTTCTCGCGCACGCCCGGCTTCAGGTTCTCGTAGATCGAGTGGTAGACGCCGTCGACCATGGCCGCGGCCTGGTTGAGCAGCATGATCTCGTCGATGTTCTTGATCTCGCGCGCGTCCAGCATGACCTGCTGGCCGTCGACCACCTTCATGCCGGCCTTCTGCAACTCGAAGAACATCGCGGTTTCCGCAAGGTCCACCCCGACCGGCATGTCGGCGACGCCGGCGGCGCGCAGCAGACTCATCACCTCCTCGGCATGCGCCTTCATCAGTCCGACGGCCGGCGGCACGGTGCCGCGCATCCCGAGCATGCCGGCGCGGCAATTCTCCGGCGCCAGCCAGTCGCAGAAGAGACGATGGTGCACGGCCGCCGAACCGAAATCCCACACGATCGGCTCGCCATCGCCCGCCAGCAGCGCGAACCGGCACAGCTTGTCACGCTCCCATTCGCCGATCTTGGTGCCGGAGACGTAGCGGATGTTGTTGACATCGAACAGCAGCAGCGCACCGTAGCCCGAGGCCTTCAGCGCCGCGCGGGCTCGCGCCAGCCGATAACGCCGCAACCGGTCGAAATCGACCCGGCGCTCGAAGTCGACGGAGACGTGGCCATGAGACGGGATCGCCCGCCCCCAGCGCCAATGCGGATCGAGATGCTCCGGGCTGACCAGATGCGGCTTCAGCGCGCTGGCTATCATGTGGACGTTTCCTTGCCGATTATTGCAATCGATTGCAGATCGGGATTTATTGCCATTGCGACAAGAGTGTCAAGGCAAGGCGCAGGCGAAAAGTCGCTGCGCCGCGGCATGACGGGGGCGGGATGAAGCGGACGGGACTGCGATCGGCCAAGGCGCGCATGGCGCCTCCGGCACGGCCGACGATCAAGGACATCGCCGCGCGCTGCGGCGTGCATCCTTCCACCGTATCGCGGGCGCTCAGCCCGGCGATGAAGCATCTCGTCGCGGCTGACGTCGCGAACCGGATTCAGGCGGCCGCCAACGCGCTGGGCTATCGGCTCAACATGGCGGCCAAGGGCCTGCGCACCGGGCGCAGCGGTCTGATCGGCGTGCTTGCGCCCGATATCGCCGACCCCGGCTTTCCGCCCGTCCTGTCCGGCATCGCCGATCATCTCCATGCGCAGGGTTATGCGACGATCGTGGCCGATGTCGGTAGCGAGGGCTCGGAGCAGGATCTCGTCGACCGGCTGATCGCCCATGGCGTCGACGGTCTCGTCCTGGCGACGGTGACGCTGGATGACGCGATCGTGACCCATTGCCTGGACAGCGCGCTGCCAGTCGTGCTGGTGAACCGGCTCGACCGCGGCGCGCGGCTGCCTTCGGTGGCCGGCGACGATGAGGGGGGCATGCGGCTTGCCGTCGATCACCTGGTTGCACTGGGTCACAAGCGCATCGGCCACGTCGCCGGACCACAGGAGATATCGACCGGCGCGCGGCGCCGGGCCGGCTTCGAGGCAAGCCTCAGGGAGGCCGGACTCGCGACGCGCAATGCCCTGGTCGAAACTGCCTCGGCCTATACGCGCGCGGCCGGACGCGAGGCAGCGCTACGCCTGCTCACGCGCAAGTCGCGGCCGACTGCGATCGTTGCCGCCAACGATCTGCTCGCACTCGGCGTCTATGATGCGCTGGCCACGCGCGGCCTCGCCTGCCCGGATGACGTATCGGTGGCCGGACATAACGACATGCCCTTCGTCGATATGGTCTCGCCGCCGCTCACGACGGTGCGGATCGCGCAGCGCGACATGGGCGAGGCGGCGGCACGCCTGCTGCTCGGCCGAATCGCCAATCCCGCCGGCTCGCGCGAGCATCTCATGCTGCCGCCGAGGCTGATCATACGCGGCTCGACGGCAGCGCCGCGCCCAGCCTCATGAGGCCTATTGGAGTGTCTTCTTGCCCGTGCCTACGGCGCGCGCGATCACTTGGCCGGCGCGAGCCTTCTGGTGCACGCCCTGCCACCAGGTGAGCGCGCCGTTGACGATGACGGCCTCGATGCCGGCGGCCGGCACGCACGGGTCATCATAGGTCGCGGTGTCGCGCACGCTTGCCGCATCGAAGATCGTGATGTCGGCATGGTTGCCGACCGCGATGGTGCCGCGCGCCTTGATGCCGAAATTCTGCGCGGTCAGCCCGCTCATCTTCCAGACCGCGGTTTCCAACGGGAACAGCTCGAGCTCGCGGCAGTAATAGCCGAGCACGCGCGGGAATGTGCCCCACAGACGCGGATGCGGACGCTCGCCGAACGGCAGGCCGTCGGAGCCGATCATGGTCGGCTCGAACGCCAGGATGGTCTGCACGTCGGCCTCGTCCATCGCGAAGTAGATCGCGGAGGCCGGCTGCAGCCGCTTCGCGGCTTCCAGCCGGTCGACGCCCCAGCTGGCTGCGATGTCGGCGAGATCGCGGCCCGCGACTTCCGGATGCGGACCTGACGCCGCCACGACGACCTTGACCTGCAGCTTGGCCGGATCGGTGTGCAGCATTGTCGAGGAAGCATTGTAGGGATAGCAGTCGAGCGCGACGCACTGGCAGCTCATCGCCTTCGCAATCAGCGGCAGCGTCTCCTTCGTGCGCCCGAAATTCGCCGGCCCCACCACCTTGTGATGCGAGATCACGACCTGGACGTCGAGCGCCTTGCCGATCGCGAAGCTCTCCTCCAGCGACCGTATCACCTCGTCGGCCTCGTTGCGCATATGCGTCGCATAGACCGCGCCGCTGCCGGTGAGGGGCCGGCAGATATCGATGATCTCCTCGGTCGGTGCCGCCTCCGCGGGCGGATAGAAGGTTCCGGTCGAAACGCCGATGGCGCCGGCATCGAGCGCCTCCTGCACGCAGGCGCGCATCTCGACGATCTCCGCCTCGGTCGCGGCTCCGCCGAGATCGCGCATGATCGAGGCGCGCAGCGACGTATGGCCGACCATCGGCGCGACGTTGACCGCAGCAGGCGCCGCATGCAACGCGGCGACGTAGTCGGCGAAAGCGGCATATTCGACGGCCCGGCCCTCGCCGGCCGACAGCAGGCCGAGCGGCATCGGCCGCGAGGTGCCCGGCTTCAGCGGCGCGATGCTGACGCCGCAATTGCCGGTCACCACCGTGGTCACGCCTTGCGAGACCTTGCAGGTCATCTGGGGATCGACGAGGACCGCGCTGTCGTCATGCGTGTGCGAGTCGATGAAGCCCGGCGCGACGATGCGCCCCGTGGCGTCGATCACGCGGTGCGCCGCCTTGCCTTCAAGTTCGCCGATCGCAACGATGCGGCCATCCTTGATGCCGACATCGGCCTCGAAACGTGGTGCGCGTGTGCCGTCGACGACGGTGCCGCCGCGGATGATGAGATCGAAAGACGCGGGCGAATTCGGGATGTCGGTCATGAGGTCTCGGTCTTGCTGGGAACCGCAGGACTATCCGCGAGCCGTGTCGAAGCGTCCAGCGCGATCCGCATGTGATCTGCGCCGGGCTGGACTGCAAATCGTCGCGGCCACCAAGCTTCCTATCCCGGCATTGGCGCGCTGGTGACAATCAACACACGATAGTGATGCGGATCGTCGCCTCGGTTGATACGCCTCAACGGAGCACAACCTCATCTGCGCCAAGCTTCGAGATGCAACCCTGCGGAGGAACATCATGAAAGCACTGGTCTATCATGGCCCCGGCCAGAAATCCCTGGATGAGCGACCCAAGCCCGTAGTCATCGAGCCCGGCGATGCAATCGTCCGAATTCTGAAGACCACGATCTGCGGCACGGACCTCCACATTCTCAAGGGCGACGTTCCGACCTGCACGCCGGGTCGCATTCTGGGTCATGAGGGTGTCGGCGTGGTCGACGCGGTCGGCAGCGCGGTGCGCGCCTTCAAGCCGGGCGATCACGTCATCATCTCCTGCATCTCAGCCTGTGGGACCTGCGACTATTGCCGCCGCGGCATGTACTCGCATTGCCGCCACGGCGGCTGGATCCTCGGCCACAAGATCGATGGCACCCAGGCGGAGTACGTGCGCACGCCTCACGCCGACACCAGCCTCTACCACGTGCCCGCGGGCACCGAGGAGGACGCGCTGGTGATGTTGAGCGACATCCTCCCGACCGGTTTCGAATGTGGCGTGCTCAATGGCAAGGTCGAGCCGGGCGCGACGGTGGCGATCGTGGGCGCGGGTCCGATCGGATTGGCGGCGCTGTTGACCGCGCAGTTCTATTCGCCGGCCGAGATCATCATGATCGACCTTGACGACAACCGGCTCGAGGTCGCCGCCCGCTTCGGCGCCACCAGCGTCATCAACAACACCGACGGCAAGGCGGTCGACAAGGTCATGGCGCTGACGAACGGCCGCGGCGTCGACACCGCGATCGAGGCGGTCGGCGTCCCCGCGACGTTCGTGACCTGCGAAGACATCGTCGCCCCCGGCGGCGTGATCGCCAATGTCGGCGTGCACGGGGTCAAGGTCGACCTGCATCTCGAGAAGCTGTGGGACCGCAACATTGCGATCACGACGCGGCTGGTCGATACCGTGACGACGCCGATGCTGCTCAAGACGGTACAGTCGCGCAAGCTCGAACCGAAGCGGCTGATCACCCATCGTTTCAGGCTCGATCAGATTCTCGATGCCTATGAGACGTTCGGCGCCGCCGCCAAGACGCACGCGCTGAAGGTCCTGATCGAGGCATGAGGCGCGAGGCCTGCTGGCTTGCATGTCTCCGCCGACGCAGCGCGCAGCCTCATGCTCCGCGCTGCGCGACGATCTGCCGATACAGCTCGGCATAACGGCCGGCCCGGTGCCGCCACGACACGTCGGTCAGCATCGCGTTGAGCTGCATGCGCGGCCAGTTCGAGGCGTTGCTGCGCGTGGCATAGAACGCCGCAGCGGCCCGGCGCAGCGCGTGGTCGAGCGCCTCGGCCGTGACCGGGCTGAACTTGAAGCCGGTGGCCGCCACGCCGGCCTCGCTCTCGTCGATCACGGTGTCGGCAAGGCCGCCGACCGCGGCGACGATCGGCAGCGCGCCGTAGCGCAGCGCGCAGAGCTGCGTCAGCCCGCACGGCTCGAAGCGCGACGGCACCACCAGCGCGTCGCAGCCGGCCTGGATCTGGTGGGCGAGCGTTTCGTCATAGCCCGTGACGACGCCGATCTGACCAGGATGCGCCAACGCCGCCGCCCGGAAGCCATCGCGCAGCTCGGCATCCCCGTCGCCCAGCACGGCCAGTTGAATGCCGCTGCCGGTCAGCGTCGGCAGGCATGCCAGCAACAGGTCGAGCCCCTTCTGCGAGGTCAGCCGGCTGACAACGCCGAGCAGGAACGTGTCCGGCGAGGCCTGCAGGCCCATGCGCGCCTGCAACGCGGCTTTGTTGGGCGCCCGCGCCTCGAGCCGCTCGATGCTGTAGTTGGATGCGAGCGCAGCATCGGCTGCCGGGTCCCAGACGGTCGTATCGATGCCATTGAGGATACCGACCAGGTCACGCGCGCGCTGGCGAAGGAGGCCGCCGAGACCCATGCCATGCTCGTCGCTCTGGATCTCCCGGGCATAGGTCGGCGACACCGTCGTGATCTTGTCGGCGAACTGCAGCCCCGCCTTGAGGAAGCTGATGTCGCCGTAATATTCGAGGCCATAGATCGAGAAGGATTCCGGCGGCAGGCCGAGCGGCGCGAGGTAGTGGCGCGGAAAGCGCCCCTGGAACGCCAGATTGTGCACGGTCATGACCGCGCCAGGATGTGGCCGGTGGCTGTACAGCAGATAGGCCGGCACGAGCGCAGCCTGCCAGTCATGGCCATGAACGACATCCGGCACGAAGGCCGGCACCGCGCCGAGCCCGATATAGGCGGCGGCGCGCGCCAGGGCCGCGAAACGGAACGCGTTGTCCGGCCAGTCCTTGCCGTCCGGCCCGAGATACGGGTTGCCCTCGCGGTCGTAGAGATGCGGCGCATCGAGCACGAACAGATCGAGCGCGCCGTGGCTGCCGCCGAGCAGCCGGGCGTTGCCGCCGAAGAAATTCGGCAGCGAGCTGATTTCGGTCGTCTGCTCCAACGCCGCCATGACCGCGGGATAGCCGGGAATCAGCGTGCGGACCTCGACGTCCTCCGCCATGAGCGCCCACGGCAACGCGCCGACGACGTCGGCGAGGCCGCCCGTCTTGACGATCGGATAAACCTCCGACGCAACCGACAGAACACGCAGTGGCGTCATGAATTGAGCCCATCGATCATCGGCTGGGTGATCAGGGTCACGCCGGTCTCCGTGGTCCTGAACCGCTTGGCGTCGAATTCCGGATCCTCGCCGACCACGAGCCCTTCCGGAATCTGCACGCCGCGATCGACCACCACGTTGGTCAGCCGCGCGTGACGGGCGACATTGACGTAGGGCAACAGCACGGCGTTCTGCAACTTGGCATAGGAATGCAGATGAGCCCCGGTGAACAGCAGCGAGCGCTGCACCGAGGCGCCCGAGACGATGCAGCCGCCCGACACCAGCGAGCAGGTCGCCTCGCCGCGCCGGCCGTCCTCGTCGTGAACGAACTTGGCCGGCGGCGTGATCTCCGAATAGGTCCAGAGCGGCCACGAGCGATCATAGAGATCGAGCTCAGGCAGCACGTCTGTCAGGTCGAGATTGGCCGCCCAATAGGCATCGACCGTTCCAACATCCCGCCAATAGCTGCGCTCGTCCAGACCGGCGCGGACACAGGAGCGCGAGAACTGGTGGGCGACGGCGCGGCCGTTCTTGACGATGTAGGGAATGATGTCGCGGCCGAAATCATGATTGGAGTTTGGATCGCCGGCGTCGCGCTTCAGCTCCTCGAACAGGAATTTGGCGTCGAACACGTAGATGCCCATGCTCGCGAGCGACTTGTCGGGCTTACCCGGCATCGGCGGCGGATCGGCCGGCTTCTCGATGAAGTCGCGGATCGTGTCGTCCTCATTGATGTGCATGACGCCGAAGCCTGAGGATTCCTCGCGCGGCATCTCCAGGCAGCCGACGGTGACGTCGGCGCGCTGGTCGACATGCTGCTGCAGCATCAGCTCGTAGTCCATCTTGTAGATGTGGTCGCCGGCCAGCACGACGATGTATTTCGTATTGTAGGTCTCGAGGATGTCGATGTTCTGATATACGGCGTCGGCCGTTCCGACGTACCACATCGTCTCCGACACGCGCTGACTGGCGGGCAGGATGTCGAAGCTTTCGTTGCGCTCGGGGCGGAAGAAGTTCCAGCCCATCTGCAGGTGCCGGATCAGGCTGTGCGCCTTGTACTGCGTCGCCACTGCAATGCGACGGATGCCGGAATTGACGGCGTTCGACAGCGCGAAATCGATGATGCGCGACTTGCCGCCGAAATAGACGGCGGGCTTGGCGCGACGGTCGGTCAGCTCCAGCAGCCGGCTGCCGCGTCCGCCGGCCAACACGAAGGCCAGCGCGTGACGGGACAGCGGCTCGGTCCGTGCGGCGGGTGCCATGGTTCTCCTCCCTGCAACTCGTTGTCGCGTCATGATGTCGGTCACGGGAGCAACGTCGGTCATCCGCCGCTTCCGGTCCTCACATATGACGGGGGAACAGCCAACCAGTTCCCAATGCTGAGTGCAATGGGCTTCAGTCGAGGTCGGCCCAGGTCGTGGCCATCTCGCCCCAGCGCGGCGGGTCGGCGCCTTCGCGCGCGCAAGTCACGGCTGCGCACGCGGCGGCGAAGGCGAGGACGCGACGCAGTTGGACCGTGGTGAGCGCCTCGAGCCCGCTCTTGCCCAACCGGCCGAGCTTATTCAGCGCGAACAGGAGCCCGGCCTGGAAGCTGTCGCCGGCCCCGATCGTGTCGACGACGTCGATGGCGGGAGCCGCGACCTCGACCATTCCCGCACCGGCATGCCAGCCCAGCGCGCCCTTGGGGCCGCGGGTGACCACGAACAGGTGCGTGCCGCGCGCCAGCAGAGCGTCGGCACGCGCCGCATAATCGTCGTGCCCATGCAAATACTCGAAATCGACATCCGACATCTTGATCAGGTCCGCGGACGCGGCAAATTCGTCCATCCGAGCGCGATAGGCTGCCTTGTCCTGCACGAGGTTCGGCCGGCAGTTCGGATCGAAGGAGATCGTCACCGCGCCGCCGGCTGCGCCGATCAAGGCACGGGTCTCTCCGGCGCCCTGATCGTGGATCAGCGTGGTCGAGCCGACATGGATGGCATCAATGTTTGCAAAGGGAATGCTGTCCGGCTGCCAGGTCCATTTCCGCGCCGCCGTTTCCGCGTCGTAGAAGGCATACTGCGCCTCGCCGCCGACATGGCGGACGAAGGCCAGCGTGGTCTGGTCGGAGCTGCGGGTGGTGTAGCCGAGGTCGACGTCCGACTCTTGCGCATGCGCTGCGATCATGGCGCCGAACAGGTCGGTCGAGATCCCGCCGACGAATCCGGTCGGCGCGCCCAGGCGCGCCACTCCGACCGCAACGTTCAGGCAGGAGCCGCCGACCACCGGCCGCAAGACATCGCGCCCGTCGGCCAGTCTGGCCGGGACGAAATCGATCAGCGCATCGCCGCAACTCAGGATCATGGTCATGCCTCCCCAGCGGCCCCATGCATCACGGAACGGCTCTCGCGATCAAGCGTCCGCAGCAGGCCATGGATGCGCCGCTTGCGGCGATGGAAGGCGGCGACGCCTGGATCGGTCGGGTCGCTGAGGCGGCCGAGCGTGGACATCGAGGCCATCGTGTCGCCGATCGAGCGGAAGGCGCCGCCGGCGACCGCGCCAAGCATGGCCGCACCCAGCAGCACCGGTTCCTGGGTGCCCGGCAGCGCCACCGTCAGCCCGGTCGTATCGGCCATGATCTGGCGCACCAGCGGACTGCGCGAGGCGCCGCCAGCCATGACCAGGGTCCGGCTGGTCACGCCGTTGGCGGCGAAGGCGTCGATCACGTCGGCCAGGCCGTACGCGAGCCCGCACAGCCCGGCCACGAGCAGCCGCTCCATCGCGCCGATATCAGCGTCGAGATCGAGGCCCGCGATGACGGCGCGCGAGGCCGGATCGGCATAGGGCGAGCGGTTGCCCAGGAACTCGGGGAGGATATGGAGGTCGCGCGCGAGCAGCGCAGCAACACCGGCGCCGTTGGTGCGCGCCATGATCCGCTTCTCGAGGAAGCTGATGACATCAAGCCCCTCGGCGCGGGCCGCAGCGGTCGCCTCGGCAGACGCCGGATGCGAGCGCAGCAGATGATCGATCGCAGCGCCCGCGGCGGACTGGCCGCCCTCGTTGAGCCAGAGCCCGGGCACCATGCCCTGATAATAAGGGCCCCACACGCCCGGCACGAAGGACGGCGCCCGCGTCGTGGCCATGATACAGGCCGATGTCCCCATGATGTAGGCGAGGCGGTCGCAGACCTCAACCTCACCACCGTCAGCCGCGCGGCCGCCGATCGCGCCGATGCCGCCGGCGTGGGCGTCGATCAGCGCGGCGCCGACCGGCGTGCCCGCCACGAGCCCAAGCTCCTTCGCCGCGTCCCGCGACAGCCCGTGGCCGAGCGCCGTGCCCGGTGCAACGATCTCGGTGCCGATCCGCGCATAATTCTCCGCGACGAAATCGTCGAGCCCGATTCGGCGGAAGTACGCCGCACTCCAGCACGTCTCGTGGGCGAGATAGTTCCACTTGCAGGTGACCGTGCACATCGAGCGTGCCAGCGAGCCCGTCGCACGAAAGGTGAGAAAATCGGCGAGGTCGAAGAAGTGCCCGGCGGCGTCGAAGCTCGTCCGCAGATGCCGCTTCAACCACAAGAGCTTCGGCATCTCCATTTCCGGCGAGATCGAGCCGCCGACATAGCGCAGCACCTCGTCCTCGGTCGCATTGATATCGCGCGCCTCGGCCAGCGCGCGGTGATCCATCCACACGATGACGTTGCGTTGGGCATCACCGGAACCGCTGACGGTCAGCGGCGCGCCTTCCCGGTCGAGCACCACCAGCGAGCAGGTTGCGTCGAAGCCGATGCCCTTGATCAGGTCCGGCGCGATGGCGGCTTCCGCCAGCGCGGCTTTGACAGCGGCGCAACAGGCGCGCCAGATGTCGTCGGAGGATTGCTCGACGACGTCGCCGGCCTCGTGCCAGGTCCGGATCGGATGCCGCGCCGCGGCAAGCAGGCGGCCGGCCTCATCGAAAACTCCGGCACGCGTGCTGGTTGTGCCGACATCGACACCGACAAAGGCCTGCATGTTCCACTCCCGTCAATTTTGACGAGAGCTTACCAGCAAGTGTAGCCGCCATCGACAACGACGACGCTGCCGGTCATCAAACTTGCCGCCTCCGAGGCCAGGAACAGCACCACCGAGGCGATCTCCTCGACCTGCCCCATGCGCCCCATCGGGGTTCCACCGATCCAGGCGTCGTACATGCGCGGATTGCTCTTCACGAAGGCGTTGAGCGGCGTCTCGATATAGGTCGGCGCGACGGCGTTGACCCGGATGCCACGCGCGCCCCATTCGGCCGCCAGCGACTTGGTCAGATGATGCACTGCGGCCTTCGAGGCGTTGTAGAAGCACTGCTCCTGCGGCTTGTTGACGATGAAGCCGGACATCGAGCCGATGTTGACGATGCTGCCGCTCTTGGCCGTCAGCATGTGCTTGCCGAAGGCGCGGCAGCACCAGAACGTGCCGTTGAGATTGACGTCGAGCACGTTGAGCCAGTGCTCGTCGGTCACGGTCTCGGCCGGCGTCTCGCTGCGCGCAATGCCGGCGTTATTGACGAGAATGTCGACCTTGCCGTAACGCGCGACCAGATCGTCGGCGACCGCCGTGACCTGCGCCGAATTGGTGACGTCCATCAGCGCGGTCTCGGTGTCCAGGCCTTTGGCTTTCATCGCCGCCTGCCCGTCCGCCGCCGCCTTGGCATCGCGATCGGCGATCACGACACGGGCGCCTGCCTCCGCCAGCGCCTCCACGCAGGCGAGGCCGATGCCCTGCCCGCCGCCGGTGACCAACGCGGTCTTGCCGTTCAGTTTGAATTTTTCCAGATACATCGTCGTGGTCCGTTGTTGTCGTTGACACCCGGAGGGGGCGTCACCTCTCATGCGAAGATCGAATTGCCGTTGGCATCGAAGCGATAGATCCGGTTCGGCTCCGGCCGCAGCGTCACCTCGTCGCCGGCGCTGAGGCGTTTTTCGCCGACAACGCGCACCGTGAGCGTGCCGAGCAGGCCTGCATCGACATAGAGAAAGGTGTCGCTGCCGAGATGCTCCGCGATCACGACCTTGCCGCGCCAGCCCTCGCCGCCCTCGTCGACGATGCCGACATGCTCGGGTCTTACGCCGATCGTGACGGCGCCGCGCCGTTCGGCCTCTGCGCCGGTGATCAAGTTCATCTTCGGCGAGCCGATGAAGCCGGCGACGAACAGATTGGCCGGCCGCTGGTAGAGCTCGATCGGCGAGCCATATTGCTCGATGCGGCCGGCGTTCAGCACCACAATCTTGTCGGCCATGGTCATGGCCTCGACCTGGTCGTGGGTCACGTAGATCGCCGTGGTGCCGAGCTGCTTCTGCAGCCGCGTCACCTCGAGCCGCATCTGCACGCGCAGCGCGGCGTCGAGATTGGACAGCGGCTCGTCGAACAGGAACGCCTTGGGCTCGCGCACGATGGCGCGGCCGATCGCGACGCGCTGGCGCTGGCCGCCGGAGAGCTCGCGCGGCTTGCGGTCGAGATAGGGCGTGAGGTTCAAGGTGGCAGCCGCCGCCTCGACCTTCTGATTGATTTCGGCCTTGGGCAGCCCGGCCATCTTGAGACCGAAGGCGATGTTGCCGCGCACGCTCATATGCGGATAGAGCGCGTAGGACTGGAACACCATCGACAGGCCGCGCTTGGCCGGCGGCACGTCAACGACGTTCAAATCATCGATCAGGATGCGGCCGCCCGTGACGTCCTCCAGCCCTGCGATCAGCCGCAGCAGCGTGGTCTTGCCGCAGCCGGACGGGCCGACGAACACCACGAAGGCACCATCGGGGATGTCGAGATCGGCGCCCTTGATGATGTGGACGGGTCCGAACGATTTCTGCACACCTTCAAGCGTGATCCGTCCCATGGTCCCAGCCTTTCGTTATTTCACTGCGCCGAAGGTCAGCCCGCGCACGAGCTGCTTCTGGCTGAACCAGCCGATGATCAGGATCGGCGCGATCGCGAGCGTGGAGGCCGCCGACAGCCGCGCCCAGAACAGGCCTTCCGGGCTCGAATAGGAGGCGATGAAGGTCGTCAGCGGCGCCGCATTCAGGGTCGACAGGTTCAAGGTCCAGAACGCCTCGTTCCAGGCCAGGATCAGGTTGAGCAGCATGGTCGAGGCCAGCCCGGGAATCGCCATCGGCGTCAGCACGTAGATCAGCTCGCGGCCGATCGTGGCGCCGTCCATCCGCGCCGCTTCCAGGATGTCCTTCGGGATCTCCTTGAAGTAGGTGAACAGCATCCAGATCACGATCGGCAGATTGCCGAGGCACAGGATGAAGACCAGCCCGCTGCGGGTGTCGAGCAGCCCCATGTTCTTGTAGATCAGGTAGATCGGAACGAGCACGCCGACCGGCGGCATCATCTTGGTCGAGAGCATCCAGAGCAGGATGTCCTTGGTGCGCTTGGTCGGCGAGAACGCCATCGACCATGCCGCGGGAATCGCGATCAACATCGCAATCAAGGTCGATCCGCCGGCGACGATCAGCGAGTTCAGTGCGTGATGCAGGTAGTCGCTGCGCTCCTGCACGGTGGCGTAGTTCTCGGTGGTCCAGTGGAAGAACAGGAACGATGGCGGCGTCGCGAACGCCTCTAGCTCGGTCTTGAAGCTCGCCAGCACCATCCACAGGATCGGGAAGAAGATCACGAACCCGGCGAGCCACGCGGCTACCGTCGAGATCACGACATGACGTCCGGTGACCTTGCGCGCCATGAGCTCACGCCTCCAGATTGCGGCCGACGATGCGGACCAGGAAGAAGGCGACGATGTTGGCGATGACGACAGCAACGAGGCCGCCCGCCGAGGCGGTGCCGACATCGAACTGGATCAGCGCCTGCGAATAGACCAGGAAGGCGATGTTGGTGGTCTGCAATCCAGGCCCGCCGCCTGTCGTGACGAAGATCTCGGCGAACACGGTGAGCAGGAAGATGGTCTCGATCAGGATCACCACCGTGATCGGGCGCGCCAGATGCGGCACGGTCAGATAGATGAAGCGCGACACCGCGCTGGCGCCGTCCATCTCGGCCGCCTCCTTCTGTTCCTCGTCGAGCGACTGCAGCGCGGTCAACAGGATCAGGGTCGCGAACGGCAGCCACTGCCAGGCGACGATGAAGATGACGGCGAGCAGCGGGGCGTCGGTGAACCAGTCGATCGGCGTCATCCCGAGCGAGGTCGCGATCCACGCGAACAGGCCGGACACGGGGTGCATCAGCAGGTTCTTCCACACCAGCGCGCTGACGGTCGGCATCACGAAGAACGGCGCGATCACCATCAGGCGGATGATGTTGCGGCCGATCACCGGCTGGTCGAGCAGGATCGCCAGGGGAATGCCGAGGCCGATCGTGAGCAGCAGCACCGAGCCGACCAGGACGAGCGTGTTCTGCAGCGAGGCGAGGAAGGCGGGGTCGGTGAGGAAGTACTCGAAATTCTCCAGGCCGACGAAGCTCTCCGAGCCGGGATCGAGCAGGCTGTAGTGCAGGGTCGAGAAGTAGACCGTCAGCGCCAGCGGCACGATCATCCAGATGAACAGCAGGATGACCGCGGGCGACAGCAGCGCGCGGGCCAGGATTTGCGTCTGTCTGGTGGCCATGTTGGTTGTCCTCGTTCGCGCACAGCGGCATCGTCATTGCGACCGAAGCGACGCAATCCAGTGTCGCGGGCGGGACTCTGGATTGCTTCGTCGCCTTGGGCTCCTCGCAATGACGAGCTGATAACTCGCGTAGGGTGGGCAAAGGCGCAAAACGCCGTGCCCACCATCTTCACCTTTGCCGGGGCGCGGTGGACACGCTTCGCTTTGCCCACCCTACGAAGCTCGCATGCCGGCCCCATCGGAGAGAAAATGCGGCCATCCCCGTGGGGAGGGATGGCCGCCAGTGATCAGCTCGGGAGGAGTTTTGGTTTCGAGCTGATAACCTTGGCGCGCCTATTTGATGTAGCCGGCGCGCTTCATCTCGCGTTCGGTGGAGGACTGTGCCGCCGCGAGTGCCGCATCGACCGTCATCGAGCCGGCGAGCGCAGCGGAGAACTGCTGTCCGACCGCCGTGCCGATGCCCTGGAACTCAGGAATGGCGGCATACTGCACGCCGACATACGGCACCGGCTTCACCGTCGGCTTGTTCGGATCGGCGGCATCGATCGAGGCGAGCGTCAGCTTGGCGAACGGCGCGACCTTCAGGTACTCCTCGTTCTTGTAGAGCGAGGTGCGGGTGCCTGGCGGCACGTTGGCCCAGCCGTCCTTGGATGCCACCAGCTTGAGATAGTCCTTGCTGGTCGCCCAGGCGATGAACTTCTCGGCCGCCTCGACCTTCTGCGAGCCGGCGGGGACCGCGAGGCTCCACGCCCACAGCCAGTTGGCGTTCTTGCCGAGGCCGGTGTTCGGCGCCAACGCGAAGCCAACCTTGTCGGCGACCTTGGAGTCCTTCGGGTTGGTCACGAACGAGGCAGCAACCGTCGCATCGATCCACATCGCGCATTTGCCCGAGTTGAACAGCGCGAGGTTCTCGTTGAAGCCGTTGGAGCTGGCGCCGGGAGGGCCGGCTTCCTTCATCAGGTCGACATAGGTCGACAGCGTCTTCTTCCATTCCGGCGTGTTGAACTGCGGCTGCCATTTCTCGTCGAACCAGCGCGCGCCGAACGAGTTCGACATCGCGGTCAGGAATGCCATGTTCTCGCCCCAGCCGGCCTTGCCGCGCAGGCAGATACCGAACACGCCGCCCTGCTTGTCGGTGAGCTTCTTGGCGGCGTCGATCACGAAGTCCCAGGTCGGGCTCTCCGGCATCTTCAGCCCGGCCTTGTCGAACAGGTCGGTGCGGTACATCACCATCGAGCTCTCGCCGTAGAACGGCGCCGCATAGAGCTTGCCGTCGACCGACACCGCATCCTTGATCTTCGGCAGGATGTCGCCCACGTCGTAGTCGGCGCCGAGCTTGTCGAGCGGCACCAGCCAGTTCTTCTTGGCCCAGATCGGCACCTCGTAGGTGCCGATGGTGAGGACGTCGAACTGGCCGCCCTTGGTGGCGATGTCGGTGGTGACGCGCTGGCGCAGCATGTTTTCTTCCAGGGTCACCCATTTCACGGAGATGTCGGGATTGGCCTTGGTGAATTCGCTCGTCAGGCCCTGCATCCTGATCATGTCGCCATTGTTGACGGTGGCGATGGTCAGGCTGGTCTCGGCCATTGCGGGCGCGGCGGTCAGCAGCGCGGCGGCGCCCATCAGGGCGGCAAGCATGCTCGTCCGAGTGAAGATGATCTTCACGGTGTCCTCCCTTCCCGTGTCTTTTGAACATATGCTCACGGGCTGAGCTGATGTTCACAACACTGGTCATGCTTTGTCAAGCGTTCGCCGGCGCCTACAGGTTGTGCGGCGCGACGGGGATCAGTCCTGAGATTGAAGAATGGGAGCAGCGGCGTGGCCGACCCGTTACGCCAGAATGGCGCGCGCCGTGGCCTCGTCGGTGATCAAGCCGTTGATCAGCCGCCCAATCAAAGCTGCCCGGATCGCCGGGATCTTGGCCGGACCAAGCGCCGCGGCGATCGTCATCGCACGGGCCGGCACCTCGGGCGGAATGCTGGTGAGCCGCCGGTTGGTGCCGCCGGCGATCACCCGGCCCCCGGCATCATAGGCCCAGCCGGTGATCTCACCGATGGCGCCGAGCCGCATCATTTCGGTGAGCTCGTCGCGGGTGACGAAGCCGTCGACATGCATCTGCGCCTTCTGGTCCATCTGCCCGATGCCGACCAGCTTCAGGTCGGCCTTGTCGGCCACCGCCTTGACCTTGGCGATCGCGTCGAGCCGGACCATGCGGTCGCGCTCGTCCTCCGAGCCCATCAGGAACGGCAGCGGCATCGGATAGTGCCGCGCGCCGGTGCGGTCGGCGAGGCGCCCCACAGTATCAAAGAAGCTCGCCGAGCCGTCTGCCAGGATGTTGCCGACCAGCGAGACGATCTGGTGTTCGGGCCGGTCGATCGGCGAGACGCGCTCGACCGCGGCGCGCACGGCACGGCCGGTGCCGAGCGCGATGATGACGGGCGTCTCGGTGCGCAAAGTGGTTTCGAGCAGGTTGGCGCAGCGCTCGGCAATGCCGGCGGCGCCGGCGGGCGCGGCCGGGTCGGTCGGCACCACCTCGCAATGCACCAGCGCGAAGCGTTCCTTGAGCCGGGCCGCCAGCGCCATGCAGGAGGCGATGGGATGCTCGAGCCGGAACGTGATCAGCCGCTCGGCCAGACACAGCGAGACCAGCCGCTGCGCCGAGGCGCGCGACACCTGGAGCATCCGGGCGATCTCGTCCTGGGTGTGGCCGGCGATGAAATAGAGCCAGCCGGCGCGAGCGGCGTCGTCGAGCCGTGATTTTTCGCTATCGCTGCCCGCCATGGCGCCGAGCCGGCCTCCTCCCAGATATCCCGCACGCCTGCATGGCGGCTTTTCCGCTGACCGGACGGCTCTATGACATGGCCGCCGCGGCGTCGAGAACAGCGTCGGGCCGCCATCCCCAGACCGGGCGGACATCGTCCATCCAGCAGATCATATGCCCTTGATATGAGCAATAGCCCGGCACCCGTCCAATGATCGGGTCTCGCGGCCGACCGTCACATGGTGGCGCCTGCCTCGCATACCCGCGCCGCGGTGAGGACGAAGGGCCGCCAAACACGCCGGCGCCGCGAGGGCCAATGGTGAACGGAGCCTTGCTCCGATCGTTCTGATTTTGCGGTCGAGCTTGACCCTTGCTTACCGGGCGAAGGGTTTAGTTGGCGTTCCACCACGCCTCGACAAGGCACGCATGAGCAGCATCGCCACCATCGCAGTCTCCGGCATGAACGCGGCGTCGCGCCGGCTCGAGGTCTCCGCCTCGAACGTCGCGAATGCCAGGAGCACGGGTGCGCTGCCCGACGCCAACGGCACGCTGCCGGCGAACGCGCCGAAAGCCTATTCGCCGCTCGAGCTGGTGCAAAGCGATGTAGCCGGCGGCGGCACGCAGACCACCGTCACCACCGCAAGCTCCGCGACGTCGGCGAGCTACGATCCGACGGCTCCCTTCGCCAACAAGGACGGCCTGGTCGCCGCGCCCAATGTCGATCTCGCGCAGGAGATGATCAGCCAGTTGGTCGCCAAGTACAGCTTCGCGGCCAATGCGCGCGTGCTGACGGCGAGCGACGAGATGAGCCGGACCGTGATCGACATGAAGGTGTGAGCGCGGCCAAAACGGGCGACGACTCCGCGCCGCTCCCGCGATCCGTTCACCCTGCTCAGCCAGCACCTGCGGCTCGACCAGCAGCCCCTGCCGCTCGTACCGGCCGCGCGTCCGGCTGAAACGCACGACGACCGCGTGGCGCTTGCTGCTCGCCCTCGCGCGCCGCGACAGCAGGGCCTTGCCGGCGGGCAGGAAGACGAGATCCCTAAGGCCGGTGCAGCCGAAGCGCCCGCAGGGTTCGATCACGATGGAATGCGCAACGCCGGCGGCAAGACCGGCATGGAGCGGGATTGCGCGCGGCGTTCCTGCCAAAACGAAATCGACCCGTGATACGATCGGCGGCGATCAGGGCGGAGAAATGCGGCTGTGGCTTGGAGCAACGCACCGGCGCGGGTCTATCACGGGACGACGCTGGCGAATGCGCAGCTGATCGTGAGCCATGGCATCAACCCGCGCGCCGGACGCGGCGCCGCCGATTTCGGCCAGGGCTTCTATGTCACCACGACGCTGCATCAGGCCCAGCAATGGGCCAATCAGAAGGTGAGAAACCTGCCGTCCCACGCCACCGGCGTCGCGGCGGTGCTGAGCTACGACATGGACCGGGATCTGGCTGCGGCCTGCGAGCATCTCACCTTCGTCCTGGCCGATAGCGACTATCATGATTTCGTGCTATTCAATCGGCTCGGAAGTGCGACGCATGGCCGGAGCGGAGGCACTGCTTACGAGCTTGTCCATGGCCCCGTCGCGGCATTTCCGCAGTCGATCACCTACGCCAATTGCGATCAGATCTGCTGCATCGGGGCCAACGCGGTCGCCGCGCTGGGCGCGCCGGTCGGCGGCATCGCGACCGGCAATCCGCTGTTCCCGTGAGAGGCTCCCGTTGGAGATCAGGCCATGCACATCGAGCAGCTGGACGACGACTCCCGCATCCGCATCCACGAACGCCACCAGGCCATGACGCAGGCCGCGCTGGTTCAGGTGTTCGGAATGACGCAGGACGACGCCGCGCGGGCGGTGCGGGAGCTCTGGTCGCGCTACGACGCGGCGCCGCGGGCCGAACGCGACCTGTTGCTGCACAACGATCCCGTCGCACTCGCCTGCGATCTCGCCGGGCAGGACTGGAGCAGTATCCCGCAATGGCGCCTCGACAAATTCAACGAGAGCCGGCGCGCGGCACTCGAGGAACTGGCCCGCGCGGTCGTGCCGTGAGGACGGGTCGCCAGCCGAACATCGGTCGGCGGACGGCAATGCCGCTCTTTGCGGCCCGTCCAGAGCTGACAAAGGCCGACGATCCAATGGCCGACACGTCAAATGACCAGGACTCGGCCGGCCAACGACTCTGCGCGATGTGACCGCGTAAGGACAAATCCCTACGCACTCCTCTCGATCACGCTCTGACCTGTCACATCGCCGGCCGGCTCCGGGCTGAGCCAGCTATAGAGGAAGCCGCCGGCCGCGCCGCCGAGCAGCGGCGCCACCCAGAACAGCCAGAGCTGCGCCAGCGCCCAGCCGCCCACGAACAGCGCCGGCCCGGTGCTGCGCGCCGGGTTCACCGACGTGTTGGTCACATGAATGCTGATGAGGTGAATGAGCGTCAGGGCGAGACCGATCGCGATCGGGGCAAATCCGGCCGGTGCCTTGCCGTGGGTCGACCCCATGATGACGAACAGGAACATCATGGTCAGCACGAACTCGGTGAGCAGGCAGGCGCCGAGCCCGTATTTGCCGGGCGAATGCTCGGCATAGCCGTTGGCGGCAAAGCCGCCGGCGAGACTGAAGTCCGGGGCACCGCTGGCGATCGCATACAGCACCGCAGCTGCGACGATCGCGCCGACGACCTGCGCGATGATGTAGGGCACGATCAGGCTGGTCGGAAACCGGCCGCCGCAGGCCAGCCCCACCGTCACCGCCGGATTGAGATGACAGCCGGAGATGTGCCCGATCGCGTAGGCCATGGTCAGCACCGTGAGACCGAAAGCGAGGGCCACGCCAAGCATGCCGATCCCGACATCAGGCACCCCAGCAGCGATCACCGCACTGCCACAGCCGCCGAATGTGAGCCAGAAGGTGCCGATCGCCTCCGCCACGAGCCTATTGCCGTTGCCGTTCATCATCGCCTCCCTGGGTGCGTGTGATTGGCCCGATTTTGATCGCCCCACCATCAGGTGTAGATCATCACTTCCGCAACCCAGAGTCAAAGGCGCAGTCGCAGCGGCGGCGAGGGAGTTGCTTGCCCCGGGCCTGGGCCTCAACACGACGAACATGGCCGCGCCAGTGCATTTGATCCGAGGCGCGCTGCGACGGCTGCCCCGATTTCGAAAAGCTATTAAATGCACTGTCACCGTAATGCTGGGGCCGACGACGTTTGCACGGTCTATCGATCGTGCCGACACGCCGGCGAGAGCATCGGCACGTTCGCCCATGGCCAATTGCGCCAGCGGCCGTCTTCGCCGACGCAAGCGGAGGATGTCGGGGGCGGGCTCGTTGTCGCATCCGAGGATACCTCGAGCGCGGCAAATCGGTGGTCGACATAGGTCGTGGAAAGGTATCCGGCGACGGTCACCACCAGGACGACCGCAAATCCCTTGGCTGAGTCACTCCAGCGCATGTCATCACATCCCTTGTTCGGCGTGCCAGGACCACATGGGACGACATTGACGCACAATCGCGCGGCGGGCTGTGAGAGAGGTCACATCGACATCATGCGATTATTTCGGCTCCTGATCGGCCGGCTTGTTCGCGGGGGGCCTCGGCGTGTCGGACGCCTCGGCGCCCTTGGCGTAGTTTCGTGCAGCGTCAACGTAATCCCAACTCCTTCGGCCTCAACCATAACTCGCCGAGCTACATCGTCGGCGTCGGCGATTCGTTTCGGATCGATGGGCTGTTTGACGAGCTGGATAGAGCGTCGCCCTCCGAAGGCTAAGGCCACACGTTCGAATCATGTCGGGTGCGCCACTTGCGAGCAAACCTGAGCACTCCGGCCGGAATCACCCCGCCGCCCATGACGAGGCGCGAGGCGTTCCAGCACGGTCCGCCTGCCGATGATGCGGATTCATCGACCTCGACCTGATCGACCTCGACTCGGATGTAGGCCCTCCGGAAGGGCGTTTCGCCCGTCGGGACATTCGTCCGCATGACCCCGACGAATTAAGCGATCCTCTCCTGCGTGATCCGCGCCTCCGGACGCGTTTCGGCAAGGGCGCGGTCGAACGCGACCTTCGCTTGCCCCTATACCGACGATAGTGAAGCGACAGCAAGGTGGTCTGCCAGATAGGTGAGCCGGGGCCTGTTCTCTTTCAAAGCCACGAGCGAAATTTTGCCGCCATTCCGGCCCGCAACCATACGGACAATCCAGTCTTCGGCTGTCTTATGGAACGCGATGTCACCCGCTTCAGCCAATTCACCCCGCCGCAATGCCCCCTTATCGGCGCGTAGGGTGGCGAAACTATCCGCCAACCGACGAATGTCCCTTAGCCAGTCCAGTTCGCCTGCAGTGAAGCTTCCGATACTTTCCCGCGCCTCATCGATAACGGTCTCGTCTGAAAGTATGACCTGTGCGAGTGCAACGATCATGGCGTTCCGCTTCAGTCTTTGCTCCCACGCCTCCGGACTCTCCCTGAATGGCTTATGCAAATTCAGGGTCAGGCCACAGTCCCATGCCAGCCACAACAGCAATCCTTTCAGACGGGCTACGTCATCACTTTCACTAAACTCCTCTCCGAGCGCTTCAAGACTAAGCAGCGACGACGTTGACGGCTCGCGCTCAAAAATATTCAGCATGACTGCTTCCAGGAGGCGCAGTCGCTGATCTTTAGGCACCGCTGTTTTACCCTTTTCGATCCAGGCGGCACGGCCATCGCATGACCGCAACTCTCTGAGCACGGCCAGCACTCCCAGAAGACGGATAAGTATTTTGGTAAGTGCCACCTTCCCTTCAGCGTAGGCCTTCATTTGTGAAATCATTCTGTTCACAACAGTGCGGACCTTTGAATGACACGCGACCAGAAGCTCAGCCTGCTTGTCCGGCGTGAGAGCGACTTCCGCGTCAGGATCGTCGTCCGCGCCGATCTGCTCTTCTTCAGTTCGGCCAAACCGGTCAAGCTCTTCGCGTGATTTGTCCTGATGCAGGCGCAAGTGGTAGATCAGTGCATCGAGCAAATAGGCGAAATCGCTAGAATGATTGAGCCGCTGCCTTTTTCCGCCTTTTCTCATTTCGCTGACATCGATTTCCAGCGTTGCAACGGAATCGGGTCCAGTTGGCTGCTGCGAATTTCGTGAACCTGCCCTTTTCGCCGGCTGGGCCGCAGCGGCTGGGTCGTCCTCGTCAAAAACTATCTTATCGATGCACTGAATCAGGAGTGAGATATCCGGACTGTCGGTGTCTAGGCTCGCGAGAGCATCTCTAAGGCGTCGCTGCGTTCCGCTTCGGGCTTGCTCCTCGACTATCCCCGCATGATGAAGGGCAAGATTCAATGCAAGTTTGCTCGCGTCGAATCCTTGAAGAGCGATGGCTTTTTCGATGTCGTTTGTCGCGAAATTCAAGACCGCGAAGCGATCCTCAACAGCGACGTCAACGGAATTACTGATTGCGCTCCCATCAGCGGCAATTATCGCGAAAGTCAAATCGCGGAAACCCTTCAGCAAGTCCAAGTCGAACAAGATGCGTGTTGCTTCCGCCAAAGCGACACCGCTACGTATGCCTGTGGCAGGAGCTTTTTCCCACTGAGTCTGATTTATAGAAATCTCTTCCCAGTTTTTTTGGGTCAGGGTCGGGAAGGTGTGTATATCGCTGCAGCCGAGTGAATTGGCCGTTTTGAGAGCATCGTCTCCAATGCGGGCGAGCATCAGCTCGACGTTGCCACCGGCATCGTCGGCCAGCCATGCGGGCCGGCTGGGGTTCGCGCTGCCCGATGCAAAAACGGACATTCCTTCTTTCTGCTGCGCCAAGACAAACTTGGCATGGAGATACGGTTCGTCGGATTTCTCGTCACAGCCAATGCGCCCCGCCTGGACAAACGTCATGCCTTCGAGAGCTTGAGCCTGAACAGGCATCTGAACCGTCTTGGGATCGACCGCCACAGTTATCCTGCCCGGCTGCAAATCCCTTTTCACGCGCTTGAGAAAACTCAATTCCTGGTCGAAGAACGCTCCGCCCGCCGAAAATTGAGAGGTCTCGCCGTCCAAGAGCCCAGTGAACTGTTGCCATAGGGGCGTTCCACCTGGGCGTCCCGCAAGTAACCTGATTTTCGGGTCCGCAGATGGTGATCCGTTCAGCCAGGGCGCGAATTCCTTGACCCGGCGGATCATGGATCGGACGTGGTCGGGAACACCAACCGTAAAGTCATTCAGCCAAAATTCGATTTCCTTCCAGACGTCCTGAGCAAGGTTAATTCCTGCCGTGTCCTTTTCCCGGATTTGAACGAGGTTTGTTATCTCTCGATTAAATCCAAAGCCCGCAAGCGTCATATTGTGACTGCCGACGAGTATCGCTCCTTTGCTCTTGCCCGCCAGGAAAATCAGTTTTGGATGAAATGCTCCCGGTACGCTCACGGGCAGAAGGGTGTATTGCCGGCCGGCAAGTCGGGGCGGGTGGCTGATGAGCGATGCCGCGTACTGCTGAGCATCCATCAGCAGAGCATTGTGCCGGACACCGGCATTAGCGAGCCGCCGCAGTACCACCTCTTCATAGAAGGGAAGATAAGCGTTGTAGGTGGTAATCAGCGAAGCTTCATAGCCGCCCTTCTTCAGTTCGTCGATCAGCGAGATTTTATTGAGCATCTGCAAGCTCGAATTGCGCTCGCCCAATAGGGCTGAGCTGCCAGCCCAGCGGGGCCTTTTCAAGTGCGCCGATATCCTTAAGCACCCGAACCGCTTGATTGAAGCGCGGCCTTGTGTGAACGGCGGGCGGAATTGCTATCACTTCCATGCCGCGATCAGAGGGCCGTATCCTGAAAGTAGATTGCGATTGCCCTCTCAATTTCCTTAAGGCGACGCGCAGATGTATCTCCAGGCCCCAGTTAATCGCGAGCCATCGGAGCACTTCCCCAATTGTCGAAGACGCCCAGCTTCCCGAGACGTGACGGGCAAATGACTCAAGATTGATCGGGTAATATCGGAAATAGTCCGGCTCAAAGACCAGATCGGCATATTGCCGATCCGCGGAATTGGTTCTGCGCGCGAGCGCTATCAACGTTTTCAGAGCCGCAGACACGATTTGCTTGCGGTTCTCGGCGGACTTGATCCCACGCGAGAGTGCAGCGATCCGTTCCGTCAGCTGCACTTCATGCATTTTCTCGCTCCAGTCCGCCAGCGCAGGCAACCAACTCTTACTGTCTGCAACGCATTCCGAAAACGTTCTTTGCTGGCCCAATTCGTCCAAAGCTTCAAGAACTTCACGCTGCTCCGTGAACCAATTTGCGATATCGGTACTTGCATCCATCCGTAGGCCGGATGCTTCGTAGGCATCGAGCAAGGCATAGAAGAGTCCTTGAACGGCAATCGACAGCAGCTCATTGCGAGCATAGATCGCCCATTTTTCTCGCGTATTCGCGAGGGCGGAAGGCACAGCCCAAGGAGTTCCCCCCGGCAGGCTGCCTGAATATATGCAGGCCCGAAACAATGGCTCGGACAGTTGCTCGCCCTTCGCGTAAAGCAGATCGGCAAGCTGCAAAATTATTTTAAGCGATCTCTGCCGCGGCAGGGCCTCCGTGTCACGGAAGCGATCCCGGACAAAAAACAGTTCGCCAAGTATCTTTTGTTCGCCCGGGTTGTTGCAGAGTTGGCAGGGGCAAAAGCCATGCAGGGCATCGAGCTCCGCTGCCGTAACCCGATCCGTGTCTACCGCCTCCATGAAAAGCGCGCGATTGACGCTGCAATCCATTTGTTCCGCGATCACAGATCCCAGCTGCCGAGTGTAACGAATGCCGGCGGTCGCATCACCGTCAATGATCGAAAGCTCCCTCAGAACGCCGAGATAATACTGTCCGAGCCCCCCGAGTTTGTTCGCGAAATAACGTTTCTTCGCTCCTTCACGCAACGAAAAGTCAGATAGACGTATAACACCATCTGCTCCCAACGCCCTTGCCACGTCCGCAAGGGTGTCGCTACCCACCATCGCCGCCGAGTGATCGTCCGCATCGTCCCCACACACATCGGCATGACGCTGCGAAACCAGGCAAAACAAGCAATCGGCCCGGCGAAAGCGCTCGACGAAATTGTCGTTAAATTCGCGATGCCCAGCCTTGTCGAAGGCCCATATCAGCCACGGGTAGAAGGAATAATACCGGGCTCTGTCCGTGACATTCGTAATTCCGGGCAGCAAACGTCCGTATATATTTATGCACGTTGCTTGCACCGCAAGATGATCGAGGCCGCCGACTTGAAAGGGCGGCTTTACCCATGCTGTCTCTGCCTGCATAAATAATTGTCCCCGCAATAATTTTCATAACCAATAGAGCACGCAACCTGGGTTGCCTTTTTCTGCGATACTACACTTATAGTTTCGCGCTGGGCAATCACCTAGCGCGGCCCTACAGCTTCTGACATCGGGCGCAATCAACGCGGCCTGTATTCGGGCCGCGCGAGAGCGAGGCGGATATTGCGCAGATTAAAGTGCGCCGCGCGCAGCTCCGGAGAATTCTCCGGCAGGCGCGGCAGTTCGCCCGCGATCACGCGCAGCAGCGCGTGCAGCTCGGTTTTCGTTAAGCGGGCAATCTCGGCTTGTGTCAGGACTCTCATTTCTTCCTCCATCGGCTTCGGCTCGCGGACATCGCGGCCTCATGCGGACGGCAGGAGGGCTTTGGCGGGCTGTGTACCCGTCAGGGCTGAAACGTGAGAGGAGGAATGCCGCTTTCGGCATTTGCGACAGCTTCAGGTCAAAGCAGCTATCGCTAAATACGGATGAAAGGACGCGAGGACGGCAGGCCGAGTGGAGGAAAATGGGGGACAGAACAAGAAAGGCTGGCCGTGCCGGAAAGCCGGGCGCGGTATAATTTACTAAGAGAGGTTCGATGACGGAAGCGCCGCTGACACGCCGGGAGAGGCTGAGAAGGACCGCGATATTATGCGGCCACTGCATTCGCAATCTTGCCTATTACCGCGCAGGCTGGAACGGCGGCGAACTGCGCTTCGGGAGACGAAGCCGCATCCACGGCTCTATCAACGGTAATTTTCTCGACGTCATGGTGCTGGAATGGCTCAAGCTGTTCGTCGCCACCGAACAACATGCCTGGCAGAACGTCGTCACAGACAAAGCGCAATTTCTTCAGGGGCTGCTCGCACAGCTCACCTGCACGGAAACGCAGTTCAATGATTACATCAACGAAATGCGCACATACCGGGACAAGTTTATCGCCCATCTTGATTCACGCAGGCAGATGGACGTCCCTGTGATGGACATGGCGAGAGAAGCGGCGATTTATTATCACCGCTACCTTCTAGCGAATGAGAACCAGAACGACCCGTACAGACCCGACCTCGACTACGACATCGCGGCCCTCTACGCCGACTGCGAGGCCGAGGCAATTGAGTTCTACGAATCTTGCTCTCCTCGCTGACATGCTCCAGTTCAACCGGCCGTCATAGCGGCCTGGCCAGCGGATAACCGCGCTCCGTGGGGAAAAGGTAGAATGCACGGAGTATTTCAGCGGCTCTTATCGCTGTGGGGCAGCATCAAGAATAGACTGCGCGGTTGCCGATACGGCCGGCGCAGGAGGGTGGAAAAGATGCTCAACATTCTTCGGCTGCCGGTCACGAAGGAACATCTGCTGAAGATGACCAAGGAGGAGCGCAGCCTTTTCCTGCTGCTCGGATATGCGTCGAACCAGGTGAACGCCCTGTGGAAGCTCGTGACCATCCTGACGAATGGCGAAGAGAACGACCCGGTAAAGCAGCGGCTGGAGGGTGCCCAGACCCAGATCTTCGTGCGCCTGACGATTGGGGCTATGCGCGAGGCGCTAAAGCTGGTGGAGGGGCGGTTTGTGAAACGGCCGCTTGGCCGGGAATATCTGCCGTTGCTCGATGCGCCGGCCGCGGAAGCGCTGGATCGCCTCAAAATGCGGTTTGGCAAGATCGATATGCTCACGGTGATTCGGGACAGCTATGCTTTCCACCATCCCACCATCGACGAAATGGAAGGTGCCTTCCAGAAGGCAAGCTCAAATGACGGAGGCGAGGAAGCCGACTGGGCGATCTACTTCAACGACGCGCTTCTTAACGTGTTCTTTTTCGTCTCCGATTTCGTTCTTGTACACGGGATGGCTAATGCTATCGGCGAGCCGGATGTGAATGAGGCGCACAAAAGGCTTCTCGGAGAGCTGGCTCCGGTCGCGCATGACCTATCGGAGTTCTCGTTCGGGTTTGCGGCGGCGATCTTCCGAAAGTATTTCGGCGAGGAGCTGCTGATGACGCTGGTGGCTCAATTTAAAGACGCTCCCGATATCGACGATCTCCGATATCCGTTCTTTGTTGAAACGCCGGGCCTGCGCAACGGCTGAGGTTATCCGGTGTCTCTTTCGATTACGGTGACGATGCACTTTTCTCGCCGCGTGTTTCTGGTCAGCGCCGAGCGATGATTCGTCGCGCTCGGGAGGCAGGTCGACATCATCCGTGAGTTTGATGGCGGCCAACACGACGACCGATGTGCCGCGGCAAGGCAACGGCTCAGACCGAAACTTCCGAATACCAGAAAAAATCTTGACGCCGCCCCCAAATCAGTGATCTTATCCCGCCATCCTGCTTCGCCGAGAGGGACGTATCGCGATCGTCACGGCACGTGAGGCGGGGATGCGATGGCCGCGGCTTCGTCAGGCGCTTTTGCGCGACGACTGATGAGGTGCGGACGGCGAAGTCGCGTGGTCCTGGCGTCCCGATGCTGGCGCCAAGGTCGCGGCGTTCATGACGAGCGCAGCGGGCGACGGGGGCAAGACAGCCGGTCCCCGGGGAGATCGCGTATAAGCCGTAAAGCCATCGCGCGGGGAAGGCCGGATGTTCGGCCGTACCTGTGGTTCTGCCGCGTGCTTTCTTGCTGCACGCGGACCGCGGGTGCGACCAGCACCCGGCCTTCCCCGCGCCCTCTCAACCGAAGAGGACGCCAACTGCAGCAGAGCTCGGGCCTATCAGGCCGCGAGATCGCGGCGGCATGGCCGTGAGCAAGGCTGCGAAGAAGCGGCAGGCTGTTTGACAGGGTTGATTGGGATCAGAGAGCGCAGCTCAGGCGCGGGCAAGCGGGGCTCACACGCCCGGCTACGCCAAGTGGCTTCGCCGGGCACGCTTCGCCCTTCGGGCCACTGCGCGGCTGCGCCACGCGTAGCCCGAAGGGCGAAGCGTGGTGCCCAGGGGCGGAATCGAACCACCGACACTGCGATTTTCAGTCGCATGCTCTACCAACTGAGCTACCTGGGCAGGTCTCTTGAGGGCGAAAAAGCCCAACGAGCCGGCGGGTTATAGTGGGCCGGGACGGCGCTGTCTACCGCCCTGAGGGGCAAGTTTCCACATTCCTTTTGCAGTCGCGCAACAACGGCGCGAGCCCGCCTGCGCCGGCCGGTGCTGCGGGGCAAAACCATGAAAATACGAGACTATTCGACGTCGTCCTCGTCGCCTTCGGTGGCCGGGATGACATAGGAGCCGCTCAGCCAGCGATGGAGGTCGACGTCGCGGCAGCGCGGCGAGCAGAACGGCTGCACCGCATCAGCCGCGGGCCGGCGGCAGATCGGGCAGCGGCGGACGGGCTTGGCGGACGTAGCGGCGGTCGGCTTGGGCGATTGGTTTGACATCGGCAGCTATTTTAGGCGTTGGCGCCGGCGGATAAACCCCCGCGGCGCTCAGACCGCGACGGTGTTGAGCCAGCCGAAGCGGATCGGGAACCCCTCGCCGGCGAGCAGGGTCGTGGTCTCATAGAGCGGCAGGCCGACGACATTGGTGTAGGAGCCCACCATCTTCACCACGAACGAGCCGGCGATGCCCTGCACGGCGTAGCCGCCGGCCTTCCCGCGCCATTCGCCGGAGCCGATATAGGCCTGGATGTCGTCCTCGCTGAGCCGCTTGAAACGGACGCGGGTCTCGACCAGGCGCTGGCGGAACGCCTCCTTCGGCGTCACCAGCGTGATCGCGGTGTAGACGCGGTGGTTGCGGCCCGACAGCAGCCGCAGGCACTGCGAGGCCTCGTCGACCAGATTGGCCTTCGGGAGAATGCGGCGGCCGACCGCGACCACGGTGTCGGCCGAGATGATGAAGGACCCGCGCAGCTCGTCGTCGAGCTGGACGGATTTCAGCGCGGCATCGGCCTTGGCGCGCGCCAGCCGGTTGGCGCAGGCGCGCGGCAGCTCGCCACGCTTCGGCGTCTCGTCGACATCGGCGGGGCGCAGCGCATCGGGCTCGATGCCGGCCTGGTTGAGCAGCGCCAGACGCCGCGGCGAGCCGGATGCAAGAACGATTTTGGGACGGCCGAGCATGCTGATTTCGCTGAGGGATTCGAAAGCTGTGGGGCGGGCGCGCGGAACCTATCGGAAGGGCTGCCATTCCACAACCCGCCAGGGTGCGACAAGGCTGCGACAGCCTGCTCTACGGCGGCAGTTTGAGCGGCGGACGACGCTGGTGTTTCGGTTCGATGACACCAGCACGGGAACCGGGTCGGCAACTCACAGCCCCGCAGGTCCCGGCTTGCCGAAGCGCTTGCGGATGCGCGCGAACAACCCGTCGCAGACCTCGCGATAGGCGGCGAGCTTCTGCTCGCGATTGCCGTCGGTGCCGGTCGGATCGGGCGTCGGCCAGTATTCGACGTCGGCGGCGATGGTGCGGGTCAGCTCCAGCGCCTTGTGATGCGCTTCGGGAGAGAGCGTGATGATGAGATCGAAATTCAGCCCCTCCCAGTCCTCGAGCTCCTCGAAGGTGGTCGGCTTGTGCTGCGAGATGTCCTGGCCGAGCTCGGCCATGACGGACACGGCAAACGGGTCGAGCTCGCCCTTCTTGACGCCGGCGGAGCGCACATACAGCGCCTGCGGAAACATCTGGTGCAGCAGACTCTCGGCCATCGGCGAGCGCACGCTGTTCTGGCCGCAGGCAAATAGCACCGCCTGCGGCTGGTGCGCGCGCGGCGGCCCCTCGGCCATGCGCCTACACGCCCCCCTTGAACGCGTGGGCGGCGGAGAATTCAGCCGGGCGCGGCGCGCGATTGGAAGCCCGCGGCGTCACTGGCCCTCGCCCTTCCAGTGCAGCACGGTGATCAGCGTAAACAGCCGGCGCGAGGTCTCGAAATCGACCCGCACCTTGCCCTTCAGCCGCTCCTGCAGGGTATGCGAGCCCTCGTCGTGAATGCCGCGGCGGCCCATGTCGATCGCCTCGATCTTGTCGGGCGTGGCGGTGCGGATCGCCTGATAGTAGCTGTCGCAGATCATGAAATAGTCCTTCACGATCCGTCGGAACGGCGACAGCGACAACAGATGCGTGACCACCGGCGTGCCGTCCTCGCGGCGGATGTCGAACATCAGCCGGTTGGCGGTGATGCCGAGATGCAGGGTAAAGGGACCGGCGCCGTCGGCGCCTTCCGGCGCGAACAGGTTCTCCTCGACAAGGTCGTAGATCGCGATCGCCCGCTCATGCTCGATGTCCGGACCGGAGCGGCCGATCGACTCCTCGTCGAGCGTCACCGCCACGATGCGATTGGTCCGGTCGTCGCCTGGCGGGTGCTGGGTCATGGCAGGTTGAGGCGTATTCCCACGGAGCGTGAATGGGCGTCGAGACCCTCGGCCTTGCCCAGAGTCATCGCCGCTGGTCCCAGCGCGCGCAACTGGTCCGGACCGCATTTCAACAGCGACGTGCGCTTCATGAAGTCGAGCACGCCAAGGCCGGAGGAGAACCGCGCCGAACGCGCGGTCGGCAGCACATGATTGGAGCCGCCGACATAGTCGCCGATGGCCTCCGGCGTGTGCGCGCCGAGGAAGATGGCGCCGGCATTGCGGACCTTGGCCGCGAACGCATCGGGATCAGCGGTCATGATCTCCAGATGCTCGGCGGCGATGGCATCGGCGAGCGGCACGGCCTGGTCGAGATGGTCGACCTCGATGATGGCGCCGAAATCGGCCCAGGAGGCGCCGGCGATGGCGGCGCGCGGAAGGGTCTTGAGCTGGCCCTCGACGGCGCGGGCGACGTCGGAGGCCAAGCGGCGGCTGTCGGTGATCAGGATCGACTGCGCGCTGGCGTCGTGCTCGGCCTGGGCCAAAAGATCCGCCGCGATCCAATCGGCATTGCCGCTATCGTCGGCGATCACCAGCACCTCGGAGGGCCCGGCGATCATGTCGATGCCGACCTTGCCGAACACCAGCCGCTTGGCGGCCGCGACATAGGCATTGCCTGGCCCGACGATCTTGACCACCGGCGCGATCGTCGCCGTGCCATGCGCGAGCGCGGCCACGGCCTGGGCGCCACCGACCCGGTAGATCTCGGAGACGCCGCCGAGCTGGGCGGCGGCCAAAACCAACGGATTGAGCTTGCCGTCAGGCGCCGGTACCACCATCACGAGGCGCGCCACGCCTGCGACCCTGGCGGGAATCGCGTTCATCAGCACCGAGGACGGATAGGCCGCGGTGCCGCCGGGCACATACAGCCCCGCCGACTCGATCGCGCTCCAGCGCCAGCCGAGCTCGACGCCGGCTTCGTCGGTGAAGCGCTGGTCCTGCGGCAGCTGCTTCAGATGAAAGGCCTCGATACGGTCGCGCGCGAATTTCAGCGCGTCCAGCGTGGCCGCATCGCAGGCCTTGACCGCCGCTTCGATCTCGGCGGCGGTGACGCGCAGGGACGACGCGTCGAGCTCCAGCCGGTCGAACTTGCGCGTCGCCTCGATCAGCGCCGCATCACCGCGTTTCGCGACGTCGTCGACGATGGCGCGGGCGGCGGCTTCGACGTCGGCGGAGACCTCGCGCTTGGCGGCGAGAAACTGCCGAAACTTCTGGTCGAAATCGGCGCTGTCGCGGGTGAGACGAATGGGCATGTCTGGCGCTTTCCGAAGGGGCGGCTCACCCCCGATCTCCTGCTCAATGGCGTGGCAGCGCGGGGCCGTCAACCCTCAGAACGGGGCCTATCCCGACAGCGTCGGCCCATCGTCGCCGGCGCCCAGATCATCCTCCCCAAGATCGGTCAGCTCGCATTCCAGGCATTCGACATCCAGCCGCAGCGCGCCGCCATGGGAGAACAGCAGAAGCGCGCTGCCAGCAGGCGGCTCGGCGCCGGGATGGAATTCGATCCCGATCAGCTCCAGCACGGCCGCGGGCGCATCGAGCTCGATCCGGCGCGACTTGCACGCCAGCACCCGGTCGAACCGCAGCGCAGCCAGCAAACGGCGCGGCTCGGCCTGACCGTGCAGGGCCTGGTCCCAGTCGAGCCGGTTCATGCCGATCACCAGCCGCTTCTCGGCCTGGCGCCAGATGATGTCGGCCGCCTGCACCCGCGCGTCCTGCACGTGGGTGGAGATGACGGCGAGGTCGTCGGCATCGAGCGCGATCAGTTTGAGCCGGTCGGTCACGGCATCATCCTCTTGGCGGAACGGCCCTCACTCGCGGATGCGCTCGATCGTGGCGCCGCAGGCCTTGAGCTTGTCCTCCAGCCGTTCGAAGCCGCGATCGAGATGGTAGACGCGATTGATCATGGTTTCGCCTTCGGCGGCAAGCCCGGCAATCACCAGCGACACCGAGGCGCGCAGATCGGTCGCCATCACGGGCGCGCCGCGCAGGGTGCCGACGCCCTCGATCCGCGCGGTCTCGCCGTCGAGGCTGATGCGGGCGCCGAAGCGGGCCAGCTCCTGCACATGCATGAAGCGGTTCTCGAAGATGGTCTCGGTGATCTCAGAGGCGCCCTGCGCGCGCACCATCAGCGCCATCAGCTGGGCCTGAAGATCGGTCGGAAAACCGGGAAACGGCGCGGTCGTGACCTGCACGGGGCGGATGCCGTGGCCATTGCGGACGATGCGGATGCCCTCGGCATCGCTGCTGATCTCCGCGCCTGCCTCGGCCAGCACGTCGAGCGCGGATTGCAACAGCTCGGGACGCGCGCCGGCGAGCCGGACGTCGCCGCCGGTCATAGCGGTCGCGATGGCGTAGGTGCCGGCCTCGATGCGATCGGGCAGCACGGTGTGCCGCGCGCCGTGCAGCGACGCCACGCCCTCGATCTCGATGCGGGGCGTGCCGGCGCCGGCGATCCGCGCGCCCATCTTGTTGAGGCAGTCGGCGAGATCGGTGATCTCAGGCTCGCAGGCGGCGTTGGTGATGATGGTCGTGCCCTTGGCGAGGCTCGCGGCCATGACCGCGACGTGAGTGCCGCCGACCGTGACCTTGGGAAAGTCGATCGTGCCACCACGCAGGCCGCCCGGGGCCTTGGCGACGACATAGCCTGCGGCGATGTCGATGCCGGCGCCGAGCCGCTCCAGCGCCATGATCAGGAGGTCGACCGGACGGGTGCCAATGGCGCAGCCGCCGGGCAAGGACACCCGCGCCTCGTGCATGCGCGCCAGCAGCGGCGCGATCACCCAGAAGCTCGCCCGCATCCGCGACACCAGCTCGTAGGGCGCGGTGGTGTCGATGATGTCGGCGGCCGAGATCTGCAGCGTCTGGCCCTGGTACTGGCCGTCGCCGGGGCGCTTGCCGACCGCCATGATGTCCACACCGTGATTGCCGAGAATGCGCTGCAGCTGGGCGACGTCAGCGAGCCGCGGCACGTTGTCCAGGATCAGCGTCTCCGGGGTCAGCAGACCGGCGATCATCAGCGGCAAAGCGGCATTCTTCGCCCCCGAGATCGGGATGATGCCGTGGAGCGGGTTGCCGCCGACGATACGAATGCGATCCATACTGGTCCTGCTGGGCTGGCCGGGAGATTTCGGTAAGGTTGGCGCAACAGGACCGACATTACGGCGATTTGATGGGTTCGCAACGGCAGGTCGCATCGCCGCGGGATTCATCCCGGAACTCTCCAGCCCGCGGCGCCGCGGCGATTGCGAGCGGCGCGAATCAGGCCGGCGGAAGCAGCGGATCGGCCAGGAACCCGTGCAGCGCGGCGACCACCTGGGCGCCCTCGCCGATGGCGCCGCCGACGCGCTTGACCGAGCCCGACCTGACATCACCGACGGCGTAGACGCCGGGCACCGAGGTCTCCAGCGGCGACACCATCCGCCCCGCGTTCTGCTCGGATTGCGCGCCGGTGACGACGAAACCGGCGCGATCGCGCGTGATGCCGCAGCCGTCGAGCCAGCCGGTGGCCGGATCGGCGCCCACGAACAGAAACAGATTGCGGATCTCGGCCGGCGTCTGCTCGGCCGACAGCCGGCTCTTCAGCGTGATGCGCTCGAGCCCTGTATCGGCGCCGCCGTCGAGCGCGACCACTTCGGTGTTGAACAGGAGCTCGATGTTCGGCGTCGCCTCGATACGCTCGATCAGATAGCGCGACATCGAGGCGGCGAGCCCGCCGCCGCGGATGATCATGCGCACCTTCTTGACGTGGCCGGACAGAAAGACCGCAGCCTGGCCGGCCGAATTGCCGCCGCCGACCAGCGCGACCTCCTGCCCCGCGCACAGCCGCGCCTCGATCGGCGAGGCCCAGTACCAGACGCCGCGGCCCTCGAACTCCTTGAGCCGGTCGAGATCCGGGCGCCGGTAGAGCGCCCCGCTCGCGACCACGACCGATCGCGCGCGCACCTCGTCGCCGCCATCGAGCGCCAGCACGAAGGCGCCGTTCTTGCGCTCGCAATCGAGCGCGGTCACCGATACCGGAATCATGATGTCGGCGCCGAATTTCTGCGCCTGGTTGAAGGCGCGCGCGGTCAGCGCGAGGCCGGTGATGCCGGTTGGAAAGCCGAAATAATTCTCGATGCGGGCACTGGCGCCGGCCTGGCCGCCGAAGGCGCGCGAATCCAGCACCGCGACCGAGAGACCCTCGGAGGCCCCATAGACGGCGGTGGCAAGTCCGGCCGGACCGCAGCCGACGACCGCGACATCGTAGATCCTCTCGCCGCGCCGGCCGCCGATCATGCCGACGGCGCGCGCCAGCTCGGTCTCGGTGGGGTTGCGCAGCACGCTGCCGTCGGACACCACGACCAGCGGCAGCTCGGCCGGCGTCGGCGAATAGCGCGCGATCAGCTCGGCCGCGTCATGATCGACGGCGGGGTCGAGCAGATGGTGCGGAAAGCCGTTGCGGGTGAGGAAGCTCTGCAGCCGTGCGATCGCCGCCGATTGCGGCGGTCCGATCATGACCGGGCCGCCGGCGCCGCCCTGGATCAGATTGACCCGGCGCAGGATCAGCGCGCGCATGATGCGCTCGCCGAGCTCGGCCTCGGCGATCAGGAGCGCACGCAACCGCTCCGGGGGAATCAGGATGACTTCGACATCGCCCTCGGCGCGGCCATCGACCAGCGCGACCCGGCCCGAGAGCTGGGCGATCTCGGCCAGAAACTGGCCCGGCCCCTGGTCGATCACCGGGGTGACATGGCCGAGGCCGTCGCGCTGGGTGATCGCGACGTGGCCCTTGAGGATCACGAACATGCCGGGGCCGGGCTTGCCGGTCTCGAACAGCAGCTCGCCGTCGCGATAGGTTCGGATCTCGCCAAAACCGCGCAGACGCGCGATCTCCTGCGCCGCGAGCTCAGGGAAGGTCTGCTCGAAGCGCGGCAGCGTCTTCGCCAGCTCCGCCCGCCGTGCCGCCGAATCAGCCGCCATCCCGTCATCGACCGTCATCATCGTCCCCGCTCTTCCAATCTGCTCAACGTGTCACGTCATCCGGGCCGCCGGTCGGGGCCTCGTCCAAGCCATCATTCTCGACGGGCGCCGCCGCCTGGCCGCGCTCGCGACTCTGCGCCTTGCGCCGCTTCAGGTTCTCGCGCAGCGCCTGCTTGAGCCGCTCGCCGCGCCCGCCCTTCGCGGGCGCCGATGTCCTGGTCTGATCCGTCATCGCCCTCCTCCCGGTCATCCCTTACCACAGGCACAATTGGGGCCATGGACGCGAAAGCCAAGAGGCGTTGACGACGCAGACGGTAAGTTCCGCCTGGTTCGGCGTCGCCTGCCCGGATGGGGAGTTGCGGCCACGACCGCCGTCATTCCGGTTCTCCCGACGGCAAAGGCCGGGAATTGCTGTCCGGGCGGGCGATTTCGACCCGATTCGAAGGTCTTTCCAGCCATTCCGACGGGGCATGCCGAGGTCTTTCCCCGAAAACCGGGCGAGCCGCGCTTGCGCATGCGGGGACCTTGTGGCATGAACCGCCCGCGCTTGGTCGCGGCCTTCGGGCCTGTAACCGCGAGTCCCTTTGCTGCCGTAGCTCAGTGGTAGAGCACTCCCTTGGTAAGGGAGAGGTCGACAGTTCAATCCTGTCCGGCAGCACCATCCACCTCCCCGATCGCCTCACGTTACATCCTCGTGCAGTTCTAAACGCGGCGCCCGCCAAGCACGCGGCGCGCTCCCTCCCCCGCTTACGGGCGGGGCAATCGCATATGCGGACCCAAGCTTGTGGCCGGCTCCCTCCACACCGTCATGGCCGGGCTCCGTCCCGGCCATCCACGTCGTTCGGAGTGCCGGGAAAGACGTGGATGCCCGGGACGGAGCCCACGGCTGTCCGGTTTAGTTTTTAGCATATACTTAGGCTCAACTGGCGGTCATCTTGCCTGGCTGGCGGGGGCCGATCGAGTAGTCGATCGATCCGCTTGCGATGCATGAGGTTTTGCGTGATCAGACCTGTAAACGTCTGCAGGCTCTTGACGCTGTTTTGCAGCTTATGGGTCGCGCGCAGCAACAGATGAGCGATCAGCGCCACGGCGATCTGGATGCGAATGGCGTTCTCGGAGGTTCCGAGAAAGTGGCGGATCTTCAGCGTATGTTTGACCCAGCGAAAGAACAGCTCGATCTGCCAACGGCGCTTATAGAGATCGGCGATTTCATCGGCCGATGCATCGAGATCATTGGTGACGATGCGCAGGATTTTTCCGGTTTCCGTAGAGATCCTGATCTCTCTGACAGGATCCTGGAACGGGTTCTTTCGGGACGCTGCGAGCCTCGCAGGCAGGAGGCCGACACGGTCAGACAGGACGGAAGAGTCTTTCAGGATCTTGTTCTCGGTCACATTTCTGAGCTTGGTATTGGCTTTGAGACGGGTAACGAGACGACACCCTTGCTTGTTGAGCTCGGCCCACCAGCCGTAATCATAGTAACCAAGATCGAAGACGTAGGTGGCGCCTAGGCGGATCGGAAGAGACTTCGCCATGGTGATGTCGTTGACGTTTCCCGCGGTCAACTCAGCCGAGGTTGGATTCTCGGTATCTGGATTATAGACGATGTGCAGCTTGAAGCAGTTGATGCCGCGGCTGAACTTGGCCCAGTCGGCACTGAGCGAGTTCAGGGAAAATCTGGTCGAATCGATCAGATAGACCGCATCCGCGACTTCACCTGCCAGCTTCCGTTCACAGCTTTTCATCATCTCGGCCAGAAGCCCGGTGAAGACCTCATAGGGCCGCCGAGCATTGGCATCAGCCAGCGTGGAACGCGAAACCTCCTTTGCGCCAACGTGATAGAGCCGCGCTGCGTGGCTCTCGAAGGACGCTTCAATGGCACGCAGGCTCTCCGCGCGAGCCAGTTGGCCATAAAGCAGAGCGAGAAACTGGTTCTGGGTACTGAGCCGGCGCACGCGCTTGTTCGCCCGATGTGTTTCCACAAGCCGGTCGAAATCCCTCCACGGAACAAGCTTCTGCAGCGCGTGAAATACAGTATTGTGGTGGCGCATGGCGGGACCTTCCTGGCGTGTCTCGAACATTTGGCGATGCTCAAGACCGCAGAAGAATCCACGCCATGCGCCTTGTCCACTCATTCTAAACCGGACAGCCGTGGGACGGAGCCCGGGCATGACGAGTAACTAATTGACGGCTGTCCTCGTTGCGGGAGGCCATTATCGTCATATGCGATAGCCCTGCGCTTGCGGGGGAGGGTTGGGGTGGGGGCAGCTCCAGCGGCAGTGCTCGCGGCTCCCCCCACCCGCATCGCATCGAAGATGCGATGCGACCTCCCCCGCAAGCGGGAGAGGTGCACCGTCGTCGTGGCAAGAGGCGTACGCCTCGACTGCAAGATTGCCCCACTGTCAGCTCGCCCAGCCAGCCTCACCGCGGCAACAGATTCTCCTTCGCAAGATCGATCACCTCGTCGCCGCGGCCGCTCATGACGGCGCGGATCAGCCAGACGCTGAAGCCTTTGACCTGCTCGAGCCCGATGGTCGGCGGCATCGATAGCTCCTGCTTGGCGGTGATGACGTCGAGCACGGCGGGGCCGTCATGCGCGAGCCAGTCGGCGACCGCGCCGGGCAACTCGCCGGGGTCCTCGACGCGGCGCGCGTGAATGCCCATCGCGCGGGCCATCGCGGCGAAATCCGGATTCTCCAGGTCGGTGCCGTACTCGACGAAGCCCGAGGCCTTCATCTCCAGCGCGACGAAGCCGAGCGTGCCGTTGTTGTAGATCACGACCTTCACCGGCAGCTTCTCCTGCTTCAGGGTGATGAGATCGCCCATCAGCATCGCAAAACCGCCGTCGCCCGACAGCGAGATCACCTGCCGTCCCACCTGCGCTGCCTGGATGCCGATCGCCTGCGCCATCGCATTGGCCATCGAGCCGTGCACCAGCGAGCCGATCAGGCGGCGGCGCCCGTTCATCGCGATGTAGCGCGCCGCCCAGATCGTCGGCGTGCCGACATCGAAGGTGAACACGGCATCGTCGGCGGCCCTCTCGCTGACGAGCCGCGTCAGATATTGCGGGTGGATCGGTCGGCGGCCCGGCGTGCCTACCGCGAGATCGTCGAGGCCTTTGCGCGCCGCCGCGTAGCGCGCGAGGTTGTCGTCGAGATGACGCCGATCGGTTTTCGCCGTCAGCTTCGGCAACAGCGCCCGCAAGGTCTCGCCGACGTCGCCGACCACGCCGACATCGAGCCGCGCGCGGCGGCCGAGCTGGCTCGGCCGGATGTCGACTTGCGCAATCCCGACGTCCGAAGGGATGAACTGCTTGTAGGGAAAATCCGTGCCGAGCATCACCAGCGCGTCACAGCTATGCATGGCGGCGTAGCCGGAGGAGAAGCCGATGAAGCCGGTCAGCCCGACGTCATAGGGATTGTCGTACTCGACATGCTCCTTGCCGCCGAGCGCGTGCACGATCGGGCTGTGCAGGATCTCGGCGAGCCGCATCAGCTCGGCATGCGAGCCGGCACAGCCGCGGCCGCAGAACAAGGTCACGCGGCTCGCCTTGTTGAGAAATTCCGCCAGCGCATCGAGCTCCGGCTCGGCCGGCCGCACCACCGGCTTCGGCGGCATCAGGCCCAGCCCCGGCGACGGCGCGCGCTTCGGCGCCGGCTTCAGCGCGACATCGCCGGGAATGACGATCACGGCCACGCCGCGCTCGCCGGTCGCGGCGCGGATCGCGTTCTCCAGCACGAACGGCATCTGCGCGGGATCGGAGACCAGCTCGCAATAGACGCTGCATTCGCGGAACAGGTTCTGCGGATGCGTCTCCTGGAAGTAACCGCCGCCGATCTCGGCCGAGGGGATCTGCGCCGCGATCGCCACCACCGGCGTGCGGCTGCGCTGCGCATCGTAGAGACCGTTGATCAGATGCAGGTTGCCGGGGCCGCAGGAGCCGGCGCAGACCGCGAGCGCCCCCGTGATCTGCGACTCGCCCGAGGCCGCGAACGCCGCAACCTCCTCATGGCGGACATGGACCCAGTCGATCGTCTTGCGGACGCACAGCGACTCGGTGAGGCCGTTGAGGCTGTCGCCGACGACGCCATAGATGCGTTTGACGCCGGCAATTTCGAGCGTCTCGACGATCTGGTCTGCAATGGTGGTCATGCGCGGATGATCCTTTGACGATAGGGGACGCCGGGAGCGTATCGCACGAGGCTTTGATGCCGTGTTACCCGTGCCGGTGGTCGCGGCCGAATCAAAATCCCGCGCAGCCGAAGGTTCCGACGCGCTCGGGCAGAGGCCTCGGATCACGGCGCATGAGTTCATGAGAGCATCAGTTCATGAGCCCCCAGCCTCGCGGCGCGTTTTGCGTCCGAGCTCTGCGGTGAGCACCGCCCTCCTCGATAGAGGGCGCAGGGAAGGCCGGGAGCCTGCCGCCCCCATGGCCCGCCTGCAGAAAGAAATGCAGGCGGCAGGTACCACAGGTTCGGCTGGGACATCCCGGCCCTCCCTGCGCGATGGCTTTACGACTTATACGCGCTCTCCCTGGGGACCGGGCTTTCTTGCCCCCATCACCCGCGATGCGCGTGAAGCACACCAGCGAGCTTGGCCTCAGCGTCGGGAGGCCAGGACCACACGATTTCGCCGTCCGACATGTCACCAGCCATCTCGCGCTGACGCGCCTTGGCGACACACCGGCCATCGCATCCCACATTCAACGCTCGTGACGACTCGCGAAGCGCCCCTCTTCGATGAGCGCGGGACGGGCGGAAATGTGAAGGTGATTTGCCCGACGGTGCAAGCCGAAAGTGTGCGACAAACTGGCACGACGGGCAGTTTGGGCATGGCGGGTATGCGACTACGGTACATCCGCGCTGTACTTCAGAAGCCGACTATCGTGCGCATCAACGAGGTCTTTGATCCCACATCACCGGAGCAAATATCGGCCGGCGGCTGATTAGCGAAAAGCATCCGACGACTACTAAGCGATCGTTGCCCTCGGCATCTCATCAAAGATTTGGTCGCGATAGACTCGGCCAGCCGCCTTTTTACGAGAACCGCCCCACTGCTTGAAGAAGAACGCCGTTCCAGACATCCTGCACGCGGCCTCGATCTGATCAACCCATGCTTCCATCATTGGACGTGCTCGCGGCCCGCTCTCTCCGCCAACAATCGCCCACTGAATGCCACTCAAGTCGACATTCGCCACCGACCCCAGCAGCGGTTCAAATGAAACAAACCGAACAGTAGCCCTAACGCCGCGCAATGCATCAATCCTACTCAGATAGTCCGCGCTCTCTACGCTCGTCCCGAGCCATACGTTGCCAAGCTCTGGCAAAGCCGCAGTAAACTCAACCATCCGCTCGGGACGTTTGGTCAATATCTGATACGTATGCCTGGGCGTTCGCATCATCACCGACCAGACTTCGCGCACAAACGAGTCGGGCACAGCATCATGAAACAGATCAGACATTGAATTGACGAATATCCGGCGCGGCTTCATCCACTTGGTCGGCGTATCCAGCACAGACCTATCTAGACGGATCTTTCCAGTCCAAACGGCACGATGCCCGCTCTTGCGCGTCAGCCCACGGTATTTCTCCATCCCCATAGCCTGGAGCCGTCCCGCCATGCGCATCGCGTAGCAATTACTGCAACCGGGCGAAAGCAGAGTACACCCCGCCACCGGATTCCACGTCGCGTCGGTCCACTCGATCGAAGTTTCCGCCATTAAAAGTCCATTTCCCTCTGCTCCCGAGGATCACGCCGAATTGCTTCCCAGAATTTTTGCGCAAGCTGATGTCCACTGACAAACACCAGCCAGTACAGGGGCTGATCCTTCGAACCTCGGACCAGCTCAACCCCTCGGGCCGGCGCTTTTCCCAATTTTTCGATTTCCTGCATCCAATAAGCCATGAGCGCCGCACGAAACGGTCTGTTTGCCTGGCTAGGATCGACCACCTTCCGCCATCCTGGAGCAAATGTCTCCAACACGTTGCTTCCCGGCGCACTGTATTTGTCGCTGTTCCGCTGGAGATCTTGAACGCTCACGTGGATGAGCATGTCGACTCTCTTCAGCTGCGATAATTTGCGTACTAGATCGAACGAAAGAGCCTCCAAATTGAACGGATCGAGAAAAGCGAAGTGCAGACCGCCTGGATTGAGTGATGCAATGATGTCATCAACTGCAGCGATAGCTGGGCGGCTGTAACAAATCGGATTTCCACCGATAGCTTTTAATCTTTGCCCCACTGCCGCCGAGTTTGCAGACTCCATATCGTTCAGATGCATCTCGGTGAAGGGGGTTTTATTCGCTTGTGCTGCTTTGCAGGCGACTAAAGGACTTCCGTCAATGATCCGATCCGTATCCCTAACCAGAGAGCGTCCAGGTCCAGAAAACAGCTCAATGTAGCTTGCTCCTGCCCGCCAAACTGGCGGAGGCAGGTAATCTTTGCGAGCAACACTCGCCAACTCGATATATCGTCTCACCCGGGCATGCTTCTCTTCTGCCCACTCCCCGACTTCCGATACGACAAGACCATCTGCAGGATCAATTTTGTCGGATTGCTTCATCACGACACTTCCCTCTTTTCCGATTCTACTCGGGAGAAAGCTATTTGAAGTACTGCTCCGCGCGTCGAGGCGCCTTTAGAAATGCGGACTGCGAATCTGCTTCGCTGCGAATTCCTACACACTCCTGGCAGAATCATGAGAGGCAGATTCAGGCGGACTTGCCACGACGATTGCGGATGCCCCCTCAGCCTCCCGACCACGCTACTCGCTGCCGCTCGCTGGAAGATTTGCGATCGCGGTTCTGAAACGACAGACAGAATGTTCTATTTTTGTTCACGGCGCAACGGCAAAAACTCTCCGCGGACAAATACGAGATTCGGGTAACCCATGTCCCTGATCGACCGCTTCCTGCCGAACTACCAGTTCTCCGAGCGCCACGAAACGCTGGTGCGCTGCCCGCCCGCCGAGTTGCTCGACCTGATCCAGAGCTGGGAGCCGCCGCGCGACCGCTTCTCGGGCGTCGCGATGGCGCTGCGGCAGATGCCGGCGCGGCTGATGCATGCGCTGGCACCGTCGCGGCATCCGGCCCCGCAGCCGTTCAGCCTGAAGAGCTTCACCCCGCTCGGCCGCGACGGCGACCGCGCCATGGTCGGCGGGTTGATCGGACAGTTCTGGCGCAACGATTTCGGCCTCGTCCACATCGCGAGCCCGGAGGCGTTCATCGCCTTCAATGCGCCGCGCACGCCGAAGCTCGTGCTCGGCTTCACGGCGGAGCCGGAGGGCGAGCTGACGCGGCTCGTCACCGAGACGCGCGTGCACTGCCCCGACCGCACTTCGTTGCTGATGTTCATGCCCTATTGGCTGGTGATCCGTCCCGCAAGCGGCCTGATACGGCGGCGCATGCTCGGCGCGATCAAGGCGATCGCCGAGCAGCGGGAGCCGAGATCGCCGGTGCGATCCTGAGATCCTTCTCGCGTCATTCCCGCGCGGCCTGCAACCGGGTCCGGAAGAAGCGCACGACGCGATCGGTGGCGTCCGCCGCCATCGGATCATCGTCCGAAAAATCGAAGCCATGGGCTCGTCCGGGATAGATGACCTGATCGGCCGGGGCCCCGACCGCCCGCGCGAGCTTGACCAAGGCCTCACCCCGCGCCAACGGCACGTTCTGATCCGCATCGCCATGAAGTTCGAGCAGGGGCGGCAAACGCCGCACGCGAGAGGCGGCGTTGTCCGGCATCCCGCCATACAGCACCGCGAGCGCAGCAAACCTGTTGTCGCGGGCCGCAGTCCCGGCGGCGACATAACCCCCGAGCGAAAAGCCGAGCAGGCCGACGCGCCCGGAACTCTCCGGCTGCGCCAGGATCGCGGTCGCGGCGGATGACACGCGCTCGAACCAGCGATCGAAGCGCTCGGTCTGGTAGGCCACCCGCTGCTCGCGCGTGGTGATCGTCGCCAGCGCGCGATCGTCCGCCGGGCTGTAATAGCGGACCAGGTAGGCATCGGTCCCGGCCGACGCCAATGCATCGGCATAGCGCTCATAGGCGCGGCGCCTGAGCTCGACACCGCGCGCGCCGTGGAGAATCAGAACACCGGGGCGCTTGCCGGCCCCGGCAGCCGCGTAGCGGGTCAACGCTACGCCGCCCTCCGAGTCGTCTACGCGAAGCTCTGCGGTCGTTCGCGCGAGCGATGGAGACGAGAAAATGAGACCGGCGACGCCGCTCAAAACGCTTCGACGTGCGAGCATTCGCATCACTTCTTGATTCAGTTGCGAGGGGACGGCGCGAGGCTTTGCGGAGGAATGTAATCACACCCGAATGCGGGGGCCGATGAAAATCTTCGCGATCGCCCCTCGATCCCGAGACGTCCGTGCGATCGCGCCAGCCCGGTCTGCCTGCATCTTCATCAGGTCTGCCGCCATGACACTGGATCGTCACCCGAACGTCATTTGCGCCGCTGCGCCGCTGTCATAGCCTGGGTCATCACAACAGGAGACCATCATGCGCCTACCCATCGTCAGCCCGGACGCATTGAACGACGAGCAGAAGCCGCTTTACGCCGACATGAAGCAAGGCATTCAGGCGAGCTTCAAGGGCTTCATCAACATCCGCGACGACGGCGCGCTGCTCGGGCCGTGGAATCCGTGGCTGCGCGAGCCGAAATTCGGCAAGCCGGTGTGGGAGCTGGTGAAGGCGATGGTCGACAAGCCGTCGCTGTCGCCGACGGTGCGCGAGGTCGCGATCCTGGTCACCGGCGCGCATTTCCGCTCGGCCTATGAGCTCTATGCGCATGTGCTCGTCGCCGAGCAGCGCGGCCTGTCGGACGAGAAGCTCGCCACCATCGTCGCGGGCCAGCGGCCGGCCGATCTCACCCGGCCGGAGGCCGTCGCCTATGATTTTGCCTCGGCGCTGGTCAATGGCGGGGTGCTGCCGGAGCTGACCTACAAGGCCGCGGTCGAACAGTTCGGCGTACATGGCGCCGCCGAGTTGTCCTATCTGATCGGCGTCTATTGCATGGTGTCGGTCACGCTCAATACCTTCGACGTGCCGGTGCCGGAGTGAGAGAAGCTCGTTGCGCCCCCCGCAAGCGGCAGGGTGATCGCACATGGCGCTCTGCGTGTTAAGTTCGTCTGTTTCCACGTCGTCATGGCCGGGCTTGTCCCACGGCTGTCCGGTTTAGTTTTTAGCATATACTTAGGCTCAACTGGCGGTCATCTTGCCTGGCTGGCGGGGGCCGATCGAGTAGTCGATCGATCCGCTTGCGATGCATGAGGTTTTGCGTGATCAGACCTGTAAACGTCTGCAGGCTCTTGACGCTGTTTTGCAGCTTATGGGTCGCGCGCAGCAACAGATGAGCGATCAGCGCCACGGCGATCTGGATGCGAATGGCGTTCTCGGAGGTTCCGAGAAAGTGGCGGATCTTCAGCGTATGTTTGACCCAGCGAAAGAACAGCTCGATCTGCCAACGGCGCTTATAGAGATCGGCGATTTCATCGGCCGATGCATCGAGATCATTGGTGACGATGCGCAGGATTTTTCCGGTTTCCGTAGAGATCCTGATCTCTCTGACAGGATCCTGGAACGGGTTCTTTCGGGACGCTGCGAGCCTCGCAGGCAGGAGGCCGACACGGTCAGACAGGACGGAAGAGTCTTTCGGGATCTTGTTCTCGGTCACATTTCTGAGCTTGGTATTGGCTTTGAGACGGGTAACGAGACGACACCCTTGCTTGTTGAGCTCGGCCCACCAGCCGTAATCATAGTAACCAAGATCGAAGACGTAGGTGGCGCCTAGGCGGATCGGAAGAGACTTCGCCATGGTGATGTCGTTGACGTTTCCCGCGGTCAACTCAGCCGAGGTTGGATTCTCGGTATCTGGATTATAGACGATGTGCAGCTTGAAGCAGTTGATGCCGCGGCTGAACTTGGCCCAGTCGGCACTGAGCGAGTTCAGGGAAAATCTGGTCGAATCGATCAGATAGACCGCATCCGCGACTTCACCTGCCAGCTTCCGTTCACAGCTTTTCATCATCTCGGCCAGAAGCCCGGTGAAGACCTCATAGGGCCGCCGAGCATTGGCATCAGCCAGCGTGGAACGCGAAACCTCCTTTGCGCCAACGTGATAGAGCCGCGCTGCGTGGCTCTCGAAGGACGCTTCAATGGCACGCAGGCTCTCCGCGCGAGCCAGTTGGCCATAAAGCAGAGCGAGAAACTGGTTCTGGGTACTGAGCCGGCGCACGCGCTTGTTCGCCCGATGTGTTTCCACAAGCCGGTCGAAATCCCTCCACGGAACAAGCTTCTGCAGCGCGTGAAATACAGTATTGTGGTGGCGCATGGCGGGACCTTCCTGGCGTGTCTCGAACATTTGGCGATGCTCAAGACCGCAGAAGAATCCACGCCATGCGCCTTGTCCACTCATTCTAAACCGGACAGCCGTGGGACAAGCCCGGGCATGACGGAGTAACCAATTGACAAGCGTTCGCGCCGCGATGGATGGCCCTGTTCGTCAAAAGCAATCGCCCTCGCGAGCTTCACGGCCGGAGGACGCTTCAGGCGCGCTCACGCCGCGCGGACGGAGTTCAGGAAGCGGCTGACCTCGTCTCGGAGGCGGCTGCTCTGGCCGGACAGCGACTTCGCGGCGGACAGCACCTGCGACGAGGCCGAGCCGGTCTCGTCGGCGCCGTGCCGGACGCTGGCGATGTTCGCCGACACCTGCTGGGTGCCATGGGCGGCCTGCTGGACGTTGCGCGAGATTTCGCGCGTCGCCGAGCTCTGCTCCTCGACGGCGGAAGCGATCGCCGAGGCGATCTCCGACATCCGGGCGATGGTCTCGCCGATCTCCTTGATCGAGCCGACCGACTCCTGGGTGGCCGCCTGGATGCCGCCGATCTGCTGGCCGATCTCGCCGGTCGCCTTCGCGGTCTGCTCGGCCAGCGCCTTCACCTCGGAGGCGACCACCGCGAAGCCGCGGCCGGCCTCGCCGGCGCGCGCGGCCTCGATGGTGGCATTGAGCGCCAGCAGGTTGGTTTGTCCTGCGATCGCATTGATCAGCTCGACGACATCGCCGATCCGCGCGGCCGCCTTGGCGAGCTCAGCGACATTGTCGTTGGTCTTGCGCGCCTGCGCCAGCGCCTCGTTGGCGATGCGCGCGGAGTCCTGCACCTGGCGGCTGATCTCGTTGACCGACGAGCTCATCTCCTCGGCGGCCGCGGCCACCGAATGCACGTTGGTCGAGGCCTCCTCGGAGGCCGAGGTGACCACCGTGGCGAGCTCCAGCGAGCGGCCCGCCGTGGTCGTCAGCGAAGAGGCGGAGCGTTCCAGATCGGCCGACGCCGACGACACGACGCCGACGACCTCGCCGATCGCGGCCTCGAATTCGCGCGTGAAGCGCTCGACGCGCTGGCCGCGCTCGATCTTGGCCTGCGCTTCGGCTGCGGCCGCCTGCTCGGCGCGCTTCTTCTCCAGCAGCGCCTCCTTGAAGGTCTGCAGCGAGCCGGCCATCGCCGCGATCTCGTCGTCGCGATCACTGGTGGGCACCGCGACGTCGTCGTTTCCGGCCGCCATCTGGCCGATCAGTCCGGTCAGGCTCACGATCGGATTGATGACGCGGCGGCGCAGCAGCATCGTGACGAACACGAGAATGCCGATGAGGGCGACGACCACCGCCGTCGCCAGCGCGAGCATCAGGTACGCTGCGTCGCGCGCGGCCACCGCGCTGTCGCGCGCCTCGGTGATCGCGGCATCGCGCACGACGAAGAACTTCTGCACGGCAGGGACCACGACCTCGGCCAGCTGATCCGCGTTAAGGGAATAATTGAGATCGCCGAGCCCAGCCGCAATGTCCTTGTCGACGATCGGAATGGCGCGTCCGAAATACGCCTCCCGGGCCTCCTTGAAGGCCGCCAGCAGGCGCTCCGGATTGCCGAGCTGGTCGATGCCGGCCTCCAGGCGGTCGCGGTCGATCTCGGTGCGGCCCTGGGCGCGGTCCATCGCCGCCTTCTCGGCCGGGGCCACTGCGCGCCGGGCGCTGAGCGCCGGCGACAGAGCGGCCGCGCGGCCGCCGGCGGTGACGCGCAGGTCCTGCGCGGTGCGGGCGACGTCGAGCAGCGTCGTCAGCGACGCGTCGACATTCGCGACCCGGTTCTGCAGCCGATTCAGGATCGGCTCGAGCGCCATCGCCACCTGGGTCACGCCGGGCAGAAAGCCCTTGATCACAGCCAGGTCGCGCGCGCTCAGCGGCGTGGTCAGCGTGGGGTCCACGCCAGCGAGGATTCCGGACAGCTTGGATGCCGCCTGATCCAGGCTGCGCGCGATCGCCTCGCTGTCGGAAACGTTGGCGAGCTGCGCGCGCGCTTTTGCCAAGGAGGCCTCGGACGACTGCCTGATCTTGCGCACACCTTCGAGCTGCGCCGGCGTTGCGGCAGTTTCCTGGAACAAGGGCGTGATGTAGGGCGCGCGATGGCCGACGACATCCTGCGCGTAGAGCAGCACCGCGCCGAACGCCTCGACGGTCTTGATCGCTTCCGCCTTGTCGCTCACCGCCCTGACCTGCTCGATGACGACCTGCGCAGCGGGAAGAACGGCCAGGGCCGTGACCGAGAGCATCGAGATTGCGAAGAGGCGGCCGATCTTCATGATTGAATTCCGGGTTTGAGGCGCCACAACGCTAGGTTCGCTATGATTAAAGTTGTGCTTAATTCGATTTCCGTAATTTTGCGGGGCCGTCGTCATCGGCGCAGCCCATGCAGGCCTCGGTCCGCTCCGATGACGCCGCCCTACAGATCGAAATTCGTCGGCAGCATCACGACGTCGCGGATGGTCATGCCGCGCGGGCGCGTCAGCATGAACATCACCACGTTGGCCACTTCGGACGGCTCCAGCAGGCTGCCGGACTCGCGCGCCTCCTTGAGCTTCTCCGCCGGCCAGTCCGCGATCAGCGCGGTGACGACCGGGCCCGGCGAGATCGCGCCGACGCGGATGCCGTGCTTGAACACCTGGCGCCGCACCGTCTGCACGAAGCAGTCGATCGCCCATTTCGACGAGGCGTAGACCGGCTCCCACGGCGTCGGAAAATGCGCCGCCAGCGAGCTCGTGACGATGATGTCGCCCGACCCGCGCGCGATCATGTGCGGCAACACGTCGCGCACGTTCTTCATCACCACATTGACGTTGAGGGTCAGCATGCGGTCGATGGCATCGACGCTGGCATCGACGAGGTCGCCGCCGAGATAGCTGCCGGCATTGGCATGGAAAATGTCGAGCCGGCCGGCGGCATCGAGCACGCGCGGCAGCAGGGTGGCGCAATCCGTCGCATCGAGCAGGTCGATCACCACGGGGATCGCGGCCTCGCCGTGCTTGTCGCGGAGTGCGGCCAATGCTGCGGCATCGCGATCGATCATGACGACGCGCGCGCCCGCGGCCAGCATCGCCTCGCTGCTGGCAAGTCCGATGCCCGAAGCCGCGCCGGTCACCGCCGCCACCTTGCCTTCGAGGTCTCTCGCCATCGCCTGCCTCCTCCACCGTGATTTGCGGACGATCGTAGCAAAGGCGGCCCGCGATGTCGGGACCAATCGGCCGCCAGCACATGCGGATGCTGGCACGCACCTTGCCTTGGTAACGGCAATCGATCACGCCGCAGGGAGGCCCCATGAGCAGCTCGGATTTCGACGTCACACGCCGCAACGTCTTGCTCGCGGGATTGGGCGCCGCCGGACTGACCACGCTGGCACCTGGCATCGCGTGGTCGCAGGGACGCGCCGAGACGCTGCTGGTGGTGCAGGAGCTCGGACCGAACTCGCTGGACATGCAGGGTATCGGCTCGAACCAGACCGTGAACGGACTCGCCTGGAACTGCTACGACCGGCTGCTCAGCTATGCCGCGAAGACCTTGCCCGACGGCACCACGTCCTATGACCGCGCCGCGCTGGCGCCGGAGCTCGCCGAGAGCTGGGAGGTCGCAGCGGACGGCCTGTCCTGCACCTTCAAGCTGCGCAAGGAGGCCACCTTCCACGACGGCACGCCGGTCACGGCGAAAGACGTCAAATGGTCGTTCGACCGCTCCGTCTCGGTCGGCGGCTTTCCGACGTTCCAGATGTCGGCGGGATCGCTGGAGAAGCCGGAGCAGTTCGTGGCGGTCGACGACCACACCTTCCGCATCGACTACATCCGCAAGGACAAGATGCTGCTGTTCAACGTCGCGGTGGTCGTGCCCTTCATCATCAATTCGGAGCTCGCCAAGAAGAATGTCACCGCGGAGGACCCGTGGGCGCTGACGTGGCTGAAGAACAACGAGGCCGGCGGCGGCGCCTACAAGGTCGAGAGCTGGAAGCCGGGCACCGAGACCGTGCTGAGCCGGTTCGACAATTGGAAATGCGGACCGTTGCCGAAGATCAAGCGCGTGATCGCGCGCGACATTCCCTCCGCCGGCACGCGCCGCGCCATGCTCGAGCGCGGTGACGCGGATCTCTCCAGCGGCTTCGCGCCGCGCGATTTCGACCAGCTGATCAAGGAGGGCAAGGTCAAGGTCACGGGCGTGCCGATCCCGAATGCGCTGTGGTATGTCGCACTGAATACGGCGAAGCCACCATTCGACAATGTCAAGCTGCGCCAGGCGATCGCCTGGGCGATGCCCTATGAGCAGATCCAGTCGAGCGCGTTCTTTGGCCGCGCGGTGCCGATGCATGGCGGCGCAAGCGAGGTCACCAAGCCGGTATGGCCGCAGCCGTTCCCCTATGTGACCGATCTCGACAAGGCCAAGGCGCTGATGAAGGAGGCCGGCTTTGAAGCCGGCCTCGATACGAGCTTGTCGCTCGATGCCGGCACCGCAACGGTCGGCGAGCCCACCGCGATCCTGATCCAGGAGAGCCTCGCCAAGATCGGCATCAAGGCCGGCATCGACAAGATCCCCGGCGCCAACTGGCGCACGACGCTCAACAAGAAGGAGCTGCCGATGGCGCTGAACAGGTTCAGCGGCTGGCTCGATTATCCCGAATACTACTTCTATTGGAATTTCCACGGCCGCAATTCGATCTTCAACATCTCGTCCTACCAGAGCAAGGAGATGGACGCGCTGATCGAGAAGGCGCGCTTCACGGCGGATGCGGCGGAGTATGAGAGCACGGTGAAGGACTTCATCGCGCTGTGCATGCGCGAGGTGCCGGTCGTCCCGCTCAACCAGCCGATCCACGACGTCGCGATGCAGAAGGCGGTCAGCGGCTACGAGTTCTGGTTCCACCGCGAGCCGGATTATCGGCAGTTCGTGAAGGGGTAGCTGTTGATTGGATGAGGTCAATACGCAACGGCGGCCCAGCTCCGCAGCGACGTGACTACATCTTTCGCCACGACGGCGGTGCCCCCTCTCCCCTTGTGGGAGAGGGGGCCGGAGATGCGAAGCATCGAAGGCGGGTGAAGGGTTTCCATCCGCACGGGCGGATGTGGAGAGAGACCCCTCACCCGGCATGATCGCGCTTCGCTCGATCATGCCACCCTCTCCCACAAGGGAGAGGGTGCACTGCCGGCGTGGCACGTCGTTCGCGTCAATTGCAGAAGGTCGGCCGATAGCGCGATGGCGGCCCTTCACAACCACCCGCGCCGCCGGAATTGCCAATACAGCACGCTGCAGACGGTCGCGATGAAGCCGAGGACGGCGTAGTAGCCGTATTGCCATTTCAGCTCCGGCATGTGCTCGAAGTTCATGCCGTAGATGCCGGCAACCGCGGTCGGCACCGCGAGGATCGCGGCCCAGGCTGTGAGCCGGCGGGCGATGTCGGTCTGCTGCGCCTGCCCCGCCATCATGCTGGCCTCGAACACGAAGGCGAGGATCTCGCGCAAGGAGTCAGCGTCCTCCTCGGCGCGCTTGGCATGGTCGAGCACGTCGCGGAACAAGGGCGCCATCTCGGCATCGATCGCAACGTTGTCGACATGCTCCAGCCGCTTGCAGACATCGACCACGGGGCCGACGGCGCGGCGCAGCCGCAACAGGTCGCGCCGCAGACGATACAGCTGGTCGACCTCGTGGCGCGCCAGCGGCCGCTGCAGCACGGCCTCCTCCAGCGTCTCGACCTCGGCCATGATGCTCTCGGTCACGGGACGATAATTGTCGACGATGAAGTCGAGGATCGCATACAGGATGTAGTCCTCGCCCTTGGCGAGCGAGCCTGGGCAGGATTCGCAGCGCTCGCGCACCGCGCCATAGGACGTCGAGGCACCGTGGCGCACCGAGACGACGAAGCCCGGGCCGACGAAGACGTGGGTTTCGCCGAACACGATGTGTCCGTCGACGAGCTGCGCGGTGCGCGCGACGACGAACAGCGCATCGCCATAGCGCTCGACCTTGGGCTGCTGATGCGCCTTCGACGCGTCCTCGATCGCGAGCTCATGCAGACCGAACTGATCGGCGACGCGCTGCAGCAGCACACCATCCGGCTCGTGCAGCCCGATCCACACCACGTGGCCCGGCCGCTGGCTCCAGGCGCCCGCGTCCTCGATCGCAATGTCGGCGATGCGGCGGCCATTGGCGTAGACACCCGCCGCGACCACGCCGGCCTCGGGCGGCTCGCTGCGAACCTGAACGGCCGGCGCGTCGGCCGGTGTCTGCCTCGTCACGTGGCGCATCGTAGCTCTCCGCTCGCAGCGCCGACTTTCGGCGCACCGACTCGTCCGGTCAAGTGACGCCGGTCGGGCCGTCGAGCAGCTGCCGCACGCGACGGACCAGATCGGTGCGCCGGTACGGCTTGTTGATGATCTCGAACTCGCCGATGTTGGCATCGGCGCGCTCGACCGCGGCATCCGAATAGCCGGTCGTCAGCAGCACCTTCAGCTTCGGCTGGCGCTTGCGCGCCTCGCGCGCCAGCACCGTGCCGTTCATGCCGCCGGGCATCACGAGATCGGTGAACAGCAGATCGAAGCGCACCGCCGAATCCAGCAACTCCAGCGCGGCATGCGCGTTGGCGGCGACCTCGGTGCGATAGCCGAAATCCTCCAGGATCGAGCGCGCGAGCTCGGCCACCTCCTGGCGGTCCTCGACGATCAGGATGCGCTCGCTGCCGGTGCGATCCATCGCCATCTGCGGACGCACCGAGGGCTGTGCGATCGCCTGCTCGGTGGCCGGAAACAGCAGCTGCACAGTGGTGCCGTGGCCGACCTCGCTGTCGATGTAGGTGCTGCCGCCCGACTGCCGCGTGAAGCCATAGACCATCGCAAGGCCGAGCCCGGTGCCCTTGCCCTCCTCCTTGGTGGTGAAGAACGGCTCGGCGACGCGGGTGAGAATACGGCGCGGAATGCCGACGCCGTCGTCGGACACTTTCAGTGCGACATAGCGTCCGCCCTTGGGCACGCCGAACTGCACGATGTCCTCCTCCGCAATTTCCTTGTTCTCGGTGCGGATGGTGAGCGTGCCGCCGTTCGGCATCGCATCGCGGGCGTTGACGAACAGATTGAGCAGCGCGACCTCGGCCTGGGTCTGGTCGACCCGGCTGTTCCACAGGCCTTGCTGCGCCTTGACGACGATGCGCACGCTTTCGCCGAGCGTATGGCGCGCCATCTGCACCAGGGTCTCGATCATGTTGTTGAGGTTGATCGGCCGGCTGTCGAGCCGCTGCTTGCGCGCGAACGACAACAGCTGCTGGGTCAGCGTCGCGGCGCGGTTGGCGGCGGCGCGGATGTTGTCGACGGCGCGGCGATGGCGCGGAGCGAGCTCGCTGACGGCGCTCTGCAGCGTCTCGGTGTAGCCGATGATGACCTGAAGAATGTTGTTGAAGTCGTGCGCGATACCGCCGGTGAGCTGGCCGATCGCCTCCATCTTCTGCGCCTGGATCAGCGCGCTCTCGGCATCGCGCCGGCGCGACACGTCGAGCTGCGAGCCGAAGAAATAGACGAGCTCGCCGCTGCGATTGTAGACAGGGCTGATGAACAGCGCATTCCAGAACGCCGCGCCGTTCTTGCGATAATTGAGGATCTCGACCGCGACATCCTGGCGGGTGGCAATCGCGGTACGAATCGCCGCAATCGTGTCGCGGTCGGTGTCCGGTCCCTGCAGGAAACGGCAATTGGCGCCGACGATCTCGCCGAGGCTGTAGCCGGTCATTTCGAGAAAGGCCCGGTTGGCAAACAGGACCGGATTGTCGTTCTGGCGCGGATCGGTGACGATCATCGGCATCCGCGTCGTCTCGACGGCGGCGAAGAAGATGTCGTGGTGCTCCGACGACAGATCGGCCGCATCGCCGCTGTCGACGACCGCACGATCGCGCTGCGGCTTCTGGTCTGACATCTTTCCCTGCTCCGCCCTTCCCGGATCGCGAGACGCATCGTCGAACCGCAATCGGCCTCGTGCCGATGCTGCCCCTCGATATGCCGCTCGGTGGGATCGGGTTCCCGCAACGCGGCAATGCGCACGCGCGCGTCGTGAACAGCAGCAGATGCTCACGAAAAAGCGACGCGCTTTGCGGGAACACATCCAACAGCTATTCGGATACCCCGGCGCTCGACGCCGTCGGGCGGAATGCGCTACATCGCTGTCGGCATCATCCTTACAAGGCAGGAGTCATCGTCATGGCCACACAACGTGTCGCACTGGTCACTGCGGGCGGCAGTGGCATGGGCGCGGCCGCCGCCCGCCGTCTGGCCGCCGATGGATTCCAAGTCGCGATCCTGTCGTCCTCGGGCAAAGGCGAGGCGCTGGCGGCCGAACTCGGCGGCCTCGGCGTCACCGGCTCCAACAAGTCCAACGACGATCTGAAGCGCCTGGTCGACGGCGCGATGGCCCGCTGGGGCCGCATCGACGTGCTCGTCAACAGCGCCGGCCACGGCCCGCGCGCGCCGATCCTGGAATTGACCGACGAGCAGTGGCACGGCGGGCTCGACACCTATCTGCTGAACGTCATCCGCCCGACGCGCCTGGTCACACCCGTGATGCAGGCGCAGCAGGGCGGCGCGATCATCAACATCTCGACCGCCTGGACCTTCGAGCCGTCGGCGATGTTTCCGACCTCGGCCGTGTTCCGCGCCGGGCTCGCCGCCTTCACCAAGATCTTCACCGATACCTACGCGGCCGACAACATCCGCATGAACAACGTGCTGCCCGGCTGGATCGACAGCCTCCCGGCGACGGAGGAGCGCCGCAAGACGGTGCCGATGGGCCGCTACGGCAAGTCCGAGGAGATCGCCGCCACCATCGCCTTCCTCGCCTCCGAAGGTGCGGCCTACATCACCGGCCAGAACATCCGCGTCGACGGCGGCCTGACGCGCAGCGTGTGAGAGGCCACAGCGCTTTCAAAACATCTCGAAATACTCGCGCTGCTCCCAGTCGGACACCTCCGCCTGGAAGCGCTCGATTTCGGCGGTCTTGATGAAGGTGTAGTAGTCGATGAAGGTGGCGCCGAACGCCGTGCGGAAGAACGCATCGTTCTTCAGCGTATCGACCGCTTCGCCCAGAGATTTCGGCAGGAGGTCAGCCTTGGTCTCATAGGGCACGTCAGCCGACGGGCCGGGATCGAGCTTGCGATCGATGCCGTCGAGGCCGGCTGCGATCTGCGAGGCCATATAGAGATAGGGATTGGCGGCGGGCTCGCCGATGCGGTTCTCGAGGCGCGTGGCACCGTCGCCCGCGCCGCCGAGTACGCGGATCATGACGCCGCGATTGTCGCGGCCCCAGATCGCCCGATCCGGCGCCAGCGAATAGGACCGGTAGCGCCGGTAGCCGTTGATGGTCGGCGTCGAGAACACCGCCGACGCGCGCGCATGCGCCAGCAGGCCGGCCATGTAGTGACGGCCGAGCGCTGACAGCCCTTCGGCGGTCTCCGTCATGAAGGCGTTGCTGCCGTCGCGCGCGACCAGCGACTGGTGCAGATGCCAGCCCGACGACATCACGTTGGGAATACGCGGCCGGCACATGAAGGTGGCGTGATAGCCGTGGCGCTGCGCGATCTGCTTCACGGCGCTGCGGAACAGCACCATGGTGTCGGCAGGCTCCAGGCCGATGCCGGGCTGCAGCACGAACTCGCACTGGCTCGGACCATATTCGAGCTCGATCGAGCGCAGGGGCAAACCGAGCGCAGCGAGATTGGCCCTGATGATCTCGAGCGCCGGCTCCATCTGATCGAAGCGCTGCTCGGTCAGATATTGATAGCCCTGCGTCAGCAGGCTGACCGTCGGCGGCACGCCCGGCTGCCCGGGCATGCCGGCATCACCAGGCGCGAGCCTGGGATCCTCGACCTTGAAGATGTGGCACTCGACCTCGAGGCCGGCCTTGAACTGATAGCCGCGCTGAGCGAGCGTCGTCAGCGCCGAACGATAGAGATTGCGCGTGGCGAACGGCACGGGCGTCGCGTTTGCGAAGTACAGATCGCACAGCACCCAGCCGGTGCCGGGTGCCCACGGCAGCACACGGAAGGTCGTGGGATCGGCGACCATCAGCGCATCGCTGCCGCCCTGCATCTCGGCCATGCCGAAGCCGCCGCCGGCGGTGAACACCGGAAACACCGTGCGGTGCGAGGTGTCCTTGGCGAGCAGGGTCGTGGTGATCGAGCAGCCGTCCTCCAGCGAGGACAGCGCGGCATCGACGGTGAGCGTCTTGCCGCGCAGGATGCCGTGCTGATCGGGGAACGAGAAGCGGATGGTGGTGAGGCCGTGCTCTTCCACGATCCGCCGCATGCGCACTGCGGCTTCGGTTTGTTCAGCGGTCCACAGCTGATGCTTGTCGACGAAACTCAACGATGGCTCCGTGACGCATTGTGAGAAGCGTAGGGTGGGCAAAGCCGTCGGAACGGCGCGACGCGCCGTCCGAAGGCGTGCCCACCATTCACGAGTACCGGTGCGGCGGTGGGCACGTCGCGTTCGCAGCATCCGTCAGCGCAAAAGCAGCAACACCGCCGCGAACGCGCCTTTGCCCACCCTACAGGGTCTTGCGGTTGCATCTTTACTCCGCCGCGCTCAGATGCGGCGCCAGACGCACGATATCCGCTGGCACCGGCGCGGCCCAGGGCGCACGACGGCGGCGGCGCACGTCGACCTCCATCCAGTAGGTCTCCCAGCCGCGGGTCGGACCGATGCCGTCCATCGTCGCCGGGCCCTGCACGCTGCGCGCCTCGGCGGCGTCGAGGAACAGCATCGGCCGCTCGCCGCGCGCGACGGTCTCGATCTGCTCGCGCAGCAGCCGGCGATACTGGATGATGGCCTTGTCGGACTGGCCGAGATGCTCGCGGGTGCGATCCTGGATCCGCCCCATCGACTCAACCGCCCACTGGTCGTGCACGTTGATGTCGTTGCCCATGCCGGTATAGGTGGCGGTCGCCTGCTCGTGCGGATCGAAGCCGTAGTCGTTGCTCTTGTTCTTGCGCGAGCGATAGTCCGGCAGCTCATAGAGCTCGAGCCGCTGCGCCCGCATCTTGGCCTTGTCGACCGGCACGCCGTAACTGGTGAAGATCGCGTACCAGTAGCAGGTCTCGTCATCGACCGGCACGTGCCACTGCGTGATGGTCATCTCCGTGCTCATCGGAATCACGAAGGCATGCGGGAACAGCTGGTTGGTGACGCGCACATGGGTGCGCTCGGCATCGATCTCGCGCAGCGCGATGATGCGCAGGCCGTATTCGGTGCGCTCGACATTGATGATCGGGCGATCATACTCGCGCAGCACCTTGGTCATCGGCAGCTCGCTGTCGGCGGAGGCGCCGCGGAACTGCTTGCCGTAGGCGGTCGACGTGTCCTCGTCCTCGAAGAAGCGGTGCAGGAACGAGGCGTGCGCCGGGTCGATGCCGACCTCCAGCGCCTGCAGCCAGTTGCACTCGATCAGGCCCTTGAAGGCGAAGGTGTAGGTCTCAGGCGCGGCGAAGCAGTCGAGATCCGGGAACGCCGGGGCTGCACCGTCGCCGAGCCAGGCCCAGAGGATGCCGCCCTTCTCGACCACGGGATAAGAGCGCTGCCTGACGTTCTGGCATAGCGGTGAACCGGCCGGTTCCGCGGGGGTCTCCAGGCATTGACCGTCGGCGTCGAACAGCCAGCCATGGAACGCGCAGCGCAGCCCGCCGTTCTCCAACCGTCCGAAAGCGAGATCGGCACCGCGATGCGGACAATCGCGGTCAAGTAGTCCATAGCGGCCCTGCTCATCCTTGAAGAGCACGAAATGCTGGCCGAGCAGCTTGACCGCGCGGATCGGGCGTTCGCCCGCGAGTTCGTCCACCAGCGCGGCCGGCTGCCAGTACATCCTCATTAGTTTACCGGCGGGCGCGGCCTGTCCGATGCGCGTGATCAGGTCATTCTGCTCATGGCTCATCATGATGGCCGTCTCTCCTGTTCCGTCGCAAGTCGGGCGTTGGGCGTCACGCGATCATCGCATAATGTGCGCTAGACGAACATATGTTCGCCTCGATTAGATTCGCTTTAAACAGGGAGAAGCGCAAGTGAAAAAGCTACAACCGAAGCCGAAGGGCACACGGACAGCAGCTTCACTGCGGCCCAAAACAACAACAACGGATCGTGTCAGGCCGATGCCTAAACTGAAGCGGACTGATGAGGAGAAGAAGTTGGCGCGCGGCGACGGACCCGAGTTCGTCGAGGCGCTCGATCGCGGTCTGCGCGTCATACAGGCCTTCAGTCGCGAGGGCCGACCGATGACCTTGAGCAAGGCCGCCGAACTCACAGGTCTTGCACGCGCCACCGTCCGGCGAATCCTTCTGACGTTGAAGGCGTCGGGCTTCGTCTACGGCGACGACCGGCTGTTCTCGCTGACGCCGCGCGTGCTGCTGCTGGCGTCCAGCTACCTCGCATCCAATCAGATCAATACCGTATTGCAGCCGTTGATGGACGTTGCGGCCGCGGAGGCCCGCGAGGTCTGCTCGCTCGCTGTTCTCGACGGTGACGAGGTCGTGTTCATTGCGCGCGCGACGCCGACGCGGATGTTTTCCACGGGCCTCGAAATCGGCTATCGGCTACCGGCCTTCTGCAGCTCGGTCGGGCGCGCGCTGTTGAGCCGGATGCCAGACGATCAGCTACGTCAGGCGGTCGAGCACATATCCCTCACCGCGATGACACCGCAGACGATCACCGACAAGGAGGCGCTGATCGCATCGATCATCGCCGTCCGCAGCGATGGATATTCCCTGGTCGACGGCGAAGCCGAGCAGGGCTTCCGCTCGATCTCCGTGCCGATCCGCCGCTACGATGGCGGCATCGTCGCCGCCGCCAATATCGGCGGGCATGTCGATCGCATCGGCATCGACGAGATGAAGGAGCGTTTCCTGCCGCTCCTGAAGAAGCTCGCGGCGGCCGTTCAGCCGCTGCTCGTCTAGCCGAAACGATCCGCGCCGGCTTCAGATGAAGCGGCGCAGGCCATGCCGGGCCACGCGCGCGGAGATCGCGCACGTCCGCGCTGCGACGAGCCCTGCGCGGCCAGGCCGCTCCCGATCGCACCATCGGCCTCGGCCACCCCGCCTTCCGACGCGCTGGGCGGCATCGCGACGACCGGAATCCGCGGCGCAACGTCGTGTGAAAACGTCGGGCATGACGTGCGTCTGGCGGGCGCCGCCGCGTCGACGGCGGCACATCTCACAAGACCATCAGCCCGCGCGCCGAAGCCGCGCCGGCGTTCGCTCGGCCGCATGCACGACGTCGCCGGCCATGGAGCTGGATCTCGACGTCACCGGTGCACCACCGCGATCACAATCGCCGAGCCTTTAAGTAGTTCGACAAGCCAGCCGCCACCTATTAGTTGCACAACGACATATGGTCGAAATCTGGCAAGAGCCATCCAATGGCCGCGACTAATAACTTCGAAGCCACACGAGCGGGGCTCGGCGAGCGCCTGCCACGGACGTGATCATGTCGTGGCGCCGAGGGTGCCGCGCCACTATTGCAAGTGACACGCAGGTAACATCGCGCTGTCATGCCGGTAACTGGAACTGATCGGAAGTTGTTAGATCCGCCCTCTTCGCGCGTCTGATCTCTGATGCCACGGGAAAGCCGCGAACGCCGCTTCCCCCCGGCAATCCTCCGCGATCAGGGCCTCAACCGGCGATCACGCACAATCCTCGGGGGTCATCGACCAAGCGCACGACGTAGAGACGCAGACGGCGCATTGCGCGCGTCATCGGAGATGGATCAAACTGTAGACGTAGGACTTCGGGCCCTTGTCGCTGACCCAGTCGCCCTCGGGCGGTGCTGCGCCGTGATCCGCCCTGGTCCCTGGGCAGCACGTGCCACGGACGGCCCATGCAGGTCTGCGAGCTGTCGTTCCACGCCACCCAGCCCCAGTCCGGCTTCCATACGTTCCAGTAATCCCCGTCGGCGCGCTTGAAGCCGACGCTGCCGTCGGCACGGGTCATGCGCGTAAAGCCATAGACGAGATCGTCGCTCTGGCGCCGCAGTTCGAACCGGAGGACTTCGTTGGACATCGGCGGCGTCTCGCGCGTAAATGGCGCAGCGGGTGGAAAACACCCGGGCCGACACGGGAAACGCCGTTCCAGAGGAAAAGCCATGACAGATGCGCTGCCGCTCGTGCTGGTGCCCGGACTGATCTCGTCACCCCGCATCTATGCCCCCGTGATCCCGGCGCTGTGGCGGCTCGGGCCGGTCATGGTGGCGAACCACATCCGCGATGACGGCATGGCATCGATCGCGCGTCGCATCCTGGCCGAGGCGCCGCCGCGTTTCGCGCTCGCCGGCCACTCGATGGGCGGCTACATCGCCTTCGAGATCATGCGCCAGGCGCCGGAGCGGGTCGGCCGGCTGGCGCTGATCAACACCCAGGCGCGGCCCGACACGCCGGAGGCCAGCGCGCGGCGCCGCACCATGATCACGCGCGCCAAGGACGGCGATTATCACGGCGTGGTGGACGAGCTGTTTGCCGGCTTCGTCCATCCCTCGCGCCAGGATGATGCGCAGCTGCGCCAGCTCGTGCACGACATGGCGGACGAGGTCGGCGTCGACGGCTTCGTCCGGCAGCAGACCGCGGTGATGACGCGGCCGGACTCGCGGCCGACGCTGACCGCGATCCGCTGCCCGACCCTGATCCTGACCGGCGACACCGACAACACCATCCCGAACAGCCTGTCGAAGGAGATGGCCGACGAGATCGCCGGCAGCTGGCTGGTCGTGCTCGAGCATTGCGGCCACCTGCCGCAGCCCGAGCAGCCAGGGGAGACGGCGCAGGCGCTGGTGGAGTGGCTGCGGGGGTGAGGCTGCCGTCGCAGCAATCGAAACTCAGGACGGGTCGCCGGTGGCTACTCTCCGGAATGCAGCGTTCCGGAATGCAGCGTATAGTACGGCAATGCTGGACAACGCCAAAATCGCCAACATCGCCCGCCAGGTCGCCACTGCGAATCTGAGCAGCTCCGCCGCGGTAACAGACGTCACGACATCGCCCTATGCGGATTCCGAAGGCCGTGATGCCCTGCGGATCACCATCGTATTGAGTCCCATCCAAGGGACCAACATCGAGGGAGAAGCAGTTCTGGATACGCTGGTCCAGATCCAGGAGCAGCTCCAGGCCGCAGGCGAGGACCGTTTTCCGCTGATCGAATACGAGGCGGAGAACGAGGCCGTTGGCGATACTTAATCCGGAGCATTTGTTTCAGCAGGCGGAGCAGTTGATCGTTCCGCCCGCCGCGGGGCCGCCACGACAGGTCAACATCCGTCGCGCAATTTCGGCTGCCTATTATGGATTGTTTGATGCAACGCTCATCGCCGCTGCAGATCAATTCATCGGCAAGACGAAACAAGGGACATCTTTGTACGCCCTCGTCTATAGGGCCGTGGATCATCGAGACCTTCGATTGCTATGCGAGGAGGTCAAAAAGTCGAAGCTCTCCGCCAAATATCAACCGTTTGCGCCCTCTGGAGGCTTTGGAGCAAACCTTCAAGCGTTCGCATTCGCTGTCCTGGAGCTGCAAGAGAAGCGCCATGAAGCCGACTATAATCCGATGATCCGCGTCAAAACCTTGGATGCGCAGCTCGCAATCAGAATGGCGAGAGCTGCATTGGCGAGCTTCGAAGCCGCTCGCGTCCAAAGCCAGGAAGCTTTCCTGACATTGTTGACTCTATTGCTATTCCCGCCCCGCTGAGCAGGACGCCAAAGCCAACTACGCTTCTCTGGCTCTTCCCTTGCCCACCCGCAACCCGTCCACGAACACATCTAAGAGCCGCAGCACGCTCTGCTGCCAGCCGGTCTGGTCGTGCATGTAGCACATGCCGATCAGCGCGCGGAGCAGGTCGTCGGCGGTGACGTCGGCGCGCACCTCGCCGGCCTCGACGGCGCGGGCGAGCAGCGCGCCGATGGAGCGCGTGAGATGACCGTGCGAATAGGCCGCGAGCTCGGAGTTCGCGGTCATGACGATCGCCAGCGCCGCCATCATGCCCTTCTTGGTGGCGACGAACTGCACCGTCGAGCGCAGCCAGCGCCTGAGCGCCTCGACCGGCGACGGCTCGCTCTTCAGCTCCTCGGCCAGCTCCGAGAGCTGCTCGACCTCGCGGCGATAGACCGCCTCGAACAGATCCTCGCGGGTCGGGAAGTGACGATAGAGCGTGCCGATGCCGACGCCGGCCTGCCGCGCCACCGCCTCGAGGCTCGCATCGGGGCCGCCGGCGGAGAACACCAGCTTGGCTGCATGCAGCACGCGCTCGCGGTTTCGCACCGCATCTGCGCGCGGCTTGCGCGTCTGCTCTTGTGGTTTCGTCTCCATCTCACCAGCTCTTGATCGGCCCCGTGCACTGCACCCTTGCTAAACGGAGGACTCCTCCGTATAAATAGACCTGCCACCCGGGGACGGCTACTCCCTTGCTCGCCCCGCGGTCGCTGGATCTGGACGGACCACCGCCCGTAAGGCTGTGCCCGCTGCGATCCGATTAGGCCATCGCTTCGATCGGAACAACGCATGAATTGGACTGTCAGACTCACCGTCAACGGTGAGCCGCGAACGCTTGCGCTCGACGACCCCCGCGTCACCCTGCTCGACCTGCTGCGCGAGCGTCTCCACCTCCCCGGCACCAAGAAAGGCTGCGACCGCGGCCAGTGCGGCGCCTGCACCGTCCTCGTCGACGGCCGCCGCATCAATTCCTGCCTGACGCTGGCCGCCAGTCTCGACGGCGCGGCGATCACCACCATCGAAGGGCTGGCCCATGGCGACCAGCTGCACCCGGTGCAGCAGGCCTTCATCGCCCACGACGCCCTGCAATGCGGCTTCTGCACGCCCGGCCAGATCATGAGCGCGGTCGGCCTCATCAATGAAGGCCAGGCCGGCAACGACGCGGACCGCGTCCGCGAAGGCATGAGCGGCAATCTGTGCCGCTGCAGCGCCTATGTCGGCATCGTCGAGGCGGTGCTGGACGCGCAGGCGACGCTTGCGGACAATACGGAGCGCGCGGCATGAACCGGTTCGATTATGTGAGGCCGTCGACGGTCGCGGAAGCGATCACGGCGGCTAGCGCGCCGGGCGCTGCCTATCTCGCATCCGGCACCAATCTGCTCGACCTGATGAAGGGCAACGTCGTCAGGCCGTCGCGGCTGGTCGACATCTCGCAGCTCGGCGAGCTCAAGCGGATCGACAAGCTCGGCAATGGCGACGTCAGGATCGGCGCGCTGGTGCGCAATGCCGACCTCGCGCATGACGCGGACCTCGCGCATGACGCGGACTTCGCGCATGATTTTCCGGCCGTCGCGGAAGCGCTGCTGTCCGGCGCCTCGGCGCAGCTGCGCAATGCGGCGACTGTCGGCGGCAATCTGCTGCAGCGGACGCGCTGCGCCTATTTCTACGATCCGGCCTCGGCCTGCAACAAGCGCACGCCCGGCGCCGGCTGCGACGCACGCGGCGGCGACAACCATCAGCATGCCGTGCTGGGCTGGAGCGAGGCCTGCATCGCCACCAACCCGTCCGATTTCTGCGTACTGCTGGCGGCGTTCGATGCCGTGGTCGAGATCGAAGGCAAAGCGGGCCGGCGCGAGGTCGCGCTGGAGGCGCTGCATCTGTTGCCCGGCACGACGCCGGAGCGCGAGACCGTGCTCGCCCCTGGCGAGATCATCGTGGCGGTCCGGCTGCCCGCCACAGCGCGCGCGTTCGCAAAGCACGCGCGCTATCTCAAAGTGCGCGAGCGCAATTCCTATGCGTTTGCCGTGGTATCTGCCGCCGCCGGTCTCGTGATCGAGAACAACAAGATCAAGCAGGCGCGCCTGGCGCTCGGCGGCGTCGCGGCCAAGCCGTGGCGCGCACACGAGGCGGAGGCGCTGCTCGCGGGCCAGCCTGCGGAGGCGCGTGCATTCCAGCAGGCCGCAGATGCGGCGCTGCGTGAGGCAAACCCCTCCGGCGACAACGCCTACAAGATCCCGCTCGCGCGCAACCTGATCGTGCGCGCGCTGCAGGCGGCCGCCCAAGGCACGCCGTCGCGCATGCCGGCGCTGCCGGCCTCTCCCTTCTCCTCCGTTCCAGGAGTGCTTCATGACGCCTGAGCTCAATCCGACCCGCGATCCCGCCCATCTCCGCCACGGCTCCAACATCGGCCAGTCGCTGTCGCGCGTCGATGGTCTGGCCAAGGTCACAGGCAGCGCGCGCTTCGCCGCCGACAACAATCCGCCCGGCCTGCTGCATGCCGCGCTGGTCGTGAGCAGCATCGCGCGCGGCCGCGTCGTCTCGCTCGATGTCGACGCCGCCAAGGCCCACCCCGGCGTGGTCGAGGTGATGACCTCCGCCAACCGGCCGCCGCTGGCCGGTGATCCCGACGGCAAGCCTAATCCGTTCGCGTTCCGGTTCGAGGCGCTGCAGAACGATCGCGTGCGCTACGCCAACCAGCCGATCGCGCTCGTCGTCGCCGAGAGCCTGGAAGCCGCGACCGAAGGCGCCGCTCTGCTGTCGCCGCGCTACGACGCCGAGCCGGTGCGCATCGGGCTCGACGCCAGCGACGCTTACGTGCCGCCCGTGGTCGGCATGGGCTTTGCTGCCGAGAGCTATCATGGCGACGTCGAGGCCGCGCTCGCCGGCAGCGACAGGCAGATCACGGCGACCTACGAGACCCCGGCGCATTATCACAACGCAATGGAGCCGCATGCGATCGTCGCCGAATGGCAGGGCGACAAGCTCGTCATCGACACGCCGACCCAGGGCCTCGTGATGATGCGCGGGCGCATCGCCGAGCTGTTCGGGATTGCGCCGGAGAACATCCTGATCCGCAGCCCCTTCCTCGGCGGCGGGTTCGGCGGCAAGGGCTTCATCGCCGGGCCGCAGATCCTCGGCATTCTCGCCGCGAAGCTGCTCGGCCGTCCGGTCAAGCTCGTGGTGCGCCGCGAGCAGCTCTACGGTCCGTTCGGCCATCGCTCGCCGACGCGGCAGACGCTTCGCCTCGGCGCCAGCGCTGCGGGACAGTTGTCAGGGATCCATCATCACGCCCGGATCGCGACCTCGAGCTTCGAGGACTTCTACGAGGCGGCGGCGCATGTCACGCACACGCTGTATGCCGCCCCGGCGATCGCGACCACCTATGACGCGGTGCGCATGGACACCGGCACGCCGCTGTTCGTGCGCGCGCCCGGCATCGCGCCGGGCTCGATCGCGCTGGAGAGCGCGGTCGACGAGATGGCGGAGGCGTGCGGCCTCGATCCGCTGGCATTTCGCGTCAAGAACTATGCCGAGGTCGAGCCGGCCACCGGCAAGCCGTTCTCGTCCAAGGCGCTGCGCGAGTGCTACACGCAAGGTGCCGAGCGTTTCGGCTGGTGGGAGCGGCCGCTGAAGCCGCGCATGATGCGCGACAAGGATGGCTTCCTGGTCGGCTGGGGCATGGGCACGGCAACGTTCCATGCGCTGATGTTCGCAGGCCAGGCGCGCGCGGTGATCCGGCGTGACGGCAGCGGCGTGGTGGAGAGCGGCGCGCACGACATGGGCCAGGGCGCCTGGACGGCATTCGCCCAGATCGCCGCGGATTCTCTCGCGCTCGATCTCGACCAGGTCACGTTCAAGGCCGGAACGTCGGACCTGCCGGATGCCGGCATCGCCGGCGGCTCGGCGCATACGGCGACCGTGGGCACCGCGATCCACAATGCCGGCGCGGCCGTCATTGCGAAGCTCGCTGAGCTTGCGACCTCCGATCAGCGCTCGCCGCTCTATGGCGGCGGCAACGCCGGCGTGATTGCCCGCAACGGGCGGCTGCTCCGGCGCGACGACGACAGCCGCGGCGAGAGCTATGCCGACATCCTGGCCCGCGCCGGTCTTGCGGAGATCGAGGGCTCCGGCTCAGGTGTGCCCGATCCCGCCGCCAACGAACAGTACGCGATGAGCTCGCATGGCGCCGTGTTCGCCGAGGTGAAGGTCGATCCGGATCTGGGCCAAGTGCGCGTAACCCGCATGGTCGGCGCGTTTGCTGCCGGCCGGATCATCAATCCGAAGCTGGTGGAGAGCCAGCTCATCGGCGGCATGATCTGGGGCATCTCGCTCGCACTGCACGAGGAGGCCGTCACCGACCGCCGCACGGGGCGCATCATGAACGCCAATCTCGGCGAGTATCATGTGCCGGTGAACGCCGACGTCCCGGCGATCGAAGCGTTCACGGTCGAGGAGCACGATCCGTTCGTCAACCCGCTCGGCATCAAGGGCGTCGGCGAGATCGGCATCACGGGCTCGGCGGGCGCGGTCGCCAATGCCGTCGCGCATGCGACGGGCGTCCGCATCCGGCGCTTCCCGGTGCGCATCGGCGATCTGGTGCGTACCGGCCGATGACGGACGCGGGTTGAGCGATCCTGCAACAAGCGACGCCTCCGTTCCTTGCGGCCGGAACGGAGGCTCGTGTCGTTTGAGCGACTTTCGTGGCGGCTTCAGGCCGCCTGGCGCGCGAAAGACGACCTGAACCAGGCCGCGAAGGACTCGCGCTTGTCACCAAGCTCGAACGCGACGTGCACCGCGTCCTTCTCCCGAGCGCGGACCTGGTATGGAATATCGCCGTCGAAGCCATCGAACTGGAGAACGCCGCGATCACCGATTCCCGGCTCGGGATCGAAGCGGAACCAGGCCCCCCCTTCGGAAAGGTCGACCAGATCGGCCTTCACGGCGCCCTTGCGTGCATCGATGACCTTGATCGGCAGGCTCGTACGGATGCGCGGCGAGCGGCGGCGATCCGCTTCGGTGGTCGTGGTCCGGACCACCTTCACCAGCGTCGCGCGCAACGCACTCAGGCTGGAGGCGACGTTGCCGATGGCGCTGCGCACTTCCGCGGCCCGATCGTTGACCATGCCGGCATCCTTGCCGACATTGCCGATCTTGGACGACACATCCCGCGCCGCACTCGCCGATGCGGCGACGGAGCGGCTGATCTCCTGGGTCGCCGCGTGCTGCTCCTCCATCGCCGCGGCAATCGACGCCGCGACTCCGTCGATTTCGGAAATCTGGCTGCCGATGCCCTCGACCGCATCGACGGTCGCCTGCGTGGTGGTCTGCACCTCCCCGATCAGGCGCGAAATCTCCTCGGTCGACTTGGCGGTCTGATCCGACAACGACTTGACCTCGGCGGCGACGACGGCAAAGCCGCGGCCGGCATCGCCGGCGCGCGCCGCCTCGATGGTGGCGTTGAGTGCGAGCAGGTTGGTCTGCTCGGCTATGCCGCCGATCAGGTTCGAGACTTCGGCGATCTTGTCCACCGCCTTCGACAACGATCCCATCGTGTTCTTGGCCTTCTCGCGGCCGCTGACCGCCGACTTGGTGATGGTGCTGGCGCGCGCGACCTGGCTGGAAATCTCGCGGATCGCGGCGCTCAGCTGCTCGGCGGCCGCCGAGACCGTCTGCGCATTGGCGAGCGACTGCTCGGAGGCAGCCGCCACCGCTTGCGCATCCGAAGACAGTTCATGGGCGAGGTCGGACAGGCCTGCCGCCACCGCTTCGACCTGGCGCGACGCGCCGGCCGCCGCCTCGACCGACGTGCCGGTCTCGCGCTCGATCACGTCGGCCATGTCGAGCATGGCGCGCTTCTTCTGGTCCTCGGCGGCGGCGCGATCACGTTCCTGCTTGTCGCGCAGGCTGGCGTTCTCGCTTGCGTTGGTCTTGAAGACGGCGAGCGCGCGGGCCATCGCTCCGATCTCGTCGCCGCGTTCGAAATAGGGAATGTCGGTGGAGAGCTCGCCCCGTGCTATCCGGCGCATCAGGCCGGTCATACGGACAAGCGGACGGACGACGCCGATCACAAGTCCCGACAGCCCGGCGACGACCAGGACCAGCACGATGCCGGCGACGGTCCAGACAACAACGGAGATGCTGCGGTCCTGGGAAGCCGCCGTGGCCTCCATGTCCGAATTCAGCTTGTTCGCCTTTTCGACGAGCGCGTCGATCAGCGCGCGGTGCGCGCCATAGGATTCGGTCAGCCGGCCGTAGGCGGTTTCGGCCTTCGCCATGTCGCCGGCGCGCAGCGCCGGGATCAGCTCGCCCTCTGCGGCCTGCCAGAACTTCCTGACCTCGGCGTCGGATCTTTCGACCAGCAGCGACTTCAGGTCCGGCTCCAGCGCCGAGCTGCTCCAGAACGTCTTGCGATCCTCGTAGTCCTTCTTGAGCTGCGTCAGCTTCTGGACATGCGCATCCGCGTTCTTGGGATTGCGCAGCGCCAGCGTCGACTCGAGATAGGCTTCGAGAACATATTCCGGCGGCGGCAGGATGTCGGCCACCAGGTCGTTACCGAGCTTGATCTTGTCGTAGAGCGGCCCGCCGACCTTCAGTTCGCGCAAGGCATAGGCACTGGTCAGGACGACGGCACCGAAGCCGAGCGCCAGCACGAGGCCGAAGGCGGCGATGATCGCGGAGATGGAGAGACGCATCTTCATGTCGGACGACTCCGTTTGGGAGCCCAGGATCGTGAGCGAGGCCTGCCAGTCGGACCTCGTCTTCATTGACGCGATCAAAGATCTTCAGTCCGGAGCGCCGGCCGAATGGACAATGCGACCAACCTGCACAACCTCTTTTCAAGGAAGGTAAATTTTCTCGTCCGTAGAATTGCGGCCGCGCCACCGTTGGAAGCGGTGGAGGGCCATCGGCGGCCGGAGCTTCGGAGATGGACGGGCTGCGGCCGTGGCGACGGCACGGGAACCCCGCTGCTCTCGATTCTCCGTCCGGCTCTGCTCTCTGTCTGACCTGGCTCAAGGCGGGACTGAACTCTTCAGGTATGGGGTCGGTTGCCAAGGAGCCCCGCATGTCGAAACCCATCCCGGACAAAGCCGAGGTCGCGCTCGAATATCCCGACAAGTTCTATGTCGGCACGTTCGCGCATTCGTCCCGGTTCGACGCCCATCTCGACCCCACCGGACTGGCGCTGACCTTGGAGCGGCCCGGCCCCGAGGACGTCCGCAAGTCGATCCATATGCATCTGAACTGGGGGCTGCTCGCCGCGATCATCGACGAGATCGCCACGAACATCGCCGCGATCCCCAAAGATGACGTCGTTCATCGCGAACAGCTGCACGAGTCGGTGGCTGCCCTGCACGAAGCCCTTAAGGCGCCTTAACCAGTTGTGCCGCTGCGGCACAGCGGTGCCGTCCTTTAACCTCTGCTTCAGGCTTCGTTAGCCGTTTGCTAACTACGAGAAAACGTTTGGTCGCGAACGGGTTGGCTTCGAGACCACTGTGCTGCGCGAGTGACAGCATTTTACTCAAATCCGATCTATCTCCAATCCATCGACGGCGCGCGATGCGCGAGCCTTGTTAGTCTGAGTTGGAGATCCGCCATGAAGAAGATCCTGTTCGCAACCGCCGCCCTTGCCGCGCTCGCCTCGGCGCAGTCCGCTCTTGCCGCCGATCTCGGCGCGCGCACCTATCCCTACGCCACCAAGGCGCCGGTCTACGCCGCCCCGATCTACAACTGGACCGGCTTCTACCTCGGTGCGCATCTCGGCGGCGCGTTCTCCAGCAACAACAATTTCTCCGGCCTCGGCACCGGCAACAATTCGAACGGCCGCTTCCTCGGCGGCGTGCAGGTGGGCGCCGACTGGCAGTTCGCCCCGACCTGGGTGCTCGGCGTCGAGGGGCAGTACAGCTGGCTGAGCGGCAGCGTCGGAGCAGCCTTCCCCGGCGGCTACGCCTACACCAACAGCCAGCGCGGCCTCGGCTCGATCACCGGCCGCTTGGGCTACACCTGGGGTCCGGGCCTGCTCTACGTGAAGGGCGGCTACGCCTATTCAGACAACAACGAGAAGGTGACGCTGGCCGGCACGCCGGTCGCCTTCGCCACGTCAGGCGACCACCGCAACGGCTGGACCGTCGGCGCCGGCCTCGAATACATGTTCGCGCCGAGCTGGTCCGCCAAGGCCGAGTATGACTACTACAATTTCGGCAGCGCCAATTTCGCGGCCCCGGCTGCGCTCGTGCCGACCGGCAGCTTCACCACGGACGACCATACGTTCAAGGCCGGCGTGAACTACCGCTTCAACTGGGGCGCTCCGATGGCAGCGCGCTACTAATCAGCAGGCGTCAAAACAAGAAGCGATGAAAGGCCGGCAGCGATGCCGGCCTTTCTTTTATCGGAAGGGCCATCGAGGCGCCAACCAACAATCCTTGCCGCTCCGTTAACATGCCGCACGGTGAAATGCGGAAATGCGCGAAAAGGCGGCGGCGGCCGGGTCATTTCCCTGATTTGTTAACCGCCGGCCGCGATACTGCGTGCAAGCTTCAGCTCAAAGTAGCGCGTATCGGGGGACACCAGAGATGGCGAGCAGGTTCAGCTTCAGCGGAGTGCCCGGCCTGCTTCGACCCAGATGGGGCGTCCGCGGCAGTCTGTTCGCGGCTTTTGCGGTGATCGCCGGCATGGCAATCGCGATCAGCATCGGCGCCGGACTGATGCTGCGCCATATCGGCGGCACCATGGTCGAGCTGTCGGGCCGCGACATTCCGCGACTGACCTCGAGCCTGCAACTGCTGGCGCAGAGCTCTAGCCTCGCCAGCCTCGGCCCGGCGCTGCTCGGCTCGCAGAGCGAGGACGGGCTCAACGAGCGTCTCAAGAAGATGCAGGAGATCCAGAAGGCCACGCAGCAGCGCCTCGGCGAGATCAGCGCGCTCGGCGCCGACAAGAGCGTAGTGGCGCCGCTGGCCGAGACCATCAAGAACATCAACGAGGCCAACCAGAGCCTGGTGTCGGCGGCCCGCGAGCGGCTGGAGACGGCGGCCGCGCACAAGAAGCAGTATGACGCGCTGCGCCAGGCGCAGGCGGAATTCACCGCCGCTGCCAACGAGCCGATGCTGGATGCTCAGACGCAGCTGAACGCCGTGCTCGGTGCCGCCGAAGTGTCGACGGACGATGCCACCGCCGCGGCGCGGTTCGTCGAGCAGCTCGGCAACGTGATCGCGTCCGGCAACCTCATCGTGGCGCAGATGGCGGCCGCCTTGTCGGCCAACGACAGCGACACGCTGGAGACGATCGAGAGCCAGTTCAAGGACGCGCTGGCCCAGCTGAAATCCAATCTGGAGCTGTTGCCGAGCGGCCGGAGCACGAAGGCGCTCCATGACGCCGCGCTGAAGCTCGCGGCGCTCGGCGAAGGCAAGGGCCGCGTCTTCAAGCTGCGCGAGAAGGAGCTCGATGCCAGCGATTACGGGCAGACCGTGCTCGAGGAGACGCGCAAGCTCAACGTCGGCCTCGACATCAGCGTTCAGCAGCTGGTCGAAGGCGTGCGCAGCTCCACGGAAGGCGCCACCAGCACGGCCGGCCGCAAGATCGAGCTGGCAACGCTCGGCATGATCGGGGCGGGGGCAGCCACCCTGCTCGGCTCGGCGCTGTTCGTCTGGCTGTACGTCGGAGGCAACATCCTGCGCCGCATCAAGCGGCTGCAGCGGGTGATGCAGATGCTGTCGAGCGGCGATCTGGAGACCGAGATCCAGGCCTCGAAGCAGCGCGACGAGATCGGCGCGATGGTCGATACCTTGCAGGTCTTCCGCGACAACATGGTCCGCGCCCGCACCCTCGCCGCCGAACAGGACAAGGAAAATGCCGCCAAGGCCGAACGCGCCGCGCGCATGGAGGCGCAGATCACCCAATTCGAGGCGACCGTGCGCGGCGCGCTCACCAACCTGCAGAATTCCGCCACCGCGATGCAGACGACCGCACAGAGCATGTCGCAGACCGCCGACCAGTCCAATTCGCTGGTCAACGCGGTCGCGGCGGCCGCCGAGGAGACCTCGGTCAACGTGCAGACCGTCTCCGCCGGCACCGAGCAGCTGTCGTCGTCGATCGCCGAGATCGGCCGCCAGGTCGTGACCTCGGCCCGGATCGCCAAGAAGGCGGTCGAGGAAGCCGGCGCGACCGACTCGACCATGCAGGGCCTCGCCGACAACGCGAGCCGCATCAGCGTGGTCGTCGACCTGATCCAGGTGATCGCCTCGCAGACCAACCTGCTCGCGCTCAACGCGACGATCGAGGCGGCGCGGGCGGGCGACGCCGGCCGCGGCTTCGCCGTGGTCGCCCAGGAGGTGAAAAGCCTGGCCAGCCAGACCGCCAAGGCCACCGACGAGATCCGCACCCAGATCGCCGGGATGCAGCAGGTCGCGTCCTCGGCCGTCGCCGCCATCCGCAACATCGGCGGGACCATCGCCGAGATCGACAACGTCACCACCGCGATCGCCGCGGCTGTCGAGCAGCAGGGCACCGCCACGCACGAGATCGCCCGCAACATCCAGCAGGCGGCCAGCGGCACCAGCGAGGTCTCCAACAACATCACCGGCGTCTCCAGCGCCTCGGCACAGGCCGGGACGTCCGCGAACGACGTGCTGGGCGCCTCGGAGACGCTGCGCCGCGAGGCGGACACGCTGCGCTCGGAGGTCAATGCGTTCCTGACCAACATCCGGGCGGCGTAGTCACCATCCGGGCCTCGCCCTTCGAGACGCCCGCCTGCGGCGGGCTCCTCAGGGTGAGGAGACAAAGGTCGCGCTGTGGCCCGCAGAACTCTGGATCGAGGCGGAGACTCTCAACCCTCATGGTGAGGAGCGCCGCCCTTGCGGCGCGTCTCGAACCATGAGGCCCCGGCCTGCCGCGCCCCGGAATAACAGGCAGCCATGCCATTTCCGGGTTCTTTTTCGGCTGGCGCTCGCCCGCGGCGGCGTTTAAGCCGATGAGGCATGACCAAGACAGACACCGTTCACTCCTCGGCCGAGACCCTGAGATATCCCTGGGAGCAGCACCCGGGTGAGGATCAGGTCGTCGAGGTCGCGCCCGGCGTGTTGTGGCTGCGCCTGAAGCTGCCGTTCCGCCTCAACCATGTGAACATCTATCTGCTCGCCGACGGCGACGGCTGGGCGGCCATCGATTCCGGCTTCGGCAACGAGGAGTCGATCGCGGCCTGGACCCGGCTGCTCGACGGCCCGCTCGCGCACGTGAAGATCACGCGGCTGATCGTAACTCATTCGCATCCCGACCATGTCGGGCTGGCGGGGTGGATCGTCGAGCGCTTCGACTGCCCGCTGGTGATGTCGCAGGTCGAATATCTGCAGTCGGTCTACCACCAGAGCCGCGGCACCGAGGAGCGCCGCAACGCCCAGCGGCTGTTCTTCCGCCGCCACGGCATGGACGAGAGCCTGACCGACAAGCTGCTCGGCCGCGGCCAGGACTACCTGCAGCGCGTCTCGGTGCTGCCGGCCTCCTACCACCGCATCTCCCATGGCGACGAGATCCAGATCGGCAGCCGGCGCTTCAAGGTCATCACCGGCGGCGGCCACGCGCTCGACCAGGTCATGCTGTATTGCGCCGCCGACAAGCTGTTCCTGTCGGCCGACCAGGTGCTGAGCAAGATCTCGCCCAATGTCAGCGTCTGGGCGGTCGAGCCGGACCAGAACTCGCTCGGCGAATATCTGGCCTCGCTGGCGCGCCTCACCACCACCCTGCCCTATGACGTGCTGGTGCTGCCGGGCCATGGCGTGCCGTTCTACGGGCTGAAGACCCGCATCAAGCAGCTCGCCGACCATCACGAGGAGCGCTGCCGCATGATCGCGGACGCCTGCCGCGCGGAGACCAGGACCTCGGCGCAGCTGGTGCCGGTGGTGTTCCACAAGCACGTGCTCGACCCGCACCAGATGGGCTTCGCGGCCGGCGAGCTGATCGCCCATGTCAACTACATGCTGGTCGAGGGCCGCCTGACGAGCCAGGACATCGACGGCGTGCTCCATTATCGCACCACCTGAGGCTGCGGGACCGGCCCCGCGGCTCGCCTCCGCTCGCCCTGCCCCAGCACCGCCGCAATGCGAGCGCGGTTCTGTCGACATCAACGGCCCTTGGACAAATCGCCCAATTCCCGCCGTGGGATTCCGGCTCGACAGCCCGGCTGGAAACGCTCTAAGAAGGCCTCAAGACCCGCTCCAGATGCTGCACTGCAGCGCGCCACGTCAGGTTTCGTGATGGACTACAGCCAGTATTTCGGTGCCGCCCTCGGTCGTCTGCATGATGAGCGTCGCTACCGTGTTTTCGCAGATCTCGAACGCATCGCCGGCCGGTTTCCGCATGCGCTGTGGCATTCGCCGAACGGGCCCCGCAACGTCGTGATCTGGTGCTCCAACGACTATCTCGGCATGGGCCAGCACCCGAAGGTGGTCGGCGCGATGGTCGAGACCGCGACCCGGGTCGGCACCGGCGCCGGCGGCACCCGCAACATCGCCGGCACCCATCATCCGCTGGTGCAGCTGGAGGCGGAGCTCGCCGATCTCCACGGCAAGGAAGCGGCGCTGCTGTTTACATCAGGCTATGTCTCCAATCAGACCGGCATCGCCACCATCGCCAAGCTGATCCCGAACTGCCTGATCCTGTCCGATGCGCTGAACCACAATTCGATGATCGAGGGCGTGCGCCAGTCCGGCGCCGAGCGCCAGATCTTCCGCCACAACGATGTCGCCCATCTCGAAGAGCTGCTGATCGCGGCCGGTCCCGACCGACCCAAGCTGATCGCCTGCGAGAGCCTGTATTCGATGGACGGCGACGTGGCGCCGCTGGCCGCGATCTGCGACCTCGCCGAGCGCTACAACGCCATGACCTATGTCGACGAGGTCCACGCGGTCGGCATGTACGGCCCGCGCGGCGGCGGCATCGCCGAGCGCGACGGTGTGATGCATCGGATCGACATCCTCGAAGGCACCTTGGCCAAGGCGTTCGGCTGTCTCGGCGGCTACATCGCAGCCTCGGGCGAGATCATCGACGCCGTGCGCTCCTACGCGCCGGGCTTCATCTTCACGACCGCGCTGCCGCCGCCGATCTGCTCGGCCGCGACGGCTGCGATCAAGCATCTGAAGTCGTCGAGCTGGGAGCGCGAGCGCCACCAGGACCGCGCCGCGCGGGTCAAGGCGATCCTCACGGCCGCCGGCCTGCCGGTGATGGCCAACGACACCCACATCGTGCCGCTGTTCGTCGGCGATCCCGAGAAGTGCAAGCAGGCCTGCGACCTGCTGCTCGAAGAGCACGGCATCTATATCCAGCCGATCAACTACCCGACCGTCGCCAAGGGCACCGAGCGCCTGCGCATTACGCCCTCGCCCTATCATGACGACGGCCTGATCGACCGCCTCGCCGAGGCGCTGCTGCAGGTCTGGGAACGGCTCGGCCTTGCGCTGCACAAGAAGGCCCTGGCGGCGGAGTAGTCCCGCCACCTCTCTCCGTCATTCCGGGGCGTGTGAAGCACGAGCCCGGAATCCATTGGGCTACGGAGCATGAGGCGAGATGGATTCCGGGCTCGCCCTGCGGGCACCCCGGAATGACGACGGAGAATGCCGCGACGGCTGCCGCTGCTAACGATGAACCGAGGTCTGCACTCGCCCGGGAAGATCGCTGTCGCCTCGCCTCCTGCAAACGGCTAGGTTTCCCGGATCACGGGATCAGCCCGGAGCCCTGAGACAGACGTCAGGAGACGCGCAAGCCATGCTGCATGACTGGGGCGTGATCGCGGCCGCGTTCGGCTACATCGGCTTCCTGTTCCTGGTTGCCAGCCATGGCAACCGGGCGGCCAACCGGCGGCCGCCGGAAAGCCGCGGCCGGCTGTCCGGGCTGATCTACCCGCTGTCGCTGGCGATCTACTGCACCTCCTGGACCTTCTTCGGCTCGGTCGGCTTCGCCTCGCGCAACAGCGTCGACTTCCTCGCGATCTATCTCGGGCCGATCCTGATGGTCGGCGCCTGCACGCCACTGCTGCGCCGTGTCATCCGGCTCGCCAAATCGCAGAACATCACCTCCGTCGCCGACCTCATCGGCGCTCGCTACGGCAAGAGCCAGGCGGTGGCGGCAACGGTGGCGCTGATCGCGATCATCGGCTCGGTGCCCTACATCGCATTGCAGCTGAAGGCCGTCGCGTCCTCGCTGCAGACCATCCTGATCGACGACCGCGCCTTCGCCCACATTCCTATCGTCGGCGACATGGCGTTGATGGTGACCTTCGCGATGGCTGTCTTCGCGGTGCTGTTCGGCACAAGGCAGACCGACGCCACCGAGCACCAGCATGGCCTGATGCTGGCGGTCGCGACCGAGTCGATCATCAAGCTGGTCGCCTTCCTGGCCGCCGGCGCCTTCGTCACCTTCTGGATGTTCTCGCCGGTCGAGCTGATCGAGCGGGCGATGAAATCGCCCGAGGCCGAGCGCGCGCTGGAATATGTGCCGGGCATCGGCAGCTTCCTGACCATGACCTTGCTGTCGTTCTGCGCCCCGATGCTGCTGCCACGCCAGTTCCACGTCAGCGTGGTCGAGAACGCCGACGACGCGCAGGTGTCGCGCGCCCGCTGGCTGTTTCCGCTCTATCTCGTCGCGATCAATCTGTTCGTGATCCCGATCGCGCTCGCCGGCCTCGTCACCTTCCCGTTCGGCGCGGTCGACAGCGACATGTACGTGCTGGCGCTGCCGATCGAGGCGAATTCGCAATGGCTGTCGATCCTGGTGTTCGTCGGCGGCCTGTCGGCGGCAACCGCGATGGTGATCGTCGAGTGCGTGGCGCTGTCGATCATGGTCTGCAACGACATCGTGGTGCCCCTGGTGTTGCAGCGCCAGCAGGATCATCGCGAGGTCGGCCGCGACTTCGCCGGCTTCTTGCTCGGCACCCGCCGCATCGCGATCTTCGCCATCATGGTGATGGCCTATTTCTACTACCGCGCGCTCGGCACCACCCAGCTCGCGGCCATCGGCCTGCTGTCCTTTGCCGCGATCGCCCAGCTTGCGCCGAGCTTCTTCGGCGGCCTGTTCTGGCGCCGGGCGACCGCGCGCGGCGCGATCGGCGGCATGCTGGTCGGCTTCGGCGTCTGGCTCTACACGCTGTTCATCCCGAGCTTCCTCGACACCTCGACCGCGGGCATCCTGTTCCTGCAGCACGGCCCGTTCGGGCTCGAGGCTCTCAGGCCGCAGGCGCTGCTCGGCACCGACCTGCCGCCGCTGCTGCATGGCGTGCTCTGGAGCCTGTCGCTCAATTTGCTGACCTATGTCGTGCTGTCGCTGGCGCGGCAGCCGTCATCGATCGAGCTGCTGCAGGCCGACCTGTTCGTGCCGGCGGAGCTGACGCCGAGCGCGCCGAGCTTCCGGCGCTGGCGCTCCACCGTGACCGTGCAGGACATCCAGAGCACGGTGGCGCAATATCTCGGGCCGGACCGTGCCCGCGCCTCGTTCGAGGCCTTCGCCGACGGCCGCAACCTCCCGCTCGATCCGGCCGCACCGGCGGATTTCGAGCTGCTGCGCCATGCCGAGCACCTGATCGCCTCCTCGATCGGCGCGGCCTCGTCGCGGCTGGTGATGTCGCTGCTGCTGCGCAAGCGCGCGGTCTCGGCCAAGGCCGCGCTGAAGCTGCTCGACGACTCCCACGCCGCGCTCCACTTCAACCGCGAGATCCTGCAGACCGCGCTGAACCACGTGCGCCAGGGCATTGCCGTGTTCGACGTCGACCTGCAGCTGATCTGCTCCAACGGCCAGTTCGTGGATCTCCTGGGCCTGCCGCCGCATCTGGTGCAGATCGGCAGCCCCTTGAGGGAGATCCTCGAATTCATGGGTACGATCGGCGAGCCCACCTATGAGGACAGCGACGCGCTGCTGGCGCGCCGGCTCGCGGCCTACACCACCGAAGGTGAGCCCTATCTGGAACGCCTCGCCGAATGCCACATGGTGATCGAGGTCCGCACCAACCGCATGCCGGACGGCGGGCTCGTCATCACCTTCACCGACGTCACGCCGTCGTTCGAGGCCGCCGAGGCGCTGGAGCGCGCCAATGCGACCTTGGAAAAGCGCGTGCGCGACCGCACCGAGGAGCTGACCCGGCTGAACTCGGAGCTGGCGCTGGCCAAGAGCGCCGCCGAGGATGCCAACATCTCCAAGACGCGCTTTCTCGCCGCCGCCAGTCACGACATTCTGCAGCCGCTGAACGCGGCGCGCCTCTACGTGACGAGCCTCGTCGAGCGGCAGACGCCCAGCGAGGACTCGCGGCTGGTGGAGAACATCGACGACTCGCTGGAGGCGATCGAGGAGATCCTCGGCGCGCTGCTCGACATCTCCCGGCTCGATGCCGGCGCGATGACGCCGTCGATATCGAGCTTCAAGATGGCCGACCTGATGCGCTCGCTCGAAATCGAGTTCGCTCCGGCCGCCCGCGCCAAGGGGCTGGAGCTGACCTTCGTACCCTCATCGCTTCCCGTCGAATCCGACCGCCTGCTGCTGCGCCGGCTGTTGCAGAACTTCATTTCCAACGCCATCAAATACACCCCCAAGGGCCGCGTCCTGGTCGGCTGCCGCCGGCACGGCCAGTCGCTGCGGATCGGCGTCTGGGACACCGGCGTCGGCATCCCGCCGGTGAAGCGCGGCGAGATCTTCAAGGAATTCCACCGGCTCGAACAGGGCGCGCGGATCGCCCGCGGCCTGGGCCTCGGCCTGTCGATCGTCGAACGCATCGCGCGCGTGCTCAACCACGGCATTGCGCTCGACTCCAATCCGGGCCGCGGCTCGGCTTTCTCGGTGACGGTGCCGATCGCCAAGGCGATCAACCACACCGCAGCCGTGACCAGCGCGACGCCGCTCGCCAAGACGTCGATCGGCGGCGCGCTGATCGTCTGCATCGAGAACGACCCCGCGATCCTCGACGGCATGCGGACCTTGCTGACGGCGTGGGACGCCGAGGTGATCGCCGTGGCCGACTTCGAATCCGCCGTCGACGCCGTCGAGGCGCGCGGCGGCGCCGTCACCGGCCTGCTCGTCGACTACCACCTCGACCGCGGCAACGGCATCGCCGCCATCCGCGACATCCGCCGCCGCTTCAACGAGGCGCTGCCCGCCATCCTGATCACCGCCGACCGCAGCCCGCACGTCCGCGCCGCCGCCCGCGACGAGAACATCGCCGTGCTCAACAAGCCGCTGAAGCCGGCCTCGCTGCGCGCTCTGCTCGGCCAGTGGCGCATCCAGCAGATGGTCGCGGCGGAGTAGCGAGAGGCCATGGTTGCCAGTGCGGGCTTCTCGGAGTTTCTGCGCGAACAGCTGGCGCCGCTCGGCCGCCTCACCTTCCGCCGCATGTTCGGCAAGACCGGTGTGTTCTGCGACGGCGTCATGCTGGCGATGGTGGCCGACGACACGCTCTATGTCCGGGTCGATGACGGCAACAAGCAGATCTTCCAGGAGGCCGCGTCATATCCGCCGCTCAACTACACCAAGGGCGGACGCGCCATCGACCTCGCCTTCTGGCGCGCGCCTGAGCGATTGTTCGACGAGCCCGACGAGCTCGTGACCTGGGCCCGTGCAGCGCTCGCCGCCGCGCATCGCGTCGCGGCCCGGCGCTCACCTGCGCCGGCGGCAAAGGCCGGTCGACGTCGCAAGGCTGGTCCGAACCAGCGCCGTCAAGATTAGCCTCAGCAGAAACACATCCGGGGTTTGATGGCCCATCCAGCACGTGATGATGCAGAGTTCGCCTGAGCCGAGTTCCCGATGGTCGAGACGTCTCGATGGAGCAGCTTTACGCTTTACGTATCTCGTAATTCTTCCTATATTGCCGGCATGATTGTCGGCTACCGGGACAGAAGGACCGAGCGCTTTGCGAATGGCGAAGTTGTTCGGGAATTCTCCGGGTTCGCCCGGCAGGCGGAGATACGGCTCGATCGGCTGGAAGCCGCAACAAGCTTGAAGGATCTTGCCGCCTTGCCGGGCAACCGGTTGGAGAGGCTCAAAGGCAATCGGCAGGGCCAGTACAGCATCCGCATCAATGATCAATGGCGGATCTGTTTTGAATGGCCCGCCGGCTCACCCGGCCCAGTCAATGTCGAGATCGTCGACTATCACTAGGAGGCACGCCATGGCACGCAGCCCCATTCATCCGGGCGTTCATCTCGCCGAAGAGCTCGACGAACTCGGCCTATCGGCCGCAGAGCTGTCGCGCCAGCTCGACGTGCCTGTCAACCGGATCACCGCAATTATCAACGGCCAGCGCGGCATCACCGCCGATACTGCGTTACGCCTGGGCCACTGGTTCGGGACCAGCCCGGATTTCTGGCTCAACCTGCAAAAGATCTACGAATTGCGATTGGCGCAGCAGGAGGTCGGCGACCTCGTCAAAAGGCTGCCGACCCGTGCAGGACTTCGGACGCAGGCTGGGTAGGGTGCAGCGGATCTGAGGCGCGATCAATTCCGCCGCTACGTCACGGATCGTCGCCGCGTCGTTGCCTGTCCAAGGCTATCCCCCATCCGCTCCACCAGGTAGTCCACGAACACCCGGATGCGCGCCGGCATGTTGGCGCCGCCGACGAAGACCGCGTGAAAGACTTCCTTGTCGCCGGGATTGAACGATTCAAGAAGCGGGACCAGTCGTCCCTCCACGACCGCGTTCCCGAGGCTGAAATTGCCGACGCGGGCGATGCCGACGCCATCGAGAGCCAACTGGCTTAGCGTGTCGCCGCTGTTGGCTTCAATCGCGCCTCGCACCTTCAGGGCGTAGTCGATCCCGTCGCAGCGGAACGGCCAGACCGGCTCGGCGCGGCGAAAGCTGAAGTTCAGGCAATTGTGGTTGTACAGGTCTTCCGGCGTCTCGGGCACGCCCCAGCGGGCGAGGTAGTCGGGCGAGGCGACGACGGTGCGGCCATTCTCGCTGAGACGGCGTGCGGTGAGCGCGCTGTCGGCCAGCGGACCGCCGCGAACCGCCACATCCGCCTGCCCCGCCGCCACATCGACGAGCCCGTCGCTGAGGTTGATATCGACCACGATGTTCGGATAGCGCCGCACGAACTCGCCCAGCAGCGGAACAATGCAGATGCGCCCGTGGGAAATGGCGGCGCTGACCCGGATGCGGCCGCGTGGCGACCCCTGGTCGGCGATCGCCTGCTCGGCCTCGTCGAGGTCGGCCAGGATGCGGCGGGCCGCGCTGAGATAGGCGCGGCCCTCGGCGGTCAGCGTGAGCGCGCGCGTGGTGCGCAACAGCAGGCGGGCGCCGAGCCGCGCCTCGATCCGGTCGAGGGTCCGGCTGACGGCCGATGCGGTCAGTGCGAGGCTGCGGCCGGCGGCTGAAAAACTGCCGCTGTCGGCGACGGCGCAGAACACCTCGAGCTCTCGGGCGCGGTCCGCGCTGGTCATGGCCATCTTTGCGTCCAGATCAAAAATCCTTGGCTTCACTACCCTCTAATACCGCGGCCCGCCCTCGTCTAGCTTTGCCTGCATCAACAAGGCTCACCCCGAGGAGATCGCCATGAACCTGCCCCGCCTGCTGCAACGAACCGCCCTTGCCGCCACCGCGCTCACCGTCCTCACGAGTGCCGCCCTCGCCGACGCGACCGAGGCGCCGGGGGATTTCCCCAAGACCTTCCGCACCCAGGAGGTCGCGACCAACGGCACGACGCTCCACGTCCGCGTCGGCGGCACCGGGCCTGCCGTCGTGCTGCTGCACGGCTATGGCGACACCGGCGACATGTGGGTGCCGCTCGCCGCCAAGCTTGCGCAGAACCACACGGTGATCGTGCCCGATCTGCGCGGGCTCGGCCTGTCCGCCCGTGCCGACACCGGCTTCGAGAAGGCCAACCAGGCGGAGGACATCGCAGGCGTCATGGACGCGCTGGGCGCTGTAACCGCCGAGGTCGTGGCGCACGACATCGGCAACATGGTCGCCTATGCGCTGGCGGCGCGGCATTCCGACCGGGTGACCAGGCTGGTGCTGATGGATGCGCCGGTGCCGGGCATCGGTCCGTGGGAGGAGATCCTGAAGAACCCGCTGCTGTGGCACTTCCGCTTCGGCGGCCCCGATATGGAGCGCCTGGTGGCCGGCCGCGAGCGCATCTATCTCGACCGCTTCTGGAACGAGTTCTCGGCCGATCCCGCCCATTTCCCGGAAGCCGCGCGCGTTCACTACGCACAGCTCTACGCCACGCCCGGGCGGATGCATGCGGGCTTCCGCCAGTTCGCCGCCTTTGATCAGGACGCGATCGACAACCGCGCCTGGCTTGCAGCGCACGGCAAGCTGCCGATGCCGGTGCTGGCGATCGGGGGCGCAGCGTCGTTCGGCGCGACGATGGCTGCGGTGATGCGGGCCGGCGCGACCGACGTCCAGGAGCAGGTCATCGCCGGCTCCGGCCACTGGCTGATGGAGGAGCAGCCGGCGGCGACGGTCGCTGCGATCGACGCCTTCCTCAATGGACGGCCGGCCGACGCACCGTCGTCGCGCTGACGTTCACAGACTGATCCAGCGCAGCAGAGCCGGAAGGACGTCGATGATGCCGACCCATACAATTGATGATGCGATCGGAGCGGCCAACGCGTCCCAAAAGCCTGCGGTCATCTTCATCCACGGCCTGTGGTTGAAGCCCAATTCGTGGGACCGCTGGGCCGAGATGTTCAACGCCGCAGGCTATGCGGCGTTGGCGCCCGGTTGGCCGGCGGAGGTGGGCGGCGCCGCGGCGCCCGAAACCATCGGCGAGGTCGCGGCGCATTTCTCCCGCCTCTCCGAGGCGCTGGACCGCCGCCCGGCCCTCGTCGGCCACGCGCTCGGCGGGCTGATCGCGCAGACCCTGGCCGGGCGCGGGCTTTCGGCCGCGACGGTGGCGATCGATCCGGCCCCGTTTCGCGGGGGACTGCCCCTGCCGGTCTCGGCCCTGCGATCTGCCTGGCCGATGCCGCAAACCCCGGCCAGCTCCGGCCAACGTGGACCGTTGCTGATCATCTCCGGGGAGCGCGACCACACCCTGCCGCCATCGGTCGGCCGCGCCGCCTATGAACGGCAGGAGCGCAATCAGGACGCCGTCACCGAGTTCGTCCAACTTCCGTGGCGCGGTCACGCGCTGACCATCGGCAGCGGCTGGCGCGAGGTGGCGGAGGCAGCGCTGAATTTCGTGAGACGCTTTCTCTAGCGCCTCACCTGGCGTGTCATTCAGGGCTCGACAGCCGCTATAGCTGACCTGTCGCCGTCTCGACGTGCCGCGCCAACTTCTCCAGGGTCTGGTAGCCGTACTCGACGGCGCCGAAGCCGATCGTCCAGTCGCGCTGTGCCTTGGTCGGATGCAGTTGCCGCAGCGTGATCACGGTCTTGCCGTCGCTCTGCTCATGGAACGTAATCGTGGTGCGAAACCGGGCTGGATCGTCATCCATGTCCGAACCATGATCGATCTCGATCAGGTGCGGCGGCTCGATGCGCCGAAAGCACATTCGATTTGAAAATCGCTGGCCGTCTGGCGCGACCATATCGAAGCGCCACATGCCGCCGACGCGAATGTCGATCTCCCTGCTTTCGATCTTGAACCCCGCCGGTCCGAACCAATTCAGCAAATGCTCCGGCTCGGTCCAGGCCGCAAAGACGACATCACGCTTTGCCTTGATGACACGCGAGAGAACGATCTCGCGCTCGATATCCCAGTGGGCGAGAGCGGCGTCCGGAGTTGAGGTCATGGCGATTTCCTGTGCTTTGAGGATATCGTGTGTGGTTGGGCGCGTCGGTCGCGACGCTTTTTCCCTGGCGGCTTCTGCTCGAGCGTCGCGACATAAGCCTCGAGCCGGTCAAGGCGGGCTTCCCAGATGGCGCGCTGCTCGATGAGCCAGTTCTCGGCCCCCTTCATGGCGCCCGGCATCAGGCGGCATGTGCGGACACGGCCGTGTTTCTCCGACTCGACGAGGCCGCCGGTCTCCAACACACTGATGTGTTTCATCAGGCTCGGCAGTGCCATGTCGAACGGCTGAGCGAGTTCGCCCACGGACGCCTCGCCTTGCGAGAGCCGCGCGATGATTGCGCGCCGCGTTGGATCGGCGAGCGCGCTGAACACGTTGTCGAGGCGAGGAGGATAGTTATCCATGCAGCTAACAATGGACGTGCAGCGGCCAGCTGTCAACAATAGTTTTCCAATTGGATAACTATCTGTGGCCCGGCTGCGCAGCGGGAGGCGTCCGCTCCTCAGAATGAGCCGGCAACACCGCCCGGCGATTTCGCAACCGTCGGCATTCGGACGCAGGTTGCAACGGATCGGAGGTCCGTCGATTTCACCGTGCATCCGTCAGCGGAATCAGCGGAAGCAGTGCAAACGTCGCTGGCCTCATTCGGGGAGCTTTCCCCGGATGTCGCGCCAGTATTCCTCCAAGACGTCGGGATCGATTTCGATCCGCGCGGAGCTCTCGGCGTAGAGACGATCCTGACCGTCCTTTCGCGGACCGGAAATCCAAAACCGTTCGCCGGTTTCGACATCGAAATAGTTGGCCTTGTATCCGCGTCCCTTCAGGCTCTGAAAGGTGCGCCCTCCGTAGCTGATCGACTTGCCGGTCTTAGAGAACGTAACGCAGCCAATCCGCGCCGGCCCGTTCAGCGATTCCGACTTGTTCTCGATATACATGATGCGCGCTTTCGGCATCGGTCTTCACTCCGAATGTCCTCACCGGTCAGATGCTCGTCCGCCACTCACGACCGCTTCAGGCGGCGCAACCAGTCCTTCTCGGCTTCCGCGCGCAATAGATGAATCGTCCGATAGGCACGCGTTAGCGAACCCTCCTCGTAGGATTTTCTTTCCGAAAGCATGACGATCCAGCTACTGATCGCATCGTACTCATCGACCCGCAGCCCGTACAAGCAGTCGAGCAGGAACTGATCCCACCATTCGGGATTGGGCGTACGGTCGAGACAATTGACCAGCGCATCGGCTGCGAGCAGGTTCTCTTCGGGATTTTTCGCCGCCAGACACAAGATGCTTTGCAGATAGTATCGGAACGCGTCCGGCGCGAACCTGAAGAATGCGTCGGAATGGCCGTTCCAATCCTGCAGCGTAATCTCGCGCCAGTCCCTGCCGGCAAACCACAGCACATCCTCGTCATCGGCCACCGGAATTGACCGATTGATCAGAACGTCCGGCTTCTCGCGATGAGCGAAGGCGCGTTCGATCTGCCTGACGAGCCGCAGCGCGGGCGCGTCGTCTCCGGTCTCGAGTTCGACGGCCCGTTTGGTCGCAGCTATCACCGCTGCGTCGACAGCGGCGAGAAACTCCGCATTCTCCTTGTTTCGCTTCAGCAGAATATCCAGTCCCAGGAATATGCCGGAGACGGCGTCGCGCGCGCCGGCCTTGCCCGTCATCTCCCGCAACAGCGCCAACGCACGATCGGGCGGCGCGACGCGCGCCACGAAGTCGCCGACGGCAAAGGCCGGATCTTCATCTGCCACATGCTCGAAGTTGGCGGCCATGCACGCGAGCAGGCGTTGGGCTTGGATCGCCGACAGCTTCTCACGCTCGAGGTAGAGCCCAGTGACCAGATGGAACAAGCCTCGCCTTCCGGTCAGGAGGGGATTGGCGAGCAGACGGCAGACGAAATCAATATGCTGCTCGGAGATCGAGGCAGCGGTCAGAAGCGAGTCCGAGAATGCGTCGGCGACCTCCTCCGAAACCCGGGCCGCATCAGCCGGCTCGGCATCGACAAGGCGACGATAGGCGAATTCGAAATCCAAGGCTCTCTCCTGACCGGCGCCCGGCGTTTTGGCTTGGTGTACCTGTCCAGAAAAGCAACCAGAATGGAGCCCGCGCAATCGAGATGTAGGGATTGGGTGAACGAATTCAGACCAATCGCCGCGAGCTCGATCGCGGCATCATTGTCCGGACAAGAAGCGACGGCGCTACTCCTCCAGCGCGGTGATCATGTCCACCCGCGTCGCATGCCGGCCGCCCTCGAAATCCGCAGTGAGGAATGCGTCGACGATATCGAGCGCCAGGCCTTCCCCAACCACGCGCGCTCCGATCGACAGCATGTTGGCGTCGTTGTGCTGGCGGATCATCCGCGCCGAGAACGTGTCCGCGCAGACGCCGCAACGGATGCCCTTGACCTTGTTGGCGGCCATCATGATGCCCTGGCCGGTGCCGCACAGAATGATGCCAAATCGGCAATCGCCGGAGGCGACGAGCCGCGCGGCCGCTTCACCATGCTTGGGATAGTGGGTGCTCTCCGGCGTCGTCGGTCCGATATCGACCACGACCCAGTCCTGCCGCGCGAGACGAACGGCAATGGCCAGTCGCAGCGGAATGGCGGCGTGGTCGCTGGAGAGCACGACACGGTTGCTGGCTGTCATCGAGAAGGCGTCCTGTTTTCTGAGGCAAGTGAGCGGGTCGGCCGAGTTGGATCAGTCGTGCAAGGTGCCGTCCATGTTTCCAGGGTCGCGGCGAACGGAGCCGACGTGAGGCCTCACTCCGCCGGCCGGGCCAGCCGGGCCCGGAAGAAGGCGAGCACGTCGGCGTTGAACTCTGCGTGGAAGGCAACGCGGTCGAAGTCCGGCGCATCGGCACAGAGGTCGGACTGCGCCTGGACCAGCGCCGGCGGACAAAGGAAGAAGGCGAAGTGGCCGGAGTTCGGCACCACCCGATAGTCGTGCCCCGCCGGAAGGTTGGCGTCGACGAAAGCGACATGGCTGGGCAGCACGCCGTCCCCGCCCCGGCTCGATGCCCAGAGTTGAACCGGCACGTGGATGGGTGCCAGGCTCTCGGCGGAGAAGAAGATGGCGGGTGGATCGGCAAGCACTGCAGCTTTGATCCGCGGATCATGCGTCAGCGGTTGCGAGGGATATCGCTTGTCCAGGATCTCCTGGCAGAACAGCCGCCGGGCTTGCTGACAATGATCGAAGGCCGCTCCCGGCCAATCCGGATCGGCGCCGAGGAGTACGAGCCCGGTATAGCCGCCGCGGGAAAAGCCGAAGAAGCCGATCCTGTCATGATCGATGTGTGCAGCGAAGGGCGACGGGCCGACCATGAAGTCGATCAGCCGTTTGATGTCGGTGGGCCGCTCGACGAACACCGAGAGATCGCCGGACCGGCTCAGGTCCTGCGCGGTATCGCCGGGATGATTGATGGCCGCGACCATGAAGCCGTGGTCGGCGAGCGTCTCGGCCGTATCGTGACTGCCGAGAAGCGAGCCGCCGCGCCCGTGCGACGCCGCGACGAGCGGCAGATGCGCGCCTGCCAGCGGGCAGTCCTTGACCCCCGTCAGGATGAAAACGCCGACCGGGATCTCTGCCGGCTTTTCGGCGCAGGGATACCAGACGAGACCGTGAATCGCCGGTCCGTCGGCGTCCGCGGGAATGTCGATCGATCGCACGCCGGCCGCTTGCGCCAGCGTCGCGGTAAGACAGATGGCGAGCAACGAAAGAGCTCTGCAGGCACTTTTGAAAGCGGACATCGGCTTCTCTCCTCGGTGATCTCTCTCGTGTAGGTCTACGGCACCTGCTTGATCTGCCCGGAACCCGAGACGTGCGAGTTGATCCGCGCCACGGCGCCGTGCAGTCGCACGACCGCGCTGCCGGAGACGGAGATATCGGCATCCTGTCGCGGCGCGAGGTCGACGTCGCCGCTGCCGTGAATCGTCGCGCTGGTGCGATCGGCGATCAGCCGACCCAGATCGGCGCGGCCGGAGCCGGCCGACTCCAGTGACACCTCATGCGCCGCTCCACTGGCGGTGACGACGCCGCTGCCGCGCAGCGTGATGTGCAGCGACTCCTGCCTGCTGTCGGCGAGGTTGAGATTGCCGCTGCCGTGGAGGTTCGCCGTGGTTGTCCGGGTGACGAGACGGCCGAGATCCACCCGACCCGAGCCGGCTGCTTCCACAACGGCCTCGTGGACTTCGCCGCCAGCCGTGACCGCGCCGCTGCCATGCGCCGTGATCCGCACCACATCCTGGCGAATGTCGGCGAGGTCGAGGCGCGCTGAACCATCGATTGTCCATGACGTAACCGCGGGGCCGGAGAGCTGGACGACGAGATCGTCGGCCCGAAGACAGTCGACCAGGTCGCCCCACTCGGCCGTGTCCCACTCCAGCTGGCCGTCACGCAGGCGCACGTGGCCCGCCAGGTCTGCCTCACCGGTGACGCTGGCCTGCGCCGTCGGCCCCGGCTGGAAATGCACGTGCGCCGGAATCCTGATCCTGACGGCGTCGCCGCCCGGCCAGGCGAGATCGACCGTGCGGCGCTCGCGCGATTGGGTCTCTCCTGACCATGGCATGGCCACGCAGCCTCTGGAGGCGCCTGCCCAGGATCTGCGTGCCCAGGACAGGTCACCGCCGTCGACCCAGTCCTGCGCCGACGCCAGCGCCGTGATGACCCCGCACGTTACCGCGATGCCGAGCGACACCACCGCGATCTGTCCTAGCCGTTCACTCATTGCGCACCTCCGATCCTGGTCAAGCGTGGTCGTGTTCCGGCCTGAGCAGCCGGTAATGCAGCCGGGCGTAATTGCCGAGCATTCTCACCGCAACATTGAGCGCCAGCAGCAGCAGCGCGCCGCAGCCGATGCTGCTGGCGACGAGCCCGATGCCGGCCACCGCGCGTAGCGCCATCGCGACAAGCGAGGCGAAGTGTCCGATCTTGAGCAGACTGAGCAGCAGGCCGATGCCAACGATACCCAGCACGAAGACCACGAGGCCGACCGCCAGGGTCACCAGCATCACGGCGAACAGCAGCGGCAGCAGCAGCAGGATGTCGACGGTGGCCAGGCCGCCCAGTGCCAGCAGCACGGCGGCGGAGTTGCCCAGGCTGCGATGCTTCTCCCAATGGCGCAACCCGGTCTCGGCGCGCAGCTCGCGCGCTAGCCGCCGCGGGTCGCCCAACGCCGCAGCCACCTCCGCCTCGCCGCGCCCGGAGGCAGCAGCTTCATCGAAATAGGACATGTAGTCCGCGATGATCTCGTCGATGTCATCAGCCGGCAGCCCGGCGAGACCGTCCTTGAGGAGGCCCAAGAAGGCGACGCGGTCCATCAGCGTTCTCCCAGCAATGTGTTGACGGCATCAGCAAAGCTTCGCCACTCGCGCTTCTGCGCCGTGAAGGCGGCGCGGCCGGCCGGAGTGAGCCGATAATATTTGCGCGGCGGACCGCTGTTGGATTCGGCAAGACGGGTTTCGACCAGCTTGTCGTCCTGCATGCGCCGCATCAAAGGATAGATCGTCCCCTCTCCGATGCCCACGCCAGCCGCCAGCGAGCTGGCAATCTCGTAGGCGTAGCTCTCGCCCCGCGCCAGCAGCGCCAGCACGCACAATTCGAGCGCACCCTTCTTCAGCTGGACCTGCATCTGTTCCGTCATGGCTAGAAGGTATCACAAGGTACCTTGCATCGCAAGGTACCTGTCTATGACAGACAAAACGTGACGGCGCCACGACCATAAATCGTGGGGGCTCGTCTACAGACGTCGAAATTCTTGGTGTGGCGGCCACATTTTCATTTCTTTTTTCCAGAAATCATGCTACGAGTCGCGCCATCCCGTGCCCGCCATGAGGGGCGCTTCGCGATCGTCACGAACGTGGGGCGCGGGATGCGGTGGGCGCGTCGGGTCGCAGCGTGATTAGTCATGCCGACGAACGATCCGGCGCGCACGGTCAAGCCGTGTGGTCCTGGCATCCCGTTGCTGATGCCAAGTCCGTGACGACGGTGTTGCGGATGACGGGGGCAAGAACGCCGGTCCCCGGGGAGAGCGCGGAGCAGCCGTTAAAGCCATCGCGCAGGGAGGGCCGGGTCGTCCGGCTGAACCTGTGGTTCCTGCCGCCTGCATTTTTTTCGCAGGCGGGCCACGGGCCTCAGTCGAGGTCCGGCCTTCCCTGCGCCCTCTGTTTCGGAGAGGGCATATGACTGGCAAAGCTCGGACGCCGATGGCGCCGCGAGGCGGCGAAGGTGCGTCGCGAGGTTAGGAGAGCTCGGTGAACGCTGTCGGTCGACACGCGGCGAACAGGCGCCTGATCGCCGGCGATGATCGGCAGATCTTCACGAGCACGGCGCCAGGAATGCAAATTTACTATCCCACGCTCCATCGTCGTCATGGCCGGGCTTGTCCCGGCCATCCACGTCTTTCGGCGCCTGGAAGAACGACGTGGATGCGCGGGCCTTCGCCGCGCCGAAGCGGCTTCGGCCGCGCAGGCGAGACAAGCCCGCGCATGACGAGCCAACCAACCGGCATCATTTCTCGTGGCAATCAGCCGCCACACACCAAGCCGCGCGAGATGACGGCGCCATCCGACGATGCCAACCCGTCACTTCCCCGTCGGCGTGTCCTGCCGCCAGGCCGAGCCCGCGATCTTTGCCGCCGCGATCACCGCCTGGGTCCGGCTCTCGACCCCGAGCTTCTGCAGGATCGCCGAGACATGCGCCTTGATCGTCGCCTCGGAGACGCCGAGCTCGTAGGCGATCTGCTTGTTGAGCAACCCCTGCGACAGCATCATCAGCACCCGCACCTGCTGCGGGGTCAGCGTGACCAGGCGGTCGCGCAGCTTGGTCATTTCGGGGTCCGCCCCCGCGGCGAGATCGGTGTCCGGCGGCACCCAGACGTCGCCGTCCATCACCTTCATGACGGCGTCGCGCAGCGTCTCCACCCCGAACCGCTTCGGGATGAAGCCGGACGCGCCGAAATCGAGCGAGCGCCGGATCGTGGCGCCATCGTCGCTCGCCGACACGATCACGACCGGGATCGCCGGATATTGCGCGCGCAGATAGATCAGGCCCGAAAAGCCGGAGATGCCGGGCATGTTCAGGTCGAGCAGCACGAGATCGACCTCGGAATCCTTCTCCAGGAGCGCGGTCAGGTCCTCGAACGAGCCGGCCTCGTCGACCACGGCCTCCGCGAGCACGCTCGCGACAGCCTGCCGCAGTGCATTGCGAAACAGCGGATGATCATCGGCGATGACGAGATGGGTGCTGGCAGCCGCCATACGTTTTCTGACTTGACCTTACAACCTGACTTGACCGTGCACTGCCGCAACACGTCGCCGCGCGCGGTTTCCAGATGCGACATTCACCCGGAGAGAAGCCCGCCCTTCTCCGCAACGAATCTCGCATCCACCGCACCAGAGACGCCGTTCGGCCCTGCCAAAATACTCACCCGGCGGCTGGTTGCATGCAAGCATGCAATTCCACCTGCGGGAAAGGCGGTTAATCCGCCCCTTGTGCGACGCAACATCGATAGCGCGACGGCCAATGAGCGAACTTGATCCGCCGCAATGTCCCCACCTTTCCGCAGGCCGCAGCCGCCAGAGCCGAAAGTCGTATTGGGGCCGGTTTCACTGCAATGTTACTTAAGCCGCCAAGGCCTCTGCGAACCACGCCGTCCAAGTCCGGCATGCGGGGGCGAAACGATCATAGCAACATCTTGGGGAGCGAATGCCAATGTCAACAATCGTAGCCACGCAAGCGAGAACGGGAGGCATGACGAAGGACGAGCGCTTCGTCATTCTGGCGTCCTCTCTCGGCACCGTGTTCGAGTGGTATGACTTCTACCTCTACGGGTCGTTGGCCTCGATCATCGGCGCGCAGTTCTTCTCCGCCTATCCGCCGGCCACCCGCGACATCTTCGCGCTGCTCGCCTTCGCCGCCGGCTTTTTGGTGCGCCCGTTCGGCGCCATTGTGTTCGGCCGCATCGGCGACATCGTCGGCCGCAAATACACCTTCCTGGTCACGATCCTGATCATGGGTCTGTCGACCTTCATCGTCGGCATCCTGCCGAACGCCGAGACCATCGGCTTCGCGGCGCCGGTGATCCTGATCGGCCTGCGCCTGCTGCAGGGCCTCGCGCTCGGTGGTGAGTATGGCGGCGCGGCCACCTATGTCGCCGAGCACGCCCCGATGGGCAAGCGCGGCTACTACACCTCCTTCATCCAGACCACCGCGACGATGGGCCTGTTCCTGTCGCTGCTGGTGATCCTGTTCACCCGCACCATCATCGGCGAGGCTGAGTTCGCCAAGTGGGGCTGGCGGGTTCCGTTCCTGGTCTCCGTGCTGCTGCTCGGCGTCTCCGTCTGGATCCGTCTGCGCCTCAACGAATCGCCGGTCTTCCAGAAGATGAAGGACGAGGGCAAGAGCTCGAAGGCACCGCTGACGGAAGCCTTCGCCAACTGGAACAACGGCAAGATCGTGCTGCTCGCCTTGATCGGCGCCACCATGGGCCAGGGCGTGGTCTGGTACACCGGCCAGTTCTACGCGCTGTTCTTCCTGCAATCGATCCTGAAGGTCGACGGCTACACCGCCAACCTCCTGATCGCCTGGTCGCTGCTGCTCGGCACCGGCTTCTTCGTGTTCTTCGGCATCCTCTCCGACAAGATCGGCCGCAAGCCGATCATCCTCGGCGGCTGCCTGATCGCAGCACTCACCTTCTTCCCGATCTTCAAGATGATCACCAGCAACGCCAACCCGGCGCTGGAGAAGGCGATTGAAGCGACGAAGGTGGAAGTGGTGGCGGATCCGGCCGGTTGCGGCGATCTGTTCAATCCTGTCGGCACCCGCGTCTTCACCGCGCCTTGCGACACCGCGCGTGACTTCCTCGCCAAGTCATCGGTTCGCTACAGCACGGTCCCCGGACCGGCCGGCTCCGGCGTCAAGGTGACCTTCAACGGCAAGGAAGTGCCCTACACCGACGCCAAGGCGAGCAATCCGGCCTTGACCGCCGCGATCGGCGAATCCGGCTATCCGAAGGCGGGTGACGCCGGCATCGTCAAGATGGCGCATCCGTTCGACGTCTTCCGTCCGCAGGTCGCCGCGATCGTCGGCCTGCTGTTCATCCTGGTGATCTTCGTCACCATGGTGTACGGCCCGATCGCCGCGATGCTGGTCGAACTGTTCCCGACCAAGATCCGCTACACCTCGATGTCGCTGCCCTACCATATCGGCAACGGCTGGTTCGGCGGCCTGCTGCCGGCGACCGCCTTCGCGATCGTGGCCTCGACCGGCGATATCTATGCCGGCCTCTGGTACCCGATCACGTTCGCCGTGATCACGGCGGTCATCGGCTTCATCTTCCTGCCGGAGACCAAGGACGTCGACATCCAGTCGACCTGACCACGGCGCGGGCGGTCACGCCGCCCGCTTCTTCTTCAAACGAACGGCCGCGGATCGCTCCGCGGCCGTTCCGCGTTTCGGCAGGCGGCGTTTCTTCTTTATGGCGTCAGGCAGCCCCGATGAACTGCAACACGACCTCGCGAATGTGCGGACGAGACCGATGCTCGATCAGATAGATTGCCTGCCAGGTCCCCAGCATCATGCGGCCGTCCGTGACGGGCACCTGCAGCGACACCGAGCTCAGCATCGTCTTGATGTGCGCCGGCATGTCGTCGGGCCCCTCGGTATCGTGAGCCCAGCCGGCATTTTCAGGTGCGAGCCGCGCCAGCGCCGTGGTGAGATCATGCAACACGGTCGGATCGGCATTTTCCTGGATCGTGAGCGACGCCGAGGTATGGCGGACGAAGGCGGTCACGACGCCTTCGCGGGCGCCCCCCTCGCGCAGGAAGGCCTCGACCTCACGCGTGAGATCGGTGAAGCCACGGCCGGAGGTCTGCACCGTCAGGGTCGAGGTCACGACCGTATTGATGGCGGCTGTCGAAGGTGCCGTTCGCGATGTCGATCTCGCGGGCATGCGTTCAGCCTCCCCGGCTCGGTCTCAGATCTTGCCCGAGACGTCCTTCTGCACCCGCATGGCCATGTCGAGCAGCCGGCGCCAGGCCTGCTCGAGGAAGCCCATCATGCGGTCCATGTCCTGATCGCTGGGCAGCGGGATCTCGAGCTTGCGCGTACCGTCGGCGGATTTCGGCTCGCCCGGCTTCTCACCAGTCCTGTCACCAGCCTTGGGCTCGGGCTTCTTCAACTGATCGGATTTGGGCAGCGCCTGATCCTTCGGCAGCGGCTCGTCGATCTTGCCGGAGATGCTCTGGTCGCGCGAGGCGAGCTGGCCCTTGAGCTTTTCATTCTCCGCCTGCAGCCGTCCGATCTCGGCGTCGAGCGCGGCGCGCTCGTCGGGCACGGCGTAACAGGCCCAGCCCGAACCGGCGCTGTTGTTGCAGGTCGAGACCGCGCCGGTCCGGGTGTCGAGCCTGACCACACCGTCCGGCGTCGTCGACATCGTGTAGCGCCCCCTGTCGTTATCGGGCGCCGTGTCCTCGGCCGCCGACACTTCTCCGCACAGACCACCCAACACCAAGAGCGCGACGAGCGGCTGCCGATATGACTGCATCAGACTCATGGCTGGCTCTCCAGGGCGTGCTCGAAAGACGGCGGCCATGCACGCCGGAATTGTGTCGCCGCCAAGACGTTCCGTCCGGTGCGGTCACCTGCCACAGGCTGCACCTAGGTCTCGCACGTATAGGCCGAGCGGCCGGATTTCAACGCATCCGCCAGCAGTTCGAGCCGGTCCTGGCCCCAGAACACCTCGCCATCCAGCACATAGGCGGGCGAGCCGAACACGCCAGCCGCCAGCGCATCCTGCCGGTTCTGTTCATAGGCCGCGCCAACCGTGTCGGTCGCGGCCCGCGCCAGCAGGTCGCGGCCGGACAGTCCGGTCGCATCGGCGAGGCCCGCGATGACGTCCGCATCCGCAAGGTTCAGCTGCTGCTCCCAGATCGCCGGGAAGGCGCGCTGCAGGTAGGGTTCCGGATCGAGCCCCGCCTGCAGCGCGGCGATCACCACGCCGTCGGCAAGCCTGGCATTGAACGGCCAGTTCTTCGGCTGAAGGTGAAATTCGAGGCCGCGCTTGTCGCGCCAGCGCTTGAGCTCGACGATGCGGTAGCGCTGCCGCGCCGGGTGGCGCTTGGCGAGCGGCAGGCCGCCGGTCTCGGCAAACAGATCGACCAGCATCACCGGCTTGTGGTTTACGGCGACGCCGTGGCTGGCGGCGATGTCGCGGAACAGGCGGTGCCCGATATAGGCCCATGGCGACTGCAGCGAGAAATAATAGTCGATCTGGCGCGACATGCGGGTTCCCACGCGGCTTGGGGGTTCAGCGACATCGGATCAGACGGTCACGGAGCGTGCAAGATTGCAACTGCGGAGAACGCTGTTGATGCGGCGCGGTGACACGCCCGACCGATCTGACGAAAAAGCCAAGAAATAGAGCAAATTCAGGCATCTAACAGTTCAACACGCAATCTTGACTTGGGGGGATGCGGTCAGTATGGTCCGCGCGACTTTTGAAGGGCGATGGGGCGCTATTTCCTGAAACCCGCAACAGCGCGTCGGGTCTCCACACATGGCGGATGGCACGAACGACAGCGGCGGACACGGGGATCGCGATAAGTCGCCTGATGAGGTTGCGCTTTCCGCAAGGCTCGGAAGTCTCGACCAACGGTTGTCCGAATTTCGTGACGGCCGACGGGTTGAGACTGATCAACCTGGAATCGGCAGCGGGGACACTGCAGCCCGGGCTTCGGCCATGGCGCGTGGACTGCGACTGTCCTCCGAGTTGATCGCCGGTGTCCTCGTCGGTGCGTTGCTTGGCTGGGGCTTCGACCGCTTGCTGTCGACATCGCCCTTTGGATTTATCGTGTTTTTCCTGCTCGGCTTCGCCGCCGGCGTGTTGAACGTGGTGAGATCCGCAGGCGTCGCTCCGGACAGGCCCCGCCAATGAGACGCGCGCGGAAGACCGTCGAGTGAATTGCAAAGCGCCGGCGTGGCCGGTCAACAATGAGACGCCACGCGGATGATCGATCCGATCGAACAATTCCACCTCAACAAGATCTTCACGATCGGCCACATCGGCAATCAGGAGATCGCTTTCACCACGTCCTCCGCGTACATGCTGCTCGCGGTGGCGATCATCGCTGTCATGATGCTGGCCGCCGGGCGTCAGCTCGTGCCGGGCCGCTTCCAGTCGGTGGTCGAGCTGTCCTACGAATTCGTGGCCAATACCATCAGGACCAGCGCCGGCTCGCAGGGCATGACGTTCTTCCCGCTGGTGTTCTCGCTGTTCATGTTCATCTTCGTCTCGAACATCGTCGGCATCATTCCCTACACCTTCACGATCTCCAGCCATATCATCGTCACCTTCGCGCTGGCGCTCTTGGTGTTCCTGACGGTCATCATCTACGGCTTCTACAAGAACGGCCTGAAGTTCCTTAAGCTGTTCGTGCCGTCCGGCATTCCGGTGGTGATCATGCCGCTGGTGGTGGTGATCGAAATCATCTCCTTCTTCTCGCGGCCGATCTCGCACAGCGTCCGTCTGTTCGCCAACATGCTGGCCGGCCACGTCACGCTGAAGGTGTTCGCGAGCTTCGTCACCATGCTCGGCGCGCTCGGCTTCGTCGGCAAGGTCGGCGCGCTGCTGCCGCTCGGTCTCACGGTCGCTCTGACCGGCCTCGAGCTGATGGTCGCGTTCCTTCAGGCCTACGTCTTCACGATCCTCACCTGCATCTATCTCAACGATGCTATCCATCCGGGCCATTGATCCGGCCCTCTCTACCAAACCTCTCAGAAGGAGTTCGTTCATGGATCCGGTCGCAGCGAAGTACATTGGCGCGGGCATTGCCTGCATCGGCATGGGTGGCGCGGGTGCCGGCATCGGCATCATCTTCGGCAACTACCTGTCGGCCGCTCTGCGCAATCCGTCCGCCGCTCAGGGCCAGTTCGGCAACCTGATTTTCGGCTTCGCGGTGACCGAAGCGCTCGGCATCTTCTCGCTGCTGATCGCGCTGCTCCTGCTGTACGCCGTCTAAGACGGCCTGAGCCGGACAGGAGAAGCCCGTGGCTGAAAGTCATGGCGAGGCCAAGGGCACCGCAGGCGCCCATACGGAGGCCGAAGGCGGGCATGGTTTCCCTCCATTCCAGAAGGAAACCTTTCCCTCCCAGATCGTCTCATTGGTGATCGCCTTCGTGGCGCTGTACGTGATCGTCTCGCGTCTGGCGTTGCCGAAGGTGGGGGCCGTCATCGATGCCCGCCAGAAGTCGATCGACGGCGATCTGGCCGAAGCGCAGCGGCTGAAGGATGAATCCGAAGCCGCGATGAAGGCGTATGAAAGCGAGCTCGCAACGGCCCGCTCCCGCGCCCAGGCGATCGGAGCCGAGACCCGCGAGAAGCTCGCGGCCAGCTCGGATGCCGAACGCAAGGCGCTGGAAGACAGCCTCGCGACCAAGCTCGTGGCGGCTGAGAAATCCATCGCCAATACGCGCACGACCGCGATGGGCAACGTCCGCAGCATTGCTGCGGAGGCGGCCGGCGCGATCGTGCTGCAGCTGACCGGCAAGGCCCCCGCGGCCAAGACGGTCGAAGCTGCGGTCGATGCATCGTTGAAGGGAACAGCCTGATGCATTTGCTCGCCGATCCGGAAACCTGGGTTGCGATTGCCTTCGTGATCCTGATGGGCCTGTTCGCCTATCTCGGTGTCCACCGCATGCTCCTGAAGGCCCTCGACAATCGCAGCGAGCGCATCAGATCCGAGCTGGCGGAGGCCAAGCGGCTCAAGGAAGAGGCGGCCAAGGTGCTCGCCGATTACAAGACCCGCCGCGCCAGCGCCGAACGTGAGGCCGAGGAGATCGTGACCAGCGCCAAGGCGGAAGCCGAGCGCATCGCGACCGACGCCAAGGCCAAGATGGAAGACTTCGTCGCCCGCCGTACCAAGGCCGCCGAGGGCAAGATCGCCCTCGCCGAAGCTCAGGCTCTCGCCGACGTCAGGGCCGCTGCGGCCGACGCCGCCGTCCAGGCCGCCGCGACCGTGCTGTCGCAGTCGGTCAAGGGTGGCCTCGGCGAAGACCTCGTGACCAAGGGCATCACGGAAGTCAGCCGCAAGCTGAACTGAGCCGTATCCCATCATCGATCCAACATCTTCAAAAGGCCGGTGCGATCTGATCGCACCGGCCTTTTTGCTTTGAAACCTATTCGCGACCGCGGTGACCTCGACACCTGGCGTGGCGATCATCGACTGTCCCCGCCGCCGCCGATGCCGACCTCACTCCCGTCCGGCCCTCACTTCCGCTTCTTGCCCGGCCGTTCCGGGGTCAGGGCCTGCGGATCGAAGCCGATGTAGAATACGTAATTGTCGGCATTGGCGCCGGCCGGCGGCACCGGATAAACCATGTCCTCCGCCACGATCGTGAACGGCACGCTGCCATCCCCCGTCATCTGCACCGTGGTGCGATAGGCCTTGGTGGCAATCACCTTCTCGCCGATGCCGCCCTGGACCACGGCGATGCGCATCGGAATATCGACGGTCGCGGGCGCACCGGCCGGGCCGGCCACGACCCGGCCCTGGATGCCGATCTTGGCCGTGATCTCGGCGCCGTTGAGATTGCATTCCCGGGCGGTCTTGGTGATCGAAGCCTGGAAACGGACGTCGTTGCCGACCGCCTGCTTGCCCGGTGCCGCCATCGCAAAGGTCGAGGCTCCGGCGCGGATGTTGACCGGCGGACAGCTCAAGCCCTCGGTCGGGTCCACCGGCGGACCGCCGCTGGCGGGCAGGTTCTGCTGCCCCTTGTCGTCGGAGCCGCCGCCGAACAGGCTCTTGAAGCGGTCGGTCAGCGATTGGGCTGACGCCGGCGCCGCAGCCCCTGCCGCTCCCATGGCCAGCAGCACGGCCGCCAGCGTCCCGACCCTGATCACACTCGTCTGTCGCATCGTCTGATGTCCCCGGCATCTCGTCGCCCGGCCCGCCGCCTCACGCTTGGACCGCGCGATCGCGGCGAAGCCAAGACGTCGGCACAAAGGCGTCTATACCCATTTCGGAGGCGGGAACCAGCCCCGATCGGCGGCCTTCCATCCCCAACCCGATCACAATTGCTACCCGCGGAAATCCTCATGCAGCAGGCCGTACAGGTAGTGGTCCTGCCAGACCCCGTTGATGCAGAGATAGCGGCGCGCCAGGCCCTCGCGGGTGAAGCCGCACTTCTCCAGCACCCGGATCGATGGCGTATTGGTCGGAATGCAGGCCGCCTCGACCCGGTGCAAGTTGAGCTCGCCGAACAGGGTCGGCAGCAACAGCCGCAGCGCCACGGTCATATAGCCGCGCTGCGCGAACGGCTGGCCCATCCAGTAGCCGATGGTCCCGGCCTGGACGATGCCGCGGCGGACGTTGGCGAGCGTGATGCCACCAAGCATGGCGTCATCCGATTCGCGGAACACGATGAACGGATAGGAGCGGTCTGCCGAGATATCCTCGGCATAGCGGCGCAGCCGGCGGCGAAAGCCGGAGCGCGTCAGGTCGTCCGACGGCCAGATCGGCTCCCAGGGTGTCAGGTACTCGCGGCTGATCTCGCGCAAACTTGCCCATTGCGCGTAATCAGCCATCTGCGGCGCGCGCAGCAGCAGGCCGTTGCCGCGCGGGGCAAGCGCAGCCGGCCCGCTGGATGGCAAGCGAAACAGGGCCATCTGTGATGCTCCCCCCTGCTCTTCAGAAGCCGACCGCGTGGCCGGCACGCCCGGCGACAACCACGCTCACGATGCTGCGAGTTTCCGGACCCGTGCTCAATGCAGTTGGGCCTTCGACTTCGGGCTGGTCAGACCTTCGGCGAAAGTCACCGCCGTGTCCAGACCTCTGCCGCTGCCCAGCGCGACCACCGCCGGCTTGCTGCGCGCGAGCAGCGCGCGTGCAGCATCGCGCGTGCTCTCGACGCTGACCGCTTCGATCTTCTCGATCATCTCCTGCAGGGTCTGCGGCCGGCCATAAGCCAGGATGTGACGCGCGAGCTGCTCGGCGCGGGCGCTGCAGCTCTCCAGGGCCATCAAAAGCCCCGCCTTCATCTGCGCCCTGGCCCGCGCCACCTCGGCCTCGCCGAGCGTTTCCACCGCGTTGCCGATGATGTCGACCACGACCTCCATCATCTCGGGCGCATCGGCGGGATCGGTCCCGGTGTAGAGACCGAAGAAGCCGGTATCGCTATAGGGCGCGTGGAACGTGTAGACGGAGTAGCAGAGCCCCCTGTTCTCGCGCACCTCCTGAAACAGCCGGGACGACATGCCGCCGCCGAGGATGTTGGTGAAGACCTGCAGCGAGAACAGCGACGGATCAGCCTGCGGCACGCCCTCGAGCGCAAGCGTCAGATGCGCCTGCTCGAGGTCGCGATGCACAACCCGCGAACCGCCCTTGCCGAACGCCGCCGGCTGCGGCTTCGGCGCCGGACCGCCATTGAAGCTGGCAAAATGCCTGGTCACGTCCTCGACCACCCGCTGATGGTCGACGGCGCCGGCCGCGGCGACCACCATGTCGGGGCCACGGTAATGCGTGGCGAGATAGCCGTGCAGCTTGTCGCGGTCGAACGCCTGCAGCGTCTTGGCGGTGCCGAGCAGCGAACGCCCCATCGGCTGATCGGGGAAGCACAGCTCGTTGAGGTGCTCGAACACGACGTCGTCGGGCGTGTCCTGCGCCGCGCCGATTTCCTGCACGATCACGTTCTTCTCGCGCTCCAGCTCCTCCGGCACGAACGACGGATTGGCGAGGATGTCGGAGAGCACGTCGAGCGCCAGCGGCACATCGGCCTTCAGCACGCGCGCGTAGTAGGCCGTGGTCTCGGTCGAGGTGCCGGCGTTGAGATCGCCGCCGACCGCCTCGATCGCCTCGACGATCTCGCGCGCGCTGCGCATCGTGGTGCCCTTGAACGCCATATGTTCCAGAAGATGCGAGATGCCGTGCTCGTCCGGTTTCTCGTCGCGGCCGCCGACCCCGGCCCACACCCCGAGCGCCGCGGTCTCCAGATGCGGCATCGTGTCGGTGACGACCGTCAACCCCGTCGGCAGCTTGGTGACTTCCACGCCCATCATGCAATTCCCTGCTTGGCGGCCCGGCTGACCGAGCGGATGAAGGTCTCCACCTCGGCCTGGTCGTTCCGCATGATCCTGACGTCCTCGCGCTTGCTCATCAGCCCTTCGAGCCAAACCGGCAGCTGCGGCCGCATTCCGCAGGCGGCCTCGACCGCATCGGGGAATTTGGCGGGATGCGCCGTCGACAGCACGATGTTCGGCACCGAGGTGTCGGTGCCGTCGCGGTCAGCCACTGCCAGTGCCACCGCCGTGTGCGGGTCGACGAGATCGCCGGCCTCGCGGAAGGCGGCGCGGATCGCGGCCGCGGTCTCGGTCTCGTCGGCGCGGCCGGCATCGAAATCGGCGCGGATCGCTGCCAGCATCGCGTCAGGCAGCACAAAGCGGCCCGACTGCTTCAGGCTCTCCATCAGCCGCCGCACGGAGGCTGCGTCGCGGCCGCCGGCCTCGAACAGCAGCCGCTCGAAATTGGACGACACCTGGATGTCCATCGAGGGCGACGCCGTCGCATGCACCTCGCGCACCTCGTAGATGCCGGTCTTGAGCGTGCGGGCGAGGATGTCGTTGACGTTGGTCGCGACGCGCAGGGTGCGCACCGGCAGGCCCATGCGCTTGGCGACGTAGCCGGCGAAGACGTCGCCGAAATTGCCGGTCGGCACCGTGAAGTCGACGGCGCGCGCGGGTGCGCCGACCGCGACCGCCGACGTGAAGTAATAGACCACCTGGGCCACCACGCGCGCCCAGTTGATCGAGTTGACGCCGGACAGCGCCACCGAATCACGGAAGGCGTGATGGTTGAACAGGCCCTTCACGAGCGCCTGGCAGTCGTCGAAATGACCTTCGATGGCGAGCGCATGGACATTGGCCGCGCCCGACGTCGTTATCATGCGCCGCTGCACCTCGGAGATGCGGCCGTGCGGGAACAGCACGATGAGATCGGCATTGTCGCGGCCGGCGAAGGCGTCGACCGCCGCGCCGCCGGTGTCGCCCGAGGTCGCGACCACGATGGTGGTGCGCTCGCCGCGCCTGGCCAGGACATGGTCCATCAGCCGCGAGATCAGCTGCATCGCCACGTCCTTGAACGCCAAGGTCGGCCCGTGGAACAGCTCCAGCACAAACTGATGCGGCGCGCTCTGGTCGAGCGGCACCACCGCTGGGTGGCGGAACGTGGCATAGGCCTCGTTGGCCATGCGGCCGAGCTCGGCGTCGGAGATCTCTCCGGCCACGAACGGCTTGATGACCTCGACCGCGACCTCCCAATAAGGCCGGCCGAAGAACGAGGCGATGGTCTCGGCCGAGAGCTGCGGCCAGGTCTCGGGCACGTAGAGGCCGCCGTCACGGGCGAGCCCGGTCAGCATCACATCGCAGAAGGTGAGCGCGGGGGCCTCCCCGCGGGTCGAAACATAGCGCGTCAAACCGCTCTCCAGACCTGCGTCACCAGGCCATAACCTGTTGATTGAATTCGAAATCGGAACTGCCCGGCGGCAACATGGTCCGGCACCATAATGGTTTTGGCCTTCGCGCGAAACCGGTTGTTGCCGGTCCCGAAGAATGGTCGGCTTCGGGTTACGGCTGCGTTACGGGGGCGGCTTGGATAGGCAGCTCCTTGCGAGCCGACGGAACCCGCTCCCACTCCGCTGTCGCCGCCCCGGGGGGTTTTCCGAAGGCTCAACCGAGGACAGGCTCCGGCGGGCGATCCAGTCCGCCGTGACGGCCGCGGTCGACCGCGCCGCCGCGGCGTACTGGATCCCCGCCTTCGCGGGGATGACGACGGGGAGGCGGCGATGGCACCCGTCCTGCCGCATCAAGGCTGATTGTTCGAAGCATTAGTCTTTCCTCCGTCATGGCGAGCGCAGCGAAGCAATCCAGGGCCATGGGCGGGACTCTGGCTTGCTTCGTCGCTGCGCTCCTCGCAATGACGCGTGGTGACATGGGATCTCGGCAAGCAACCGTCTCGGCAAGCAACCGTTTCGGAAAGCCCCGCCCCGCAAAACGCACCTTCGCGTCCTCGCGGCGCGATCGGCACCCGAGCTTTGCGAAACTTGATCCCTCCTTGGGTTGGAGGGCGCAGGGAAGACCGGATGCCGGCTGGCACCCGCGGCCCCCGTGCGAACAGAAATGCACGGGGCAGGAACCACAGGCTCAGCCAGAGCGACCCGGCCTTCCCTGCGCAATGGCTTACGACTTATACGCGCTCTCCTCGGTGCACCGGGCTTTTTGGCCACCGTCATCGACGCGATGCATCGGCATCGGCGCCAACTTGATACCAGCGTCGGGGTATCAGGACCACGCGACTTCGCCGTCCGTGCCGGCCGCACTCGTCAGTTGCAGCCTTCACGTCCATCGCATCCCACCCCAACGTCCGTGACGACGCGTACGCCCCTCGCAACGAGGCGGGACGGAGAGAGACAACCACAATTTCTGAAAAAAGGAAATAGGAATTTTTGAGCAGACCGAACCGGAATGGCCGATCGCCTTGAGCTCGTTGGCGAAATGATTTTTTCGGCGCAGGCGAATTTGGCGACTCACAGCGCGGTCAAGTCCGCGACGAGACAGCCCGTCGGGCGACTCGGGCAAGCACGAAGACTGCAGCCGTCATTGCGAGCCATCCGATCCCACTGGCTGCGCGACCGGATGCTCGAAGCAATCCAGACTGCATCCGCGTCGCGCGTCCTGGATTGCTTCGGCGCAAAGGCGCCTCGCAATGACGAAGGATAGAGCCGTACTGCCAAGCGCGGCTGCCTTGAACCGGAACCATGGCTCGGTTGTCAAACGGAGCGTTGGCCGAGCTGGCCGGCAGAAGATGGAGCCTTCCATGATCGTCGTGACAACGGAAAACGTGACCGGCCATCGCACGGTGCGGATGCTGGGGCAGTGTTTCGGCGTGGTGGTGCGCAGCCGCGGCCTCGGCGGCAATCTGCTGGCCAGCCTGCGTTCGATCGTCGGCGGCGAGATCCACGAATACACCCAGATGCTGGAGGAGGCGCGGCGCCATGCGCTCGACCGCCTCGTCCACAATGCCACCTCGATGGGCGCCAATGCGATCCTGATGATGCGCTTCGACAGCGCCGAGATCGGCCAGACCATGAGCGAGATCGTCGCCTACGGCACCGCGGCCGTGATCGAACCGGCACCATGATCGGCGTCATGCTCTGGCTCGCGGTCATCGTCGCCGTCGTGCTGGTGTGGGCATTCTTCCGCCAGGGCGGCTACAAGCGCGAGGCCCTGACGGCGCCGCCGGGACCGGAGTGGGTCAAGACGGAAGAGCGCTTCGTCGATCCCACCAGCGGCGACACGCTCGATGTGTGGTTTGATCCCGGGACCGGCGAGCGGGCGTATGTGAGGGCGCATAGGTAGCCCGCATGAGCGATAGCGACATGCGGGGTCAGCACCGGTCCCGCATATCGCTACGCTCATGCGGGCTACGATTTATCGCGCGCTTCCGGAGATCGCGCTCGCATCAAACTCCACTTGCATGCGCTGCAACGGCAGGCATTCTCGAACCGTCACACTGACGCGAGACCCACATGATCATCCAACACATCGCCGCCTTCACCGACGGCCCGACCGGCGGCAATCCGGCTGGCGTCGTCATCTGCGAAGCGCTGCCCGACGCCGCCACGATGCAGGCGATGGCCGCCGAGATCGGCTATTCGGAGACGGCGTTTGCGGCGCCTGTCGATGGCGCATGGCGGGTGCGCTACTTCGCGCCGGAAGCTGAGGTCGATTTCTGCGGGCATGCGACCATTGCCCTCGGCGCCGCGCTGGCCCGGCACGAACGCTCCGGCACCTTTGCGCTCAAGCTCAATCATGCCGACATCACCGTCGATGGCCATCATTCGGCGACGGATTGGAGCGCGTCGTTCCGATCGCCGCCGACGCAGACGCGCAGCCTCTCGTCCGCGGCGCTCGACGAGACGCTGGCGCTGTTCGCGCTGTCGCCTGACGACCTCGACCCGCGCATCCCGCCCATTGTCGCCCATGCCGGGATGGATCATCCGGTCATAGCGCTGCGAGACCGCAACCGCCTCGGGGCCGTCAGCTATGACTTCGGCCGGGGTCAGGAGCTGGCGCAGCGCGAGCGTTTCTGCACGTTTGCGCTGGTTCATGCCGAGACGCCGCAGCTTTTCCACGCCCGCAATCCGTTCCCGTTCGGCGGTGTTTACGAGGATCCGGCGACGGGTGCGGCGGCCGCAGCGCTGGCCGGCTATCTGCGCGAGCTCGCATGGCCGGCCCAGGAGCCTATCGTGATCCGGCAGGGCGAGGACATGGGCGTGCCCTGCTGCCTGCGGGTCGATCTCGACGGGCCGGTCGGCGCACCGGTCAGGGTGTCCGGCAGCGTGCGGTTGATCGGGGCCGACGCGCAGCCCGTATGAGCGAAGCGACAGGCGGGGCCGGACGAACGGCCGTGCCTCTCGCTGTGCTCACGCGGGCCGCGACCGTCAGCGCGCGCTGCCCATGCTCATAGCGGGCGACCGGCCTTCGCGTCGGCCTCGGCGAACACGGCCTTGGCCGCGAACAGGCCGTTGAGCGCGGCGGGGAAACCGGCATAGACCGCCATCTGCATGATCACCTCGGTGATCTCGTCGCGGCTGAGGCCGACATTGAGACCCGCATGGATGTGCACCTTGAGCTGCGGGCTGGCATTGCCGAGCGCGGTCAGGGCCGCGATGGTCGCGATCTCGCGGCTGCGCAGATCGAGGCCGGGGCGCGAATAGATGTCGCCGAACGGAAACTCGATCACGTAGGTCGCGAAATCCGGCGCGATGTCGGCGAGCGCCGCGATCACGTTGTGACCGGCCTCGCCGTCGATGCTATCGAGCGCGCGCCGGCCGCGCGCCAGCCGCTCGTGGTCGCCGCCCGCTCCCTGCGGGGCGTCGGCCGGCGTCTTGGGTGCCACTGCCGGCTGAATTGCCGTCGTCTGAGTCATGATCGTTCGTCCTCTCGTTGGTGCCGGCATAGCCGGCAATCTTGCCGTCGAGAACGAGAAGGCAATCCTGCAACGCGGCGACGTGCGCCCGAACCACATCGCGATGCCGCTCCAGGAGCTGGCGCCGCTCGGGCTCGGTGGCGGCGCCGCGCGCACGCAGCTCCGCGTAACGCAGCATGTCCCGGATCGGCATTCCCGTGGCCTTCAGCCGGCCGAGGAATTCGATCCAGGTCAGGATCGATGCGTCGTAGTCCCGCTGCTGCGCATGATCGCGGTCGGCCCTGGGCAGCAGCCCGATCCGCTCGTAGTAGCGGATCGTATGGGGCGTCAGCCCCGACTGCCTGGCCAATTCGCCGATCTTCATGCGCGCCCGTCTCCATTCACGACGCCATGCAGGCTACGGGTTCGAGCGCGCTCTAAGTCAAGGGCCGTTTCACCGGCAGCGGACCACGTCATAGGCGCGGCGTAGCCGGCATGAGCGAAGCGATCTGCGGGAAGGTGGACATGGTCATGCGGGCAACGGACCTCACAGCTTCTCGCCCGCGGGTCGCCGGCCCCGCGCCCACACCGCGAAGGCGATGATCAGCGCCGCCGCCAGCGAGAACCAGGTGATGGCGTATTGCATGTGCTCGTCGCGCAGATGCGGCGACAGCGGACCAGGCTGCGGGATGCCGTTCTCGGGGACCGGCGTTTCGAGATCGATGTAGAACGGCGCGACCTCTCCCCAACCGAGCGTCTTGGCCATCGCGAGATGATCGCGCGTGAACCAGAGACGCTTGTCGCGATTTTCGGCAGTGGTGAGCAGGCCGGCCGCTTCCGGGAAACGCAGATAGCCGGTCAGGGTCACAGGCTCGCCGGTGACGAGTTTGGCCGCTGCGCGATCCTGCACGGCGCGCTCCTGCATGGTGTTGGCGACGAAGCCGGCGTCGACCACCACCGTCTCGCCGGACGGCAGCCGCGCCGGCAGGAACGCCCAGGTCCCCGGCCCCGACACGTCCTCGCGCACGGCGGAGCCGGCGCTGTAGACCATCGCGTCGGGCAACTTGGCATAGCTCGCGGTGAAGCTGACGCGGCGGAACTCGTCCGTGGCGGGCGTGAGCGTGGGCCACACGCTCTGTGGCGGCAGCGGCGCGGGCGCCGCGCTGATCCGATCGGTAAGTGCTGCGATCAGCTGATGCTTGGCAGCGCCGCGCTGCAGCTGCCAGACGCCGAGGCCGAAGCACAGCACGACCATCGCGATGGTGAAGGCGGCAAAGGCGCGGGACGAGGTCTTGGAGCGGGGCGAGGTCATGTTGTTTGGGCGAGTCAATTTGCGCCGTCTCTTTGAGTTGATTGACAGAACGATGGCGCGGCGGGCTCGGTCTTCACCTCTCCCCGCTCGCGGGGAGAGGTCGGATTGCAACGCAAGATGCAATCCGGGTGAGGGGGTACAGGTCTCACCACGGACACTGCCCGTGGCTGCCCCTCACCCCAACCCTCTCCCCGTAAGAACTGGGAGAGGAAGCGCACCGGTCGCGCCGCAGATGTCTTCGGCTTAAACGAGCAGCTCTTTTTCCTCTCAGCTCGTTCAAAAACAGAGATTGTCGTCTTCGCCAAGCGTGCGATGATCAGGCCACAGATCGGTCGTCGCCAACGCCAGACATCAACGCGGCGTCTTGTCCACCAGGCGGCCGGGGGCAGCCTTGTGGTGGAATTGCAGGGCGATCAGCAGCGACTTCATCGCGCGCAGGGGGAGAAGCGTCGTGACCAGGATCAGCGGTCCCCACAGCGCGGCATGGACCCAGAACGGCGGCTGGTACTTCACCTCGACGATCAGCGCCGCGCCGACCACGATCGCGCCGGCCAGCATCATGATGAAGATCGCTGGACCGTCGCCGGTGTCGATGAAGGCGTAGTCGAGGTCGCAGGCCTCGCAGCGCTTGCGCAGATTGAGGAAGCCGTCGAACAGCTTGCCCTGGCCGCAGCGCGGACAGCGGCAGGCGATCCCACGCAGGATGGTCTGGGTCAGGGTGACGGGCGGATGAGCGATCATGGTGTCTTGCCCCAAGGCTGCCGGACGCGACGCCTCAGCTTAAGCGACGAAGCGGCGGGATCGGATCACATTTGGATCAACCGGCGGCAACCCGTCCAACGAAAAAGGGCGACCCGACGGTCGCCCTTCCTTAACACGTTCGACGGAACCGTCGCGCGCGCTCGTCGCACGCGAGCGGCTTTTAGTGGGCGCCGTGGGCCATGGTCTCGGCGCCGTGGCCCCAGACGTAGATGCAGATGAACAGGAACAGCCAGACCACGTCGACGAAGTGCCAGTACCAGGCGGCGAACTCGAAGCCGAGGTGCTGCTTCGGCGTGAAGTGGCCGGCATAGGCGCGCGCCAGGCAGACGATCAGGAAGATCGTGCCGACCAGGACATGGAAGCCGTGGAAGCCGGTCGCCATGAAGAAGGTCGAACCATAGACGTGGCCGGCGAACGAGAACGTCGCGTGGCTGTACTCATAGGCCTGCACGCAGGTAAACGTCGCGCCCAGCAGGACGGTCAGGATCAGGCCGTATTTCAGGCCCTTGCGGTCGCCCTCGAGAAGCGCGTGGTGTGCCCAGGTCACCGTGGTGCCGGAGGTCAGCAGGATCAGCGTGTTGAGCAGCGGCAGATGCCAGGGATCGAAGGTCTCGATGCCCTTGGGCGGCCAGACGCCGCCGAACAGCGCGTCGCGGGTGGCCTGCACCTCATAGGCCGGGAACAGGGCGGCGTTGAAATAGGCCCAGAACCAGGCGACGAAGAACATCACCTCCGAGGCGATGAACAGGATCATGCCGTAGCGGTGGTGCAGCTGCACCACGCGGGTGTGGTCGCCCTTGTACTGGGCTTCCTTGATGACGTCGCCCCACCAGCTCGCCATGGTGTAGAGCACGCCGATCAGGCCGATGCCGAACACGATCGGCGCGGCGCCGAACATCTTGTGCATCCAGCCGATCGCGCCGAACGCCATGATGAACGCCGAGACCGAGCCGACGAACGGCCAGGGGCTCGGATCGACGAGATGGTAGTCGTGATGCTTGGCGTGCGCCTCAGCCATGTCAAGTCTCTCCCCAGATCGATGCCGGTCGCGCCGGCACGTAGTCGTTCAACAGCGATGGTCGCGGACGTTGGACGTCCGCACCATCATAGATTGCCCCGCGGCTTGTCCGGCTCGCCCGCAGCGACCGGTTTCGGCGCGGCGTCGCGGACGGGATAGAAGGTGTAGGATAGCGTGATCGTCTTGAGCCCGTCGTTCTCGTGATCGGCCGTGATCGCGGGATCGACGTAGAACACGACCGGCATCTCGCGGGTCTCGCCCGGCGCCATGGTCTGCTCGGTGAAGCAGAAGCAGTTGATCTTCTGGAAATAGGCGCCCGAGGTCAGCGGCGACACGTTGTAGGCGGCCTGGCCCGCGGTGGTGCGCGCCGACTGGTTGGTGACGGTGTAATAGACCGTGACCACCTCGCCGATCGCGACCTCGATCTCGGTCTTTTCCGGCACGAACTTCCATGGCAGCCCGCCGGCGACGTTGGCGTCGAAGCGCACCGCGATCCGGCGCGCCAGCGGCGCCGTTGCCGGCGCCGACGTCGCGACCTGCGTAGTGCCGTTGAAGCCGGTGGCCCGGCAGAACCAGTTGTAGAACGGCACGGCCGCATAGGACGCGCCGACCATCAACACCACGACGGCGCCGCAGATGCCGCCGACCAGCGCATCGCGGCTCAGACGCGGCGCGGCGCGGGTCGGCGCGGCAGCGGCCTGCGCAGCCGGCGCGGTGGTCGGGAGGGTCTGGTCGGTCTGCCCCGTCACGTCGTCCTGTCTCGCACCGTCCTGCATCACACCAGCCATCACATCGGCCGCTTCAGCACGGCGGGGCCCTTCACCATGGTCACCGCGAAGAACAGCACCACGAGCACGCCGAGCGCGAGCGCAATCGCGATCGAGCGCCGGCGGCGGCTGCGCAGCTGCGCCTCGGTGAGGACGATGCCATCCGGCTCATTATGCTCGGCCATTGCGTTTGCCATACGCCCCCTACCAGATCAGCGGCGCGATCATGCGCGCGACGGCTTCGAGCCCGAGCGTCGCGAACAGCGCGAACAGATACAGGATGGAGAAAGCGAACAGCTTGCGGTTGGCGCGCAGCGAGGCGCTGCGCTCGCGCTTGCGGAACACCTCGATCGCCAGCCACATCATCCCGGCGCCGAGCGCCAGCGAGACGACGCCATACACGGCGTCGAAATAGCCGAGCGGCCAGGGCGCAGCAGCGACCGCGACCAGCACGATTGTGTAGAGCAGGATCTGCAGCCGGGTCGCGTCGGGCCCGGCGACGACGGGGAGCATCGGCACGCCGGCGCGGGCGTAATCGTCGCTGCGGAACAGCGCCAGTGCCCAGAAATGCGGCGGCGTCCAGAAGAAGATGGTCAGGAACAGCCAGAGCGGCTCCGGCGCGATCGAGCCGGTCGCCGCGACCCAGGCCACGACTGGCGGCAGCGCGCCGGCGGCGCCGCCGATGACGATGTTCTGCGCGGTCCAGCGCTTCAGCCACAGCGTGTAGATCACGACGTAGAAGAAGATCGTGAAGGCGAGCAGCGCCCCGGCATACCAGTTGACGAGGATGCCCAGCGTCATCACGGAGAAGAACGACAGCGTGGTGCCGAAGGCGAGCGCCTCGGAGCGGGTGATGCGGCCACGCGGGATCGGCCGGTTGCAGGTGCGCGACATCAGCGCATCGATGTCGCCTTCCAGAGCCATGTTCAGCGCGCCGGAGGCGCCGGCGCCGACCGCGATGCACAAGAGCGAGGTGATCGCCAGCACGGGGTGGAAATGGCCGGGGGCGATCAGAAGACCGACCAGCGCCGTGAAGATCACGAGCGACATCACCCGCGGCTTCAAGAGCGCGAGATAATCGCCGACATCGGCCTCGGAAATCCGCGGGCCGACGGCAATGGCGTTCTGATCAATGACCGACACGACGAATCCAGACTTCAATTCAAACGGTTCAGAAGCATGCCGCTTCGGGGCTTCGCTTCAAGGACCGGTCGGCGTGCCGCAGGACACGCCGGCCGGGAGACGTCGACGCGGCGCCGGAGAGCGGCACCGCGTCGTAGCAGCCGGGCTTACTGCACCCGCGGCAGCACCTCGAACTGATGGAACGGCGGCGGCGACGACAAGGTCCATTCCAGCGTGGTGGCGCCCGGTCCCCACGGATTGTTCGCGGCCTGCTGCTTGCGCATGAAGGCGTCGACGATCCCGTAGATGAAGATCAGCACGCCGAAGCCGGAGATGTAGGAGCCGATCGACGACACCAGGTTCCAGCCGGCAAACGCGTCCGGATAATCGATGTAGCGCCGCGGCATGCCGGACAGGCCGAGGAAGTGCTGCGGGAAGAACACCAGATTGACGCCGATGAAGGTGACCCAGAAGTGCGCCTTCGCGATCGGCTCCGAGTACATGTAGCCGAACATCTTCGGGAACCAGTAGTACCAGCCCGCGAAGATGGCGAACACGGCGCCGAGCGACAGCACGTAATGGAAGTGCGCCACGACGTAATAGGTGTCCTGCAGCACGCGGTCGACACCGGCATTGGCCAGCACGACGCCGGTGACGCCGCCGACCGTGAACAGGAAGATGAAGCCCACGGCCCACAGCATCGGCGCGCGGAACTCGATCGAACCTCCCCACATCGTGGCGATCCAGGAGAAGATCTTCACGCCGGTCGGCACCGCGATCACCATGGTGGCGGCGACGAAATAGGCCTGCGTCGCCGAGGACATGCCGACCGTGTACATGTGGTGGGCCCACACCACGAAGCCGATGCCGCCGATCGCGACCATCGCATAGGCCATGCCGAGATAGCCGAACACGGGCTTGCGCGAGAAGGTCGACACGATCTGGCTGATCATGCCGAAGCCGGGCAGGATCAGGATATAGACTTCGGGGTGGCCGAAGAACCAGAAGAGGTGCTGGAATAGCACCGGGTCGCCGCCGCCGGCCGGATCGAAGAAGGTGGTGCCGAAATTGCGGTCGGTCAGCATCATCGTGATGGCGCCGGCGAGCACCGGCAGCGACAGCAGCAGCAGGAACACCGTCACCAGGATCGACCACACGAACAGCGGCATCTTGTGCAGGGTCATGCCCGGCGCGCGCATGTTGAAGATGGTGGTGATGAAGTTGATCGAGCCCAGGATCGACGACGCGCCGGCGAGATGCAGCGACAGGATCGCGAAGTCCACCGCCGGTCCGGGATGGCCGGAGGTCGACAGCGGCACATACATCGTCCAGCCGGCGCCGACGCCGTTGGCGCCGGGCTCGCCCTCGACGAAGGTCGAGGTCAACAGCAGCGCGAACGAGGCCGGCAGCAGCCAGAACGAGATGTTGTTCATGCGCGGGAACGCCATGTCCGGCGCGCCGATCATCAGCGGCACCATCCAGTTGCCGAAGCCGCCGATCATCGCCGGCATGACCATGAAGAAGATCATGATCAGGCCGTGCGAGGTCACGAACACGTTGTAGGTGTGGTTCTCGTGGAAGAGCTGCACGCCCGGATACATCAGCTCGATGCGGATCGCGATCGACATGGCGGCGCCGATGATGCCGGCGCACACCGCGAAGATCAGGTACATCGTGCCGATGTCTTTGTGGTTGGTCGAATACAGCCAGCGCCGCCATCCGGTCGGATGGTCGTGCGCGTGATCGTCATGGCTGCCATGGGTCGCTACGTTCGTCGCCATTGTCCAATCCTCAGTGTCCCCGTGGACCGCGAGCAGCGGCCCTCAATCTCGCGTTTCGTCCCCGCGCGTTACTGCGACAGCCCTGCAGCCGACGCGTAGCTGCTCGTGGGCGCGCTGGCGTACTTCTTCTTGGCGTCCTCGACCCAGGCGGTGAACTCCTGGTCGCTGACGACGCGCACAGCGATCGGCATGTAGGCGTGGTCCTTGCCGCACAGCTCCGAGCACTGGCCGTAATACATGCCGACCTTGGTCGCCTTGAACCAGGTCTCGTTGAGGCGGCCGGGAATGGCGTCAATCTTGACGCCGAACGACGGGATCGCCCACGAGTGGATCACGTCGGCGCCCGTGGTCTGCACCCGGACCACCTTGTTGACCGGCACGACCATCTCATTGTCGACGGCGAGCAGGCGCGGCTTCTTGTCCTGCGCCATCAGCGAGTCGAACTCGAACTTGCCGTTGTCGGGATAGGCGTAGCTCCAGTACCACTGCTTGCCGGTGGCCTTGATGGTGAGATCGGCGTTCGGCACGTCGAGCTCGAGGAACAGGAGGCGGAACGACGGCACCGCGATCATGACCAGGATCAGCACCGGGATCAGCGTCCACGCCACCTCGATCAGCGTGTTGTGCGTGGTCTGCGACGGCACCGGATTGGCGCGGGCGTTGAACTTCACGACCACGGCGATGAGCAGCGCCAGCACGAACAGCGTGATGATGGTGATGATCGTCAGGAGCAGACCATGGAACCAGGTGATGTTCTCCATCACCGGCGTCGCGGCCTCCTGCAGCTTGTATTCCCACGGCGCGGGCTGCCCCGATTCCGCAGACGCCGATCCACCCCACACGAGCGTCATGCCCGCCACGGCCAAGCCCAGCAACCAGGCACTCAATTGGCCTTTCGACATCTTCATGTCGTCGCGCTCCCTTCAGAACTTTCCCCCTCAGCGCACAACCCGTTTCAGACGGTGCGCCGTACGATCCGCTCTCCTGACAATTGGCCTTCGGGCGGACGCATAGAAAAGCACCTGGGCCAGTTCACTGGAATGACGAAATCTTTCTTCTCAAACCATAATTCTTGATCTATCGCAATGCAGTCTTGAGCCGGATTTCGCACGCGGCGCGATCTGCGGCGACAGGCGTATTTTCCGGGAAATTGCTGCATGGCGCGATTTCGCCGACAACGAGCGCTTGACAGCCGTTCCTTGCGATGTACGCAACGGAACACGGCCGTTTGCGAGGCTGATTCGGCGAGCAGCGGCAGCGCCACCGGGTGCGGCCATATTTCATATGGTTTCGTGCCGTACGCTGGTGACGCTGTCCTCATGGCGCCATCATTGCCGTATCATGGCGTCGGACGCGCAGATCACCCACAGGAAATTGTCATGGCACCGACCCGGATCAGGGTTTCAACGGACAAGACAGCTGACACGTCGAGCCCAGCTGCGAACGACTCGCGCCGTTTGCGCCCGTTGAACGCTGGTCTCGCGCGACTCACCCACGGCGTTGCCGGCTGGGCCGCTGTCGCAGCCGTGGTGGCGGCCGCACTGGCGACGACAATCGCCATGCCGGGTTCTGCGCTGGCGCAGGGCGCAGTGCGCTCGGTGCACGGTGACTGGCAGATTCGCTGCGATACGCCGCCGGGCGCGCAGAGCGAGCAATGCGCGCTGATCCAGAGCGTGGTAGCCGAGGACCGCTCCAACGCCGGCCTGACCGTGATCATGCTCAAGACCGCCGACCAGAAGAGCCGGCTGATGCGCGTCGTGGCGCCGCTCGGCGTGCTGCTGCCGTCCGGCCTCGGCCTCAAGCTCGACAACCAGGATGTCGGCCGCGCCGGCTTCGTCCGCTGCCTGCCCAATGGCTGCGTCGCCGAGGTGGTCATGGACGAAAAGCTGCTCGGCCAGCTCAAGACCGCCAAGACCGCGACCTTCATCATTTTCGAGACCCCGGAGGAGGGTATCGGCTTCCCGCTGAGCCTCAACGGCCTCGCCGACGGCTTCGACAAGCTGCCCTGATCGGGGCGCTACAGTGACCGCATCATGACGACGGAGACGGTGCGAAACCCCTCCTGCTCGAACAGGTGGTGTGCCCGCTTGTTGTCGATGCCGCTCTCCAGGAACAGCCGTGCGATGGTCCGCGACCTCGCCTCCGTGGCGATCCAGTCAAGCATCGCCTTGCCAATGCCACGGCTGCGCATGGCCGGGCTGACGATCATGTCCTCGACGACGGCGAATGGCACCGGCGCCTGCCCGGCAAAGGTCACGATCGACAGGCCGACGAGCTCGCCGTCCAGCTCGGCCACCAGGACGGCCTGACCGCTACGCCCTGGCGCGCCAACACCCGCCTGCCGCAAGCGCGCGCGGAGCTCCGCCTCCAGTACCGCGGGAAGATCGTCCCGCCAGCGTCCGGGCCCGAGCGCCCGCCCGCCCTGCAGCTCGCTGTGCGATACATAGGCGGGACCGACATGGCCGGCGAAAAAGGCAGCGAGCTCGCCCGCCCGTTCGATGTCGCCGCACCAGCTGATCGTCAGGTCTCGATCAGGCACCCTGCCCTCTCCCCTTCACGCAGGGATCGCCTGCCGAGCGGCCGTCAGCGGCGCGCAGCACCGCCTTGCGAGCCTCAAGATGACACAGAAACCGGCTGCGATCCCAGCTGTACCATTGTCCGGCGCCCGCCAGCAAACGCGAGAGCTGTGCGGGCAGCAGCGCGGCCACGTCGAGCCCTCGCCGATGCAGCGTGCCGATGAAATGGAAGACGTGCTCGAGCACGTAGCAGTCCTCGTCGCCCAGCCAAGCGTCATAGGCGGGCTTGAAGTCGGACAGCAGAGCCACCCGCGCCGCAGCATCGGCCTTCAGGATGAACGAACCGAGATTCTCAGCGCACAGCCCGCGCAGGCGGCAATTGGGGTCGCTGTAGAAGCGCCGCACCGCACGCAGGAACGGACCGGGATGCTTTTCGCTGAGGATGAAGGCCGCCTCGGAGGCGCCGTAGCGCACCCGCCAGGCCGGGATATCGAGCAGGGCCTCGACCACCTCCAGGAGCCTGGATTCAGCCTCGATCAGCCGCGCCAGCGTCGACGCGGCCGTTTCGCCCACCAGCCAGACCGGGTGGCTGAACAGCAGGCGCATGAGCTCGCCGAGATCCGCGATCGTCAGCCCGGCCAATGCGTCCTCCGCCTCCGCGATCAGATCGACGTTCCGGCCGAGTTCCCAATAGTCCGCCATGATCCGGACGATCGGGACACTGCGCGCCGCCGCAAGGAAGTCAGCGATGGCGGCCTCGACCGCGACGAGGTCGTCGAAGTCCGCCCGGACAGCGTTGCTGGCCGTGCTGGACGGTGGACATCGCGGCACCGCCCGAAAGAGGCCAATGGCCTCGATCGTGTCGATATCGATCTGGTGGAAATCCCACACCGGCTGCCATAAGCCGGCGCTGCCGGCCGGCTCATGCTGATCGAAGACGACCGGTCGCCGCAGCGCCAGGTTGATGAGCAGATGTCCGAGGATCGCCCGGCCGGTGTATTCGGTGCGACCGGCCCATGCCGCCAGCACCGCGGGATCGATGCGTTCAGGCGCGTACGCATAGACCTGTGCCAGCGCATAGCCGCCGACCTCGAACTCGTTGAGGCCGCGGTGCTTCACCAACGCGGTCAACTGCGCCGCCGTCACGATCGATGCGTCGTCCAGATGCACACTGGCGAGCGCGCCCGCCGTCGCATAGCGCAGCACGAGATTGTTGGTGGCGAGGAACTGCTCCTGCAGCCGCGGCCAGATCTCGCGATGGTTCTCGATCAGCAACCGGATCGGCTGCTTGAGCGGCTCGATTTCATAGAAGTCGCCCAGCACCGTCACCAGATATTCCGGGATCAGCTTGCCGGCGCGCTTCTTGTCCTCCGACACGCGCAGCGCCATCACCACGAGCCGCGTCAACTCGTCGAGAATGGCGCGCGCGGATGCAGCGGAATTCTCCTTCACCAGCGTGCGCAGCACCTCGACGATATGCGGGAACAGCCGCCACACCTGCGGGCTGCGCCGGACGTCCTTCGGATAGACGAGGCCGAAGGCCACCACGAGCTGATCGAGCGCCGTGTCACGGCTCGGAAGGCCCCCACACGGTTCGCTCCATCGCGACGCACTGACCAGCCGGACCAGCCGGTGCAGGCGGATGCAGTCGGTCACGACGGCGGGATCGCGCTCGTCAGGCACGCGCGTGCGATCGATCAGGGCGAACGCGAGCAGCGCGGCAATGGCCTGATCGAGCTCCGGCTCGTGGAGAGAGGCCAGCGGCGCGCCGAAGGCCTGGCGCGCGGCGGAGAACAGCGTGAGCGGGATCGGATCCGGCGCCAGCAGCGCGGCATAGGCGATCAGCACCCCGGAAGCGGGATGCCGCTCGGCCGCCGCGTCGATCGCCATGCCGAATGTCTTGGCAATGGTTCGGCCATTGTAATATTCGACGGACGTCTCGGCCTCGATCACGATTTCCGGCCGCTTCCTGAACTCCTCGAGATAATGGACGTAGCCGCACGAGGTCGCCGCATCGAACGCCGCGGCCTGAACATGGGCCAAAGGCAGCCCACCGAATTCGTCGGCGAGCGCCCGCGCCGCCAACCGCTCGGCCGGCGTCCGGTCCTCAGCACGTCCATTGCGCGCCAAGAGATATTTTGCGCCGATATCCGGAGACCACACCTTGATCTGAAGCGGCCGGGTGATCTCGCTCCAATCTCTCGCGTTCGAGGTCACCAGGACATGCGCAGAGCCCTTCCGCTGTACGAACGGCTTCAGATCATTCCAGGCGCCGGCATTGTCGTAGACCAGCAGCGTGCGCTCGTCGGCGTCGGCAAGCCTGTCGCGCACCCGTGCAAAGGCTGCATCGGCGTCCTCTCCCGGCGAAACCCAGCCGAGCCTCAAGCCGAGCGCCACGAGGTCGGCACGCATGCTGACCACATCGTCCGCATTGATCCACCAGGTCACGCTGTAGTCCAGTTGACGAGCCTCGGCGTACGCTGCCGCCAGGGTGGTCTTACCGACGCCGCGCAGGCCATGGAGCACGACGATTGAAGCCGAGCCCTGTCGCCGGATCATCGCCTTCTCGATGCGCTTGAGATCGGGATCTCTGCCGAGAAAGTGATAGGGCACATCGACCTTGATGTTCGAGATTGCGCGCAGGCGTGCCCCCGGAAACGGGTTCCTCGGGACGTCTGCGTCCTGCTGGCCTGGAAACACAGTCTCGTGAGCGGGCGGCGGTCCGGCGGGCCGGAACATCGCCTCGAGCAGGGCATAGGCGTCGCTCTCGCCGACGCCGAACAGGTCGCAGCTTCTGAGGCTCGCGAGCGAGGTCGGAAGCTCGATCGGCTCGATCCGCACCGGCAGGACGAATCTCCGCCGCCCGTTGATCGATGCGTGGAGCGCGCTGGTCCACTCGAAAAGCGGATAGGGTCTTTGCAGGTAAGCCTTGCTGAGCACCAAGAGGATGTGATCAGCGGCATCGTGCCTGTCGAACACCCACGCCGGGATATTGTCACCGACATTCAGCTCCCAAGCGTCGAGGTGGACGACATGGCCGAGCGCGGTGAGCGTGCGACCGATCCAGAAGGCCCAGCGGCGGTCATTCTCGGTCGAACTGGTATGGCTGATGAAAATGTCGGCCACGGCGTCCCCCGACCGCCCCGCGCAATCCGCACAGTGGAACGCGCCGCGAAACAACACGCAAGAGAGGACCGACCGGACAGCGTAACAATCTGAGGTTGGATCACGCTGCCGGTAATCAGGCACGGTCATGGGCGCGGAATCGCCTGGGCAAGGCCACGACGGACGGAATCGCGCCTCAGCGGGCCCCGTCGAGCGCCAGGGCCATCACCAGCAGCGTTCTGTCGAAGCCGTCATTGCCGGCCTCGCGCGGTTGCACCGCCTTGAGCAGGAATCCGGCCTTCTGGTACAGCCTGATCGCGTTCGTATTGCCGCGATAGACCGTGAGCTCGACGCGCGAGAAGCCCGCCCGTCGTGCAGCCTCGAGCGCTGCGGCCATCAGCCGCGTTCCGATGCCCTGGCGGCGGAAATGCGGCAAAAGACCCATGCCGAGCACCCCGATTCGGGCATCGATCGGCCCAGATTTGGGCGTCACATCGCACCAGCCGACCACATCGCCACCCGAGAGGGCCACGAATTGCGGATATCCCTCCTGAATATTGTTCAGGATGAAGGCGCACGTGGACTCCAGCGGTGGCGCCTGCATGAAGGACAGATAACGTCGTTCGCGCGCGACGAAGTCCAGCGTGCGGTGAAAGCTCTCGATCTGATCGAGCGTGATGGGAACGATCTCAACCATGTCCGTTCGGTAATCATCCTGCCCCTCGCGCCCCGACGTCAAAACAACTATCTTGGAATGAACGCTCCGACAACGGATTGACCCATGACGACTCCCGCCACCACTTCCCTGCTCGAACGCGCCAATCTGGATCGTGACGCCGTCCAGAGCGAGGTCGCGCGCGGCCTGGCCGGCGCCGACGACGGCGAACTGTTCTTCGAATACAGCCAGACCGAGGCGCTGACCTTCGACAACGGCCGGCTCAAGCAGGCGACCTACGATACGAGCCAGGGATTCGGCCTGCGCGCCGTGAAGGACGACGCGGTCGGCTATGCGCATTCCTCCGACGTGTCGCTGCCCGCCTTGATGCGCGCGGCCGATGCGGTCAGCGCTGTCAGGGGCGGCTATTCCGGCACGTTCGCAAGCCCCCCGCCGCACACCAATGTCCGCCTCTATGGCGACGACAATCCGCTCGATGCGCCGGGCTTCGAGAGCAAGGTCAAGCTGCTCGGCGAGATCGACGCCTATCTGCGCGACAAGGATCCGCGCATTCGCCAGGTGACGGTGAGCCTGGGCGCGACCTGGCAGGTGGTGGAAATCCTGCGGCCCGACGGCGAGAGCTATCGCGACATCCGCCCGCTGGTGCGCGTCAACGTTTCCGTGGTCGCCGGCCAGGGCGACCGCCAGGAGAGCGGCAGCAAGGGCTATGGAGGGCGCGAGCCCTATGCGCGCTTCATCGAGACCAAGGCATGGCGCGAGGCGGCCGACGGCGCGCTGCGCGAAGCGCTGGTCAATCTGGAATCCGTCCCCGCCCCCGCCGGCGAGATGGACGTGGTGTTGGGGGCCGGCTGGCCAGGCGTGATGCTGCACGAAGCGGTCGGCCACGGCCTGGAAGGCGACTTCAACCGCAAGAAGACCTCGGCCTTCGCAGGGCTGCTCGGCAAGCCCGTCGCAGCCAAGGGCGTCACCGTGGTCGATGACGGCACCATGTCGTCACGCCGCGGCTCGCTGTCGATCGACGACGAGGGCACGCCGACCAGCCGCACCGTGCTGATCGAGGACGGCATCCTGACAGGCTACATGCAGGACCGCCAGAACGCGCGGCTGATGAACATGGCGCCCACCGGCAACGGCCGCCGCCAGGGCTACGCCCATGTGCCGATGCCCCGCATGACCAACACCTACATGCTGGCCGGCGAGCGCGACCCGGCCGAGATCATCGCCTCGGTGAAGAACGGCATCTACGCCGTCAATTTCGGCGGCGGCCAGGTCGACATCACCTCGGGCAAATACGTGTTCCAGTGCACCGAGGCCTACCGGATCGAAAACGGCAAGGTCGGCGCGCCGGTCAAGGGCGCGATGCTGATCGGCAACGGGCCGACCGACCTCAACCGCATCAGCATGATCGGCAACGACCTCTCGCTCGACACCGGCATCGGCACCTGTGGCAAGAACGGCCAGGGCGTGCCGGTCGGCGTCGGCCAGCCGACGCTGCGTATGGATCAGATTACGGTCGGAGGGACCGGCCGATGAGCCTCGACAAGATGTCCGCGGACAAGATCAGCACGAAGGCCGTGCGCAAGGAAGGCAGTTGGGGCGGGCAGCTCGCGCAGCTCGCCGCCGTTGTGATGGTGGTGTTCGTCGCCAAGGGCGCGATCGCCGAGCCGTTTTACGTGCCGTCGGGCTCGATGGAGCCGACGCTGCTGATCGGCGACGCGTTGCTGGCATCGAAATTCCCCTATGGCTACGGCACGTCGTCATTGCCGATGCAGATTACGCTGCCCGAGACGGGACGGCTGTTCGGCGAAACGCCGAAGCGCGGCGATGTCGTCGTGTTCCGCTGGCCGGGCGACACCTCGCAGGCCTGGGTCAAGCGCGTCGTCGGCCTGCCCGGTGACCGCATCCAGATGCGCCAGGGGCAGCTCTACATCAACGGCCAGGCGGCTGCGCTCAAGCCGGACGGCATCGGCGATGCCGAGGACGACACCGGCCGCAACGAGCCGGCCTATCGCTACGTCGAGACGCTGCCGAACGGGGTGTCGCATCTGATCTTCAAGATGCGCGACAATGGCCGGCTCGACAACACGCCGGAGGTGCAGGTGCCGGCCGGCAAGCTTTTCGTGCTGGGCGACAACCGCGATAATTCCGCCGACAGCCGCGTCTCCCTGCGCGACGGCGGCGTCGGCCTGCTGCCGATCGACAATCTGGTCGGCCGCGCCGACGCGGTGGTCGGCTCCTGGGATCTCGGCTTCAAGAACCAGCCGGTCTGGGCCTGGCTGTCGGGCTTCCGGATGGATCGTTTCTTCACCGCCGTGCGGTGAAGGGCCGGGGCTGGATCCTCGACGACCCAAGGGGGGCGACGCCTCAGACGTGGCCACATCGCCCCACGCCTCTCAAGGCGGACATCAAGCTGCCGGCGCTCTTGAAGGCGTCGGGGCAGCAGCCGAGTCATGGGACCCTCCGAAGCAGTTTACTTCGTCGATCACTAACGCAATTATCGATTCCGATCGTAGGCGGTCCAGAATTAGGTCGAGCCTATTCTGCATAGCGGCTCGAAGGTGGCGCAGGCTAAATTGAGCTTTCCACTTCGAATACACCCCTATCAGAGGTTGTGCTAAAATCAAGACAGAAACGCAACATGTGGTGGACATATGCAAATTGAACACCAAATGTAGCGCGGCATATATATGATTCGTTCGGAGGATTAATGCGAGGCTCTTTCCACACAGATCCTGAGTTTCGCAACCATTTCAATAGGTTGCATCAAGTTTTCATGTACATCACCGATCGCTGCAACCTTGAGTGTGAACAATGTATATACAAGCCAAGCATCTCTCATTTCATCAACGAAGAGATTGAACTCGGTGCAGCGCTAGACCTTCTCTCGACCTTTCGGGACATGGGAGCCTCCAAAGTAACCTTCCTTGGCGGCGAGCCAACTATCTACGGCCACAGCCAAGGGGGACAACCGCTGTTGGATCTGATCAGGGGCACTAGATCGCTCGGCTACGAGTATGTGCGGCTTGATACCAATGGACAGAAGACCAAGCGCTTCCTTCCTGAGTTAGACTTTCGCAAACTCGATGAGATCGCATTTAGTCTCGATGGCTATTCGCCTGAAACTAATGATCCACTTAGAGGCAAAGAGACTTTCCTTCGCGCAGTCGATGCAATGCGCCACGCGATTTCGCTCGGTTATCGAGTAACCATCACCTGCTGCGTTCAGAAGCTGTTCCTGCAACGCGACGCTGAGGGAATTCTGCGCCTGGAGACAATGGTCCGTTTCGCTGAAGCCCTGGGCGTCCACCAAATCAACTTCCACGATCTTTTTAAGGTCGGAATACCGATGGATACCTGGACCGGCAATTTCGCGCCGGAACCCGCCGACTGGCTGCCAGTTTACAATGAGATTTCAGCCAAGATTCGATCCAATCAATTCGGGATTTCTGTTCGGCTGCCGCAGTGCTTTGTGACGAAAACCGAATTTGCGAGAAATCCCGAGTTTTATGGATACTGTCCAGTGAAACTGGGTGAGCGGGTCATGGTACACCCAAACGGCACCATTCGAGTGTGTTCGAACTTGATCTGCACCGGCTATGGCGTGGCTCGCTACTATGACCGCAAAATCGAGTGGGACAGGTCACCAGGCAATGAGATTGCAGGCCATGACTTAAATCGCAGCACCCCTTGCACTAACCGAAGCCGACACCGAAAGTACGGGGACCTCGTGCCTACTTGTTTTTCATTTAAGCCGGGGCAAGACGAACACGTCTGGAAAACCAAGCTTCAATGGGACGACATGGACCGCCACCATGAAGCCGGGGTAGCTTAGATGTCTACAAAGGAACTCCGTCGCTCCCTTTCAAAGACGCTTGAGCAGGCCGGCCTCGGAAACATAAAGATAGACAGGATTAAGTGGCTGGCCTTTGCAGACGCAAATATAGAGCAGAACGCACGAGTTCATCGCGCAACAAACGATTTGCTATTGAAGCTCGTTACAGAAGGAACTCCGGGACGCTGCATACATGTTACCGGGGAAATGCGCGCTCTTCTCGATCCATTTCATCGCGACATCTGCTCGAAGATGTTCAAGCAGAGCGGCAATGCTTTTGCGGTACTTTATAACCTTCCTCGAGACCAACGCACAAATCGCAATAAGGCGATAGGCTGGAGTTTAAAGAAGTGGTCGCAGAAAGGTCGCCGGGCATGGCCCGAATATCTCAGAACGCTCGATGTGATAGCCGAGCGAGCGGTAGATGTTCACGCCAGCACCGAGGAAAAAGAAATCCAATACTCAGTATTTGGCAATAGATATACCCAACTGCAAGAGAAGCATGCAGACGCAGCCAAGGCTAAGCGCGTATGGCTCCTGGAATCTGATATTTTGAACGAGGCCCTTACAGACCGCGGCGAGCGTCTGCTGAACCAATCGCTTGATATCGATGAAGGTTGGTATAGCGGATTTCTCAAGTCGCTCGGCGGCTTGGGGGCCCGAGCAATACTTAGCAAACTGGCCGATGGCAAAGCCATTGAGATACATCAGTTGGACGATGACCGCTTAGCCGAATTCGGTGTATCTCTAGCAGACACAACAGACGCTCTAAATACGATGGGCTTCGCCGCCACAGATGAGCAGGGCCGTTGGATGATTACTAAATCGGGCACTGAATATTTGAACCTATTAACGCGCTGATTGGCCAATGAAGGAAAGATGGGCAGCTGCGACCGCCGACCTACTGCAGCAATTCAAGAATAATTTGGGCGGCCTCAATCCGGAACAAGCCCTGGCGGATCTAAAGATCTGGGTGGGCTACTCTCCGAGTCATCCGCAAATTCAAGAGGTGACGAGCGTTTTGCGCGAACTGCTTGAAACGCACGGTGCGATTGTTCTTCCTAAGTCGAAGCCACAAGGAGCGTTCGACGATACACTCGTTCTTGAGCAATTAAAGAGCGTTGATCATATTGCAATGCTCGCTGTAACACCTGGCGTGTCAGTCGAAGCATTGGAACTCTGCAATGTCAGCAAGCCAGAATCAGACAAAATGTTTGTCTACATGCCGAGTGAATATCGAGACGGGTACATTTGCGACCTCCTTCAGCGACGGCACGACAGCTCAAGAATTAGATTTTTTCCTATTAGCACGCTGCTTGAACCAGCTTTCTGCTGCAAGCTGTTCTGGGATGCCCTGGAAGCGGCCTCAATGAAAGATAGGAAGCGAAAAATGGAGCCCGTGCGAACTCCACGAATTGGCATAATAACAGCCCTCTCGAAGGAGTTTAGGGCCGTTGAGGCCATCTTGGGTGACGCGACCCCGGCGGTATCCAGGACGGCAAATGGATACAGAAATCTGGTGCACGGAACGATAGCCGCTCATGGCGGAGGCCTTCACCATGTAGTTTTAGCTCTTGCAGGAAAAGGAAATAACAAGGCGGCAATCAGAGCAACTCAATTGTTACAGGAGTACGGAACAGTTGAAGAAATCTTTATGGTTGGAATAGCGGCAGGCGTTCCTAATCCGAAAAAGCCTCAAGAGGATGTTAGATTGGGCGACGTAGTCGTAGCCGATGAGTTCGGCGTCATTCAATACGATATGATTAAAGACAAAACGGGAAAACGACAGTATGCATTTCCTCCTCGCCCACCCTCACCGGATTGGGTCAATCTGCTCAATACTCGAATTGACCTAATGAATTCTGCGCCGACGTATTGGCGTTATCTTGATGAGATACTTTCGAAGCTTAGCGTCATTCGGCCGCGCAAGGATCACCTCAACGACTCTCCGTGGCAAGACCTGAGTAGAATAATAAAGCGGCCGAGAGACAAAGAGCGATCAGCCGGCAGGCCAAAGTTACATATGGGCCCAATTGGAAGTGCAAATACCGTCCTAAAACGGGCAGCGTTCAGAGACGCGCTACAGGACAAATTCCATATTCTGGCAATTGAGATGGAGGCGTCGGGAATAGCGGACGCCACGTGGGAACATGGGAAAGGTTATATGGTTGTTCGCGGCATATGCGACTACGCGAATGACGGGAAGAACGATACATGGCAAAACTATGCGGCGTGCACCGCCGCAGCATTTTCTAGGCAACTAATCGAAGAAATGCCTTTACGTACTATCCATAAAGATCCTGGTTGACGAAATTTATGAAACTCCAGATATCAACTTGGAACATCAACGGACTTCGGTCCGGCGTACGATCCGGGTTGGATAAGTGGCTCTCCGCGCACGGAAGCGACGTGGTTTGTCTGCAGGAAGTAAAGACGGAGCAAGATTTGTTAGGGAACCTTTGGTTTCCTGGGTACAATGCGTATTGGTTTGAGGCAGATCGACCCGGCTATAGTGGCGTCGTCTCGTTAGTCTCTACAAGTATAACTCCACTCTCAATCAGCAAAGGAATTGGGGACTCAGACATTGACCGTGAAGGTCGCGTACTTTCAATAGAGCTAGATCAGTTCGAACTGATCAATGTGTATGCGCCACATAGTCACAGAGCACTCACCCGGCTCGACTTTAAAATGCATTTCTTAAGGAAACTGAACGAATTTATTCTCTCTAGAGCCGAACGCGGAAAGCCGATTGTTATCGTCGGCGACCTCAACGTGGCGCACGATGAACGGGACGTAGCAAACTTTTCTTCTAACCGAAAGAACGCAGGTTTCCTTCCTCAGGAGCGGCAATGGCTCGATGATTTGTTGAAGAACAGATTTGTCGATGGATTTCGTTTCTTCTGTGGGGAGGAAGGACACTATACTTGGTGGAGCCCCATAAAGGGCGTGCGGGAAAGAAACGTCGGCTGGCGGTTAGATTATATCCTCGTCGATCGCAAGACGATCGGAGCTTTGAAGTCGTGCTTTCATTCGCCGGAGCAACGCGGTTCCGATCACTGCCCCGTTACGGCTATTTTTGAATTTCCGTAACAGAAAGTTATCTCGGCTTTAGCACTAGTTGCAAGCCGCCAGCTCCTTTTTGTACGAGAGCGCATTCTACTCGATCGTCGTCGCCCGTTCAGCAGGATAAGAAGGATTACCGCACCACGCCCGACGTAAAACCGGCGCGGCGGCGCGGCGGCTTGATCTCCTTCTTCAGGAAGCAGTGCGCCTCCTTGCCGGCATAGCCGGCGCGGGCGAAGGTCCAGGCGCGGCATTTGTTGTCGCCGGTGCAGGCGGCCTTGCAGATATCCTCGGCGTCGGCGGACTTCTCGGCATTCTTGTCCGCCGCCTTGTCGCTGCTCTTGTCGCCGGTCTTGTCTCCGCCCTTGTCGGCAACCTTCTCAGCCTTGTCGTTGGCCTTGAGATCGGTGGTCTTGATATCGAAGCTGCGATAGTCGCCGCCGGGACGGTCGATCGAGGTTTCGACCGCGTCGTTGCGTATCTCGACGACGCCGGCGCCGCGCACGCCGGAGACGCAGCAATTGTCGGGCACGCGCGCCGGCACGCTGTTCTTCAGCCAGCAGACCGCACCCGCCTCCATCACGGTCGGATAGTTGAAGCTCCAGGCCCGGCAGCGCCGGTCGTGCTCGCACAGCAGCGCGCAATCGGCCGGATCGCCAGAGGCGATCGGCGCGCTCATGTAGTCGCCGCCGGGGCGGTCGGAATAGGTTTGCGCATCGGCCGGCGCCAGACGCGCAGCCGCGAGCAGGCACGCCAATGCCCACAGCCCTGCCCCGATGAAGCGCCCCGCGCGCCGCCGCTGAAAGATCCGACCCATTGTTAATGTTCGAGTTTTCTTGCGTGCTTTTGGGCGGTCATTTGATCGCCACGAACCTGTATGGCGGATGAACGCGACCCGAAGGGCTCGTGACCTGCGGCAAAGCGACGACGCAGGCTCTCCAGTGGCAATCGACACAAACCGAAACAAAATAAGTTCGCCGGCCGGGCTCCCGCGCATTCGGCGGCAACCGGCGCAACGGTTGGCCGAACCTGCGGCGCGTGCAGGCTCGGCTCGAAACGGGCCTGTTCAGGCCCGCCGTTGCGGCTCAGAACGCATATTCGTCGTAGGCCGGCTCGACCGAGCCGTGCCACGGGCCGTTGAACTTCTCGAGCATTTCTTCGGCCGGCGAACGGCCGCAATCGATGATCTGGTCGAGCGGCTCGAGATAGCGGCTTTCGTCGCGGCCGAGATGGTCGATGCGGCCCCGCCGGCGCAGACCGAGATGCGCCAGGGTCAGGCATTCCTTGGCGACCTCGAACACGTAGCGGCCGCGGATCTTGGCCTTGAATCCCAGCCGTGGCACGTCGTCCCGCAGATCCTGGCGCTCGCCGGCATTCCAGTGCTTGACCAGGTCCCAGGCCGCGTCGAGGCTGGTGTCGTCATAGAGCAGACCGACCCAGAACGCCGGCAGCGCCGGCAGCCGGCCCCACGGCACGCCGTCGGCGCCGCGCATCTCCAGATAGCGCTTCAGGCGGACCTCAGGAAACGCCGTCGAGAGATGATTGGCCCAGTCCGACAGCGTCGGGCGCTCGCCCGGCATCGCCGGATTCCTGCCCTCGAAGAAGTCGCGGAACGAGGTCCCGGAGACGTCGATATAGGTCTCGTCGCGCTTGACGAAATACATGGGAACGTCGAGCGCGTAATCGACCCAGCGCTCGAAGCTCATGCCGTCCTCGAACGCCCAGGGGATCATGCCGGAGCGCTGGTTGTCGGTGTCGCGCCAGATCTCGGAGCGGAACGAGAGATATCCGTTCGGCTTGCCCTCGGTGAACGGCGAATTGGCGAACAATGCGGTGGCGATCGGCTGCAGCGCCACCGACACCCGGAGCTTCTTGACCATGTCGGCTTCCGAGGAGAAGTCGAGATTGGTCTGCACCGTGCAGGTCCGGAACATCATGTCGAGGCCGTAGCGACCGACCTTCGGCATGTAGCTTCTCATGATCTTGTAGCGGCCCTTGGGCATCACCGGAATTTCGGCGCGCGTCCAGGACGGCGTCATGCCGAGACCAAGGAAGCCGATGCCCAGCGGGGCCGCGATCTCGCGCACCTGCGCCAGATGCGCCATCAGCTCGCCCTGCGTCTGGTGCACGGTCTCCACCGGCGCGCCGGACAGCTCGAACTGGCCACCCGGCTCCAGCGAAATGGCGCCGCCACCGGTCACGTCATAGAGCCCGATGATGTTGCCGCGCTCCATGATCGGCTCCCAGCCGAGCAGCAGCTTCATGCCTTCGAGCAGCGCGCCGATGCCGCGCGCGCCCTCGTAAGGCACGGGGCGGTGGCCGTCGAGCGTGAACGGCGTCTTCTCGTGCTCGGTGCCGATCCGGAAGGCGGACGGCGGCTTCACGCCGGCCGCGAGCCACGCCACGAGCTCGTCGCGCGACTGCAGCGGGGTCATATCGATCTGGTCACGCGCCATGGGAGTCTCGGTTCAGAAGCGCTTCGAGGGTCGCGCGTGATGACAGGAATGGCCGCGGACCCGAACAGGCCGCGGATGTGAATGGGAACAGATGCTTCATCGGGTCGACGCGCCTTCTCCGGCAGACAATTGCGCGGCCTGACCGCAGGAGCAGCCGAGCCGGTCGAGCAGCAGGCACAGCTTGGCGGCGTCGGCATCCGACAGCTTGCAGCCGACATGCTTCTCGATCGCGGCCGAATAGGCCGACCACATCCGTTTCTGCAGCTCGCGCCCGGACTCGGTGATCTCCACGAACTGGCCCCGCTTGTCCATCTTGCATTCGCGCCGGACAACCAGACCTTCGTCGACGAGACGATCGATCAGTCGGGAGGTGGAATATTGCGGGATCAGCATCTGCCGCTCGAGCTCGACCGGTCGCAGCTCGCCCGACGGCGCCCGGGACAGCTCCAGAAGCGCATCATACCAGGCGAGCGGCGGAAAACCGGCCTTCTTCAGCTCCTGCTCGACGCCGTCCAGCACCCGGCTCTGGACCCGCATCAGGCGGATCCAGGCGGCGGTCGCCTCGGTCGATGGTTTGCGTTTCATGGGCCGGCTCGTATCCTAGAGGTCCTCGTTCTACAGCATTCGATGCAGCTGCATCAATCTTGACTATTCCATGCAAGTGCATTTAAGGGCGGGTGTGACGCCCCGATCGGTTCCACGGAAAAAACGGTCTCACGGAGGGAATACAAGATGAAGCTTTATTATTCACCCGGCGCCTGCTCGCTCTCGCCCCACATCGCCCTGCTCGAGGCAGGCCTGCCCTACGATCTCGTCAAGGTCGATCTTCGCGCCAAGACCCTGGAAAATGGCGACGATTATCTCAAGGTCAATCCGAAGGGCCAGGTGCCGGCGCTGGGGCTGCCGAGCGGCGAAATCGTGACCGAGGGGCCGGTCATCGTCCAGATGATCGCCGACCACGCCGCGGACAAGAGCCTGGCCCCGCCGCGCGACAGCGGCGAACGCTACAAGCTCCTGGAATGGCTGAACTTCATCACGTCCGAGCTGCACAAGAATTTCAGCCCGATGTTCTCACCCGTCCTGGCCGACGAGGCCAAGGCCTTCTTCAAGGACCGGGTGATGGCCAAGTTCAAATATGTCGACGGCCAGCTGGCCGGGCGCGACTACCTCATGGGCAGCCAGTTCTCCGTCGCCGATGGCTACCTGTTCACCATGCTGAGCTGGGCGGAGCGGATGAAGTTCGATCTGTCCGCGATGCCGAACCTCGTCGCCTACAAGAACCGCGTCGCCGCGCGGCCGAAGGTTCAGGAGGCGCTGACCAAGGAAGGGCTGATGAAGGCGGGGTGAGGGACTTCGCTTCGCTTTAGCCAGAGATTTTGCGCACGCCGCCTCGACGCTCTCGGTATCGTCCCCGCGAAAGCGGGGATCCATACCCACAGGGAGCAGTTGTGACGCGAGACGGTCGTGATGCCTTTCGGCGCAACAAACGACCGCTGCGGCGTATGGTCCCGGGTCGGCGCTCGGCAACGCTGGCCCGTTGCCGAGCTTGCCCGGGACGACAGTGTGCTTAAACCGCACCGCTCGAAACGGCACCTTCACGATGTTCGGTTTTGCCAGACCTTTGGATCGCGGCTCGTGTGGAAAACGGCAACGACATACACCGCCGCGCGGGTTTCTCTGAAAATGAGCAGATAGGGGAAATGCCGAAGCGGCGCCCGCCGCGTCCTATGGGACGATGAAGGAAACTGCTTGGGATTCTCACCCAGCCTTGAGACCGCAACTCGCAACGCTTCACGAAATCGCGGGACGATCTCGGGCGCTTGCGCTTCATACCAGGCCAAGTCGTCTTCGAGATCGCTACGCGCGGCGGCCGTGAAGAAGACCCGCGGCATCCAACGTCACCGCTTGTCGAGCTCGGCCTCGATCTCGTCCCAAGACATAGCTCCGCGCGCGTCAGTCTCGAAGGTCGCCATGCGGCGCGCAAGCTCTGCCTCCTGAGCCGGCGTCAGACTCACGTCTTCGGGCGCCAAGCTGTCCCACAGCTCGCCTATGAGAGCGAGCCGTTCGCTTTTCGTCAGCTTGGATATGTCGAATGTATCGGCCATGACCTCAATATAGCGCCAAGGGCCGGAAAAGACGACTCATAGGGTAGCGGTGTCCGCGAGGTCCAGGGCGAGCCCCCGATTACGCCAGAGCGTTTCGGGAGCTCGCAGAACCGAACCGCTCAAGCCGCGGCCTTCTTCGGCGGGAAGCGGCCGTAGAAGGTCTCGCCCTTGGCGGCCATTTCCTCCAGCAGCTTCGGCGGGGCGAAGCGCGAGCCGTACTTCGCCGTGTACTTGTGGCACAGCTCGACGAATTTCTTCGTGCCCATGAAGTCGATGTAGGACAGCGTGCCGCCGGTGAACGGCGCGAAGCCGAACCCCAAGATCGAGCCGACATCGGCCTCGCGCACGTCGGTGATGACGTGATCCTCGACGGTGCGCGCGGCTTCCACCGCCTGCACCACCAGGAAGCGCTGCTTCAGCTCCTCGACGTCAAGCGTATCGGGATCGAGATGCTTGGATTGCAGCTTGGCAAGATCAGGCCACAGGCTCTTCTGACCCTTGCCCTTCTCGGGATAGTCGTAGAAGCCCTTGGCGTTCTTGCGGCCGAAGCGGCCCTGCTTCTCGACCAGCTCGACCATCAGCTTCTTGTGGTCCTGGTTGATCGCGTTCGGCCCGAGATCATGCTCGGTCGCCTTCATGATCTTGAGGCCCAGATCGAGCGCAACCTCGTCCGACAGCGACAGCGGGCCGACCGGCATGCCGGCCATCTTGGCCACATTCTCGATCATCGCCGGCGGCACGCCTTCGAGGAACATCTCGTTGCCCTCGGCGATGTAGCGCATCACGCAGCGGTTGGCGAAGAAGCCGCGGGAGTCGTTCACCACGATCGGCGTCTTGCCGATGGTGCGGACATAATCCAGCGCGGTCGCCAGCGCGACGTCGCTCGTGGCCTTGCCCATGATGATCTCGACCAGCATCATCTTCTCGACCGGCGAGAAGAAGTGGATGCCGATGAAGCGGCCCTGGTCCTTGAACTCCTCGGCCAGCGAGGTGATCGGCAGGGTCGAGGTGTTTGAGGCGAAGACCGCGCCCTCCTTGAGGAGCGGCTGCGCCTTGGCGTAGGTCTCGGCCTTGACCTTGCGGTCCTCGAACACGGCCTCGATGACGAGATCGCAATCCTTCAGTGCGTTGTAATCGGCGGTCGCGGTGATGCGGCCCATGATCGCCTCGGCCTCGCCCGGCTTGGCACGGCCCTTCTTGACCAGGCCGTCGATGACGCTCTGCGCGTGCGCCTTGCCCTTGTCGGCGCTCTCCTGGTCGCGATCGACCAGCACGACCTCGAGCCCGCCGCGCGCCGAGACGTAGCCGACGGATGCGCCCATGAAGCCGGCGCCGATGACGGCGATCTTCTTCAGCTTGCTCGGCGGCACGTCAGCCGGACGGCGCGCGCCCTTGTTCAATTCCTGCATCGACAGGAACAGGCTGCGGATCATCGCCGCCGCCTCCTTCGAGCGCAGGATGTAGGCGAAGTAGCGCGACTCGACGCGTAAGCCAGCATCGATCGGCAGCTGCAGGCCTTCATACACGCAGCTCATGATGGCGCGCGCGGCCGGATAGTTGTCGTAGGTTTCGCGGCGGTAGATGGCGTTGCCGGCCGGGAACATCATCATGCCGTTCTTCGAGAACACCGGGCCGCCGGGCAGCTTGAAGCCCTTCTCGTCCCACGGCGCGACGGCCTTGCCGCCGGCCTTGATCCAGTCCTTCGCGGCCTTGATCAGGTCCGCGGCCGGCACGATGGCATCGACCAGCTTCATCGCCTTGGCCTTGTCGAGGGTGAGCGCCTCGCCCTTCAGCAGCAGGTTCATCGCGTCCTGCGGCTGCACGATGCGCGGCACGCGCTGGGTGCCGCCTGCGCCGGGGAACAGGCCGACCTTGATCTCGGGCAGGCCGAGGCGCGTCTTCGGATTCTCGGCTGCAACACGGTGATGGCAGGCCAAGGTCAGCTCGAAGCCGCCGCCGAGCGCGAGGCCGTTGATGGCCGCGACCCACGGCTTGCCCGAGGTTTCCATCGCCCGGTAGATCTGCGAGAAGCGCCGGCTGTTGTCGAACAGCATCTGGTTGGCGGCTTCCTCACCCTTGCTCTTCAGCAGCTCGGCATAGGTGCGGTTCATGCCCTCGAGCATGGAGAGATCAGCGCCGGCGCAGAACGCCTCCTTGGCCGAGGTGATGACGACGCCCTTGACGGCGGCATCCGCCGTCGTCTCCTTGACGATGGTCTCGAGCTCGATCGCCGAGGTCTCGTCCAGCACGTTCATCGAACGTCCGGGAATGTCCCAGGTGATCAGCGCAATGCCGTCGGCATCGGTTTCGAGTTTGAAGTTCTTGAAGGCCATTTGGTGCTCCCTGGATGCCAGCAGCCGGTCGGCGCGGCAAAAAATCTTGCGATCGTAGGGCGGGCAAAGGCGCCCTTGCGCCGTGCCCACCGACGGTGTCGATGACGAAGACGGTGGGCTCGCTTCGCTTTGCCCACCCTACTTTTCAGGTATCGGTCACACCCGCTCGATGATGGTCGCGGTGCCCATGCCGCCGCCGATGCACAGCGTGACCAGCGCGGTCGCCTTGCCGGTGCGCTCGAGCTCGTCGAGCACGGTGCCCAGGATCATCGCGCCGGTGGCGCCGAGCGGATGGCCAAGCGCGATCGCGCCGCCATTGACGTTGATCTTGTCCTTGTCGATCTCGAACGCCTGCATGTAGCGCAGCACGACCGAGGCGAAGGCCTCGTTGAGCTCGAACAGATCGATGTCCGAGGTCTTCATGCCGGAGCGCTCGAACAGCTTCTCGGTGACGTCGACCGGTCCGGTCAGCATCATCGCCGGCTCCGAGCCGATATTGGCGAAGGCGCGGATCTTGGCGCGGGCCTTGAGACCGTACTTCGCAGCAGCCTCCTTGCTGCCGAGCAGCACCGCACCGGCGCCGTCGACGATGCCCGAGGAGTTGCCGGCATGATGCACGTAGTTGACGCGCTCGATCTCGGGATGCGACTGGATCGCCACCGCGTCGAACCCGCCCATCTGCGCCATCTGCACGAACGCCGGCTGCAGCTGCGCCAGCGACTGCATCGTCGTCGACGGGCGCATGTGCTCGTCCTTGGCCAGGATGGTCAGGCCGTTGATGTCCTTGACCGGCACGACCGACTTGTTGAAGCGGCCCTCCTCCCAGGACTTAGCGGCGCGTTGCTGGCTCTGCACCGCGTAGGCGTCGACGTCGTCGCGCGAGAAGCCATACTTGGTCGCGATCAGGTCGGCCGAGACGCCCTGCGGCATGAAATAGGCCGGCACCGCCATCGAGGGATCCATCGGCCACGCGCCGCCGGAAGCGCCGATGCCGACGCGGCTCATCGACTCCGCGCCGCCGCCGATCACGAGGTCGTGCTGGCCGCTCATGACTTGCGCGGCGGCGAAGTTCACGGCATCGAGGCCGGAGGCGCAGAAGCGGCTGATCTGGATGCCGGGGACGGCCTCGCCGAGACCCGCATTCAAGGCCGCGAAGCGGGCGATGTCGGAGCCGGCCTCGCCCACGGGATCGACGACGCCGAGCACGACGTCATCGACCACGTCCTCGGGCAGATTGTTGCGGTCCTTGAGCGCCTTCAAGGGCACGGTGGCGAGCGCGAGTGCGGTCACCTCATGCAGTGAACCGTCCGCTTTGCCGCGGCCGCGGGGAGTACGCACGTGGTCGTAGATAAAGGCCTCAGGCATCACGCCCTCCTCATCTGGTCAAATTCGTTTTCGTTGTTGTTGGTGGCGACGGAAGCCGGCGCGCGCAGCACGCCGGCGTCCGCCTCGGCATCAGAAGGCTTCCGCCGGCAGTTCCATCACGGTCGCGCAGCCGGCCTGCAGGCGGGCGAGATGCGCCACCGTCTCGGGCAGCACGCGCTCCATGAAGAAGCGGCCAGTCACCAGCTTGGTGGTGAGATAGGTCGAGCTGTCACCGGCCGCAATCTTGTCCTGCGCGACCTTCGCCATCTTCGCCCACATGTAGCCGAAGGTGACCAGCGCAAAGAGATGCATGTAGTCGGTGGCGGCGGCGCCGGCATTGTCCGGCTTGGCCATCGCGTTCTGCATCAGCCAGGTGGTGGCCTGCTGCAGGTGGCCGAGCGCGGTCGACAGCGGCGTGACGAACGGCTTCATCGCATCGTCGGCGCCATGCTCCTTGGCGAAGGAGCCGACCTCGGCGAAGAACGCCATCACGGCGCGGCCGCCATCACGCGGCAGCTTGCGGCCGACCAGGTCGAGCGCCTGGATGCCGTTGGCGCCCTCATAGATCATCGCGATGCGCGCATCGCGCACGAATTGCTCCATGCCGTGCTCGGCGATGTAGCCGTGGCCGCCATACATCTGCTGCGCCTGCACGGCGTTGGCAAAGCCCATCTCGGTCATGTAGCCCTTCATGACCGGCGTCATCAGGCCCATGTGGTCGTCGGCCGCCTTGCGATCCCTGGGATCCTGCGAGCGATGCGCGACGTCGCTCTTCAGCGAGGTCCACACCACCATGGCGCGCGCAGCCTCGTTGAAGGCGCGGATCGACAGCAGCGTGCGGCGCACGTCGGGATGCACGATGATCGGATCGGCCGCCTTGTCCGGCGCCTTGGCGCCGGTCAGCGAACGGCCCTGGATGCGCTCGCGCGCATAGGCGACCGCGTTCTGATAGGCCACCTCTGACTGCGCGAGCCCCTGCACGGCGACGCCGAGCCGGGCCTCGTTCATCATCACGAACATGCCCTGCATGCCCTTGTTCTCTTCGCCGATCAGCCAGCCGGTGGCGTTGTCGTAGTTCATCACACAGGTCGAGTTGCCGTGAATGCCCATCTTATGCTCGATCGAGCCGCAGGTGACGCCGTTGCGCGTCCCCACGGAGCCGTCCGGATTGACCATGAATTTGGGCACCACGAACAGCGACACGCCCTTGATGCCCGCGGGCGCACCTTCGATGCGAGCAAGCACGAGGTGGATGATGTTGGGGGCCAAATCATGCTCGCCGGCCGAGATGAAGATCTTGGTGCCCGTGATCTTGAAGCTGCCGTCGGCCTGGCGCACCGCCTTGGTGCGGAGCAGGCCGAGATCGGTGCCGCAATGCGGCTCGGTGAGGTTCATGGTGCCGGTCCACTCGCCGGCCACCATCTTCGGCACGTAGGTCTTCTTCTGCTCCTCGCTGCCATGCACGATGAGCGCAGCCGTCGCGCCCATGGTGAGGCCGCCATACATCGCGAACGCCATGTTGGCCGAGCACTGGAATTCGTTGACGGTCTGGCTCAGCGTCACCGGCAGGCCCTGCCCGCCATATTCCGTCGGCGCCGACAGGCCGAGCCAGCCGCCCTCGACGATCTGCTTGTAGGCCTCCTTGAAGCCCTTCGGCGTGGTCACGCTGCCGTCGTCATGGCGCTTGCAGCCTTCGAGATCACCAATGCGATTGAGCGGCTGCAGCACCTCTTCGGCGAGCTTGGCGGCTTCGCCGATGATCGCCTCGCGGACATCCGCCGAGGCATCGGAGAAGCCCGGCAGATTGTCGTAACGATCGATCTGGAATACGTCGTTGAGCAGGAAGGTCACATCTTCCACGGGGGCTTTGTAGATCGGCATCGGAGTCTCCGGCAGGAAGGCTGAAGTTTCAGACTGGGAAATGTCTCGGACGCGGCAACCGTTTCGGCCGCGGACTGTAGCGATTTCTCTGGAGTTGCGGCAGCACTTACTTTGCGGCCGTGCGGCTGATGGTCACGGCTTGGTCAAGACGGCTTACTCATTGCGGCCAACTGCTCCGCCATCAGGCGGTGCAGCAGATTGATCGCCTTCAACGGGCGGACCATGACCTTGAAATGCGTGATGCGCCCATCGGCATCGAAGCTGATGATGTCGACGCCGTTGAGCTTGATGCCTTCGATCTCGTTCTCGAATTCGAGCACCGCGCCGGTGGCGTTGCGCCACTCGCCGACATACTTGAATCCGGGACCGCCTAAGACTTTCTCAGCACTCGCGAGATATTTGAACGTGATGTCGCGGCCGCGCTGCGGCGTATGCACGACGGGACTTTCGAACACGGCGTCGGGGTGCAGCAGCTCCCGCAGCACGCCGAGATCGTGAGACCTCATATAGCCGTACCATCCATCGAGGCCGGTCATTGTCATTGGGCGTCTCCTCGGGGCGGAATAGGCCAGCACCACAACCACCCCATATGCACATTGACGCATATGCGCCAGTGTGCATAATGTCAAGCGTGGAGCGGGGCAGAACACGATCAGAAAAACGGGAGCAGTTTCCGGCCATGGCCCTTGGCGACGCGATCCTCGCCTGCCTCACTGAACATCCGATGACGGGCTACGAGCTCGCCAAGACGTTCGACTCCTCGATCGGGTTCTTCTGGAAGACCGACCACCAGCAGATCTATCGTGAGCTGTCGCGGCTGCGCGATCGCGGCTACATCCAGGGTCGCGAGGTGGTGCAGACCGGCAAGCCGAACAAGCTCGTCTACACGCTAACGGCCGAGGGGCGTACAGCGTTCCGGAACTGGGCGGCCCGCCCCAGCGTGCCGGCCTCGATCAAGGACGATCTCCTGGTCCGCCTCTATGCGCTGGGCGCTGCCGACATCGCGCCGGTGCGCGCCGACCTGATGGCGCGGCTCGAGCATCATCGCGACCGCGCCGACCGCTACGACCGCATCCTGAAGAAGCGCTTTCCCGACGGCAGCGCGGCGCCGGCCGACCTGGGCAAGCTGCTCAACCTGCGTCTCGGGCTGCGTCACGAGCGGATGGTGGCGGAATGGTGCGAGGAAGCGATATCAGCGCTCGCGGCCATATCCACTGCAAGCAGCGTGCTGCCGCTGGATCCACCATCGCGGGAAATCGCCGGCTGATACGCGCTGTTCGAAAATCCTTCGCAAAACTTTGGACCGCGCCAGCGGTAAACTTAACCCGTTATTTACCGTAAAAGTCAAAAGTCGGAACCTGGAGCAGACGATCTGCGCGGTTTCCGTTCATCTTCATGTCCGGGACGCGTGGGGAGGCTGGAGGCGCTTGGTGGAGCGCTGGAAGCAAAACCGGACGAGACATGAATTCGCGCGTACCGTGGAGTAATGAAGGCATCGACCCGTCCGTCCGCGATAGGGCCGAGGCCGCGGCGCAACGCGCCGGAATGACGCTGAACGACTGGATCAACTCCACGCTCGGCGCATCTGCCGCGCCCGACTTCCGCAGCAGCCACACGCCGCGCAGCGCCCCGCCGGGCGGCCGGGACAGCCGCGAGGTCAGCGACATCCATCAGCGGCTCGACTCCATCGCGCGGCAGATCGAACAGATGTCACGGCCCGGCGCGCGCAAGGACACTCCCCGCGACGAGCAGGGCGTGGCACGCCAGCTCAACGACGCCATCTCGCGGCTCGATGCCCGGCTGTCCCAGATCTCGACGCCGCTGCGCAAGTCCGCCACCGAAGACCGCTACCATGGTCCCGATGGCGTCGAGCGCGCTGCCGCGCAGCTCTATCGTCCGGCATCGCCGCTCAGCGCCGGGTCGTTCGACGTGGCCGTGGCCGAGATCAGCGCCCGCCAGAGCGAGCTCGACAACGCCCGCCCGCTGCCGCCGCATCAGGCGCCGCCGACTGCGCCGGCCATGGCGCCGGCCGAGACGCCGTTGATGATGCCGCCGCCGCAGGCACCCAGTCCCGATTTTTCGCTGCTCGAACGCCACTTGCAGAAGATCACCAGCCAGATCGAAGCGCTGCATCGGCCCGATAACGGCATCGATCAGTCGATCGCAGGCTTCCGCAACGAACTCGCCGAGATTCGCCACGCCATCACCGAGGCGATGCCACGCCGGGCGATCGAATCGATCGAGAACGAAATCCGTTCGCTGTCGCGCCGCATCGACGAGAACCGGCACACCGGCGGAGACGGCCAGGCGCTGGCCGGCATCGAACGCGCATTGACCGACATCCGCGAGGTCGTGGGCTCGCTCAAGCCGGCCGAACAGCTTGCCGGCTATGACGAGGCCATCCGCAATCTCGGCGCCAAGCTGGACCTGATCCTGCGCGCCAATGACGATCCCGGCACGGTCCAGCAACTCGAGAGCGCCATCGCGGCGCTGCGTGCGATCGTGGCCAATGTCGCCTCGAATGACGCGCTGGAGCGGCTGTCGGACGACCTTCGGCAGCTGTCGTCGAAGGTCGACCAGGTCACGCAGGCGCGCGACAACCACGAGTCGTTCCAGGATTCCTTTGCTGCGCTCGAACAGCGGATCGCGGCGCTGACCACGACCCTGGAAAGCCGCGAACGGCCCGCGCCTGCGCCCGACAACACCGCCCAGATCGAAGAGGCGCTGCGCGGCCTCTCCGACCGCATCGACCGGCTGCAGGTCGGCAATGACGGCTCGTCCGCCATCACGCATCTCGAGCAGCGGATCGGTTACCTGCTGGAGCGGCTGGAAGCCGCCAACGATCCGCGTGGCGGCAACATGAGCCGCGTCGAGGACGGGCTCCAGGACATCCTGCGCTATCTCGAGCGGCAGCAGGCCACTTTCGCAGCGCTGGCCGAGAGCCGGTCGCAGCGCGAGGCGTCGCAGGACAGCGGCCTGATCGACATGGTCAAGCGCGAGCTGTCCGACATCCGCTTCAGCCAGACCGAAACCGATCGCAACACCCAGGATTCGCTGGAGACGGTCCACAACACGCTCGGTCATGTCGTCGACCGCCTGGCCATGATCGAGGGCGATCTGCGCAATGTGCGCGCGACTGCGAGCCAGCCTATTCCGCTGCCGCCGCTCGCCGCGCCGATCGAGCCGCCGATGCCGGCTGCGCGGGCGCCAGCACCGCAGGCCTATGCCGAACCGGTCAGGGCGGAGCCTCCCTATCGTCCCGAACTGCCCAATCCGGCGGCCGAGCAGCCCGCTGCGCACATCGTCAATCCGGCGGCGAGCCAGCCGGCCTTCGCGTCCGCGCCGCGTGACTTCCGCGCGCCGACAGCGCCTGCGGCCGCGACGCCCCCCCCGGTTCCGATGAAGGCGATCGCCGACATCCTGGAGCCGCACACTGCACAGGCAGCCCGCCCGGCCGCCCTCGTTCCTGAGCTGCCACCGGATCATCCGCTCGAACCTGGCACGCGCCCGCCTGGCCGCACCGCCTCGCCGGCGGAGCGGATCGCCGCCTCCGAGGATGCCCTCAACGAGCTTCCGGCCGGCAAGCGCGAACCGGTCTCCACGTCGAGCTTCATTGCCGCCGCTCGCCGTGCCGCACAGGCCGCGGCCGCCGCACAGCCTGCGGACGCCAAGAAGGCCGTCGAAAAAGCCAAGAAGGACAAGCCGAAGGACAAGCCTAAGGATGTCGTCAAGGAGGCTCCCAAGGAAGTCGTCAAGGAAGCACCCAGGGCAAAAGCCAAGGAAAAGCCCACCGCCGCGCTGACGGCCGAAGGCGACGAGGAAGTCTCGACGATCGGATCGAAGATCCGCTCGCTGCTGGTCGGCGCCAGCGTCGTCGTGATCGTGCTCGGGACCTTCAAATTCGCGATGTCGCTGCTCGACACCGGAAGCACGCCGCCGCCGGCATCGCCGATCGAGAGCCAAGGCGAGGCGCCGCGCGCGCAGATGCCGTCGGCCACACCGAGCCTGTCACCGCGTCCGGCCACGCCGGACCAGAGCGTGCCGTCGCTGACCTCGCCGACCCCGATCGACCGGCAGTCCTACAACAGGGCGATGCCGACCGAGGCGGAGACGATCGCGATGCTCGCGATCCCGCAGGACACGGAGAAGCCGGCCGCCGTTGCCGCAGCAACCGACATCACAGGCACGATCCCGACCGCAGCCAATGGCCAGAGGCTCGGCCTCGTGCAGGTGCCGGCCGCCGAGAAGCTGCCGGATGCGATCGGCGGGATGGCGCTGCGCAACGCCGCCCTCAAGGGCGACCCGACCGCGGCCTACGAGGTCGGCCTGCGGTTTGCCGAGGGCAAGGGCATCGCGGCGAATTTCGAGGAAGCCGCGAAATGGTATGACCGCGCGGCACAAGCGGGGCTCATTCCCGCCGTCTTCCGTCTCGGCACCTTCTACGAGAAGGGCCTCGGCGTGAAAAAGGATGCCGACATTGCGCGCCGCTACTACGTCGTCGCCGCCGAGCGCGGCAGCGCCAAGGCGATGCACAATCTGGCCGTGCTGGATGCTGACGGCGGCGGCAAGGGCGCAAACTACAAGAGCGCCTCGCAATGGTTCCGCAAGGCGGCCGAGCGCGGCGTGGCCGACAGCCAGTTCAACCTCGGCATCCTCTATGCCCGCGGCATCGGGGTCGAGCAGAACCTCGCCGAGTCGTTCAAGTGGTTCAGCCTTGCCGCGGCGCAGGGCGATGCCGACGCCGGTCGCAAGCGCGACGATGTTGCCAAGCGGCTCGATGCGCAGTCACTCGCGGCCGCCAGGCTCGCGATCCAGACCTTCACGGTCGAACCGCAGCCGGACGACGCGATCAACGTCCCGGCGCCCGCCGGCGGCTGGGACGGCACGCAGGCGATCGCCAGGGCTGCGGCAGCCAAGGCTGCCCTGGCCAAGCGCGCCGCGGCGACGCCACGCTGACGACGCCACGCTAGTCTAACGACGCAGCGTCGCTCTGATCCGACATCCGATCTCATGATCGGCCGGCCCAAGCGATGGCGGCAAAATCCCGAAAGCCTGCGCTCGCGCGCCATAGTCTCGCGCCCTCGTCCGGTATAGGTATTCGCGGCGCGTCCTGATCGACGCCGCGGAGGAGTGCATCGCGTGTCAGCCGAGAACGGACAACAGGACGGCGCGCGCTTCCGGCAGTCACCGACCGGCCCCCGCGTGGCTCCCCGGACCACGACGAACTTCGCCGCCGCGCCTCCACCACGTGTGCAGGAGGTCACCGACGGCTATCCTGCGGCGTTCCGATGGCGCCGGCTCGCATCGGTGGTCTTCTTCGTCGCGATCGTGCTCGGCACGGGCATTCGCGCCTACCGGGACCTGTCGCGTCCGGACGCATGGTCGTTCTGGAAAGACCAGTACGTCTCGCCGAGCCTGTCGTCGGCGCTACTCGCAAATGCCGGGACCCCCGGGATGGGCGGAGACCATGCGGTGCTCGCGGTGAGCGGCCGCATCGGGCCCGCGGCGGCGAGCTGGCTGCGCGACAAGATCAACGAGTCCCATTTGAAAGCCGGCGACATTCTTCTCCTGTCCTCGCCGGGCGGCAATCTCGACCAGGGCGTGATGATGGGAGAGATTGTTCGCGCCCGCGGTCTGGCCACCGCGGTGGGCACGATCGACGGTGCCGGCCGCATCCGTCCCGGCTCCTGCGCCAGCGCCTGCGTGTTCGCCTTCGCCGGCGGACTGACCCGCTATGGCCTCGACGGATCGGCGCTCGGCGTGCATCGGTTCACCTCGGCGGCCCAGGGCGAAGACGCCGTCGCCGATACCCAGCGCGTCACCGGGGCGATCCTCGGCTACATGACGCGCATGGGCGTGTCGTCGCAGGTCATCGAAGCCATGTCCGAGACGCGCGACATCCGGTGGCTCGAGCCTGGGGAGGCCGAAGCGATGAAGCTGGTCACGGCGCCGCTCAAGTCGCTGTGATCGATCGCTGCGGCGGAGCCCACCTCCGCCGCCCCTTGGGTCTCAGCCGGTAATCTCTGGTCCCTTGGGCCGCGTTTTCGGTTATGCAGGACCGAAGCACCTGCTTCGCTGCGCGGGATGCTCCGTTGAACGTGTGCAGGGTCGCGCGGATGCAGATTTACCTCCCGATCGCCGACATCCCGGTCAACATCTTCCTGCTGCTGGCGATGGGGGCTGCGGTCGGCTTCGTCTCCGGCATGTTCGGCATCGGCGGCGGCTTCCTGATGACACCGCTGCTGATCTTCGTCGGGATCACGCCGGCCGTCGCGGTCGCCTCGGTGTCCAGCCACATCGCGGCGTCCTCGTTCTCCGGTGCACTGTCCTATTGGCGGCGGCGCGCGATCGATCCCTCGCTGGCTGCGGTTCTGATGATCGGCGGCGCGCTCGGCACGGCGCTCGGCGTCGCCACCTTCACGCTGCTGCGCTCGCTCGGCCAGCTCGACCTGATGATCGCGCTGTCCTACGTCGTGCTTCTGACGAGCGTCGGCGGCGTGATGTTCTGGGAAGGATTGCGCGCGATGATGCGGGCGCGCCAGGGCGCGGTAGCGACCGTGCGGCGTCCCGGCAGCCATGTCTGGATTCACGGCCTGCCGCTGAAGATGCGCTTCAAGCGCTCGAAGATCTACGTCTCGGTCATCCCGGTGATCGGCGTTGGCCTCATCATCGGCTTTCTCGGCGCCGTCATGGGCATCGGCGGTGGCTTCATCCTGGTGCCGCTGCTGATCTACCTCCTGCGCGTGCCGACCTCGACCGTGATCGGCACCTCGATGGTCCTGACGCTCGCGACCATGATGATCGCGACCATGCTGCACGCCTTGAGCAATCATCTGGTCGATGCCGTGCTGGCGCTGATCCTGATGATCGGCGGCGTGACCGGGGCCCAGTTCGGGGCCCGCGCCGGACAGATGATCCGCGGCGAGCAGCTGCGGCTCCTGCTCGGCCTGCTCATCCTCGCAGTCGGCATCCGCTTCGCGATCGAACTCGTGATCCGGCCCGACGACCTGTTCACGATCCGCGAGACCGAGATGAGCCGATGACGCCTCTCCGCCTCACATGTCTTGCGCTCATGCTGCTGCTTGCCGGCGCCGCACCGGCGCGCGCCGAGCGCCTGATCGTCTCCGTCTCCAATCACCGCGTGACGGTGACGCCGAACTATTCCGGCGAGGAGCTGGTGCTGTTCGGTTCGGTCGAGAAGGAGGTGCTCACGGCAGCGAGCCAGACCGCCTACGATCTGGTGGTGACCGTGCGCGGACCGCGCGCCGACATGGTGACGCGGCGCAAGGAGCGCAGGTTCGGCATCTGGATCAACACCGACGCGCGCCAGTTCTTGAAAGTACCGGGCTATCTTGCGCTGTTCGCCAATCGCCCGTTCGAGGCGATGGCCTCGCCCGAGGTGCAGCGGCGGCAGCAGCTCGGCCTGACCAACGTGCTGCTGACCCAGCGCGTCGGCCCAGACTATGCCGACGTGGTGCCGAACGACGCGTTCCGCAGCGCCTTCGTGCGGCTGCAGTCGCAGCACGGGCTCTACCGCGAGGACACGTCGGCGGTGACGTTCCTGACGCCGACGCTGTTCCGCACCGGCATTCCGCTGCCGGCAGCGGTCCCGATCGGCACCTATGAGGTCGAGATCAAGCTGCTCGCGGACGGCGCGCTCGTCACCAAGACCGAAACGGCGTTCGAGATCGTCAAGGTCGGCTTCGAGCAGTTCGTCGCGAACTCGGCGCGGCAGAGCGGCTTCGTCTACGGCCTCGTCACAACGGCGATGGCGCTGATGACCGGCTGGATGGCCTCGATCGTGTTCCGAAGGGATTAGTCGAACCACCGTCATTGAGGTTATCTTTCGATCACCGTCCGCACACCGGGCTCCAGCAGTTGCAGGCGCGCACCGAAGCCGAGCGCGTCGAAGGCGCTGCGCAGGTCCTGCGCGCTCTGCCGGAAATGCGCCCAGCCGTCGGTGTGAACCGGCACGATGACGGCGTCGGCAAAGACGCGCGCCGTCTCGACCGTATCGTTGGTGTCCATCGTCAGGTGAAACGGTCCGCGCGTCTGCGCCGCGCCGGCAAACGGCAGCACGATTCCCGCATTGAAGCGCCGCGCCACCTCGGCGACGCCGTCGTAGAACACCGTGTCGCCGCTGACATAGATCGGCGCGCCATCCCGAGGGCTCAGCACGAAACCGATCACGTCGCCGGCCAATGGCTCGATGCCGGCCGGACCGTGGCGCGCCGGCGTCGCCGTGACCGTGAGCGTCTTGCCGCCTTTGCTCAATTCCGCGGTCTGCCATGGCGCCAGACCTTCAGCAGGCGCACCAAGCCTCGTTGCGCCGATTTCGGTCGTCAGCACGCGCGGCGCGCGGGTCAGGAACGCCCGGCCGCCATGATCGAGATTGTCGGCATGCTGATCATGGCTGAGCAGCACCGCGTCGACGTCGCCGATCGCGGCGACCGTCATGGCAGGCCCTGTGAGTTTCTCCAGCACCACATGCGGCAGTTCATAGCGGCCGGGGTCGTCGAAGGTCGGATCGGTCAGCAGGCGGAAGCCGTCGATTTCGATGAGGGCGGTCGGGCCGCCGATCAGGGTAATCGCAACGCTCATGATGATGCTCCCACAGTCCGGGCCGGCGCCCGTGTCACCAGATAGATCCCGAGCGCGACGGGAACGACGCCGAGCAGATCCTGCAGCGCGACGTGCTCGCCGAGCACCAGGAAGGCGAAGATCATTGCCAGCGGCGGCATCACGAAGTGATAGGCGCTGGCCGCGGTCGCGCCACACACCTTCAGCAGATGGAACCAGAGCACATAGGCCAGGATCGAGCCGCCGAGCACGAGGAAGGCGAACGCGCCGATCAGCTGCACATTCGGCATGATCGCGTCCACGTTCGACACGCTCAGCGCGACCGGCCACAGCGCGAGGCCGGCAGAGAGGTTCTGAATGCCATTGCCGACCCACAGGCTGCCCTGCGGCGCGAGCTGCTTGAACAGGATGGTGCCGGTGACGATCGAGGCGAGCGCCGCCAAGGTATAGAGGATGCCTTCGAGCTGGTCGGTGCCGACGGACATGCGGTGCCAGACGATCATGGCGACGCCGATGGTGCCCAGCGCGAGACCTGCGACCTTGCGCAAGGTCAGCGGCTCGCCGAGCAGCAGCGCGGCGAACACCGCCGTGAACACCGGATTGGCCGACACGATCAGCCCGCCCAGGCCGGCCGAGACCGTCTGCAGCCCGGTGTAGCCCAGACCGAGATAGAGCGCGTTGTTGGCGATGCCGATGATCGCGAACACCGCGGCATCGCGCCAGGTCATGCGCAGCTCGCCCCTGAAGACCGACGCCAGCAGGATCAGCACGCCGGCGAGCGAGAAGCGCGCCGCGAGCAGCAGCAGCGGCGGGCAATAGGTGACGCCGATCTTGCCGGCGACGAAGGCGAAGCTCCAGAGCAGGCAGAACAGCCCGATTTCGAGCGGCAGCAGGTTGGACTTCATGCGGGGTACCGCAGCCGGTGACGAGATCGACGACATCGGAGGTCTCCTTTGTCCCCGGTGTAGGGCCGCTCCTTTCCATTTGGAAATTAAATGATAGACTGGACTGCAGTGGATTTTCGAATGGGGGTCCCCGATGCTCGATCTGGACCTGTTGCGCAGCTTCGTCTCGGTGGTCGAAGCCGGCGGCTTCACCCGCGCCGGCGAGCGTATCCACCGCACGCAGTCGACGGTCAGCCAGCAGATCCGCCGGCTGGAGGAGGATCTCGGCCAGACGCTGCTCAACCGGGACGGTCGCGATGTCACCCCGACCGAGGCCGGCGAGCGGCTGTTGTCCTATGCCCGCCGCCTGCTCGCGCTCGCCGAGGAGGCGCGCGACGTGGTGGCGCGGCCCGGGCCGGACGGCGCGGTCAAGCTCGGCATCCCCGAGGATTTCGCCGCCTACCGGCTCGCCAAGCTGCTGGCAGCGTTCTCGCGGGCCCACCCCAATCTGCGGCTCGACGTGCGCGCCGACCAGAGCCTCAACCTGAAGCGCGACATCGAGCGCGGCGATCTCGACCTCGCGCTGCTCAAGCGCGGCGTCGACGACGAACGGGCGGCGATCGCGGCCTGGCCGGAGCAGGTCTATTGGGTGACCAGCAAGAGCCATCCGGTCGACCTCGACGCCCGCTCGCTGCCGCTGATCGGCTTCCCGCCCGGCTGCCTCTATCGCACCCGCGCGATCCACGCGCTGGAGAGCGGGGGGCGCGCCTGGCACATGGCCTACACGTCGTCGAGCCTTGCCGGCATCCAGGCCGCAGTCGCCGCCGGCATGGGCCTGAGCATCCTCTCCGACATGTCGGTTCAGGCCGATCACCGCGTCCTGACGGCACGCGAAGGCTTTGCGCCGATCGCGCGCACCGAGGTCGCCCTCGTCGCTTCGCCCGATGCGAGTCCCGCGACTCTGCGATTGGCCGACCGGCTGGCCGAGTTCTGCGAGAAGGTGCAGGCGAAGGCGGCTTAGCTCGTCTCATGCAGGAGCCACCTCCACCTGGCTTGCTAGGATCCAGCCGGAAAGACCCAGCGACGCAGAGAGCACGAAGCCGCGGACGCCCTGCGCAGCAAGCACCTGGGCCGCGGACGCCAAATCTTCTGCCCATGCCCCTTGGGCGCCGGTCATTCGATCGGTCTCGGCAATCTGCGCACCGTGGTCGGCAAGGATTGCGTCGACGGAAACTTCTTCCAAGGCGTAGATGATGTTGCCGAAGGCATCATGCTGGAAGTGATATCCCTGGACGCCCGTGAAGATCACGCATTGGCGCACCTGTTCCGCCTCGGGACGAATGATGAGCTTGATCCGTCGCTCCTCACAGTCCACGTCATAAGCCACCAGATTACCATCGTGAAACGAACGCAGCATGAGGAGTCACGCATCCAACTAATAACACCTCGCCGCGGCGATGGTATGCAGCCGCGTATCGCCCATTACATGGGCAATGAAGGCGCGTTTCGGGAATAACCTGGCAAAGGCCGCATCGCGTACGCTCAGGCCGCCGGCATAGGCGCCGAACGCGGGCATCACGGCGCGCTCGCCGTCGGAGACAAAGCAGCGCCGCTCCAGGGTGCGCGCCCGCGTCACCACCCGCGCCTTGGGATGCAGATGGCCGGCGATCTCGCCACGCGCGCCGGTCGGCTCGTGGCGGAAGGTCACCGCGCCGAGCGTGACCTCGTCCACGACCTCGCCGCCGATGCCGCGCGGCGCCGGATCGTGATTGCCGGTGATCCAGATCCAGTCGCGGCCGATCTGCAGGTTGGCGATGCAGGCGCGGTCGTCGCCGGAGAGCCGCGTATGGGCATCACGATCGTGGAAACTATCGCCGAGCGCGATGACCGTGCGCGGATTGTAGTGCGCGACGACGGCGGCGAGACGGCGCAGCGTCGCGACGGTGTCGAACGGCGGCAGCAGGGTGCCGCGTGACGCGAAGCTCGAGCCTTTTTCCAGATGCAGATCGGAGATCACGATCAGGCGCTGCTCGTCCCAAACCAGCGCGCCGGAGAGATCGGCCCGCAACGTGGCACCGGCGATCTCCATCGTGCCCGATGCAGCGAATGTGGCTTCTCGCAAAGTCATCTCGCGGCCTGCTTACCCCATCGCTTCCTTGACCAGCTCCTCAGCGGCTTCAGCCAGGAGCTCGTCGGCGGCCTCGCCATAGACGGATTCGCGGCCGATTTCCAGCATCACCGGCACCGCGAGCGGCGAGACGCGATCGAGTTCCCGATGGGTGATTCGTCCCTCGATGCGTTGGAGCATATCACCGAGCCGCTTCAGATCGAGCAGGCCGGTGGCGGCATCGGCGCGCGCCGCGCGCAACAGCATGTGATCGGGTTGATGCCGGCGCAGCACGTCGTAGACGAGATCGGTCGAGAACAGCACCTGGCGGCGGCTTTTCTCCTCGCCTGTGAAGCGGCGTGGGATCAGCCCCGAAATGACGGCGCAGGAGCGGAAGGTGCGCTTCATCAGCGCCGATTCGGCGAGCCACGCCTCGAGGTCGTCGCCCAGCATGTCGGGATCGAATAACGCAGCGAGATCGAGCCGGCCTTGGCTGATCATCAGCGACATGTCGCCGAGCCCCCACACCGCGAGCGCATATTCGTTGGCGACGAAGCCCAGCGGCCGGACGCGCGCCCGCTCCAGCCTTCGCGTCAACAGCATGCCGAGCGTCTGATGCGCGAGCCGGCCCTCGAACGGATAGCAGACGAGGTAATGCTTGTTGGAACGCGGGAAGGTCTCGACCAGGAGCTCGCGGCGCGCCGGCACGCGCGACACGTCCTTCTGCAGCAACAGCCAGTCGCGCACCTGCTCCGGCAAGGCCGACCATGCGCGGCGATCATCCAGCAAGCCGCGGACGCGATCGGCGAGATAGGTCGACAACGGAAACTTGCCGCCCATGTAGGACGGCACCTTGGGATCGGCATCGTTGGCGCGTGAGACGTAGACCTGATCCTCGGCGAGCGCCTCGTAGCGCACGATCTCACCGCCGAAAACGAAGGTATCGCCTTGCGTCAGTCCCTCGATGAAATATTCCTCGATCTCGCCCAGCAGCCGGCCGCCGCGGGCGATCGCGCCGGTCGAGCCGGCGCCGCCGCCGCGCGAGCGCACCAGCCGCACCTTCAGCATCGCCTCCTCGACGATGGTGCCGACATTCAGCCGGTAGCTCTGCCGCACCTTCGGATTGGCGACGCGCCAGCGCCCTTTATTTTCACCTTGCGCATCCTGCTTGATGCGGGCGAACCGCTCATAGGTCTTCAGCGCGTAGCCGCCGGTGGCGACGAAATCGACGACATCGTCGAAATCCGCGCGCGACAGCGACGCATAGGGCGCCGCCGTGACGATCTCGGCATAGAGCTCATCACTGAGAAACGGCTCCGCGCAGGCGCAGCCGAGCACGTGCTGGGCCAGCACGTCCAGCCCACCCGTGCGCAACGGCGGCGTGTCCTGGGCGTTGTCGGCAATGGCGTCGATCGCGACCGAACATTCCAGCACCTCGAAGCGATTGGCAGGCACCAGCACCGCGCGCGAGGCCTCGTCGAGCCGGTGATTGGCGCGGCCGATTCTTTGCATCAACCGCGAGCAGCCCTTGGGCGCGCCGACATTGATGACGAGATCGACATCGCCCCAGTCGACGCCGAGATCGAGCGAGGACGTGCAGACCACGCCGCGCAGCCGGCCGGCGGCCATCGCGTCCTCGACCTTGCGGCGCTGCGCGACGTCGAGCGAGCCGTGATGCAGCGCGATCGCGAGGTTGTCGTCGTTCATGCGCCAGAACTCCTGGAACAACATCTCGGCCTGGCTGCGGGTGTTGACGAAGACGAGCGTGGTCTTGTTCTGCTTGATCAGCTCGTACATCTCGGCCAGCGCGTGCCGCGCGCTATGCCCCGCCCACGGCAGGCGCTCGCGCGTGTCCAGCATCTCGACGACCGGCTGTGCGGCGCCGCCGGCGACCACGACGTCGGCCGCAGCGACACCGTCGTTCGGCTGCGGCACCAGGAAACGCGCGAGCTGCTCGGGCTCGGCGACGGTGGCCGACAGGCCGATCATGCGCATGTCCGGCGCCAGCCGCCACAGCCGCGCCAACGCCAGCGACAACAGATCGCCGCGCTTGGAGGTGACCAGCGCATGCAGCTCGTCGAGCACGACGCGCTGCAACGAAGAAAACAGATATGGCGCATCGTCCGACGACAACAGCAGCGCCATCTGCTCGGGCGTCGTCAGCAGGATGTCCGGCGGATAGCGGCGCTGCCGCTGGCGCCGCGACACCGGTGTGTCGCCGGTGCGGGTCTCGACCTTGATCGGCAGGCCCATCTCGGAGATCGGCGAATCGAGGTTGCGGGCGATGTCGACGGCGAGCGCCTTGAGCGGCGAGATGTAGAGCGTGTGCAGGCCGGCGGGGCGGACGACGGATCGGGCGGTCTCCTTCTGCCCCAGCTCCACCAAGGTCGGCAGGAACCCGGCCAAGGTCTTGCCGGCGCCGGTCGGCGCGATCAGCAGCGTCGAGCGCTGCGCGCGGGCCTTCTCCAACAGCGCCAGCTGATGCGCACGCGGTGTCCAGCCGCGCGCCGCGAACCATCGGGTGAAATGGTCCGGCAGCGCGGCGCTGTCTTCAGGTGGGACTGGTGAGACGCGGGGCGGCACTGGAGGAAGGTAGGCAGTCATTCCCGGTTCGTCGAGGGTTGGATAGGCGCCTCGGCAAACACCGCGGTCGTCCCGGCCCATCCTGGAGGGCACCAGCGCATCGTCGGATTCCACTGTCGCTCCAACCCCACCGTCATTGCGAGGAGCGAAGCGACGAAGCAATCCAGACCGTTTCGACGGAGGGACTCTGGATTGCTTCGCTGCGCTCGCAATGACGATTGGGCTGACGCGCTCGCATCGCAACGACACACGGCTCTCTTGGAAGCTGTCTTGGACGCTGTCTTGGGCGCTCTCATGTGGGCACACGCTCTCGTTCTCGCGGCAGGCGATGCCCGAGGTGTATGATGAGTTCGTCCCTCCAAAATGCAGAGGGCGCAGGGAAGGCCAGGCGTCGGCTGACGCCTGCGGCCCGCCTGCGAAAAAAATGCAGGCGGCAGGTACCACAGGTGCAGCCGAGAACGCCCGGCCTTCCCTGCGCGATGGTCTTCACGCTTATACGCAGTCTCCCTGGTGCGCCGGGCTTGTTGGCCACCATTGCGCATGATGCTTACGCATCAGCGCGTGACACCAGCATCGGGGTGTCGAGACGCTGCGACTTCACGTCCGCACGCCGCCGTTCGTCCGCACACCCCAAGGGGGCATGCTGCGGCAACCCGCGGCCATCGCTCCCCGCCCCGCGTGTCGTGACGATCGCGCGCAACGCCCCTCCGCAGTGAGGCGGGATGGCGAGAGGGAAACACGATTTCCGAAAATGCGCAAGTAGTTTATTTTTTCCAGAAATCAAAGACGAGCCAACCGCCCCGATGCCCCGCCTGAATGATCTGCGGGATCTCTCCTCTCGTCATTCCGGGGCGTGCGCAGCACGAGCCCGGAATCCATCCCGCGGCAGATGGCGCGGCCCGATGGATTCCGGGCTCGCCCTTCGGGCGCCCCGGAATGACAGCGGAGTTTGACGCACTTGTCGCGTGCCTTCGTTCGAATGCTCGGCGGCGGGCACGCGTCGCCTGCGCCCATCGGGCCCAGGCGTGGCTTTGCCCACCTTGCGATCCCCGTCCCCTACTCCGTCATCGGCTTGTCGGAGATGCTCCAGTCCTTGCCGTCGAAGATCGAGATGTAGAGCGTCTTCATCGGCGTGTAGTCGTCCGGCGTGTAGGCGAAATTGACGCCGTCGAGGAAGAACGGCGAGTGGAATCCGGCGAGCGTGGTGGCGTGCTTCAGCACGTTCTCGCGCGTCAGCGTGTCGCCGCAGCGGCGCAGGATCTCGCCCATCGACACCGCCTGGCCATAGCCGGCATAGGCGATGGTGTTGTCAGGATCGATGTTGGGCAGGTACTTGGCGCGCAGCGCCTCAAAACCCTTCACGTCCGGATCGTCCTTCCACTGCGGCACGCCGGCGTCCTTGGAGTATCTGATCGCAACGATGTCCTTGGCGTTCTCGAGACCTGCGGCGGAGAGAATCGAGCGCCCCGTCGAGCCCGCCGACAACAGCTGCAGCGGCTTCCAGCCGAGCTCGGCGACCTTGCGGATGGATTGCGAACTCGCCTTGCCCGTCGAGATGTTGTAGAAGACATCAGCGCCCGACTTCGACAGGTTGATCAGCTGCGAGTCGACCGTCGGCTCGGTGAGATCATAGGTCTGCTCCATGATCACCTGCGCCTTGCCGCCGGCATCCGCCAGCGTCTTCTTGAACGGTCCCAGGAAGTCGCGGCCGAAATCGTCGTTCTGATAGAGGATGCCGATCTTGGCTTCGGGCTTCACGCTGAGCACATGCTTGGCGAGAATGCGCGCTTCGGTCGGATAGAGCGGCAGCCCCGCCATGGTCCATTTGTAGTTTTTCGGATCGTTCCACTTCGAAGCGCCGGTGTTGAGCATCAGTTGCGGCACACCCTTGGAGTTGAGGTATTTGTGCACGGCCGTCTGCGGCGCGGTGCCAAGCGAGCCGTACAGCCCCAGCACCTCGTCCTGCTCCACCAGCCGCCGCGTCGCCTCGACGCATTTCGGCGCGCTGTAGCCATCGTCCATCGTCAGGAACTTGACCTTGCGCCCGTTGATGCCGCCCTGCTCGTTCAGCATCTGGAAATAGGCTTCACCCACCCGCCCGAGCACGCCGTAGAGCGAACCGGGACCGGAATGCGGAATGGTCTGGCCGATCTTGATCTCGGTGTCGCTGGCGCCGGCGTCATATTTCTTTTCGGCCGCCCAGACGTAAGGCGCAGCGATGGTCGACGCGCCGATGGTCGCAAGCGCGGTGGCGCAGAAATCGCGCCGCGTCAGATTCTTTTTCATTTTTTGTCTCTCCCTAGACGGCCCCATCTTTCTGGGATCGGGAGAGCCACGCAAGAGCCAAGTTGCGACGAACCGGCGCAGTGCAATGCGATGGTGAGACGGTCCTAGCGTCTAGACTCAAGTCTTGAGACTCAAGTCTTGCCGGCAACCACCGCCAGCCCGCGCACGGGGACCTGATCCTCGGTGCGCGGCGACGCCGGTTCGAGATGGGCCAATTGCAATCCGGCGGCTGCGATGATGCCGCTGATATATTCCGCGCCATGGGCATAGCGCAGCCCCTTGCCCATGATCACGCCATCGCCATCATGGGTCTCGACGGTAAAAGTCAGGAGGCCGCCGGGCGCCAGCACACGCTGCGTCTCACGCAGCACCGGACCGAGATCGCCGACATAGACCATCGCATCCGCCGCGAGAATGAGATCCGCCGACGCATCCGGCTGCCGCCGCAGGCCCGCCGTCATGTCGTCGACCTCGAGCTCGGCATAGAGCTCGGTCGCGCGCGCCTCCGCGATCATGCCGGCCGACAGATCAATGCCGATGAAGCTGTTGGCGTTCTTGGCGAACGCCGCCGCACCCAAGCCGGTGCCGCAGCCGAGATCGATGGCGCGCCTGAAATAGGCCGGCTTCCTCTCCGCGGCGCGCACCGCGATCACCGCCTTGAACAGGATCGCCGGCGCACGGTAGTTGAGCCGCTCGATCAGCTCGGCCTCGAAACGCGGCGCGTACTGGTCGAACAGCGACTGCACATAGGCCTTCGGCATGTCCGTGAGCGGCGCGGCGCCGAGCTGCATCAGCCGCACGCCGGCACCGTGGCGGTCATCCGGATCGGCGGCAACAGCGTTCTGGAAGGCTGCTATCGCCTTGTCAGGCTCGCCGAGATCGACGCGGATCTTGCCGAGCTCGAACCACGCCGAGGCGAAGTTGGGCGCGACCTCGATGGCCTGCTCCAGCACCTCGGCGGCCGCGACCGGATCGCCCTTCAAATGCAGGTCACGGGCGAACTCATAGCGGCGGTCGGCGATCAGATCGCCGGAGGACAGGAACAGGCGGTTGGGCATCTTGGAACCAATATCGTCATGGCCGGGCTTGCCCCGGTCATCCATCAAGGAACGTGTCATTCCAGGAGATGGATGCGCGGGTCAAGCCCGCGCATGACGAGCTGAGATGTGACGAGCTGAATCTGCACGCGCTGAAAAATCCCCCCGCGACACCTATATGACCCACATGCGCCCGCAAGACATCCTGCTACCCGTTCCTTCCGGCCTGTGCTGCAAGGCCGGCGGCTTCCACATCGATCCCGTGCGCCCGGTCGAGCGGGCGCTGATCACGCATGGCCATTCCGACCATGCCCGGGCCGGCCACGGCGCGGTGCTGGCGACGCAGGAGACGCTCGACATCATGCGGCTGCGCTACGGCGAGAATTTCGCCGGCGCGACGCAGGCGATCCGCTATGGCGAACAGGTCCGGCTCGGCGACGTCACCGTCAGCTTTCACCCCGCGGGGCACGTGCTTGGCTCGGCGCAGATCAAGGTGTCATCCGGCGGCACCTGCATCGTCGCCTCCGGCGACTACAAGGATGCGCGCGATCCGACCTGTGCGCCGTTCGAGCTGGTGCCATGCGACGTCTTCATTACCGAGGCGACATTCGGTCTGCCGGTGTTTCGCCATGGCGACGCGGCCGCTGAAGTGAAGAAGCTGCTGGCCTCGGTCGCGCTGTTTCCCGAGCGCGCGCATCTGGTCGGCGCGTATTCCCTGGGCAAGGCGCAGCGCGTGATCGCGCTGATCCGCGAGGCCGGCTATGACGCACCGATCTACCTGCATGGCGCGATGGAGAAGATCACGCGCTACTATCAGGACAAGGGCATACCGCTCGGCGAGCTCAGGCCGGTGAAGGGCGTCAAGAAGGCGGAGCTCGCCGGCACCATCACGCTCGCACCGCCGAGCGCGACCTCCGACCTGTGGACGCGCCGCTTTCCCGATCCCGTCACTGCCTTCGCCTCCGGCTGGATGCGGGTGCGCGCCCGCGCCCGGCAGCGCGGTGTCGAACTGCCGCTGGTGATCTCGGATCATGCCGATTGGGACGGGCTGACCGCGACCATCGCGGCAACCGGCGCCAGCGAGGTCTGGGTCACCCATGGCCAGGAGGACGCTCTGGTGCATTGGTGCCGGACCAGGGGCCTGGCGGCCCGGCCGCTCGACCTCGTCGGCTATGGCGACGAGGAGGAGAGCGAGGTCGTGGCCACGGAGGACGCGGAGGCATGAACCGCTTCGCCGCGCTGCTCGACCGGCTGGCCTACGAGCCCGGCCGCAACAACAAGCTGCGCCTGATGACGTCGTATTTCCGCGAGGTCGAAGATCCCGACCGCGGCTACGCGCTGGCGGCGCTGACCGGCGCATTGTCGTTCAAGCATGCCAAGCCGGCGCTGATCCGCGACCTCATCGCCGCACGCGCCGATCCGGTGCTGTTCGCGCTGTCCTATGACTACGTCGGGGATCTCTCCGAGACCGTCGCGCTGATGTGGCCGAAGGGCGGTGCGCATCAGCAGCAGCACGTCGCGGGGCACCCCCCTCCCCAGCCCTCCCCCACAAGGGGGGAGGGAGCGCGGTTGCGCGTGGCGCTTGCACCACACCCAGCATCGACCACGGACTCACTAGGTGATCTCGTCCTTCCAAACACCGCTCTCTCCGTTCCCTCCCCCCTTGTGGGGGAGGGTCAGGGAGGGGGGTACCACACGGGCGGTCTCACGAGAGAGCCCACACCGGGCCACAACAACCCGCCGCCGCCGACCCTCGCCGAGGTCGTCACCACCCTGCGCACCCTGGGCAAGACGGAGATGCCGCGACAGCTGGCGCGGTGGCTGGACGAGCTCGACGAGACCGGGCGCTGGGCGCTGTTGAAGCTGGTTACCGGCGCTCTGCGCATCGGCATTTCCGCGCGCCTCGCCAAGACCGCAGCGGCCGCGCTGGGCGACAAGGACCCGCACGACGTCGAGCTGATCTGGCCTGGCCTGTCGCCGCCCTATCTCGACCTGTTCGCCTGGCTCGAAGGCCGTGGCGACAAGCCTGTCAACCAGGACCCGGCGCCGTTCCGTCCGGTGATGCTGGCGCATGCCGTGGAGGACGAGGGCTTCTCAGGCCTGGACGCGGCCGACTACATCGCCGAGTGGAAATGGGACGGCATCCGCGTGCAGGCGGTCAGCGGCCGGGACATCGATGGCCACATCGTCACGCGGCTGTATTCGCGCAGCGGCGAGGACATCACGGCAAGCTTTCCAGATCTCCTGCCGTCGCTGCATCTGCCTGGTGCGCTCGACGGCGAGCTGCTGGTCGTGCGTGACGGCCGCGTGCAGAGCTTCAACGTGCTGCAGCAACGGCTGAACCGCAAGACGGTGTCGCCGAAGCTGATGAAGGACTACCCGATCCATTTGCGCGCCTATGATCTGCTCGGCGACGAGGACAACGATCTGCGCGAATTGCCTTTCGCCGAGCGCCGCACGCGGCTGGAGGCGTTCATCACACGTCTCGACGATCCGCATGTCGACCTGTCGCCGACCATCGCGTTCTCCACCTGGGACGAGCTGAAAGCCGCGCGCGCCAACCCTGCCTCGGCCGGCGCCGGCGACGACGCCGAAGCGGTGGAGGGCGTGATGCTGAAGCGGCGCGACGCGCTCTACCTGCCGGGCCGCCCCAAGGGGCAGTGGTGGAAGTGGAAGCACGACCCGCACATCATCGATGCCGTGCTGATGTATGCGCAGCGCGGCCACGGCAAGCGCTCGTCCTATTATTCCGACTACACGTTCGGTGTGTGGACTTCAGGTGACGGCGGCGATCAACTGGTTCCCGTCGGCAAGGCCTATTTCGGCTTCACCGACGAGGAGCTGCTGCAGATCGACCGCTTCGTCCGCCGCAACACCACCGAGAAGTTCGGCCCCGTCCGCCATGTCGTGCACGAGCCGGAACAGGGGCTGGTGCTCGAAGTGGCGTTCGAGGGCCTGCAGCGGTCACCGCGGCACAAATCCGGTATCGCGATGCGCTTTCCCCGCATCAGCCGGCTGCGCTGGGACAAGCCGCCGCGCGACGCGGACCGGCTGGAGACGCTGGAGCGCATGCTGAAGAGCGAGGCGCCGTCCTGATCGCGGGAACATTAAATGCCGGTAAGCGGATTGCACGGCCGATGCGGGTTCCCCACCTGCCCTGCCGTGCTCTATAATTGATACGCACGAATCCGAAGACGAACCCGCTTGGAGACGATGGCATGTCGAACGACGTCAGGGATTATCCGGCCCGCCCTCGCAGCCAGGATGGCCTGTATCGCTTTCTCGGCGGTTCGCCGCTCGGCGTGGCATTCAGGCTGATCCTGCTGTCGATCCTGGTCGGCGTGGTGCTGTCAGCGATCGGCTTCGATCCGCTCAACATTCTCTACAGCATCCGGCTCTTGTTCATCCGGCTGTATGAGCTCGGCTTCGACGCCTTCAACTGGCTGTGGCGCTACTTCCTGCTCGGCGCGGTCATCGTGATCCCGCTCTGGTTCCTGTCGCGGCTGTTTGCCCCGCGCGGCAGATAACAGGACGCTGCCGATGCAGCTCCGCTTCGTCGGCTGCGGTGACGCGTTCGGCTCGGGCGGCAGGTCCAATACCTGCTTCCACCTGACCGGCGCGCGCACCAATCTGCTGATCGACTGCGGCGCCTCGTCGCTGCCGGCGCTGAAGCGGCTCGGCATTGCCTGCAACGATGTCGCGCTGATCCTGATCACGCATTTCCATGGCGATCATTTCGCGGGCCTGCCGTTCCTGCTGCTCGATGCGCAGTTCTCGCGCCGGACGCGGCCACTGGTGATCGCCGGCCCGGCCGGGATCGCGACGCGGCTGACGCAGGTGATGGAAGCGCTGCTCGAGAATTCGTCGACGACGCCGCGCAGGTTCGAGCTGTCGGTGGTCGCGATGGAGCCGGAGCAGCCAGCGCGCTTTGGCGACATTTGCGTGACGCCCCATGCCGTCGTTCACGGCAGCGCCGGCGGGCCGTTTCTCGGCTACCGCATCGAGACCGAAGGACGAATCGTCGCCTATACGGCTGACACGGAATGGACCGAGAGCCTGATCCCGCTCGGACGCGACGCCGACCTGTTGATTGCCGAAGCCTACACTTACGACAAGCCGGTGAAAAACCACCTCAGCCTTGCCGCGCTCGAGGCCCGTCTCGCGGAGATCCGGCCGAAGCGGCTGGTGCTCACGCATATGAGCGACGACATGCTGGGCCGGCTGGACGGCATTCGCCACATGACCGCGCATGACGGTATGATGATTGAGCTCTAGCCTCATACCCGAAGCCCGGGCTAAACTCGGGTCGGGCCGGGCCGAGACCAGCCGCACTGGTGCGGCGAACGGAGCAGCGGCGAAACAAGCGAGCATTCCGTTGCATTCACCGGCACTCAAAAGGCCAGCCGTCACCAGCGCGCAGGTGTTCTCCATCGCGGGCCCGGCGATGCTCGCCAACATGACGACGCCACTGATCGGGGTCGTCGCGACCACCGCGATCGGCCGGCTGGGCGAGGCGAGCCAGCTCGGCGGCGTCGCCATGGCCTCGGTGATCTTCGACTGCCTGTTCTGGCTGTTCGGCTTCCTGCGCGTGAGCACGCTGGCGTTCACCGCGCAGTCGCTCGGTGCCGGCCACACCAGCGGGATTCGCGTGACGCTGATGCGCGGGCTCCTGGTCGCAGCGCTGGTCGGCACCGCGCTGATCGCATTGCAGCTGCCGCTGGCCGATATCCTGTTTGCCGCGATGGGCGGATCGGACGCGGTCGTCAACGCCGGACGCAGCTACTTCCTGGTCCGGATCTGGTCTGCCCCGTTCGCGCTCGCCAACTACGTGTTCCTCGGCTGGCTGATCGGCCAGGCCTGGGCCCGGCTGGCACTCGCCGTGCAGATCACGATCAACCTCATCAACATGACGGCGACGCTGGTGCTGGTCTCCATGCTCGATTTCGGGATCACGGGTGCCGCCATCGCCGCCGTGATTGCCGAGACCAGCGGCGTCGTGATCGGCCTCGCCGTCGCGCGGCATTATCTCCCCGGCCGGCTGGTGCAGTCATGGCATGAGCTGCTCGACCGGGATCAGCTGCTGCGCGTTCTCGCCGTCAACCGCGACATCATGATCCGAACGGCGGCGCTGATCGCCGTCTATCTGTTCTTCAATGCGCAAGGCGCCCGCGCCGGCGACGTGACGCTGGCGGCCAATGCCGTGCTGAACAACTTCCTGCTCGTCAGCGCCTTCTTCCTCGACGGCTTCGCCAACGCCGCCGAACAATTGTGCGGCTTCGCGCTGGGTGCGCGCGACCGCAAGGCCTTCAACGGCGCCACCCGGCTGATCCTCGCCTGGGGCTTCGGCTTTGCGCTCGCGGTCACCGTCGTGCTCGCCATTGCAGGCCCGGCCCTGATCGACATGATGACGGCGTCTGCGGCGGTGCGGCTCGCCGCGCGCGACTTTCTCGTCTTCGTGGTCGTCTCGCCGCTGCCGGCTGTTTTCGCCTTCGCTTTCGACGGAATCTATATCGGCGCGACCTGGGCGCGCGACATGCGCAACCTGATGCTGGCCTCGCTCGCGGCGTTCCTCTTGACCTGGTTCGCCCTTCGCTCCCTCGGCAATTTGGCGCTGTGGTTCGCGCTGCTCGGCTTCTACGCCGCCCGCGGCGCGCTGCAGGCGGCGAGGTATCCTGCGCTGCTCAAGGCGTCGTTCGGGAAGTAGCGAGGCCGAGGCCTGGGCTCAGACCGGCCAGTCCTCGGCGGTGATGGTGGCCGCATCGGCGCCGACGATTTCCGACAGCGCGTCGCGCCCCGTGCGCAGCAGGGTCGAGGTCAGATCGGCCTTGATGCTCTCGACCAGGCCGAGCCCCTTGTAGACCAGCGAGGAATACAGCTGGATCAGGCTGGCGCCGGCGCGGATCTTGGTGAGCGCCGCGCCGCCGGTGTCGATGCCGCCGACGCCGACAAGCGGAAACGCGCCTTCGACGCGCACGAAGGTCTCCGCCACCATGCGCGTCGACAGCCTGAACAGCGGGCGGCCCGAGAGACCGCCCTGCTCCTTGGCGCGGAGCTGCTCGCGCAGGCTGGAAGGACGGGCGAGCGTCGTGTTGGACACGATCATGCCGTCGACCCCGCGCGAGCGCGCGACGTGGACGACATCGTCGAGCTCGGCGAGGCTGAGATCGGGCGCGATCTTGAGCAGCACCGGCGTGTCGCCGGACTTCCGCCTGATACGGTCGCGCGCCTCCAGCACTTTGGCCAGGAGGTCATCGAGCTGCGAGGCCTGCTGCAGATTGCGCAGGCCCGGCGTGTTGGGCGAGGAAATGTTGACCGTGAAATAGCTCGCGACCGGCGCAAAGGTCTCGATCAGTCGGACGTAGTCGGCGACGCGATCGGCCGAATCCTTGTTGGCGCCGACATTGACGCCGACGATGCCGCCGAGATGGGCGCGCCCGGCCAGCCGCCGCAAGATCTGCTCGGCGCCGTCATTGTTGAAGCCCATCCGGTTGATGACCGCCTCGTCGCGCTCCAGGCGGAACAGACGCGGCCGCGGATTGCCGCTCTGCGGCCGGGGGGTCACCGACCCGATCTCGACGAAGCCGAAGCCGAGCCGGAGCAGCGCGTCGGGCACCTCGGCGTTCTTGTCGAAACCCGCGGCCATCCCGACCGGATTGGGGAAGTTCAGCCCGAAGGCCCGCACGGCGAGATTGGCAACGTCCGGCCGCGGCTTGATCGCCGGCAGCAGCTTCAGGCCCTGGATGGCGAGCCGGTGCGCATCCTCGGCGTCGAGCCAGCGCAGCAGCGGCAGCGATAGGGTGTCGAAGGCGCGGATCACGGCAGAAGTTCCGGAATGTCGTGGCCACCGTCAGCACGCGCGTGCATCTGATGAACAACCGTCACCGCGCCGACATCGAGCTCGCCGTAGAGGTGCGGGAACAGCTCGTCATTGCGGGAGCGCTCCCAGCGCAGCCGGTCGCCCAGCGCATCCGTCTCGACCTCGACCAGGAACAGCGCCGTCTGCCCGAAGAAGTGCTTCCGCGCCGTTTCCGGCACCTGGGCCGCGGTCGAAAAATGGATGAATCCATCGCGCAGATCGTCCGCGCTGCCGCGGTAGACGCCCTGCCGCTCCGCCTCGCGCCAGGCCGAAGCTGAACAGATTTTGTAGATTTTGGGCACCTTCGCGCGGTCCTGGCTTGATCTTGAGTTTGCTGGTGTTTTCGGGAGGCGGCCGACCGTATCGGCAGGGGCCGGCGAACTCAAGCATCGATTGCCCTGAGGTGCCCGCAACCGGCCCGCGCAGGTTGCGTCGGTGTCATCGGGGATTCGCTGGGATGCAGACGGGTTCCTTAGCAAGGATTAACCTGATTCGGTTTCTCATGGTGCCCGCGATTCGCCCTCGCGCCGGACGCGCCGACGCGCCGCACCGATTGCATGCACCACCCTTGATTTTTGGAGATTGCCATGGACCGCCGCCACGTTTTGAAGGCTCTCGCGGGGCTCGCCCTCTGCCCCGTCTGCGCCACGCCGGGCTTCGCCGCGGAAGGCGCCCCGCATTGGAGCTATGAAGGCGGGACCGGACCGGAAAAATGGGGCGACCTCGACGCGGCCAACAAGGTCTGCGGCGTCGGCACGCAGCAATCCCCCATCGACATCGAACGGCCGACGCAGGCCCGGCTGCCGGACCTCAAGCTGTCCTGGGGCAGGACCGCCGACACCATCGTCAACAACGGTCATACGATCCAGCTCAACTTCGCCGACGGCAGCAGCACGCTGAAATTGGGCGACACCACCTACAAGCTGCTGCAGGTGCATTTCCACCGGCCGAGCGAGCATCAGATCGGCGGCAAGAACTTTCCGATGGAGGCGCATTTCGTCCACCGCGCCGCCTCGGGCGGGCTCGCCGTGGTCGGCGTCCTCATGACCACCGGCCGCCCCAATCCCGTGTTCTCCCAGATCGTATCGACGATGCCTGACAAGGAAGGTCCCGCCGTCAAGGCCGATGCGCGCATCAATCCCAATCTGATGCTGCCGGCGCGCCGCTCCTATTATCGCTACGCCGGCTCGCTGACCACGCCGCCCTGCTCGGAGGTGGTCGAATGGCTGCTGCTGAGCGAGCCGGTCTCGGTGGCGGAAGCCGACGTGGCGAAATTCGCCAAGCTGTATCCGATGAATGCCCGCCCGGTGCAGAAGCTCGACCGCCGCTTCGTGCTGCAGGGGGTGTGAGCCAAGCGGCTTCGCTCACGAAGGCCGGCCCAGTGCAGTTCGTTCGCTGCGCTGGCCGTCCTGACTTCCAGCTTGAGACGGCTCGAGTCACCGGACGGCGCCTGCGCGGCCGAGAGCACCAGCGACGATCCCGAGCCCGTCTCGGTCGCACCGCGCTGCACGCCGGTGATGTTGGCCGAAACCTGATGAGTGCCGCTCGCAGCCATGCGTCCGGTATCGATGCGAGCTTGCGTGCCCGTCATCGTGGTGGCTGCGCCAAGCAGCCGCCACCGGAGACTCATCAGAAGTTGCGGGCCCACGGCGGAGACGGCGAGAACGCGTCCTCGACGAACTGCGACAGCGCGCGGATGCGGGCCACCTGCATGCGCGCTTCGGGAATCAGCATCTTCACCCATCGCTCCGGCGGTTGATAGCTGTCCAGCACAGGCACCAGCTCGCCCGCGGCCAACTTCGGCGCCGTCAGATACTCGGACAGCAGAGCAATGCCGTTTCCGGCCAGTGCCGCGCGGAGCAGGACCTGCCCGTCATTGGCGCTGATCCTGGGATCGATCTCCACCGTGGTTGGTCCCTGCGGGCCGTTGAACGACCAGACCGATCCCGTCGGCGCGAAGTTCAGCGTATCATGTGCGATCAGGTCACGCGGATGCGCGGGCGCGCCGCGGCGAGCGACGTAGTCGGGCGATGCGCAGAGCATGGGTCGCAGCGGGCACAGTGGAATATCGACCACATCGCTGAAGGCCGCACCGAACGCCGCGATCGCAACGTCAAAACCTTCGTCCGCAGGGTTCACCGCCCGATCGGCCAGCACGATATCCATGCTGAGCTTGGGGTGCAGCGCCTGGAAGCGCGCCAGGATGTCGGCGAGATACAGCACGGTGAGCGTCGTCGGCGCCTTGACCCGGATCGGCCCCTCGAGGTCGTGCCCGGCGTCGGACACCTGCCGCATCGTGTCGTCAAAATCCGCCACCAGCGACCGGACCCGCTCGATCCAGCGCCGGCCGGCTTCGGTCAGCATCACCGTCCGGGTCGTTCGAACGAACAGCCTGGTCTTCACCGCGTGTTCGAGCTGATCGACCCGCTTGGTCAGCACCGAGGTCGCAAGTCCGCTCCGCCGGGCTGCGGCCGAAAAACTGCCGGTCTCGGCGACGGACAGGTAAGCGCGAAGATTCTGGAGCGCATCCATCGGCATCTTTCTCGAATCGCGAAAAGTGTGGCTGCACTTCGCACTATTCTTCGCAAATTGCGACTGAGCTAAGCTTGGGACAACAACAAAGCGCTCAGGGAGGCCCTCTTGGTCCATATGGCTGTTCGGGAACCGATCCGTGACACCAGCGTGCTCGGTTCCTACGATGTGGTGGTCGTAGGCGGAGGTCCTGCCGGTCTGGCCGCGGCCAGCTCGGCGGCCAGAGGTGGCGCCGACGTCCTGCTGGTGGAGCGCTACGGCTTCCTGGGGGGCATGGGCACCGCCGGCGGCGTCACCAACTTCGCCGGCCTGTTTGGCCTGGTGCATGGCGAAACCCGTCAGGTCGTGCACGGCGTGGTCGACGAACTGCTGGACCGGCTCGACCGGCTGGGCGGTCTGAACGAGCCGCAGCAGGGACTGCAGGGACGGATCACAGTCCGCTCCTACGACGTCTCCACCCTGAAATGCGCGGCCGACGATCTCCTGCTCGCCGCAGGCGTGAAGCTGTTGTTTCACGCTGTCGCCGTCGACGTCGCGATGGACGATGATCGTATCGCGGCGCTGGTCGTCGAGACCAAATCCGGCCGCCGCGCCATCCGGGCCAAGCTGTTCATCGACTGCTCCGGCGATGCCGACCTTGCAGCCCGCGCCGGCGTTCCCTTCGAGACCGGCGACGGTCATGGCGGCGGGCTGTTTCCAACCATGATGTTCCGGGTCGGCGGCGTCGATCCGGCCCGCGCGCTCGCGGCGATCGGCGAGTTCAAGGCGATCGACGGGCTGATGAGCGAGGCTGCCGGCCGCGGTTATCGGTTTCCGCGCGAAGGCGCCATCGTGCGGCCGCAGAAGAACCCGACCGAATGGCGCGTCAACGTGACCCAGATCCGCAACGCCCAAGGCAGCGTGATGGACGCCACCGACGCGCTGCAGCTCAGCGACGGAGAAATCGAAGGGCGCCGGCAGATCCAGGAATATTTTCGCTTCCTGAAGCACGAGGTCCCTGGCTTCGAGCACGCGCATATCGTCGAGATCGCCCCGCAGGTGGGCATCCGCGAGAGTCGGCGCATCGAAGGCATCTACCAGCTCTCCGGCCAGGACATCGTCGGCTGCGCAGATTTCGACGACACCATCGGCGTCAATTCCTGGCCGATGGAGCTGCATGTCGCGGGCAAGGTCGAGTGGGGCTTCTATCCCGACGGCAGCCGCGGCTTCTGCCAGCTGCCTTTTCGCATGCTGCTGCCGAAGGGCGTCTCCAATCTGCTCGTTGCCGGCCGCTGCGCCTCCATGACGCATGAAGGACAATCGGCGGCGCGCGCCAGCGGCGCCTGCTTTGCGATGGGTCAGGCCGCGGGCACCGCCGCAGCCATGGTCGCAAGCGAGTCAACCAACGCCGCGCTGCGCGAGCTCGATGTGAGCTCGCTGCAGACGAAGCTGACCGCGCAAGGCGCCTATCTCGGGACCGATTTGTAAAGCCATGGCCGCGAAAATCGAAACTGCCGAGGCACGCGCGCCGGCCGCATCCGAACATTATCGCTGGATCGTGCTGCTGATCGCATGGCTGAGCTTCCTGTTCAGCTTCATGGACCGACTGACCTGGGCGAACGTGGCCGTCTCGGCCGGCCAGTCGCTGGGCCTCTCACTGGCGCAGCTCGGCGTCTTCGTGACCGCGTTCTATGTCGGCTACGTCATCTGCAACGCGGTCGGCGGGGTCATGAGCGATGTCGTCGGCGGCCGCGCGACGCTGACGATCTCCATGCTGTCGCTCGGCGCGTCCACCTTCCTGTTCGGATTTACCTCGTCGCTGACCATGGGCATCGCCCTGCAGGCGGCGATGGGTCTCGCGGCCGGCGCCGACTACGCGTCGTGCATCAAGCTGATCGTCAACTGGTTCGATCGCCGCAGCCGCGGCCGCGCGATGGGACTGTTGCTCGTCGCCTCGTCGCTCGGCGTCACCGCCACCAATGCGATCGTGCCGACGCTGGCCGCCTGGGTCGGATGGCGCGGGGTCTACCAGGCGCTCGGCATCGCGACCGTGCTGGTCGGCGTGATCGCCTATGCTTTGTTGCGCGACCGTCCCAGCGACCAGCCGGTGGTCGCCGTCAAGCCTCCGCCGATCGGGCTACTGCTGCGCGACCGGAACGTGCTGCTGCTGACACTCAGCGGTTTCGGCGCCTTCTGGGGCACCTGGGGCTTTGCGTTCTGGGCCAACGCGCTGATGATCCGCGGCCATGGGCTGACGGCCGTGGAGGCCGGCTTGGTCATGTCGCTCGCAGGCATTGCCGCCATGATCGGAAAGCCGCTGATCGGCCTGATGGCCGACTGGCTGGGCGGAAAGGAAAAATGGCTGACGATCGGCACCCTGGCGTTATTCGCGGTGATGCTGCTGGTGTTCGGGACATTGCACGACAGGCTGGCCTTTCAGATCGCAGCGCCCCTGCTCGGCTTCGGCGCTTTTGTCTACAGCCCCCTGCTGGCCGTGATGGTCGCCGATGTCGCCGGCGCCGCTTCGGCCGGATCGGCGACGGGACTGACCGCCAGCGTCTGGCAGCTCGGAAGCACGATCGTGCCGGTCGTGGTCGGCGTGATCTATCAGGCGACCGGCTCGTTCATGGCCGCCTTCGCTACGCTTGCGGCCGGCCCTGCGCTGGCGATCCTCTGCCTGCTGTTCCTGAAGCTGCGCGAACGGACGTGAGATGCGCAACAGACGACGGCCGTCATTCCGGATCGACGCGCGTGAAGGGCGTCGATCCAGAATCTCGGGCCTATTGAGCGAATTTAGCAGCTCGAGATTCCCCGATGCGCAATTGAGCATCTGTGGTTTGCGGCGCTGCGCGCCGCGCCCCGGAATGACGGGGCGCGATCAGGCCGAACGCGCCAGCGCGCCGTCGATCATCGCGACCGCGTTGTTGACGCCGTAGACCGCGACGAAGGAGCCGAAGCGCGGGCCCTTCTCCTGGCCGAGCAGCACCTGGTAGAGCATGTTGAACCAGTCGAGCGAGACGCCGGGGCGGCCGTCCTTGCCCTTCTTGGCGTGGTCGAGGAACGGCTCGCGGCGGCCGATCTCATAGACGACGTTCTGGATGTCCTCGGCGGACGCTTCGGCAGGCAGGTTCGACAGCGCATCGCGCAGATCCTGCAGCGCCACGCGCTCGCCCTCGGTCGGCTCGCGGAACGTCTTCGTCGGCGCGACGAAATCGCGATAATAGTTGATGGCGTAGCCGACCATCGCGTCGAGCTTGGGATGCGTCTGTGGCGTCACGCCGGGACGGTAGCGGCCGATGAAGCCCCACAGCGTCTCGGCATTCTCGGCATTCGACGACGACACCAGGGTCAAGAGCAGCTGGAACGTCACCGGCATGTCGGCCTTCGGCGGCCGGCCTGAATGGATGTGCCAGACCGGGTTGCCGAGCTGCTGCTTGGGGTCCTGCTTCGGGAAGCCTTCCAGGAACTGCTGGTAGTCGTCGACGTTGCGCGGGATGACGTCGAAATACAGCCGCTTGGCCGCCTTCGGCTCGCGATACATGAACAGCGACAGCGATTCCGGCGAGGCATAGCGCAGCCATTCGTCGATGGTGAGCCCGTTGCCCTTGGACTTCGAGATCTTCTGGCCCTTCTCGTCGAGGAACAGCTCGTAGTTGAATCCCTCGGGCGGCGTGCCGCCGAGCGCCGCGCAGATCTTGCCCGACAGCTTGACCGAGTCGATCAGGTCCTTGCCGGCCATTTCATAGTCGACGCCGAGCGCGTGCCAGCGCATCGCCCAGTCCGGCTTCCATTGCAGCTTGCAATGACCGCCGGTGACCGGGACGGTCATGCGCTCCTTGGTCTCGGGATCGTCGTAGGAGATGGTGCCGGCCTTGGCATCGTGCTCGACAATCGGCACATAGAGCACGAGCCCGGTGCGCGGGCAGATCGGGAGGAACGGCGAGTAGCTCGCGGCGCGCTCCTCGCGCAGCGACGGCAGCATGATCGCCATCACCTTCTCCAGCCGCTCCAGCATGCGCAGCAGCGCGGCGTCGAACCGCCCCGATGTGTAGTACTCGGTCGAGGAGGCAAACTCGTAATCGAAGCCAAAGCGGTCGAGAAAGGCGCGCAGCCGGGCATTGTTGTGGGCCGCGAACGACGGATATTCGTTGGAGAACGGGTCGGGGACGCGCGACAGGGGCTTGCCGAGATGGGCCGCCAGCATGTCCTTGTTCGGCACGTTGTCCGGCACCTTGCGCAGGCCGTCCATGTCGTCGGAGAACGCCAGCAGGCGCGTCTTGATCTTGTCCTCGGTCAGCACGCGGAAGGCGTGGCGCACCATGGTGGTGCGCGCCACCTCGCCGAAGGTGCCGATATGCGGCAGGCCGGACGGGCCGTAGCCGGTCTCGAACAGCACCTCATCCTTCGGGTTCTTCTTCAGCCGGTTGACGATCGCTTTCGCCTGTTCGAACGGCCAGGCGTTGGATTGTTCGGCGAGCGCGCGCAGGTCGCTCGGGCTGGTCTGGACGAGATCGATCGTGGACATCTGACGTACCAATTCTTCGAAGGAGCAGAAAAACTAACACACGGCGTCATCGCGAGCGAAGCGATCCAGAATCCCGCTGCGGAAGCAGTCTGGATTGCGTCGTCGCCGCGCTCCTCGCAATGACGGTGGATGCGCAGCGATGGTGGGCACGGCGCGATGCGCCCTCGCCCACCCTACAGGTGAATTTCTAGAACGGGCTGATCGAGAAATAGCGCAGCCACAAATCAGTGTAGCGGCCTTTTTCCCAGACCCGGAACAGCGCCCAGTTCAGGGCCTGGCGCAGCAGGTCGTTGCCCTTGCGCACGCCGATCCCGACGCCCTCGCCGAAATAGCGGCTTTCGACAAAAGGTCCACCGGAAAAGGCGCAGCAATCGCCGGAATCGGTGCCATTGACCCAGAACGCCAGCGAAATGCCGTCGCCGAAGATGAAGTCGACCTCGCTGCGGCGGAGCGCCTGCCTCAGCGCTTCCTCGTTCGGATAGGTCTTGATCTCGGCGTCGGTGAACATCGCCTTGAGATAGGCCTCGTGCGCCGTCCCGGCGACGGCGCCGATCTTCTTGCCCTCGAGATATTCGGGGCGGATCTCGGTCATGACCGCATCGCGGCGGGACACGAAGCGGGCGGGCGCCCGGTAATAGGGGTCGGAGAAATCGAGCCGCGCCCGCATCTGCGGCGTGACCGCCATCGAGGCTATGATCGCATCGCCCTTGTTGGAGGACAGCGCGTCGAGCAGGGTCTCGAAGCGGCGCATCTGGACGGTGCAGGTTACCTTGATCTCGTCGCACAGGGCGCGCGCCAGGTCGACGTTGAAGCCAGCCGGATTGCCGTCGGGACCGGTGAAGTTGAACGGCGGGTAGTCGGTTTCGGTGAGGAAGCGAATCACGGTCAGGCGCGACAGGTCCGGGCGCTCGGGCCGGCGGCGCGGATCCCAGAAGCCGGGCACCGCCTGCGGCGCGGCTTCGACCGGCGGCTTCGCGGGGGTCTGGGCGCGCGCGTCCGAGCAGGCCGCAGCCAAGCCGAGGCAAACCAGCACGCCCGCGATCGCGCCGGCGGCCGATGAGAGGAATTTCACGTGCGATGACAAGGCGGTCGGCATCAGCGATCCCGATGGTCGAAAGGCCTTATAGACCATCCGACCGCAAATTCGAGGCCGGATTCGGCCCGCGCCCGAAGCCGTCCCAGGCGATCGTTAACGGGCTCAGAGATACCGTTTCAGCTCAGTGGCCGCTTCCTCGGGGGTCCGCTTCAGGTTGAACGGCGCGACGAACCGGCCATTGCGGTCCATCAGGTAGACCAGAGCAGTGTGGTCCATGGTGTAGTCGCCGTCCTTCAAAGGCACCTTCTTGGCGTAGACGCGGTATTCGGTCAGAACCTTCGCCAGCACCTCGGGATCGCCGGTCAGGCCCTTGAGATGGGGATCGAAGCTCGACAGGTAGTCCTTCATGGCGGCCGGATTGTCGCGCTCGGGATCGACCGAGATGAAATAGGCGTTCACCCCGTCGGCATCCTTGTCCATGGCGCGCAGCACCTCGGAAATCTCGAACAGCGAGGTCGGGCAAACGTCCGGACAATGGGTAAAGCCGAAGAAGATCAGGGTGGGCCGCCCCTCCAGGCTCTTCTCGGTGACGACGCCGCCGCTCTGGTCGGTGAGCTGAAACGGTCCGCCGATCGCGGCCGGTGCCGCGATGTTGCGCCCACCACCCATGATGAGGAACATCAGCGACAGCCCGACCACCAGGCTGGCGGCAAAAGCTCCAACGATCACCAGCGGACGGGTGGCATTTGACGGCATGCCGAATTCCTTCACTCTCTCTCAGAAGCAGGACCGGAGACCGGCGGCGATGGTCTCGAAGAACACCGCGGTCCCGTACTGCGCCCACAAGGTCACCGCGCCGGCCACGAGCGCAACGGCCGCAAGCCCGGCCGCCAACGCCGGCGCGGATACCGAACGACGGCCGGCGGAAGCGGACGGTATCTCTTGCGGCGCTGAAAGAGGCTGCATGATGGCGTGCTCATCCGGCGGGTGATGGCCGGGCGGCCGGCCCGCCCTCGCGCCTTCAGATAGGCCCCGCGGACGATGGAGGCAAGCGCGCCTGCCCCGAGCCGATCAAACCTATGCGAGCAGTCCGCGACGCCGTCAGTGAGAGGCGGAGGCCTTGGCGGCAGCCGGCGACATCGCCGGGGCATTCGGCGCCACCTGGGACGAGGCCGGCGAGGACGCCTGGGCGTCCATGTAGCAGGGCCTGTACATCGCCTGCAGTTCCTTGCCCTTCAGAAAGATCATCCGGGGGGTGAGACCGCCGCGCAAGGCGATCCAGCGGCGAATCTGCGAGGGGTACATCGAATACAGCATCTGGGTCGCCTCGGGATTGGTGACGGCCCGGCCGTTGGCGCCGAAGTCCCAGGCGGCGTGAAAGCCGAGATTGGCGTGCGAGGTGACGCAGATCTTGTCGTGAGGAACGGCCCCCAGCACGATCGTGCAGGCCGAGGCGCAGAGCCCGTCGATGATCACATACTCGCCAGCGGTTCGCAGGCCCTGGTACTTGTCGACATAGGTGCCGATCCGGCCGCCGCGGTCATCGGCGATCCGGACCACGGCCTGGCTGGCGCCGACCCCCGACAGCAAGAGAACGACCGTGAGCAACCCCGTCCAGAATTTCATGTCGAGCCCCAGTTCAAACCCGGCGAAACCGATCTGACCGACTGTGATGTGCTTCTTGTGATGCTTCGACTGCGGAGGACCTTGCAATCACGAGCCCTCCCCAGAACCGGAACGCGAAAGCCAAATCCAAATCGCAGGTGCAGCGTGTTGCGAGATCGTGTTTTTGTCCAGGACGGCGCAGCCGGGGAAACCAAATTCAGCGCGAGTGTTGCAAGCCCGCTGCACCATTGAGTCGCTACGACGAAAAAACGCCCAACCCTGGTTCCGGACATGGCAGCGCCGCCACGAGCAGGGCAGCAGCTCGGCATGATTCGCCCCGCCGCGCGACATCCGTGTCACGGCGGCGCGAAAAAAGCCCCGTGAAATCCCGGGGCTGTGGTGCGGCAGTATCCAGCCGGCGTCAGGCGCGCGCGTGGATGGTCACCTTGCGATTCGGCTCCGCGCTCCGCCTTGCGGGTGATGGTGGTGCGCTCGCGCGGCGCGTCTTCGCGCCGGATGACGTGATGCGGTCGCGATCGCAGGTGCGGGATTCGCCAACGGTCATACCGGCACCAACGGGTCCGAAGCCGAACTCCGATCCGCGCTTCATCCGCCTGTGCTGCCGGCACCAGCAGCCCCCACCCCGACGCTGCGGCCAACGCAACCTCAGGTTTTATGACGTTGTCCGTCGAAATCTTCCTGCTGCAAGAAATCGCATCGCGGCGGGCCAGTTCCGGCGCCGGCGCACAGCGCAGGGCCGGCCTCCCTTCATGGAGAGACGGAGCAGTGTCGTTCGGACCTGGGATGTCACAGCCGCAGGGGCGACCATCTGTCTTCGATGTCCTCCCGGCCACGTCGGTGATCTAATCGTCCGGCAGGCGAATGCGCGCGCCGAACGTGACGAGCGGCGCGTCGGTGGCGCCGAGCTGGATCTGGCGCTCCGGCACTTCCTGATAGCTGCCGTCTTCAGTCTTCCTTAACTTATATTGCCAGACCGTTAACGTCTCGCCGCGCACCAGCGCATCACGAATGCGGCTCGCGCCGCGTCCCGGCAGCTTGAGCAGATCAGCGCGCATCATGCCGATCATCGTCGGGCTCTCGCCGCGATGCAGCTCGAAGAAGACCATGCGATTGGGCTTGTCCTGCGGTTTCAGGACGGTGTCTGCCGTGAACAGGACGAGACAGATCGCGACCGCAATCCACTTCCAGGTATCGGACGTCATGCGACGCATTCCCCCGCACCGGCCCTGCGCGTTGGGTAATCCTCGCGCAAATGGTCGGCAACTTACAGTTTTGTCATGCCAAGTGAGATGACGTTCGACGTAATCGATTCGCTGCGCGGCAGGCGCAATCATCGGCTCCTCATCGTTCACAACTTGGAGAGCACCATGACCGACGCAACTGCAATCGCCGCCAGCTACATCGCACTGTGGAACGAACGCGACGCCACCGAGCGCCGCGCCCTGCTCGCACGGCACTGGACCGCCGACGCGATCTATGTCGATCCGCTGATGCGGGGCGAAGGACATCAGGCCATCGATGCCCTGGTCGCCGGCGTTCAGCAGCGCTTTCCCGACTACACGTTCCGACTGATCGGATCGGCGAACGGTCACGGCAACTACGTCCGCTTTTCCTGGGAGCTCGGCCCCGAAGGCGCTGATGGCCCGATCCAGGGCACGGATTTCGCCGAGCTGGCGGACGGCCGAATCCGGCACGTCACCGGGTTTCTCGACAGGGTGCCGAACGGCGCGTGATCCGCCGCTCACGACAGACAGCGCTCCGGTCCGGAGCGCTGTCTGTCGTGCACATCGCCGGCCAGTCGGGATGAAACCTTCCGATTGCCGGGCTCCCATGCCGAGACGGACGAGCCAGCGCCACCTGATTGCGCTACGTCAACGTCGGTCCCGATCCGCCGCGGCAAGACGCTCACATGGCGACGGAGCCCAGGACCGCCGGAGATGGGCGTGCAGCAATCAAATCCACCCGATCATCACATGAGCGCGGCCGATTCGCTGGCTGCGGTTTCGACGTTGCCGGAGCTGTGGCGCTGGCGGGTTGGGCTGAGCCCGGACAAGGCGGCCTATCGCCATTTCGACCCACAGCGCGGCGCATGGGCGAGCTTTTCCTGGCGCGAGATCGACGCCGTCGTTGATCGCTGGCGACGGGCGCTGGCGGCCGAGGGATTCGGCAGAGGTGAGCGCATCGCCATCCTGATGCCGAACGGTATAGCGCATCTCGCCATGGACCAGGCGACGCTGTCGCGCGGGCTGGTTCCAGTGCCGATGCATGCGGTCGATAATGCCGACAGCATCGCCTACATCCTCGCTGACTCCGGCGCCCGGCTGCTGCTCGTCGATTCCGACGAGCGCTGGGCTGAGATCGCGGCGGTCGGCGAAGCCCTTCCCGATATCAGGCGGATCGTCTGCGCTGACGTGCGAACGGCTCGCGCGCCTGGCGGTGATCCGCGGGTCATCGACCTCCAGGCCTGGCTGGGCGCCCACGCCGATGCCGAGCCACCCCACGACGATCCCGCCATCGATCCTCACGACCTCGCCGCGATCGTCTACACATCGGGCACGACGGGGCGGCCGAAAGGCGTGATGCTGTCGCACGACAACGTCGTGTCCAACCTCAAGGCGATCCATCAGCGGCTCGCGGCAAGCCCCGACGACGTGTTCCTGTCGTTCCTGCCGTTGTCGCACACGTTCGAGCGGACCGCAGGCTACTCCTACCCGATCGCCATCGGCGCCTGCGTCGCCTATGCGCGCTCGGTGAAGCAGCTGTCGGACGACCTGCTGGAGGTCCGTCCGACGATCCTGATTTCCGTGCCGCGCATCTACGAGCGGATCTATTCGCTGGTCATGCATCACCGCGCGATCGCAGGTCCGCTCGAACGCGCGCTGCTCGATCTGACGCTCGCAATCGGCGGCCGCCGCTTCGATGCGCAGCACGGGCGCGCGACGACGCTCCCGGCGTTCGACCGCGTGGCATGGCCGCTGCTGAAGCGGCTCGTCGCCGACAAGGTGCTGGCGCGGTTCGGCGGGCGGCTGCACGTGGCCGTCAGCGGCGGCGCGCCGATCGCCGAGCCGGTGGTGCGGCTGTTCCTCGCGCTCGGGCTCGAGGTGCTGCAGGGCTACGGCATGACCGAGACTTCGCCGGTCGTCAGCGTCAACACGCTCGACGACAACGACCCGCGCACCGTGGGCCGCGCTTTGCCCGGCATCGAGGTCCGCATCGGCACCAATGACGAGCTGATGGTGCGCGGCGCGAACGTGATGCTCGGTTACTGGCGCAAGCCGGAGGAGACCGCGCGCGTCAAGGAGCCCGATGGCTGGCTGCACACCGGCGACCAGGCCCGCATCGACCATGGCCGCATCACCATCACCGGGCGGATCAAGGACATCCTCGTCACCTCGACTGGCGAGAAGATCGCACCCGCCGATCTGGAAACCGCGATCCTGACCGATCCGCTGTTCGAGCAGGCGATCGTGATCGGCGAGAACCGTCCGTTCCTGGCCGCGATCGTCGTGCTCAACGCCAAGGGCTGGGCCGAGCAGCAGGCAAGGCTTGCGGCGCACGGCCAGCGCGGCACTGATGCCGAGGCCGCATCATTGCTGCGGCACATCGCCCGCGCCGTGAAGGCCTATCCGTCCTACGCGACGCCGAAGGCCGTGCACTGGACCTTGGAGCCATGGACGGTGCAGGAAGGCCTGATCACGCCGACCTTGAAGAACAAGCGCCCGGCGATCGAGCGCGCCTTCGCAAAGGAGATCGAGGCGATCTACGCCAAGCGGCGAGAGGCGCAAACGCCGGCAGCGGTCCGCGGCTAAGTCGGCGTCATTCTTCGATTTTTGGCAGACACTGGAGCGGGCGAAGGGAATCGAACCCTCGTATGCAGCTTGGGAAGCTAGCTGTTAGCGAGCCGAATCAAGATGATGGCTGCAAAACAGAGCTTTGGCGCATTAAGACGGATCAATTGGTTACGGGCGGAAAGCAAAACGCCGGCCAGGGGGGCGTGGCATGAAGCCCCGCTCCAAAATGGGCGCAGATGACCGCGCCCGGATCAGCATCCTGACCACGGCGCGTATGGCTGATCCCGCCGTCCGCGCACGCATCAGCGAACGCACCAAAGCCGGAATGGCCGCCGCGAGTGGCACGGTTGCTGACCTGCGGCTGCTCCGAGACGCGTGGGGCCGCGCAAGGCCGGAAGCGCGCGCCCGCTTCCTTACTGAGATCTTCGCACCCGCCTGTTCGGAAGAGCGCGAATGAGTTGGCAGGCGACAGCGTGGGCCGTCGAACAAATCGTCGGGCCGCCGGCGCGTAAGCTCCTACTCCTCGTCCTGGCGAACTATGCCGACGAACATGGGATCTGCTGGCCTTCGCAAGACACGCTTGCGGCGAATACTGGCATGTCCCTCGACACGGTTCAGCGACAGACGAAGAAACTGCAAGATGGCGGTTTCCTAACAATTAGCCGGCCACCAAAGCGCCGGGGCCAATGGCAAACCTTCGTCTATCAGCTGCACATGCCCAGTCTGACCAGGCCGCAAAATGCGGCCCGGTCGAATGCCGATATCGCCTCCCCTGACCGGGCTGAATGCGGCCCGGCCGGGCCGCAACCAGCCCGAAAACCAGGCCGCATAGCTGTGCGGCCTAAACCTTCAATAGAACCTTCAATAGAACCTCTACGCGCGCGAACGGCGAGCGAGGCAGCGGAAAGACTGCTGGCCTTCCAAGGGAAGCAAGAGGCGCCAGAGGTCGTTCAAAATCGCATAGCTCGGAGGTTGGGACCGGAAGGTTGGCTGATCTTGGGTGAGCTAAGCGAGGCCGAGCGGGATCGGCTCAGCGCATTGGAACGTCGTCACCTGCTCGACGATGACCTGCTGAGTGAAGCTGTCTCGCGTGCCCGGTTGGCGCAGCGGTCGCGTACCCGTGCTGCCGTAGCATGCGGAGGCGGCTCGTCATGACGATCAATCGTGGCCAGGGGGCCGGTCAAATCCCCAAGAAGTCTCTTTCCTTTCTACCGCATGTCCCCACATTGGAGGATTTTTTTCTTCCGTATCGAAAATTCGCACACGCGATCAGGCGGTGCGATGCCAGTAACGCGCATCGTTCAAGCGTGGACGTGGCGGGAAGCTGCATTCGCCTCGAGGCTCAAAAGCTAGCGCGATCTCCAGCGAATGCGCCAGCGCCTTCCACAGCGTCACTGAGCGCTGTTCGCGGATCAGCCAATGCGCTCATTGGCGCGACGATGATTATTTTGCTGCCAACACGGGGGGGCATCAAATCTCCGAGCGCCAGCACCTCGGGACCGGTGTCCAAACAACACGCTGTTTTTCGAGGGTTAGCAGAATCATTTTTTGTCGAGCAAAGATGTTACACGAGGGAGACGACGTGAAACGCCGGTTCATCGACGAAACTGAGCTTGCCGAGATCGACGCTGATCTCGAAGAGCTTGAAGCGTTGATGCGCAAGCGGCCGCGCCGTCGCGACGCGCCAGCCGTCGGTGGTGGAACGTTGAAGCCATCGACGCGTACCCGCGCACCTGGCCTTCGGCCGCGGCCCGCCGCATTCGCGCGCGCCATTGCGGTGTCACAACTCGAGCCGCTCGCGGCGGCTTTCCGTGCAGGCTACCGCGCTCCCAATCGAATGACCGTATGGCGTCTTCTGCGAGACGCAAAGGTGCGCGCGGAGATCGAACGCTTATCAAGCGAAATGCGGGAGGCACATAATGAGCAACATTGACGATCTGGCGGCGGCGTTCGCTCAGCAGAGCATGAATGCTTGGTCAGGGCAGGAGCTGCCGCAGGAGCCGATGGCCCGTGCGTTTGTTACGCACGGCGCGATCATGACGGCCGCGATCGTCGGCGCGAAGCAATGCGCGGCAGAACTCCGCGAGATGGCCGATCAACTCGAACTCGGCGCGTCGCCGGTCGCTGGACACGGGTGATACGAAGCATGCTTGCAACATTTCCGCGAATCGATCAGAAGCGAAATCGGCTCTCGTTTATCGGTTGCCAGCGCGATGCTGGGGCCCTCCCGAATAGCCACCTTGCGAGTGCCAGCGCGACGCTGGACAGACGAGGCGAAGGTTTCCGCCGGCAGTGGTTGCAATTCGCAGCTGCGCGTTGCGCGGAATTCCTCACGCTTTGCTGCACGGGTGGCAGATGAACGAGCCGGTTCTTCGCAAAATTCCTGAAATCGACGGCGTCCCGCTGTCAATCAAGTTTGCCGGCACTGATACGCCAGGCACGCTCGAAGGTTACGCCTCCACGTTCGGCAACGTCGACCTGGGCGGCGATGTCGTTGCGCCTGGCGCCTTCACCAAGACACTGGCGGATCACCGGGCGGCCGGCACGATGCCGGCGATGTTGTGGCATCACCGATCTGGCGAGCCGATCGGCAAATGGATCGAGATGGAGCAGGATCCAGCAGGTCTTCGCGTCAAAGGGCGTCTTACGCTCGAGGTCGCACGGGCTCGCGAGGCGTACGCCCTAGCTCGCGACGGCGTCCTCTCGATGTCGATCGGCTACCGTGCGACCGATACCGGCCGATCCAACGGCAATCGCGTCCTGAAGACCGTCCGGCTCGACGAAGTCTCGTTGCTACCGCTGCCAATGAACACGTCGGCGCGGATCATGGCCGTGAAATCGGCGGCAGAGGTTTCGAGAATCACAGATTTGAGGGCGTTCGAAGAATTCCTGCGAGATGCCGGGTTCTCTCGCGCCTTCGCGAAGGCCGTGGCGATCCACGGCTTCAAGGCCGCAGCCGGTCTGCGCGACGCAGACGGAGCGGACACGGCTCGCCACGTGCGAGATCAAGCCACAGCATTCGCAAACGCGATCAAAGGACTTTCAAAATGAAACACGTTCTTCCTCCACTCGAATTCAAGGACGGTGGCGGCGCCGGCGATGACGATGAGGTCAAGCAGGCAGTGACCACTCTGACCAAGACCATGACCGAGGCGATCACGAAGATCACGGCCGACGTCAAGGGGATCCGCGATCGCCAGGACGAGATCGAGAAGAAGACCAACCGCTCCAGGCTCGCGGGCGGCGGTGTCGTCGATGACGATGGCAAGGGTCTGGCTGCAGAGTGCAAGGCATTGGGCAGCTTCGTTCGCACTGGCGATAATTCGGTCTTCGCCGAAGTGAAAACCAACAGCATCGGTTCTGATCCCGACGGCGGCTATCTCGTGCTACCCAACATTTCGTCGACGATGACGAAGCGCATCTACGATCTGTCGCCGATGCGACGCCTGGCTCGCGTGGAGACGATCGCTAACGGCGATGCATGGGAAGAGCCGCTGGACACCGATGAAGTCGCCGGCACTTGGGTTGGCGAGCAGGAGGATCGGCCGGTCGGCAAGACGGCGCAAGTCGGAATGTTGCGGGTGCCGCTCTCTGAGATTTCCGCGAACCAACCGGTGACGCAACGGATCCTCGACGATAGTTACATCAACATTGGTGGATGGGTGACCGGCAAGATTGGTGACAAGTTCGCCCGTGCCGAAGGCATCGGCTTCACGACTGGCAATGGGATCAAGCAGCCGCGCGGCCTTTTGTCATATCCGACGTCGACCGCTACCGACTTGGTCCGGCCGTGGGGCACGTTGCAATACATCCAATCAGCTACAGGCGCCGCGATCAACGGGGACGACCTCAAGGCCTTGATGTGGGCCGTTCGCGCTGTCTATCGTCAAGGATCCTGCTGGCTCATGAACAGCAATACCGCGGCCGCGATCGACAAGCTCAAGAACGGCGACGGCGATTATATCTGGCGCGATGGTCTCACCGCCGGCGCTCAGCCGTCTTTGCTTGGCTATCCGGTCGAGTTCGATGAGAGCTACCCAGACATCGGTGCTGGCAACGCGCCCGTCGCGTTCGGCAACGTCAAGTTGGCCTACTTGATCGTTGATCGTGTGGGCATCAAGATGCTCCACGATCCCTTCACCAATAAGCCGAATGTGCTGTTCTACGCGTACAAGCGCGTCGGTGGCGGCCTCGCACATTCTGAAGCGGTGAAGCTGCTCAAGACTTGATCGCGCCACGGACGCACTGGCGAGATCCGGGCGGGAGGCAGTCTGAACCGTAGGCTGCCTCCCGATCACGGCAATACGATTCCGGGCAACGTCGCCGGCAGCACTACGGGCAGCGGTCAGGTTTCTCCCGAAGTCAGGAAGGACATTCAGCGGTGCTACATCAGGATCAAATATCAGCGGCCGAGCTGCTGAAGAACTATCTGGGCTCGGCAACGCGTGAGGCTCCGAACGTAGACGATCCATGCTTCGAATTCGTCGTTGGCTGGATCGCGCTCGCGCGTGGACAGGACGCGCGAGCGGCCTATCTCGCTGACGGCTACATATCCCCGCTGCGGCTGCAGCTCGATCGCGAGCTGTTTCTGACACGTGCTCAGATGATCGCCGATCGGCTCGGCTTGCCGCAATCCGACGGCGCGGCTGACGGGGACGTTGGACTGCTCGACGTGCTTTCTCCAGACGGCAATGGAGGAATCAGGATCGCAGGCGCCATGGCGATAAAGAGCCGCGGCCTGTGGTTCGCTCGGACCAAGCGGGGCGTGCTTGCGGGGCCGTCACCATTTATTCGGGCATGGTCGGTTCCCCATGGTTGACACGATCGGCTTTGTGATTTTGGACGCGGTCGGCATCACCGCGGTCACGGCCACCACGGCCTCGATCATCGGCACCGCGGTGATCCTCGCGACGACGGTCGGCCTGCAATATCTGCTCGGTCAGCCGAGCGCGCGCGACCTGCCAAAAGCCTCCAACGGTCATCAGCCGCTGCGCCAGCCGATTCCGCCGCATATCTACGCCTATGGCCGGGTGCGGCTGGCCGGCTACTACGCGCTGTTCGAGGTGCGCAACGGCGCAGCCTTCACGATCCAGGCGCTGCACAAGGGTCAGATCTGCAGGTTCCTCAAGGTCTACCTGCACGATGACGAGGCCAATGTGCTGCCGGATTCCTCGGTGACCGGAGCAGTCGGCACCTCCGACTTCCGCTATTCGGCGGGCGCCGATCCGTCATCGGGCGGCCATCCGCCGATCGTGATCGAATATCGCATCGGGCACGCAACCGAGACCGGTTATGACCGTCCGGTCCAGGCCATGCCCGATATCTGGACCTACAGCCATCGCGGCGACGGCATCGCCAGCCTGTTCATGTCGGCAGGGCCGGTCAGGGCGGAGAACTTCTCGGCGGTGTATCCGCAAGGCCTGCCGCAGCCGTCCGCGCTGGCGGACTGGCTGCCGGTGTGGGACCCGCGGGTGCCCGGCCAGGACCCCGACAATATCGCAACGCTGGGACCGAGCTACAATCCCGTGCTGCAGGCGATCGACTTCGTTACCAATGCCGCGCACGGCCTCGGCTTCGATCGCGCCGCCTGCATCGCGCCGGTGCTCGATGCGCTGATGACCGAGGCCTCGATCTGCGACGAGCTCGTCGGTCGCCGCGACGGCGCTACCGAGCCGCGCTATCAAGCCTCGGGATCGTGGAATTCCGAGACCGAACCGGCGGCAGTGCTCGACGGCATCATGGCCGCCTGCGACGGCTGGTACACGTTCAATGGTGACGGCACGTTGTCGATCAAGGTCGGCAAGTATCGCGAGCCGAGGGTGACCTTGCCGCAGCGTCATATCCTGGCGCTGTCGGTCGACAACGGCATCGAGGACGAGAGCAGCGTCAATACCCTGGAGTGGAATTTCACCGATCCGGACAACAAGTACAAATCCTCGCCAGGGCTCGCCTGGCGCGACGAAACCGCGATCTTCGAGAGCGGCCGCAGCCGTTCGCAGACCATCGACCTGACCTGGGTGCAGAGCCACGCGCAAGGTCGGCGGCTGATGAAGCGCAAGATCGCGCAGATCAATCCGCGGCGCAAAGGCACCATCACCACTACGCTGTACGGCATCGCGGCACTCGGAGAGCGCTGGGTGCGAATTCAGGACGACCGCCATCCGGACCTCGCCGACACCATCGTCCAGATCGGCAAGGCCGTGATCGACATCTCGGCGGCGCGGCTGACCTTCGAATGGATCACGGTCAACACCAACGAGATCGATGCCTGGGATCCGGGAACGGAGGAGGGCATGCAGCCGACCACCGGCGACGACAATCCCGGCGACACGCTGCCGGTGCCGCAGCATCTCGCGGGCACCGCCGCCGGCGGCACCATCACCTTGACCTTCGATGATCCCGCGCGCGCTGATGTTACCTATGTGGTGCAATTCCGGATCGGTGCAGGGGCCTGGGTGCAGACGCCGTCAGGCAGCGCCAGCTCCAATGGCACCACCGTGACGCTGGTCGTCTCCGGTTTCTCGACCGGCCATACGTATGAACTTCAGGTCGCGACACAGCGCTCCCTGGGGGTGCTCAGCGCGTGGTCGTCGAGCGTGATAGTCGCCGTCTAGCAAAGCCCGAAAGGTGCGCGTTCAAGATGCCTGATCGATGCCGGGATCAGCGCGCAAAACGCGATAGGTGCGCCGACGTCCCAGCGCTGCACCGAGGCCGAACAGTCCGATACCCGCCAGCAGACTCACACCTGCCTCGATGACGGGCCTTCCTCCGGCGCTCAGCTCACGTGGACGGCTTTGTCCCGGATCTCTTCGTTCTCGGAGACGCTGCAACGGTTGCAGCCGCGGCCTCCTGCTGCCGTTTCTGCTCGGCGATGGCGGCAAGCTCGGCGCCCTTCTGCGCGGCCTCTTCTTCCTTGACGAGCAAATAACCCTTCTCGGCCATGCACCCGCGCGCAACGGTATCTGCCGCGTCAGACCGCTCCACAGCGGCGACGGCACCAGCGATGCCGCCGCCGGTAAACGTGACGCCAGATAGCGCGGCCTTGTTGCGCTCGCCCAGGCATGCCGTGGCGTCGACCTCGTATTGTGTGCGCAGGACTGGATTGTCTTTCGCTGGCTGACCGTCGACGCGGACCCAGACCATTTTCGGTGCGGCAGCGCAGCCGCTGAGTGCGCAGCAGAGCGCGGCGCTCAGGATCAATCGCATGGTTGTTGCCCCCCGTTTCTCCCCACCTGCCATCCAATCTCAACCGGCGCGCGAGAGCAAGGGAGGATGCACGGCCTCCGTTCCTCGGTCGTCGCCGGCAGATTGCCTAGGAACTGGCTTCACTAACTGCTGAGACAGCAGAAATCGGGACGCGTGCCGAAGCGCCCCCGGGTAGGGGTGGATTTTTTTACCAAATCAGCGCAAGGTGTCCGTGGGCCTGATAACCCGGACCGAAATATAGCCGCACCATGCTTGGTCAGCATACCGTTTCCCGATTGGCGTCGGGACGATCGCGGCTGAATGAAGCGGCGCATTGGCGTGCGCCTCGACCTGGCATTATGATGCCGGGAGGGCCGCGCCATGTCCAGAGGGGCAACCCTTAAAAGCGCCGCCGCCTTTCTTTCGGAAGGTTATCAGCTCCCGGCTGCCGGTCCGTCACCGGCAACGGCCCTGATAAGCCGATATCCGAGAGCTCCACCCATGACCTTCCAGCGTCCGATTTTCCCGCCCTGCCTGCCGATCCTGAGTCCTGCCGACGCGCCAGAGCAGGCGCGCAATGCGACAACCGACCCGGCAGCGCCGAACGGCACTCCCGCCGACAAGGCCTGTCAGGAAGCCTTCTGCGGCTCGCTTGGCGCCACTCCCAAACCGATTTCCGGCCAGAAGCAGGGTGATGATCAAGAGCCCAATGCGGGCGCCCCCATCACTCGGAGAGTTGCCATGACCGCTATCGCTGCTGCCCCCATCGTCGTTACCGCCTCGATCGCACCGGCACTGCCCGGTCCTGCCACCGAGTTGCTTGCGCCAATTGGCGCAGGCTGCTCCGAGGACGCCGGGCTGCTTGAGCTCGGAAGGCAATTGAGGGCAGCTTGGGCGCACGAGAACGAGCAATATCGCCTCAGCGACGTCGTCCATGATGACGCAGAACTTCGGGCTTACCACCTGATTTTGAGCCCAAGAAACAGAAGCGCCGTCGACCGGAGGATTCTGCGTTGGCTTGGAGCGACGGACAGCGGCATTATCCCACGCGACATCGAACGACTGCGCAACGAGCAGCCGCATCTCGGGCGCGAGGAGATCACACGCGTTCGAGAGCTAATCAGGGCGCATGACGGATATCGTCGGCGCTCAGCCGAGCTGGAAATCGAGACGATCGATGCGCGCACCATAGCCGCAAACGAGGTAACCGGCGCGATTGTCGCTCGCATCGAGGCGACGCCTGCCCGAACGCTGGCGGGGTTGCTGGTAAAGGTCGAGGCGGTCCGCTGGTGCCGCACTGGCGACCTGACCGATGAGGAACTGGCGTGTGAGGCGACGGATACCCGGCTGTGCCAAACCATCCTGCTCGATCTGGCTGCGATGGCAAGTGGATCGCTGACCACAACCTGATCCGGAAGCCGCCATTCGGAGGCCGCTCCAATTTGCGCAGCCTCCGTCATTTCCTATTCCAAGATCGCGCCGAAAGCGCCCTATTGACAACAGTAAGGATCAATCTAGATTGCCTTTCTGTTGTAGATAGGACTCGATTCGATGGTCACTCTTACGTCCGTTCTCGAAGCAAGCCGAGCTTCGCGCAGTCAGTTCAATGATTGGATGGGTTATGCCCGTCGACCTAAGATTCTTGAGACCAAGTTCAATCCCACGGAGCCTGGCACTGCGCGCGCGCTGACGATCGAAAATGCGATCGAGATTGGCTTCGTGGCCGCTCTCATCCGAGCCGGCGTCGCGGCATCGAAGGCGGTCGAATTGTCGAGCGCATGGCGCGCCGAGCTGAAGGCGAAAAAGCTCGCACCGTTCTTTGCACTGAACCCGGTAACGCTTGAGGGCCTCAGCTTCAGTGACGGAACTATGGGTTTTTCCGATCTAAAGACGGCCTTGGCGACTGATATAGCCGGCGGCTTTGGTGACGATGACTATAGCGACGATGAGCCGGCTATTCAGATCAACATCATTGACCGGGCGCGCATCGTTCAGCAGATGGAGCGGCTAGCCAAGGAGAACGGAGATGCCTGACGAGGTCGAACTGATTAGCTGCACGCGGATGCTACGCGCCGAAGACGGTCATGTCATTCTACACTTTAGGATGGTCGGGGGCGCCGATTATTATATCGGAGCGACATTGGATAACGTGCTTGAGCTCGTTCGCCAGTGGGACGCCGATGTTAGGCGTCTCCTCGCCGAGCGATTGGCAAACTAAGATGGCGCGCGGCTCCTCATTCAAGCAACAGGACATCACGCGCGCGATGCGCGGCATGGTTGCTGCGGGCATTGCGATACAGAGCATGGAAATCTCTAATGATGGACGCATCGTAATAGTAGCCCGCGCGCCCGCAATGGCGGCGCTCGATGAGCTCGATCGCGAGTTGGCGGAATTCAAGGCGCGCAATGGTGCGGATTGACCTGAAGGGGATCGCCAAAGTTCGCTCGAAAGGGCGGACCTACTATTACGCATGGCGTGGTGGCCCATCCTTGCGCGGAGAGCCTGGCTCTCCGGAGTTTGTCAGTTCCTACAATGAAGCGATCGAGCAGCGGCGCACGCCGGACAGAAATCGATTCCGATTTGTGATTGCCGACTACAAAGCAAGCAAGGGTTATAAGAAATTGGCCCTGTCTACGCGTGACGAGTGGGGCAAGTGGCTGGATCGCATCGCGGTGCATTTCGGCGAGCTGCGCACCGCGCAATTCGACCGCCCGGAGAAAATCCGCCCCGTGATCCGCCGCTGGCGTGCGCAGTGGGTCGAAACACCACGCACTGCCGATTACGCGATGCAGGTTTTGTCGCGCGTGTGCGCTCACGCTGTCGAGCTGGGCAAGATCGCGCGCAATCCCTGCGAGGGCGTGAAGCGTCTCTACAGCAATGATCGCTCCGAAATTATCTGGACCGATTCAGACCTCGCTCAGATAAGAAACACTTGCTCAACCGAAATAGCGCACGCCGTTGATCTTGCGGGCCACACCGGTCTGCGGCTGAGCGATCTTCTTCGTTTGTCCTGGTCGCATGTCGGCGAAGACGCAATCGTGCTAACGACCGGAAAGAGCAGGCACCGCCGCGAGGCTATTATTCCTCTCTTTGGCACTCTGCGCGAGGTGCTGGCCCGCATTCCAAAGCGTGCCACCACGATCTTGACGAGCACCAAACGTCGCCCCTGGACAGCGGATGGCTTCGGAAGCTCGTTCAATAAAGCGAAGATCGAAGCCGGCATGGCGGAACTGGATCTGCACTTCAACGACCTTCGCGGAACGGCAGCGACGAAGTTCTATATCGCCGGCTTCAGCATGCGTGAGATCGCCGAGACGCTCGCGTGGGAGGAGGAATCTGTCGAGAAGATCATTCGCCGCTACGTCGGCCGCTCGGCTGCGATCAAAGCACGGATCAAGAAACTTGAGGCCAGAGAATGAACAAACCTTGCAAAACCGCCGACAAAACTGTCGGCAAAAGTTCAGCTAAGTATTGGAGCGGGCGAAGGGAATCGAACCCTCGTATGCAGCTTGGGAAGCTGCCGTTCTACCATTGAACTACGCCCGCGCTCGCCAATGCTTAGCCGAGACGATGCGTTTCGCCAAGCGGCTTGTTGCCACGGACGCGTCGCGGGCAGTGGGCGCCTCGATGCCCGGAGATCCTGGTCGCCCGATCGTGATCGGCGCAAGCAACCGGCGCTGGAACGGATTGTCCGGATTGCGCTTCTGCCAGTTCAAGGCGGTGCCTGTGCCTGCTCCAGGGCGACCGGCCCAGCTCCAGGAGCCGATATCATGCAGAGCCACGACCCCGCGCCACTCTCGTCCGTTGCGTCCCGGACCCGCTTGGTCATGGCGCGCCCCTCGGCGCTCGATCTCTACACGCTGGCGTGCGGCGCGTTCCTCGCCTGCGCACCTTGGCTGTTCGGCTTCGCCCGCCCCACCGGGAGGGTCGATTCAGAGATCGTTGGCGTGGCCGTGATGGCGTTGTCGATTGCCGGCCTTGTGGCCTTCGCAGACTGGGAAGAATGGCTGAAGGTTGCGCTCGGCCTATGGTTGATCGCAGCACCGTGGCTGCTCGGCTTCGTTCACACATCCGCGATGCATGTCAGCATCGCGGTCGGCATCGTCGTCACGTTCCTGAGCTTGCTCGAACTGTGGCTTGCGCATGATGCGGATTTCGCTGGCGATGACGCCGCGAAGTCTGACCTCTTGTGAAGGGAAAGCCACACCGCGCATTCTCGTGTCGCGTGCAGGCTGTTGCTGCGCCGCATCTCACCATCGCGATACCGTGCGGACGGGTTCGCGTCAGCACGCTTGACAACCATGACCCAAATCAGGGCAAACCCGCCCCTGTCGTGCCGCGCTGTTAACAAATTGTTAACAAAGTTGATGCGGGCGATTGTGACAGTGCTATGATCTGGCGTGGGGTTGGGGTGGCGTCATGGGGCGTGGGTATACGATGTTTGATACGGCCCTCGGCCGTTGCGGCATTGCCTGGAGCGACGCCGGCATCACCGGCGTACAGCTGCCGGAAGCACGGGAAATCGAGACCCGGCGGCGCTTATTCCGCCAGTTTCCTGAAGCACGGGAGCAGCGCCCGTGCTCGAATATCGAACTTGCCATCGAAGGCATCACCGCCATGCTGCGTGGGCAGGACGTCGACTTCTCCGATGTCGTGCTCGATCTCGGCGGCGTGACGCCGTTCAACCAGCGCGTCTACGATGTCATCCGTGGCATTCCTCGCGGCGAGACGCGCAGCGCCGACGAGCTCGCCGAAGAGTTGCACGTGCCCAAGGCGCTGAATTCGATCGCGCAGGCGCTCACCAGGAATACATTCGTGCTGATCGTGCCGTGCCACCGGGTGCGCGATGTGGGCAATGGCCTGGACAAGCCGTCCCCGAATAGCGGCACCATCTCCAAGCGGCGACTGCTGTCACTCGAAGGCGCAAGGCCTCACACGACGGGCTTCACGTTGTTCGACGCACTGCTCGTCGATCGGCCGCGCGCATCGTGATGCCGCGCCTTGGCGGTGTGCGATGATTTCGCACGCTGCCCCTCCTCTTTCGTGATCGATACGCTAGATTTACAGGATGACCGCGACCATCCTGTTCGAGAGCCGCCCCGTGACCGTGTCCGAGTTCCGCTGTGCGGCGGTTCCGGGTGAGCGGCCCTATGCCGAGCACTATGCCGGCTACTCGCTGTCCTACGTGCGCAAGGGCAGCTTCGGCTGCCACCACCGCGGCCGCTTCTTCGAGCTGGTCACCGGCTCACTGCTGGTTGGGCATCCCGGCGACGAGTTCATATGCACGCACGATCACGTGTGCGGCGACGAGTGCCTGTCGTTCTTCTTCGATGATGCCGTCATCGATGACATCGGCGGCAACAGGCAGGCCTGGCAAGCCGGAGCGATGCCACCACTGCCGGAGCTCATGGTGCTCGGCGAGCTCGCGCAGGCCGTCGCCGCCCGCGAGCAGACCCTTGGCCTCGACGAGGTCGGCCATCTCATCGCCAGCCGCTTCGTCGCGACGGTCGCCGGCCTGCAGGAGCGCCCGGCAAAGCCGAGCCTTCGCGACCGCCGGCGCGCGGTCGAGAGCGCGTTGTGGATCGACGACAATGCGCATGAAGACATCGATCTCGCGGCTGCGGCGCGCACGGCGGGCGTCAGCCCGTTCCACTTCCTGCGGCTGTTTGCGGCCACGATCGGCGTCACCCCGCATCAATATCTGATCCGCGCGCGCTTGCGGCGCGCCGCCCGGCGCCTCAGCGAAGAGGATACGTCCGTCACCGATATCGCCTACGACATAGGCTTTGCCGATCTGTCGAATTTCACCCGCACCTTCACGCGCGCCGCCGGCGTGTCGCCACTAAAATTTCGCAGGGCGTCGCGGGGCGAACGCAAGATTCTCCAAGAACGATTGAGCCGCCATTGATTGGATGATCCCAGCGCACGCGGCAGCCGCGTGCGAAGCATGGGAGATCATCGATGTACGATCATATCGGCCTCAAGGTCGGCAATCTCGACGCCAGCGTCCGCTTCTATACGGCCGCACTGGCGCCGCTTGGGCATATCCTCTGCTCCAAGGACGAGACCTCGGCAGGCATCGGCCCGAAGGGCGAACCGGCGCTGTGGCTCTATCTCGACAAGGGCGCGACCAACGGCACCGCGCATGTCGCGTTCCGCGCGGGCGACCACGCCGCCGTCGCCGGATTCCACAGCGAGGGGCTGAAGGCCGGCGGCAGCGACAATGGCGGCGCCGGGCCACGCACCGATTACAGCCCGACCTACTACGCCGCGTTCCTGATCGACCCCGACGGCAACAACATCGAAGCCGTATGCCCGTGAGATCAGCGCCATGGCATCCATTCAGAAGGACATCCCGATCGCAGCCTCGGCGGCCGCGGTGTGGGACGCCGTGCGCGATTTCGGCGCGGTTCATACCAGGCTGGCACCCGGCTTCGTTGTCGACACCAGGCTCGACGGCGACGTCCGCATCGTCAGCTTCGCCAACGGCAGCATCGTGCGCGAGCATCTGGTCGACAGCAACGATGAACGCCGGCGCCTCGTCTACGCCATCAAGAATGAGCGCATCACCCAGCACAGCGCGTCGATGCAGATCGTCCCGGACGGCGAGGCGCGCTGCCGAGTGATCTGGATCACCGACGTGCTGCCGCACGAGATCGCGCCCTATATCGAGCAGCAGATGGAGCTCGGCGCGCGCACGATGCAGGACACGTTGGGCAGGCTGCGCGCGTAGCGGCTCAGCCGATGCGAGGCGGCGGCTGCGAACCAGAGCTGCGGCCGGCCGCCAGCACGGCCCGGCGCAGCTGCAGTGCGGCCGGCTTCGGACCCCAACGGGTGAGCATGACGCTGGTCAGCGTCAGCACGCCCAGCAGGACCATAGAGGCCGCCGCCAGCATGAAGAAATCCGACTCGGTTGCGGCATGGCGCAACAGGTAGCTGCCACCCACGGCAATGAAGATGAGCCGCACTGTCTGCGCCAGCACCGGCCCGATCACCCTGGCCGCACCCTGCGAGGAAAAATACATCGAGATCGCGAGCCCGATGAACGCATACATCGGGGCTGCGACCTGCAGATAGTGCCGGCCGGCGCCGCGCGCGCTCTCGTCCTGGGTGAAGATGTCGACCCACACTTGCGGGAAGATCGCAATCAAGGTCGACAGCGCGCCCACGGAGGCAAAGGAGACGAGCCCCGCGGTCCAGGCGATCTGGCGGGCGCGCGCCGCTTTGTCAGCTCCGATCGCCATCCCGACCATCGGCACCGAGGCCATACCGATGGAGAACGCAACGGTCGTCATCATGAACTCGAGCCGCGCGCCGATGCCGTAACCGGCGAGCACGGCCGTGCCGAAGCTCGCAAGCATGTGCGTGAAGATCGCGATCGACAGCACCGATTGCAGCGGCGAGAAGCAGGCGATGGCACCGACCTTGAGAATGTCGGCGAACATCGCACGGCTGATCTTCAGTCCACGCAGCTTCGGCCTGACACCGGCGCGGCCGGAGAACAGGTACCAGCCCATCACCGAGATGCTGACGCAGAAGGCCAGCAGCGCGCCGGCCGCGACGCCGCGCATGCCAAATCCCAGACCCAGGCTCAGCGTCCCACCGAGCACGATCTGCAGCAGCGCCGAGTTCAGGATCAGGAACGACGGCAGCTTCATGTTGCCGGTACCGCGCAGGATGCCGGCCATCGAGTTCATCAGCCAGGGCAGGATGGCCCCGCCGAAGAAGATCTGCACATAGGCGACCGCGTGGCTCAGCACCGCGCCGCGGCCGCCGAGCGTTTCCAGCAGACGCGGCCCGAACACGAGCATGCCGATCATGAAGCTCGCGCCGAACACGAGCGAGATCAGCAGCGCATGCGAGGCGAGCGTCGAGGCCCGCTCGGTGTCGCCAGCGCCAAGCGCTCGCGCGATCGCGGAGGCGACGCCGCCGCCCATGGCGCCACCGGACATCGTCATGGTGAGGATCACCAGCGGGAACACCAGCGCCATCGCCGCCAGGGCCTCGATGCCGAGCCGGCCGATATAGGAGGTCTCGGCGATGACGACGCAGGTGCCAGCCGAGTTCGCGATGATGTTCGGCCAGGCCAGCGACAACAGCGTGCGCAGGATCGGTCCATCGACGAGCGCATTCCGCACCGGCTTCGCAACGTGCGGCAACGATCGCCCTTCGTCGACCGGACTATCGGCCAAGCCGATCTCGGACATGTTCACTCCCCGCCGGGCCGCGCTCGTCGTCGCAGCCGTTTATCGTTCAATCGCCTGATCGTCCGAGCCTTTCCTAGCACACTGCCGGAGCGCGCCCCGTGCGGCCTGCGCATTGGGGGTGCGCTTGGCGCGCGCAGCCGGGCTAGAGGCGGAAATGCTTGGAGAGCTTGAGGCCCTGGGCCTGGTAGTTGGAGCCGATGCGGCTGCCATACATCGCGTTCGGTCGCGCCAGCATCTTCTCATAGACGAGCCGGCCGACGATCTGGCCGTGCTCGAGGATGAACGGCACCTCGCGCGAGCGCACCTCCAGCACGGCGCGCGACCCCTGCCCGCCGGCGCCGGCGTAACCGAAACCGGGATCGAAGAAGCCGGCGTAGTGGACGCGGAATTCGCCGACCAGGGGATCGAACGGCACCATCTCCGCGGCGTAGTCCGGCGGCACCTGCACGGCTTCCTTCGAGGCCAGGATGTAGAACTCGCCGGGATCGAGAATCAGGCTGCCGTCGGAACGCGCCTTGATCGGCTCCCAGAACTCCTCGATCGGATAGCCGGCGCGACGATCGATATCGACGACACCGGTGTGGCGCTTGGCGCGGTAGCCGACGTAGCCGTTGGCATTGGCGCCGGACAGATCGACCGACAGCGCGACGCCGCCGGCGAGATCGGCGTCGTCGCGATCGACCAGCCGCTCGGCCTGATGCAGCGCGTTCAGCTCGTCCTCTGACAGCACCGCGTCGCGATAGCGGAAGCGGACTTGCGACAGGCGCGAGCCCTCGCGCAACAAGACCGGAAACGTCTTGGGGCTGATCTCCGCATAGAGCGGGCCGTGATAGCCGGCGCCGATCATGTCGAAGCGGCGGGTGCCGTCGGCGATCACGCGCGTGAACACGTCGAGCCGTCCGGTCGAGCTCTTCGGGTTCGCCGCCGCCACGATGTCCTTCGGCAGCGCCAGGCTCTCCAGCAGCGGCACGATGTAGACGCAGTTGGTCTCCAGCACCGCGCCGTCGGCGAGCGAGAACTCGTGCAGCTTCAATTCGTCGATGCGCTCGGCGACCGTCGATCCCGGCCCGGGGAGAAAGCTCGCGCGCACGCGGTAGGCGACGTCGCCGAGCCGCAGATCCAGGCTCGCGGGCTGGATCTGACTCTCGACGAAATCATAGGCGGGGATGATCAGACCGGCCTCCGCCATCGCCACGATCATGCGGTCGGGCAGGATGCCATGGGCGTCGGGGCTAAGCGAAAACGGCAAGACCTGATCCTTTGCAGGCGCCGGAACGGCGGCTGATCAGCCTATATAGGGTCTTTTTACCGGTTATCCGATGGCAGGCTTGACGGAAAGGCCGGTTGCGACTAAGAGCACGACTTATCCCGTGGTGATTTGAGCCGGCCGGCTTGCAGCCACGTTAAATAAGTCGCTAAACAGGCCGGGGACGATTGTGATCCCGGCCGTGAGGAGTTGTCCCAGGCCGGTTTTTTTGTGCCTACGTTTCTGAACGTGGTCACGATGGAGGTCACATGTCGAAGTCCCCCGCGAAGTCGCCGGCGTCGCTGAGCCACTATCGCCCCGAAACCCGCCTGGTGCATTCCGGCACGCTGCGTTCCGAATTCGGCGAGACCGCCGAAGCGCTCTACCTCACCCAAGGCTTCGTCTACGCCACCGCCGAGGAATGCGAGGCCCGCTTCAAGGGCGAGGATCCCGGCTTCATCTATTCGCGCTTCTCCAACCCGACGACGGCGATGTTCGAGCGCCGCATGATCGAGCTCGAAGGCGCTGAGGCCTGCCGCTCGGCCGCGACCGGCATGGCCGCCGTCACCACCGCGATCCTCGCACCCTTGCGCGCCGGCGATCACGTCGTCGCGGCGAAGGCGCTGTTCGGCTCGTGTCGCTACGTCGTCGAGGACCTGTTGCCGCGCTATGGCATCGAGTCGACGCTGATCGACGGGCTCGATCTCGACCAGTGGCAGAAGGCCGTCAGGCCGAACACCAAATCGTTCTTCCTGGAGAGCCCGACCAACCCGACCCTCGACGTGCTCGACATTCCCGCCATCGCCGAGATCGCGCATGCCCATGGCGCGCGGCTGATCGTCGACAACGTGTTCGCCACCCCGATCTGGCAGAGCCCGCTCGCGCTCGGCGCCGACGTCGTGGTGTATTCCGCGACCAAGCATATCGACGGCCAGGGCCGCTGCCTCGGCGGCGTGATCCTGTCGTCGGAAGCCTTCATCGCCGAGCACATCCACAACTTCATGCGCCAGACCGGCCCGTCGATCTCGCCGTTCAACGCCTGGGTCTTGCTCAAGGGACTCGAGACCTTGGCGGTGCGCGTGCGCGCGCAGACCGAGACGGCGGGCAAGGTGGCGGACTTCCTCGCTCAGCATCCGAAGATCTCGCGGCTGATCTATCCCGGGCGCGAGGACCATCCGCAGGCCGCGACCGTGCGCAAGCAGATGCGCGCCGGCTCGACCCTGGTCGGCTTCGAGGTGAAGGGCGGCAAGGCCGGCGCGTTCCGCACGCTCAACGGCCTGAAGCTCGCGCGCATCTCCAACAATCTCGGCGACGCCAAGACGCTGGTGACCCATCCCGCGACGACCACGCATCAGCGGCTGGCGCCGGAAGCGCGCGCCGAGCTCGGCATCAGCGAGGGTTTCATCCGCTTCTCCGCAGGCCTCGAGCATGCGGATGATCTGATCGCGGATCTCGACGCTGCCCTGAGGGCAGCGTAGCGAATAGGGAGTAGTTGATCTCATCCCTATTCGCTGCTCGCCACTCGCTGCACACCTCGTCGATCGAGATCCCGGGTTCGCTCGCGCTGCGAGCGCCCCGGGATGACGCCTTCGGCGTCACATCGGCCGGAAGGTCAGCAGGTCCGCCGGCGCGTTGATGCCGAGCTTGATCTGGCCGACGGAGCGAATGATGTCGTCGCCGAGCAGCTGGGCGAAGCAGGCATAGCCCCAGTCGCTCATGTGCAGCCCATCCGCGATGACGAACTCGTTCATCGGAATCTCCTGGCGCTCGTGCCAGTCGCGCATCACCTCGAAGCGCGGGAAGATGCCGGCGTGATGCAGCTCGGCGACGCGGCTGAGCAGCTTGTTCATGCGGCTGGCGTTCTCCGGCCGCTCGTTGACCCGCGGCGAATACTGCAGGTCGACCAGCACGACGTCGGACGCCGCGGCCTGAATCTTGGCGACGCCGTCGTCGACCAGCTTGGCCGTCTCAGACGGATCGAGATCGCGCAGCACGGCGTTGGTGCCGACCTGCCAGATCACCAGATCGGGATGACGGTCGATCACCGACGTCTCCAGCCGCTTCATCATCTCCGGCGCATCCTCGCCGCCGACGCCGGCATTGATGACGCTGATATCGGCCATCGGATATTGCCGGCGCAGCTGCGCAGCGAGCCGGTTCGGATAGGTGTAGTCCGGCGCGCTCGCGCCATAGCCCTGCGTGGAGGACGAGCCGAACGCGACGATCACGACCGGCAGGCCCGAGGCGAGCTTGTTTGCGACATGCGGCAGCGAGATGAAGTTCTTCTTCGCAACACCCTTCGGCGGCAGGCACGGCACGCGGTTGAAGATGTCGGAGGCGGATTTTGCGACCTGCTTGACCTTGTCGATCGCCCGCTCCGTGAAACCCTTCTGCGGCGGCGTCGCAGCGGCGGATTGCGCAGCCGCGGGCGGCGTACCGGGCCCCGACTGGGGGCTCGTCGTTGCCGGCGCAGTCGTCGTCGCCGGCTGCCCGGTCGCAGCCAGCGGACGCACGGCGGCAACCTGCCCCGGCGCCTGATTGCCCGCCTGGGCAACCGTGACGTGACCGAGTGACGGTCGCAGCTCACCGACCGACAGGGCCTGCGTGTCGGGAAGCGTGGCCGGCACAGCCGGGGCGGCGCTCTGTGCATGCACCATGTGCGGGCTTAACGAGAGAGCGAACGCCATTGCAGCAACAGCCGACAGCTTCTCCCATGTTTCAGATACGCGGTGACACCCGTTGAAAGTCATGAACCCAACAAACCTTAGTTCTGCGCGGGGCCGATATGCGCTGCGTCGATGACGAACTTCGACAGCGCCCGGCCGAGACAGTCATGAACCTGCCTGGCCAGCTCGATCCCATGCGTCGGATTGAACAGATCGAAATCACCCTGCTCGTTCCACTGCCGCATGATCGCAAAGCGATCGAACAGCGGGATGTCGCGCTGTTGCGCCACCACCCGCATGTTGTCGATGTAGGGCGGCACGGAGATCAGCGTCTCCGTTCGCGGGCTGTATTGCAGGTTCATCAAGATGACGTCAGCCCCCGCATTCTGTAGCGTCACGACACCGTCATTGACGGCCTGGCGAAACTCATCAGGATCGATCGATCTCATGGCGTCGACAGTCCCGGTTTGCCAGATGACCAAATTAGGCCTTTTTCCTTCCACCAGTTTAACAAGATTGCCAGCGATTTCCTCGGCGGTCTTCTTCGGCTGCAGCTCGACGCTGAGATTGACGGTGACGGACGGCAGCTTCTCTTTCAGAGATGCCTGCAACCGGGCGGGGTAGGCATTGGTGTCGGACGTATTGATGATGGCCGATGACCGGCTTCCGACCACCAGAATATCCAGCGTCCGGCCGTTCTTGACGGCCTCAGCAACTTTCGGCAGCGAGCTCTCGGTAGTCAGCAGGTAGGCCGGCACCTCGCAGTTCTGCGGCGCGTCTTCGGCGCGCGCCGACACCGCCAGCGAAACAGCCAGCGCCGCGATACCAAACCTTAACCACGAGACGGACTTCATCAGCCCCCTCCAGCCAGATCAGCGTTGCTGCGCGCACCCTTTCGCGCTGCACCCTTATCGGCCTCACGCTTGTACCACGAAATCAACGAGGCAACTCCCCACATGGCGAGGATGCCGCAAAGGCTGATCATCGCGTGCATCATGGCGCCGCCGGACACTTCGGCAAGCACGAAGTGGCCCGCAAACGCCAGAAACACGCCGAGACAGAAAATCTCCAGCGAGTGTTGCCCGCAAACAATCAACGGGCGCAGCCAGCGCGATTTCAGCAGCGGCCAATCCTTGGGCAGATAGTGCACGGTGAGTGCTGCGAGTGCGAGGAAATGCGCGAAGCGCAACACGTCAAGGTCGGTCTTGTCGATCGGATACATCCATTGCTCGATTTTCCGCGGCATCAGATGACCGAGCTGCGGGATGTACCAGGTCAAGGTCACGCAGAACGCGGCGACCAGATAGGCGACGCAGAGCCCGAGGGTGATCGGCGAGTTGAGGATGCGCGACATCCGCTTGGCGCCGCCGAGCGCGCACCAGGCGCCGAACACGAACAGGAGCTGCCAGGCGAACGGGTTGAACGCCCAGAAGCCGTTCGGATACGCCGTCAGATAGAGATCGAACTCCCAGGTCACCGCGTAGAGCACGACCGAGAGCGCGAGCGTCACATCGGGGCGCCAGCGCATCAGCCACAGGATCAGCGGCAGGAACAGCATCAGCACGATATAGAGCGGCAGCACATCCATGTTGACGGGACGGAAGCGCAGGATCAGCGCCTGCACGATGGTCACGTCCGGCTGCTTCAGGAAGTCCATGATCCCCATCTCTTCGGTGTAGAGCGGGTTCTCGAAGCTGGTCGCAACGTAGGATATTTCGGCGAGAAAGATCGTGAACAGGAAGACGTGCGCGACATAGATCTGCCAGACCCGGCGCAGGATGCGCGCGGTCGCCACGATGAAGCCGGCATCCTGCATCGCCCGCCCGTAGACGAACGCGGCCGTGTAGCCGGAGATGAAGATGAATATCTCGGTGGCGTCGGAGAAGCCGTAGTTGCGGATGGTGAACCAGGTCAGGAGGTTCGGCGGCAGATGATCGATGAAGATCAGCCACAGTGCCAATCCGCGGAACAGGTCGAGCCGCAGCTCGCGCTCGCCCACCGCCGGGAAGGTGATCGCAGGCGCAGCAGAGCTGGCGGCCGCACCGGCATCCGCCGCCTGCGCAGGCGCGGCAGCTCCGGAAACGGGTGGTCCAGCAAGGCGATCGGCAATCGACGTCATCAGGCACCACGTCAAGGCTGCCGGCCCCGGGGGGCCCCGGCAGGGGGAATGTAGGGCTGCGCATTTTTTGCGCAAGCGACGAAGGACTTATGAGCTGGGCCGTGCCCAGCTTTTCGACGTAGGCTCAAGCATTCGGCCGACGGGCCGGCGACGACCGCATGACGCACAACCCGGCCGCTTCGCCATCCACGTGCTCCCCGCCGCTCTAGGCAGATGCGGCGGAGAAGGATCGCGCGTGCGGACGGCGGAGTCCGCGATTCTGGTGCCATAATCTGGAACTGTGTTGAAAGCACGATGGCGTTACGATTGGTTCCCAGACAAGTTTCCGCTACAATGCAATCATGTACCGCGCCGTGACTCGCCAGATCGAAGTGACCGTCGAACCGAACTTCTTGCCCGAGAAGTCGTCGGCCGCGGATGGCCGCTGGTTCTGGTCCTATACGGTGGTGATCACCAACAGCAGCGAGCAGACCGTGCAGCTGCGCAGCCGGCGCTGGATCATCACCGATGGCGTCGGCCGCCAGCAGGAAGTCCGCGGCGAGGGTGTGGTGGGCGAGCAGCCGGTGCTCGCGCCCGGCGAGCGCTTCGAATACACCTCCGGTGTGCCGCTCACGACCGCCTCCGGCTTCATGGCCGGCTCCTACCAGATGAAGAGCGAGAGCGGCGAACAGTTCGACATCGAGGTCCCCGCGTTCTCGCTCGACAGCCCCGACGGCGGCAAGCGGGTGTTGAACTAGCCGCGCCGGCATTCGTTTTCGATCGGCCCGGTGGGCCATTTGTTCGATCCTTCGCTGTCGTCGCCCGGCTTGACCGGGCGATCCAGTATTCCGGGAAAGCAGTGATCGACCGCGAGGTCTCGGCGTACTGGATACCCCGCCTGCGCGGGGCATGACGGCAGAACGAGGTGCAGCATCACAGCCTCTCGCTGGCACACTAACAGTCGTGCCATCGCGCTCTCGCGACGCATCCGCGCCCGAGCTTTGTCCATTCGTTCGCCCTCTTCAAAGCTGAGGGCGCAGGGAAGGCCAGGCCTCGGCTGAGGCCTGCGGCCCGCCTGCAGAAAAAAATGCAGGCGGCAGGTACCACAGGTTCAGCCGGAACGACCCGGCCCTCCCTGCGCGACGGTTTTCACGATTATACGCAGTCTCCCTGGTGCGCCGGGCTTTCTGGCCACCATCATCCACGCGAAGCGAAGCTTCATCGTGGACTTGACACCAGCGTCGGGGTGTCAGGACGCTGCGACTTCACGTCCGCACGCTGCCGTTCGTCGGCGCATCCGAAGACACGCTGCGGCAAGACGCGGCCATCGCTCCCCGCCTCGCGTGTCGTGACGATCGCGCGCAACGCCCCTTGTGTTCAGAAAGTCTGTCAGAATATGCGAACGGGCGGTTCTCGCAAAACCGCCCGTCGCTGGATCTGAGCCCGTAACGCCCCAAACGCAGCAGAGCCTGTTTCAGAGCGAGGGACAGCTCCGGTGATCTTCCTCAACCCGAACAGTTGCAAGGGCCTCGAGCCCATACAAGGCAAGGAAGGGAGTGGATGATGACACAAATCGCAAACGGTGTCGCTGGCATCGATGTGGCCAAGGACAAGGTGGACGGCTGCATTCGCAGCCTCGGACTACGGCAGACGTTCCCGAGCACTCCGCACGGGCACCGCCAGCTGTTGACCTTGCTTCGCAAGCACAAGGTGAACAAGGCCGTCATGGAGGCCAGCGGCGGTTATGAGCGCGAGTGGGCCAAGGTGTTGCGCCAGGCCGGGATAGAGGTGCGGATCGTCGATCCCAAGCGGGTTCGCAACTTTGCCCTATCGGCCGGTCGACTGGCGAAGAACGACACGATCGATGCGGAGATGATCGCCTGGTTCGCCGAGACGTTCAACGACGCACCGAGCCAGACCTACGATGCTGCCCGCGAGGAACTGGCGGGACTGGTGAAAGCACGCAAGAACCTGATGGATCTGAAAACCCGTCTGCAGAACCAGAACGAACATGTCGTGCCGGGATTGGCGCAGAAGGCCCATTCCCAGGTGTTGAAGACGCTCGCTGCACAGATTGCGAAGCTCGAGGCTGCGATCTCGGCCAAGGTCAAGGCCACACCGGAGTTTGCCGAGCGCGCCGAGATCATCGAAACTGTGCCAGGGCTTGCCGGCACGACCTCCGCGATCCTCATTGCAGGAGCGCCGGAGCTCGGCAAGGTGAGCGACGAGATCGCCGCCGCCCTGATCGGGGTCGCTCCTTACGACGATGACAGCGGCAAGCGCCGAGGCGAGCGCCACATCAAGGGGGGCCGGCGCTGGGTGAGAAACGGCCTGTTTCTTCCCTGCCTTGGCGCAGCGACCCAGCATAATCCGGTGCTCAAGGCCTACTATGAGCGCCTCACCGCCAAGGGCAAGGAGCCGAAAGTTGCGCTCATCGCCTGCATGCGCAAGCTGATCATCATCCTCAACACGATGATCGCCCGCGGTGAGAAGTGGAATCCTAAGCCACCACGCGTTGCGGTGAGCTGATCGAGCGCCATGCCGCGCTCGGTCCACGACCGAGCGCATGCCAAGCCAACAGGACGGCGAGCGGACGGGGTCAAGGCCTTCAGCCGCCGAAGGCGGGGGCGCGTCTCGCGCCAGCCTTGAGGCCGGCCGCTCGCCGGCCTACCTCAACAGCACAGTTGCTCATGCGGCAACAGGACGCGCGGAAATGTGAGGCTGATTTGCCCGACGGCACAAGCTATTTGTTGCTGCGACAAAGTAACCCGACGGGCAGCGCAATCCGCGCGCAACGAACAGAACGCTGTTTGATCCCCATTGGCTCGGCGGCTCGGCTGCATCGAGCCGCCGCACGGCCTGATCGACAGCTGATACAGAACAACTCACACGACGCGAATGGCGATCGTCACGCGCTTGGCGCTGCCGTTCGGGAAGAAGACTTCGAGCACGACGAGATCGTCGCCGGCATAGCCGCGTTGCGAGACATAGGTCGCCATGATGCCCGGCACACGGCGGGTGTTGCACGCACTGCGGGGATTGCCGGCCGCGAAGGTCGGAAAGACGCCGCCCCTGCGAATGGACACCCTGCCGTGCTCGGGCCCCTGCACGACCCGCAACTCCACCGTGCCAAGCGACGTACAATCGGGGTTGGTCGACGACGCACTGAACAACAGCAACGGCTTGCCGGACGGAATGACCTTTTCGGCCCGGGCCGCTCCCATCGACGACAACAGCAGACCAAACACAACCAACAACACGCGCATGCGAGTGCCCCCAGCACCTGAAACGCCGTGGAACTTAACCGCAGAGGTTGAATACGTCGAGATGCCGTCCCACCAATGAACAGCCTTGTTTCAAGGCTCGTCCGGCGTTCGGACGACGAACGATGATGCACGGCGGGGCCACCCGCCGCTCCGCCGTCATCGCGAGGAGCGAAGCGACGACGCGATCCAGAGCGACGGCAAAGAGTCTGGATTGCTTCGCTTCGCTCGCAATGACGTGGAGAGATTCTTGCCACGCTCGCAGGAAGCGCAGAGCGCGCGGCTTGCCTCAGTTCTCCGTCACGCCGGCTTCATGCGGCGTGAAGTGATAGACCGATGAGCAGAACTCGCAGGTGACGACGACCTTGTCGTCCTGCACCATGTCGGCGCGGTCCTGGGGCGAGAAGCTCTTCAGCATGTTGGCGACCGCGTCGCGCGAGCAGGAGCAGCGCGCCTGCAGCGGGACGAGGTCGAACACGCGCACGCCGCGCTCATGAAACAGGCGATAGAGCAGCCGCTCGCCCGACAGCGCGGGATCGATCAGCTCGATGTCCTCGACGGTCGCGACCAGCGACTGGCCCTCGACCCAGGCCTCGTCCTCTTCAATCGTGTGCGGCTCGGTGCCTTCCGGGGCGTCGCCCGGATCCAGGTCGGCCTGACGGGCGCGTTCCGGCGCCTTGGGCAGGAACTGTGTCAGCAGACCGCCGGCGCGCCAGCGATGCTGGCCACCGCTCCACTCCTCGCCGACGGCGAGGCGCACGCGGGTCGGGATCTGCTCGGAGCGCAGAAAGTATTCGTGCGCCGCCTCCTCCAGGCTGCCGCCTGTGAGCGCGACGAGGCCCTGGTAGCGGCTCATCTCCGGACCCTGGTCGATGGTCATCGCCAGATGGCCCTTGCCGAGCAGGCCGCCGGAGTCCTTGGCCGAATCCTTCAGCTCTTGCAGCCGCGCCTCGTCGTAGCGCGCATAGGCGCGCAGGCGATCGGGCGCCTGGAAGTCGACCACCAGGAACGACACCGGGCCGTCGGTCTGGGTCTGCAGGATGAAGCGGCCGTCGAACTTTAGCGAAGAGCCGAGCAGGGTGGTCAGCACGATGGCTTCGCCCAGCAGCTTGCCGACCGGCGCCGGGTAGGCGTGCTTGGTCAGGATGTCGTCCAGCGCCGGGCCCATGCGGGTGAGGCGACCGCGCAGATCGAGCGCAGCGACCTCGAACGGCAGCACGGCGTCGTCGACCGGCACGGCCGAGGGCGCACGGCTGGTGGTATCGAGATTGATCTCGTTGTCGGGGGAAGAGGCTGTCATGGCGCCTATTTGGGGACGATGCGGGGAAAGTGAAGGGGGTACGGAACCAGCTTATGCCGCAGGCTCGGTATACCCTCTCCCCAGCGCGATCGTGAAGCGATCGTGCGATGTGGGAGAGGGTGGCTCGCATCGACAGATGCGAGCCGGGTGAGGGGTTGGTGCCGCAGACATCGCATCATCGGCCGACAAACAACCGCATCCGCAACTTCGCGAAAGCGATGCGCCGGGCTCCCACCGATGCCGAAGCTGCGATGTGGCACTTGCTGCGCGACCGGCGCCTTTCGCAGTTCAGGTTTCGACGCCAAATGCCATTCCAGAGCTACATCCTCGACTTCGTCTGCTTCGAGCGGCGGCTGGTCATCGAGATCGATGGAAGTCAGCACGCCGATGCAGCCGGCGATCGGACGAGAGACGAAGTGCTCGCCCGAGAAGGATTTAGGGTGGCGCGGTACTGGAACAACGATGTTCTCCAACGACGGACAGCCATTTTGGAGGACATCCTCGTGCAGCTCGCCGAGCGGTGAGAGACCCCTCACCCGGTATGATCGAGCTACGCTCGATCATACCACCCTCTCCCACAAGGGGAGAGGGTGCACCGAACACGCTGCTCGATCTCGAACAAGCATTGAACTAATTCTATCGGCCTATGACGACCGAACGATCAGCCCCATCACAGTGCCCATGACTGCGCCCTCTCCCCTTGTGGGAGAGGGCTACGCAGTCAGCAGCCACAAGCTCACTCGGGTGAGGGGTTGGTGCCACAGATCGAACTCTCAGCTCGGGGCACCCCCTCACCTGAATACGCGGCCCGCTTTTCCCGCGATCAGCGTTTCACGCTCGCTCGCCGAAGCACCAGGCCAAAATGCCCTTCTGCGCGTGCAGGCGGTTCTCGGCTTCGTCGAACACCACCGATTGCGGGCCGTCGATGACCTCGTCGGTGACTTCCTCACCGCGATGCGCCGGCAGGCAGTGCATGAAGATCGCTTCGGGCTTGGCGCGCGCCATCAACTGCGCATTGACCTGATAGGGCTTGAGCAGATTGTGGCGGTGCTCGCCGTCCTTGTCGCCCATCGACACCCAGGTGTCGGTGACGACGCAGTCGGCGTCGGCCACCGCCTCTTCCGCATCATGGCCGAGCTTGATGTCGGCCTTGGTCGCGCGAATGAAGTCCTTCATCACTTTGCCCGGCGACAATTGCGGCGGCGTGGCGACGTTGAGCCTGAACTTGAAGCGCTCGGCCGCATGCGCCCACGACGCCAGCACGTTGTTGTCGTCGCCGGTCCAGGCCACGGTGCGGCCCTCGATCGGCCCGCGATGTTCCTCGAAAGTCATCACGTCGGCCATCACCTGGCACGGATGCGAGCGCCGCGTCAGGCCGTTGATGACCGGCACGGTGGCATGAGCGGCGAGCTCGAGCAGCGCCTCATGGCTGAGGATGCGGATCATGATCGCATCGACATAGCGCGACAGCACGCGCGCGGTGTCGGCGATGGTCTCGCCACGGCCGAGCTGCATCTCGGTGCCGGTCAGCATGATCGCCTCGCCGCCGAGCTGGCGCATGCCGACGTCGAACGACACGCGGGTGCGCGTCGACGGCTTGTCGAAGATCATCGCCAGCACCTTGCCTTCGAGCGGCTTCTTCGCCGGCTGATGTGCCTTCAATGTCTTCTTCATCGCGCTGGACAGCGCCAGCACGTTGCGCAGCTCCTCGACCGGCATTTCGGCGAGATCAAGGAAATGGCGCGGAGTGTTGACCATGGTCTTGCTCATGATGTGGCCGCCTGCTTCGCAGGACCGCCCGATAGCGCGACGCAGGCGCGCTCGAGCATCTCCACCGATTGTTCGATCTCGGATTCATTGACGATCAGCGGCGGCAGGAAACGCACGACGTTGTCGCCGGCGCCGACCGTAAGCAGCTTCTGGTCGCGCAGTGCCGCCACCAGATCGGTCGACGGCACCACCGCCTTGACACCGATCAGCAGGCCCTCACCGCGGATCTCCGAGATCACGTCGGGATGGCGGTCGACGACGGAGGCGAGCTTCTGCTTCAGAAGCAGCGACATCCTGCGGACGTGCTCGAAGAAGCCGGGCGCCAGCATCACGTCGAGCACCGCATTGGCCGCGGACACCGCCAAGGGATTGCCGCCGAAGGTCGAGCCATGCGAGCCCGGCGTCATGCCGGAGGCAGCCTCGGCGGTGGCGAGGCATGCCCCGATCGGGAACCCGCCGCCGAGCGCCTTCGCCAATGACATCACGTCGGGCGTGACGCCGAGCCAGCGATGCGCGAACAGATCGCCGGTGCGACCCATGCCGGTCTGGACCTCGTCGACGACGAGCAGGAGACCATTGTCGTCGCAGAGCTGGCGCAGCGCCTTGTAGAAAGACAGCGGCGCGGTGCGAACACCGCCTTCGCCCTGCACCGGCTCGACCAGGATGCCGGCCGTGTGTGGCCCGATCGCCTTCTTCACCGCCTCGAGGTCGCCGAGCGGGACCTGATCGAAGCCATCCATCGGCGGGCCGAAGCCGTCGAGATATTTGGCCGAGCCGGTGGCCGCGAGCGTCGCCAAGGTGCGGCCGTGGAACGCGCCTTCGAACGTAATGATACGGTAGCGTTCGGGATGGCCCTTGGCGGCGTGATATTTGCGCGTGACCTTGATCGCGCATTCCATCGCCTCGGCGCCCGAATTGGCGAAGAACACGTAGTCGGCGAAGCTCTGCTCGCACAGCCGCGCCGCCAGGCGCTCGCCGTCCGGGCTCTTGAACAGGTTCGACATGTGCCAGAGCTTGGTCGCCTGCTCCTGCAGCGCCTTCACCAGGTGCGGATGCGCATGGCCGAGCGAATTGACGGCAACGCCGGAGGTGAAGTCGAGATAGCGATCGCCATTGGTCGCAATCAGCCACGCGCCTTCGCCGCGATCGAAAGAAAGATCGATCCGGGCGAATACGGGGAGGAGATGCGTAGCGGCAACAGTGGTCATGGCGGATCACATGAGCTTACGGGCTGGCCGAGACACGCGCCGAACGGCGCCGTCGCGCATCAGGGACCCCACCCTGGAAAACAAAATGTGCCGCCTTTTCAAGGCGGCACGTGGAGCCATTGTATGCGGGCGGCGATCGGAGTCAACTACGCGCCAGCTGATCGGCCGCCATGCAGACCCGTGGGATTGCGGACACATGACACAGCTCAAGACCTGCCACATGGAACCACGGAATGTGTGGACTGTGGCCGCCGACTCTTGCGCGAGAGTCACGCCATATTGTAGCGTTTTCAACGTCGAGTACGACATCTCGTGCGGCAGTTCTGATCCCTCTAGCAGTTCGTTGTTGGCGTAACGTCCGGGCGCTTCGCGCGTGCCCGGCGAGGGATAAGGGATTCTGCCGCCAGGGATTTTCTTGAGAAAGGCATCGCAGCGCCGTCCCAGAATTGGCCGGCGCAACGCGAAGGGAAAGGTTCGATGACGGTATTGACCTGGTCTGACGATCGCGTCGAGCAGTTGAAAAAGCTCTGGGAGGCCGGACTATCGGCCAGCCAGATCGCCGCGGAACTCGGAAATGTGACGCGCAACGCCGTGATCGGCAAGGTGCACCGGCTCGGTCTCTCGGGCCGCGCCAAGAGCCCGGCGACCGCGGCACCGCGCCAGCGCAAGGCAGCCCGCCCGGCTCAGCCCATGATGCGGGTGACCCGTCCGGTCGCGCGCGGCAACACGGCACTCGCACAGGTTTTCGAGATCGAGGCGGAGCCCGATCCGGTTGCGTTCGACAACGTCGTGCCGATGAACCAGCGGCTGTCGCTCCTGGAACTCAACGAGGCGACCTGTCACTGGCCGGTCGGCGATCCGTCGAGCCCCGATTTCTTCTTCTGCGGCGGCAGAGCGCTCGCCGGCCTGCCCTATTGCGCGCAGCATTCGCGCGTGGCCTATCAGCCCGCGGCCGACCGCCGCCGCCAGCAGGCCAAGCCGACGCGCTGAACGCGTTGCAAAGGCGGGCGATGAGGATACTCCGCATCGCCCCGCCACCCCGGCCGGCTTCGAGCTTCAGCTGATGACTTCGCCTGATGATGCGCCCGGCTTGCCGCCGGGCCGCATGCGCGCTTGCTGATCAAGCCCCGCGCGCGGGTCTGGACTGGGGAAAGCAGGCCGTGAAGGCCGCGCCATGCCGCGGCACGCTTTCGATCAGCAGCCGGCCGCGATGGCGGTTGAGGATGTGCTTCACCAGCGACAGGCCGAGCCCGGTGCCGCCCTGCGCGCGGCTGTCGCCGACGTCGACGCGATAGAAGCGTTCGGTCAGGCGCGGCAGATGCTCGGGCGCGATGCCGGGACCGAAATCGCGCACCTTGACCCGGATCTCGGGGGTGCCCTCGCCGGAGACGGCCTGCTCCAGCGAGACGATCACGCGCCCGCCCGAGGCGCCGTATTTGAGCGCATTCTCGATCAGGTTCTCGAACACGCGCAGGAGCTCCTCGCGGTCGCCGGCGATGGTGACCGGCGCCTCCGGCAGACTGGTCTCGATCACCACCTGACGCTCGCGCGCCAGCGACTCCAGCCCGTCGGTGACCTGGCGGATGATGGCGACGACGTCGACCAGCGTGTCGGGACGGACATGCGCCGACAGCTCGACCCGCGATAGCGACAGCAGATCGTCGATCAGCCGGGCCATGCGCGTGGCCTGGGTATGCATGATGCCGAGGAAGCGCTCGCGCGCCTTGGGATCGTCCTTCGCGGGCCCCTGCAAGGTGTCGATGAAGCCGGAGAGCGCCGCGAGCGGCGTGCGCAGCTCGTGGCTGGCATTGGCGACGAAATCGGCCCGCATCTCCTCCACGCGGCGCAGCGGGGTCAGGTCGTGGAAGGTCATCAGCATGCATTTGTCGATGCCGCCGAAGGCGGTCGGCACCGGAACGGGGGTGATGACCAGCTCCATCCAGCGGTCGACCGGGACATGGTCGTGATAGGTGGCGCGGCGGGTCTCGGTGGCGGCGATCGCCTCGCGCAGCGCCGTGATGATCTCCGGCGTGCGCAGCGCGAACTGGGCGAGCTCGCCCTTGCGCAATGCGGGTGCGAGCTGCGCCGCCGCCGCATTGAGATGGATGACGCGGCCGGCGCGGTCGAGCAGCACGGCGGGATCCGCGATGCCGTCCACCACGGCGCTCACGGCCGGCGCCTCGACCGGATTGGCGTGACGCTCGTCCTCCCGCTTGGCGACCGTGCCATGCAGCTGCCACGGCACCAAAGCGGCGGCAGCGATGCACAGAAACACCGCGAGCGCGCGCAACGGCAGCAACTCGTCGAGCAGCACCAAGCCTGCCAGCGCCAGCGCCGCCGCCAGCAGAATGATGGCGGAATGCCGCAGCCGGTCCGGCCAGGGGGTGAAGATCGTCAGAGGAGAGTGGGAGGGAGCGTCGAGGGCCATCGAGTCCTACTCTTCCTCTTCTGGAAAAACCGCATCAGGCGCCGGAATCGCTGCGCTTCCTCACATAAGCGGCTTCGGGCGGAGGGCTTGGATCGAGGCTGAGGGCGGCCTGGCGCAGCCGCTTCGACCGCGTGCTGATGATAACCTCGCGAAACGTCAGCAAGATTACAGAAATGAGGAACGGCGCCAAATAATACAGCATGCGGAACAGCAGCATCCCGGCCAGCAGCTCCTCCCGGTCCATCTGCCAGAGCCCGACCAGCATCGCGGCATCGAACACGCCGAGGCCGCCCGGCGAATGGCTGGCGAAGCCGAGCAGGGTGGCCGAAACGAAGATCACGGCGACCACGACAAAGCCGAGATTGGGCTCGTCGGGCACCAGAACGTACATCGCGAGCGCGCAGAAGCCGAGGTCGACGATGCCGATCACGATCTGCAGCAGGGTCAGCGGCCCGCCCGGCAGCACCACGGTCCAAGGCCCGCGGCCGACCACCCGCGGCTTGGTCCAGACCCAGGCCACGTAGCCCATCAGCCCGATCAGGATGCCGATCGCGGCCATCCGGTTCAGCCATGGCGGCAGCTGATCGATGGCGGCCGCCGCTTCCGGATGATAGCTGATGCCGAGCCCAAGCACGGCGGCATTGCCGAGCCAGAACGTCAGGCCGGCGAGAAAGCAGATCTTGGCGACGTCGATCGCGTTCAGCCCATAGGCCGAATAGATGCGGTACCTTACGGCCCCGCCCGTGAACACGCTGGCGCCGACATTGTGGCCGATCGAATAGCTGGTGAAGGCCGCCAGCGCATTGATGCGGTACGGAATGTGGTCGTTCCCGATCGTACGGACAGCGAACAGATCGTAGAAGGTGAGCGTGAAATAGCCGGCCGCGACGAACAAGGCCGCGAGCGCAATCTGGTGCGGCTCCGTGCTCTTGATGGCCTCGAGCACCTCGTAAGTGTCGATGCCCCGCAGCATGTGGTAGAGGACGTAGCAGGCAATCGCGATCACCGCGATGCTGACCAGCACACCGAGCTTGTGCAGGACTTGCTTCTCGCGCAGGAACGTAGCCGCTCTGCGTATGGCTTCAAGCATCTACACCTCTAACCGTGATCCGGTCACGACCGCTCGACGACAGGGCGCCCCGGAGGTCGCCACGTCATCTGCGCATACAACGCCGTCGTAGCGCGTTTCGGCGCATTGTGGAACACGGGCGGTGTGAACAAAGATCATACACATGGGATATACTTAGCAGGCTTCACGGAAATGCGATGCACCGTTTTGCCGCATATGGGGCAGACGCATGGTCCCGACCAGCCTGCGCGCGCCCCGGTTAAACTTCGGTGAGGGGAGCCGGCTCCCGGAGCTTGCCGGGAGGCGCGGCCGAGAAGAGGGAGCGGCATCACCAAACGATAGTCGTCCGATCCGGCTTTGACAGGTTCCGGCGTCGTCAAACCTTCGTGTCTCGGGCCGCGATCCCGCGCCAGGCATCGGCGATGTTGCTCCGCAGTACGAACAGCGCCCCGTCCTGCCGGACCCGCGCAGCCCATGGAGCTCGGATCAAGCGGGAAACCGAGCGGACGGCGCGGGACGATGGCGCCGGCCGGCGGCTCAGGCCGCCGATCGCTGCCGCATGCTGCGCATGACCACCAGCGCCCGCAGCCAGGTCCCGATGGCGCAGCCCACGAGATAGGGCACGAACAGAAGCAGCAGCAGCTCGAGCCAATAGCCGGCACGGCCCGGCACCAGACAGGCCACGGCCGCCGCGACCAGAAGCGCGGCCAGGGCCGACAGCAGCAGCGTCAGCAGGCGCGATAGGCCGGGCGCCCTGTGCACCACGGCGACCCACCCCATGGCGAGCCCGATGACGAAGGCGCCCGCCAGCCAGGCCCAATGAAACGCGACGAGATAGGCCATGTCGTTACCTCACCACGAAATCGATGCGCCGGTTCTGGGCCCGGCCGTCGCCGGTATCGTTCGACGCCACCGGCTGGGTGCTGCCATAGCCGACCGCGGCGAAACGGTCGACCGGCAGGCCGGCCCTGACCAGATAATCGACCACCGCCTGGGCCCGCTTTTCCGACAAGGTCTGATTGGCCGCTTCGTCGCCCTCGGCGTCGGTGTGACCGGCGATCTCGACATTGGCTCCGGGACAGCGCATCGCGATCTCGACCAGCCGGTCCAGAAGGCCGGTGGAGTCGCGGTCGAGGTCGCTCCGCCCGGTCTCGAAGCGGATCCTGGCCTTGCCGAGCAGTTCGGAGAACAGCTGCTGGCACACCGTCGGATCGACGGGGGCGGCCGCAGGCTTGACGGTGATGTCGGCCTTCACCTGCCAGCCCTGGGGCACATCTTTGGCAAGCCCGGTCCGGATCTGGACGGCCGCAGCATCATAGAGGGCATCGCCGGACAGCTTGATGTCGCGATCGGAGACCACCAGCGTGCCCGTCGACAGCCGCGACAATGCGCCGAGCGCTGGCACCACCGCGTTCACGAAGTTCGACGGCGCGCCGATGCTGTTCTTGAGATTGTCGACGACCTTCTCGTTGAAGAACTTGCGGGATGAAGACCCGACCACGACGGCATGGATGTTCTCGTCAGGCGCGTTGCCCGACAGGGTCACGGTGACCGCGACTGGATCCTTGTAGGCCTGGAAGATGTAGGGCGGCGCCTTGACCTCGTTGCTGGCGACCTTGAAGCCGTCGGGCAGCTTGGCCAGCGCCGCGGCCACGGCTTCGCGGCCGCCGAGCTCGCGCGCCATGCCGGTCAGCGTGACATCGCCGTCGGAGATGGTGAATTTGCCGTCCTTCAGCCTGCCGATCTGGCCGATCATGAGCAGCGCGGCATCTTCGAAGTGGGGCGGCGCGCCGCGCGCAAGAGCCATCTGGTCCGCCACCTCGACACCCTGCAGCGCAGCGCGCGTCGCCTCCACGAGCTTGGATTTGAGTGCGGGCAGCGGCGCAGTGCCGCCCAGCGTCACCCTGACGACGTCCCGTTCGGCAGACCACACGAACGGCTTGGCCTCGGGCACCAGCCGGGTCTGGTCGTTGACGAGACGCACGCCGGCCACGGCATCGACGGCGGCCACCGCATCGCGGCGCCCAGCCTCGGAGAAGGCATCGGCGCGCAAGTAGACGTCGCGACCGTCGACCACAATGTTCGTCTTGTCGAGGACGGCGCCCTTGAGTGCGGCCGAACTGCGGCCGGCGAGATCATTTTCGAGAGGAACGGTGCTGGTCCACGCCGCGAAGCCCCAAAGCACGATCAGCGGGATGACGCCGGGCCACCATTTGCCGCTCCACTTGAAAAGTCCACGCATTCGCCATCCGTCGTATCGAGGAAGCAGAGAGAAAACAAACCCTTGCATGCCTGTCAAACCGGAAATGAACAGCACCTTCCGGTACGTTGCGACCTCCGGGCTAAGGTTTTCTTCAGCGATGGTCGGTAACCTTGTCCCGACACCCACCGGGCCGCATATTTCACATGAGGCGATTTCGCAAAACCTTTATTCGCGCCGGCCTGGAAGCGCTTTACCTGAGCGGCGCGCATGTCTGGCTGCGTCCGATCTTTTCAGGCGTCGGGGCGATCTACACGCTGCATCACGTGCGGCCGCGCCGCGACGCGGATTTTCAGCCCAATGGTCATCTCGAGGTCACGCCCGACTTCCTGCGCGAGATGCTGTCGCATCTGCACGACCATGACATCGAGATCATCACGCTCGACGAAATGCACCACCGGCTGGTGGAGCAGAACTTCACGCGCCGCTTCGCCTGCTTCACCTTCGATGACGGCTATCGCGACAATCGCGACTTCGCGCTGCCGATCATGCGCGAATTCGGCGCGCCGTTCACGATCTATGTCACCAGCGATTTCGCCGCAGGCCGCGGCAGGCTGTGGTGGGTCACGCTGGAGCTCCTGATTGCGCGGACGCAGGAGATCGAAGTCGAGATCGGCGGCCTCGCGCTGAAGCTCGACACATCGACGCCTTCAGCCAAATGCGTGACGTTTCAGCGCCTGCACGACTGGCTGCGCACGTTGCCGGGCGAGCATGACCTCCGGCGCGAGATCAGCACATTATGCGCGCGGCACGGCATCGACGAAGCATCGATCTGCCGCGAGCTCTGCATGTCCTGGGACGAGCTGCGGGCGCTCTCGGCCGAGCCGCTGGTCACGATCGGCGCCCACTCGATCAGTCACTGCAATCTCGCCAAGCAGACCGAGGAGACCGCGACAGCCGAGATCGCCGGAAGCCGCGCCCTCATCGAGAATGAGCTGCAGCGACCCGTGCTGCACATGGCCTACCCTTACGGCGATCGCGCGGCCGCATCGCAGCGCGAGTTCGTGCTCGCCGCCGCCAGCGGCTTCAAGACCGCCGTCACCACGCGTCCCGGCATGATCTTCGCCGAGAGCGCCGAGCATCTCACCGCACTGTCGCGCGTCTCGCTCAACGGCCACTATCAGGACGCCCGGGTGCTGCCCGTCCTGACCTCCGGCGCGGCCACCGCGATGTGGAACGGCTTCCGCCGCATCGACGCGGCGTAAGCGATCCTCCGTCACGATTACGCCCCACCTCGGCACTGCCCGCCGTCGTACGACCGCGTCTCACTTGACAGCACCGATGTGCCCCGCTCACAACCGCAATCGATAAAAGAAACGGGAGGCGTCATGCTCAGAAATCTGTTTTCACTCGAGGGGCGCATCGCGCTCGTCACCGGCGGCTCGCGCGGCATCGGCAAGATGATCGCGACCGGCCTGCTCGCGCACGGCGCGGCGCGGGTCTACATCACCGCGCGCAAGGCCGGCCCCTGCGAGGAGACCGCCAAGGCGCTGTCGGCCGAGTATGAGGGCGAATGCATCGCGCTGCCGATCGACATCTCGACGATGGCCGGCATCGACATGCTCGCGGCTGAGATCAAGAAGCGCGAACCGAAGCTCGACATTCTCGTCAACAATGCGGGGGCGGCTTGGGGCGCCGACTTCGACGAGTTTCCCGAGAGCGGTTGGGACAAGGTAATGAACCTCAACCTGAAGACGCCGTTCTTCCTGACCAAGGCGCTTGCAGCTCCCTTGCGCGCGGCGGCCAGCGCCGAGCGGCCCGCGAAGGTGATCAACATCGCCTCGATCGACGGCATCTTCGTCAACCCGCTGGAGACGTATTCCTACGCCGCGAGCAAGTCCGGGCTGATTCATCTGACGCGGCGGATGGCGGCGAAGCTGATCCACGACCACATCGTGGTGACGGCGATTGCGCCGGGTCCGTTCAAGTCCGACATGAACAAGGCCGCGCGCGACAATGCCGATGAGGTCGCCGCGCGCGTGCCGGCGGGCAGGGTCGGCACCGACGAGGACATGGCGGGTACGGCGATCTTCCTCGCCTCACGCGCGGGAGACTACGTTGTGGGCAATACGATCGCCGTCGATGGCGGCATCGTCTACGCGAACCCGGGGATTCCGGGCGCGGGATGGGATAGCTGAGGCCGAGACGGCAACTCCACAAATAGTGTCGTCCCTGCGAACGCAGGGACCCATAACCACCGCCGGCAATCGTAGCGCACGACGACTGCCACGGTGCTCTCACCGCGACATCACGCGGTATGGGTCCCGGCTCAAGGCCGGGACGACACCGATGTTGGGACTACGCGCTTGCGATCGCGGCAGAGCGCGCGCGGATGCAAACCTTGGGATACTCGACGCCGCACGTGATAATTGAGGTCGATACGTAGCCGCACCAACGGCGGCGTCCCTGCGAAAGCAGGGACCCATAACCACCACCGTCAATTGTAGCGCACGGCGACTGCCAAGGTGCTCTTAACCGCGACATCACGCGGTATGGGTCCCGGGTCGGCGCCCGACGCCGCTGCGCGGCGTCAGGCTTGTCCGGGACGACACCGGGGTTGGGGATCAGGTCTCGATCTTCACATACTCGAAGTCACCCGGCTTGTTGTCGATGCCGACCTTGGGCGCGGCGATCCACGAGGCGTATTCACCGATCTCGGTGACGGGCTGCATCAGCGAGGCGATGTAGGCGCCGTCGTCGGTCGACGGCAGCCAGTCGCCCTTGCGCTTCTGCCAGGTGCCCTCGTCGATCAGGATGCCGTCGGGCGTGGCATTGACGTCCTTGAACTCGCCGATCGCGCGGTGGAAGGCGGTATGCGGCAGCTTGAGCTCGAACTCATAGCCGGCCGTGGTGATGATCTTGTTCCAGCGCAGCAGGCCCTTGATGCAGTCCTGCGAGTAGTCGTCGCGCAGCCGCATGTTGAGCGCGGTCAGCGCCGGCTCGTCGACCCGCTTGATCTCGCCGTCGACGAACTTCAGCACCGGATAGGTGGCGTTCTTGAGCTGGTGGTCGTCCTGGATCTGGGTCTCGTGATAGCGGCCCTTGATGCCGGAATTGAAGGCGTTGGCGGCGTTGGTCGAGACCTCCGAGCCGAACAGGTCGAGCGACAGCGTGTAGTGCAGGTTCAGCTTCTTCTGGATCGTCGGCAGGTCGATCACGCCGAGCGCACGCACGCGTGCGATATCGGTGGGATCATCGATGCCGGCGGCGCGCATCGCTTCCACGGTGCGCTGGATGACACGGCCGACGCCGGTCTCGCCGACGAACATGTGGTGCGCCTCCTCCGTCAGCATGAAGCGGCAGGTGCGCGACAGCGGATCGAAGCCGGACTGCGCGAGGCTGTGCAGCTGCATCTTGCCGTCGCGGTCGGTGAAGTAGGTGAACATGAAGAACGACAGCCAGTCCGGCGTCTTCTCGTTGAAGGCGCCGAGCATGCGTGGGCTGTCCGCATCGCCCGAGCGGCGGCGCAGCAGCTCATCGGCCTCCTCGCGGCCGTCGCGGCCGAAATACTTCTGCAACAGGTACACCATCGCCCAGAGGTGACGGCCCTCCTCGACGTTGACCTGGAACAAATTGCGCATGTCGTAGAGCGACGGCGCGGTCTTGCCGAGATGGCGCTGCTGCTCGACCGAGGCCGGCTCGGTGTCGCCCTGGATCACGATCAGGCGGCGCATCAGCGCGCGATATTCGCCGGGGACCTCCTGCCAGGCCGGCTCGCCAAAATGCTCGCCGAACGGAATCTTGCGGTCTTCCTCCTGCGGAGCAAGCAGGATGCCCCAGCGATAATCCGGCATCTTGACGTAGTCGAACTTGGCCCAGCCGCGCGGATCGACCGAATAGGCCGTGCGCAGATACACCAGCGACTGCTGGAATCCCTCGGGGCCCATGTCGTTCCACCAGTCGACATAGCCGGGATGCCAGCCCTCCAACGCCTTCAGGACCTGACGGTCCTCGGCGAGATTCACGTTGTTCGGAATCTTGGTCGAGTAGTCGACGTTCATGATGTTCATGTTCATGGAGACCTCCCGGGTGGCATTGGTTGTTGGAGGCGAGTAGCGAATGGAGAGTAGCGAATAGGGATTCTCGACATCCGTCCCTATTCGCTATTCGGCACTCGCCATTCGCTCCCTTACACTCGCGTCATGTCGTACTGCGGCCGCTCGCCGGTGCCGTAGCGCCGGAGCGCACCCTCCTCGCCGACCGCGTTGGGCCGCTGGAAGATCCAGTTCTGCCAGGCGGTGAGGCGCGCGAAGATCTTCGATTCCATCGTCTCGGGACCGGCGAAGCGCAGATTGGCTTCGAGGCCGGTCAGGCTGTCCGGCGAGAAGCTGGCGCGCTCCTCGAGGAACACGCGGATCTCGTCTTCCCAATCGATGTCGTCGAGCGCGAAGGTGACGAGCCCGAGCTCCTCGGCCTCGTCGGCCTCGATCGGCCGGCCGACCTGCTCGCGCACGCGCTCCAGCTCGGCAGGGTCGGCGAGGAAACGCGACTGCAGCCGTGTCAGGCCGTGGCTCATCGGATAGGGGCCGAAGTTCATCGCCGACAATTCGATCGACGGCGCCGGACGGTTGTCGCCCTGGATGGTGCCGATCAGCATGTAGGAGCGGTCGGATGCGAACACGAGTTCGGCCAGCGTGCCGGCGAAGCACGAGCCGGGCTCGACCAGGGTGACCAGCGTGCGCGAGGTGACGTCGACGCGCTTCAGCACGCGCTTCCAATAATGTCGGATCTCGTTGACCAGCCAATGCGCCTTGTTGGCTTCCAGAAAGGCGTCATGGGCGAGCACCTGGGTGCGGTCGCCATGCGACTTGAACACCAGCATGGCGATGCCGAGCTCGTTGATGCGCAGATGCAGGATGGCATCGTCGAGCTCACGCGCGACCTGCAGCGGCCAGAACGAGGCGCCCAATGCGATCATGCCGTCGATATCGGCCGGCGGCGCGACTTCCGGGGCCGTGATCGTGATGGTGGCGATGCGAGCCTCGCGGTCGAGGTCGACATTGACGAAGCCGTAGCGCACGCTGGTGGCGTCGATCACGCGCTTGAGCGGCGTGAGCTGAACACCCTTGCCGCTGCCGTTGCGCTTGGAGGCAGCCGCGAACTCCTTGGCGCGCTCGGCGACCTTGGCGTCGACCTTGGAGTTCGGCGCGATCTCATCGACCAGCCGCCACTGCACCGCGCGCTTGCCCTTGACGCCCTCTTCCGTCGTGCAGAACGCGTCGGCACGGTCGCGCCGCACCTTGCGCTTGTCGACGACGCGCGTCAGGCCGCCGGTGCCGGGCAGCACGGCCAGCAACGGCACCTCCGGCAGCGACACCGACGACGAGCCGTCATCGGCGAGGACGATGTGGTCGGTGGCGAGCGCGAGCTCATAGCCGCCGCCGGCCGCCGTGCCGTTCACCACCGTGATGAAGCGCTGGCCGGAATTCTCGGATGAATCCTCGAAGCCGTTGCGGGTCTCGTTGGTGAACTTGCAGAAGTTGACCTTGTGGGCATGGGTGGCGCCCGCGAGCATGCGGATGTTGGCGCCGGCGCAGAACACGCGCGGCTTGGCCGAGCGCAGCACCACGACCTTGACCTCGGGGTGCTCGAAGCGCAGCCGCTGCACGGCGTCGGCGAGCTCGATGTCGACACCGAGATCATAGGAATTGAGCTTGAGCTGGTAGCCCTCGAACAGGCCGCCATTCTCGTCGACGTCCATGGCGAGCGTCGCCACGTCACCGTCGATCGAGAGCTTCCAATGCCGATAGCGAGAGGGATCGGTCTGGAAATCGATGAACGTCTTGCCTCCCGCGAGCACGCGGTCTTCCCCGGCCATGAGTCACCCTTACGTTGGAGTGCTTATCGTTGAGATGCACAATAATTCATGTTATGGTCGGCGTCTATCAAAAAACGCCGGAACATGCACTTTGTTTCATGTTCGTGATATCGGGGCAGGCAGAGTTGCCGCTGCGAACTCGGCGATGACCCGCAAGGTGGCGTCCGGCGCTTCGCGGTGCGGGGAATGGCCGGTCTTGGGCAGCATCGTCACCTCGACCGGGCAGTAGCACTCCTCCCGGATGATCTCGACCTGGCGGACAGTGCCGTACTGGTCGTCGAGGCCCTGGATGACGGCGACGGGCACGCGGATGTAGGCGAGAAAGTCGGTGATGTCCCAAGTCCGGAACGCCGGGTCGAGCCAGGCACCGTTCCAGCCATGGAACGCGTTGTCGACGTCTTTGTGCCAACGCCCGAGCTTGGCGCGCAGCTCCGTGGTCTCATAGACCGTCTTGATCGTGGCTATGGACGAGACCGAGACGTCCTCGACGATGACATGCGGCGCGATCAGCACGATGCCGTCGAGGCGATGATCCGCACGGCTGCCGGCGTAGATGGCGGCGATCGAGGCGCCGTCGGAATGGCCGACCAGAAGCCCGCGCCGGAAGCCGATTTGATCCAGCAGCTTCGGCAGCACCTCGCGCGCCTCGCGCTGCATGTAGTCGAGCGGACGCGGCAAGGTCACCGGCGTCGACGCGCCGTAGCCGGCGCGCGAATAGGCGAACACCGAGGCGCCGGTTTGCTGCTGCAGCTTGTCCGGAAAGTCGCCCCACAGGCCGACAGAGCCGAGGCCTTCATGCAAGAGCACGATGCACGGCGCGTCGGAGGGCTGTGGGCCGATCAGGCGATATTCGAGAGCGGTGGAGTCGATGGTGAGGAAGCCTGCTGCAGCCAAGGTCATCGCGATCTCCGCGCGGAACTAATGATGGAAGATGCCCTCTCGGCACGCTCCGTGCTCACCTCACCCCGCTTGCGGGGAGAGGTAGGATTGCATCGAAGATGCAATCCGGGTGAGGGGGTACAGGTCTCACCATCCGCACCACCCGCGCGGCTGCCCCTCACCCCAACCCTCTCCCCGTAAGAACGGGGCGAGGGAGCGCACTAACACTGTGTTGAGAGATCGAATCCAACTCCTAAGACTCGTAGGGCGACCCCGCCCGAATAATAGCTAATGCGCCCCCTCGCGCAGCTTGAAGCGCTGGATCTTTCCGGTCGCGGTCTTCGGCAAAGCGTCCACCACCTCGATCCAGCGCGGATATTTCCACGGCCCGATCTTCTGCTTGACGTGCTCCTTGAGCGCCTCGTGCAAGGTCGAGCGATCGACGCTCGGGCGCAGCACGACATAGGCCTTTGGCTTCAACAGCCCTTCCGGGTCGGCTTCCGGCACGACGGCGGCTTCCAACACGGAGGGATGGGTGATCAGCGCGCTCTCGACCTCGAACGGCGACACCCAGATGCCGGACACCTTGAACATGTCATCGGATCGGCCGCAGAAGGTGTAGCGGCCCTCGGCATCGCGGACATATTTGTCGCCGGTGCGGGTCCAATAGCCCTCGAAGGTCGAGCGGGTCTTGTGGCGCTGATTCCAGTAGCCCTCGCCGGCCGACGGCGCATGCACCAGCATCTCGCCGACCTCGCCGTCCGGCACGCCCTCGCCGGCCTCGTTGACGAGCCGCACCTGATAGCCCGGCACGGGACGGCCGGAGGAGCCGTATTTGATGTCGCCGGGCACGTTCGACAGGAAGATGTGCAGCAGCTCGGTCGAGCCGACACCATCGAGGATGTCGACGCCGAAGCGAGTCTTCCAGGCATTGCCGACCGATTCCGGCAGCGCCTCGCCGGCCGAGGTGCAGATGCGCAGACGCGTGCCCGCCGTCTCGTGGCGCAACGATTCGTCGTGCAGCATCGCCGCGAACAAGGTCGGCACGCCGTAGAAGATGGTCGGGTTGTAGCGGTTGAGCAGCTTGAACATCAGCGCCGGCGTCGGACGCTCGGAATTGAGGATGGTGGTGGCGCCGACCGACAGCGGAAAGGTGAGCGCATTGCCGAGCCCATAGGCGAAGAACAGTTTTGCAGCCGACAGGCAGATATCGTCCTCGCGGATACCCAGTACCTGGCTGGCGTAGGTTTCAGCGGTCGCGGCGAGATTGCCGTGCAGATGGCGCACGCCCTTGGGCATGCCGGTCGAGCCGGACGAATACAGCCAGAACGCCGGCTCGTCCTCGTGGGTCGCCACCGTCTCGAACTGATCGCTCTCGCGCGCGAGCTCCTCAGTGAGCAGCTTATGGCCGAACGCGTCTGAGCCGGAGACGACGACGCAATCGAGATCGGCCATCCGCCCGACGATGTCCTTCACCGCGGGATACAGCGCCTCGGAGACGAACAGCACCCGGGCGCGGCAGTCCGCGAGCACATAGGCATATTGCTCCGACGTCAGCAGCGTGTTGAGCGGCACCGGGACGATGCCGGCGCGCATGGCGCCGAGAAACACCGCGGGAAAATCGACCGTATCGAGCATGATCATCGCCACGCGCTCCTCGCGGCGGACGCCGAGGCGACGCAGCATGTTGGCGACGCGGCAGGTCTGCTGCTGCAGGGCCCGATAGGTCAGCTCGGAGACCGTGTCCGTGTAGGCGAGCTTCTCGCCACGGCCCGCCTCGACATTGCGGTCAAGCAACCACGACACCGCATTGTACGACTTCACGGCATTCTCCCCGGATTTTTGAATTATAATTCATAGAAGGCCACCAACGGCGCTTGCTGTCAATCCTTCCCGGCATTATGTTTCCGCTTCACAAGAAGTGTCACGGGAATATGACGCCACACAGCGACGCCGCGCGGGACGATACCGGCCAGTCCGAGACCGACTTCCTCGACCAGCTGGGCCAGCGCGTGCGCCGGATGCGCGGCCTGGCCGGCATGTCGCGCAAGGTGCTGGCCGAGGTCTCCGGCATTTCCGAACGCTACATCGCCCAGCTCGAGAGCGGCAAAGGCAACGTCTCGATCGTGCTGCTGCGCCGGATCGCCAATGCGATCAACGCGCCGCTCGAAGACATCATTCCCGGCGGCGAGCCGTCGCCGGACTGGCCCGTCATCCGCGACCTGCTGAAGAAGGCGAGCCCGAGCCAGATCGCCCAGATCAAGGAGCTGCTCGCCGGCGGCCCATCGGCGCCGCTGCGGCGCTCATTCTCCGGCATTGCGCTGATCGGATTGCGCGGCGCCGGCAAGTCGACGCTCGGCAAGATGCTGGCCGAGCGGATCGGCTGGAGCTTCGTCGAACTGAACAAGGAGATCGAGCGGCAGAACGGGCTCTCGGTCGCCGAGATCATCGCACTCTACGGCCAGGAAGGTTTCCGCCGCATGGAGCAAGCCGCCCTGTTACAGCTGCTCGCGCGAAACGAACTGATGGTGCTGGCGACCGGCGGCGGCATCGTCTCCGAGCCTGTGACCTTCGACCTGATCCTCAACGCGTTCTACACGATCTGGCTCAAGGCCGAGCCGGAGGAGCACATGGCGCGCGTGCGCCGCCAAGGCGATCTGCGCCCGATGGCCGACGACCGCTCGGCGATGGCCGAGCTGCGCAACATCCTGGCGAGCCGCGAGCCGCTCTATGCGCGGGCGAATGCGGTGGTGAATACGGCGGGACTGTCCGTCGACGCGGCAGCGACGCGGCTGGGCGAGGCGGTGAAGCCGGTGCTCCGCGACGAGGCAAGGATGTTCGCACGGATGTGAGGCAAGGGCTGCCTCGGTAGCTCGGCAGTCGACGCTTTGCGGGACCGTAAGCAGCGGGTTGGCGCGCTCAACGTGTTATCTCTTCAAGACCTCGCACTCATCAGCATGAAACACCAGACAGCGCCGTGGAGCGAGGAGTTCGCCGGCATTTTCGCGCCACCAGGCTGCGGCCTCCGGGCTCGACTCGGCGAGAATGCCGACCGCGCGATCAGCATACACCGCATAACCAGTGATGCGTTCTGCGCGCCCCAGCAAAAGGCCCCATACGTGGCCGAGCCATGAGCGCGGCCCCGATACAGCGCCAAAGCCGTAAAAGATGCCCGCCGACGAACCGCCCGCCAGCGGCAATTCGAGACCAACCCATTTCTCGCGCACCCAGAGCGGCGGTTCGCCCTTAGGGATCTCGACGATCCGGACCTTTGTGGAGTTCTCTTTCATATCCCCTGACCCTTGCGCCAATTTCTGCATCGTAGCGCAAAAGCAGGTCAAACGCCGACATCACATCATCTTGCACTGGTTTGGGAACGCCGCGGCAAGCACGAGCGTCCCGGTTCAACTATCCTACAGCAGTCGCCTCAGTGGAAGCGGGTGGTTGGATCCCGTACAAGTCGGCGTAGCTGAGCGGCCGCAATGCGGCGCCATCGAAATAGATGAACCGCAACCGCCGCCGGCGGGAGATGAAGTTCGACGGCAGCGGATCGTAGCGGAAGGTGCCGCCGCCGAGATGCGGCGTCAGGCTGCCGACGTCGGTCAGCGCGTCGATCTCGACCCGCAGCAGCTTCAGGCTCGTGCCGTCGACCGTCATTTCGAACGGGATCCGCGCCAATCTGAGAAAGCTGGTCGGATCCGGCGCGGCGATGAAACCGTCGACAAAGGCGGCCTCGACCTTGTCGAGATCAGGCTCCTGGACAGCCGCGGGCCTGGCGCCCTCGGGCTGATGCGGCGTCTGCCACTGCACCGGTGAACGGCCGTGCGGATGGTTGTGCCCGGGGCCGTGCGGCGGATGATCGTGATCATGATGATGACCGTGGTCATGATCATGGTGATGGTGGTCGCCGTGATGATGATGATGACGCATCGCGGGCCTCAATAGCTGACCGGCTTGTTGATGATGTGTTTGTGGCTGCCGAGCTTGCCGTGCGCGACCATCGAACCCAGCGCCTCGACCACGACGCGGACGCCGATCAGCGCGGTGATGTCGGAGGTGTCATAGGGCGGCGAGACCTCGACCACCTCGAGCCCGCACAGGCCTTCGGCCGCGACGAGACCGAGCAGCTTCAGTGCCTCGCGCGGCAGGAAGCCGCCGGGCTCGGGCCAGCCGGTGCCGGGCACGAAGCCGCAATCGATGGAATCGACGTCGAACGAGATGTAGACCGCGTCCGCATCCTTCCAGGCCAGCTCGAGTGCGATCTCGGCGGTCTTCTCCAGGCCGATCTTCTCGATGTCGGCGATGGTCAGCACGTTGGTGTTGCGCTTGCGCGCGACCTCGACGCCCTCGCGCGGCACCTGCCAGCCGCCGATGCCGAGCTGCACCAGGTTGGTCGGCGAGACGTTCGGCAAATTGGTCGCCCAGTACCAGGGCGTGGTGTGCATGCGCTCGTCGAGATCCTTCTCCTGGATGTCGATGTGACGGTCGAAATGGATGATGCCGATCCGCTTGTCGGTGCATTGCGCGATGCCGCGCACGCACGGAAAGCCGATCGAGTGGTCGCCACCGAGCATGATCGGCAGTGCGCCGGACGAGAACACGTGCGCGACGCCGCGGCTGATCTGGTCAAAACTCTTTTCCAGATTGGCGGGAATGGTGAAGACGTCACCGGCGTCGCACAAGGTCATCTGCTCGCGCAGGTCGACGCCGAGCTCGTAGTTGTAGGGCGTGTACAGCGCGGAGATGCGACGGATGCCCTGCGGCCCGAAGCGCGTGCCGGGGCGATAGGTCGTGCCGGAGTCGAAGGGGATGCCGATCACCGCAGCGTCATACTTGCCGACGTCGCGGACGTTCTCGACATAGGGCGCCTTCATGAAGGTGTTGATCCCGGCGAAATGCGGCAGCTCGCCGCGCGCAAAGGTCGGGATCTCGCGATCGGTCAGGCTGTCGGAGCCGGGCAGGCCCATGTCGAGCGCCCATTGCCGCTCCTTGCGCCAGCCGTTGCTCGGCAGTTTGCCCTCGGCCTCCAGCGCCTGCCAGCCCTGCGTGGCCATCTTGTCGAAGTCCGGATGGTGACGGCGCATGGCCTGGCGCTGCGGCTGCAATCCGGCGCGGCGGGTACGCCGCATCGATGGGAATGACATAGAGACTCTCCTTCGTTTCTTTCGACGTTTCTTGGGTTGATTATTGCGCCGCCTGCAGGCTGGCACGGATGAATCCGAGCACGGGCACCGCGCTATCGCGGGTGAGATCGAGATCATAAGTAATGCGCGCGCCGAACCGCTCCGGCGCCTGCGGATCCTTGCGCGGCCGGTCGAGCGCGATCAGCCGCGTGGCGAGGCCGAACGCCTCCTTGATGTCGTGGGTGACCATCACGATGGTCATCTTGTGCTCGCGCCACAGCGGCTTGATCAGCGCGTGCATCTGGGCGCGGGTGCCGGGATCGAGCGCGCCGAACGGCTCGTCGAGCAACAGCACGCGGGGCTGCTTCGCCAGCGCCTGCGCGATCGCCAGCCGCTGCTGCATGCCGCCGGACAGCGCGCTCGGATATTTGTCACAGTGCGGCCCAAGGCCGACGGCTTCGATCAGCGCACGGCTCTTCTCCACCGCCGCCTTGCGCGCGGTGCCGAACAGCCGCGCGGTAAACGGGCTGGCCGCGAGCTCATAGCCCAGCAGCACGTTGCCGAGCACGGTGAGATGCGGGAACACCGAGTAGCGCTGAAACACGATGCCGCGGTCTGGCCCCGGCTCGGCCGGGAACGGCTGGCCGTCGAGCAGCACGGCACCCTGGCTCGGCTTCTCCTGGCCGAGGATCAGGCGCAGGAAGGTGCTCTTGCCGGCGCCCGAGGGTCCGACGATCGACAGGAACGTCCCCGATGATATCTCGAGATTGATGCGTTCGAGCACGACCTGGTTGCCGTATTCGACCCAGACGTTGCGGAACGACAGCGTGCTCATCAGCGCGCTCCCCCGTCATATGCCCAGGGGAACGCGCGCCGGCCGATCCACACCAAGGCAAGGTCGAACAGATAGGCGAGCAGCGTGATCCAGGCGACATAGGGCAGGATCACATCCATCGACAGATAGCGCCTGACCAGGAAGATGCGGTAGCCGAGCCCGACATCGGAGGCGATGGCCTCCGCCGAGATCAGGAACAGGAACGCCGGGCCGATCATCAGCCGTAGGCACTTGATCAGGCGCGGCATGATCTGCGGCAGTACGACACGGATCGCGACCTGCCAGGTCGAGGCGCCGAGCGTCTGCGCCTTGATCAGCTGCTCACGGGGCATGGCCTGCACCTCGAGCGAGAGATCGCGCACCAGCGTTGGCGTGACGCCGATGACGATCAGCACCACCTTGGACAGCTCGCCGAGCCCGAACACGATAAACAGGACCGGCAGAACCGCCATCGGCGGGATCATCGACAGCACCGCGACCAGGGTGCCGAAGCCGGCGCCGGCGATCGGCAATAGGCCAATGGCAAGGCCGAGCACGAGACCGACGACGGCCGCAATGCCGAGCCCGAGCGCCAGGCGCTGCAGGCTCGCTGCCGTATCGGCCCACAGCACGTAGTCGCCGGAGCGGCGATCCGGCTCGGCCGCGAGCCGCTTCGAGGTCGCGACCATCTCCGACACCGGCGGCAGCAGCTTGTCGTCGGGATTGGCGGCCCGCCGCTCGGCGGAGCCGATCACGTAGATGAGGGCGACGAGCAGGAACGGAAGGAAGGCCAGCAGCAGCCGGCTGCCCCGGTTCGGAACGACGTTCATTGCACGCGGCATCGCGAGGCTCCCTCATTCCTCATGGTGAGGAGGCGCGTCAGCGCCGTCTCGAACCATGAGGCCCGGTCTGGGCCTCATCCTTCGAGACGCTTGCTTGCGCAAGCTCCTCAGGATGAGGGGTGACACTGATTGCTCAGTCTGAAAGCGATCAGAGCTTGCCTTCGGCGGCCATCTTCATGAAGGTCGGATCGAAGCGCAGCTTCACATTGCTGGCCGAGCCAAGCGCCTTCGTAGGCGTCGAGATGCCGACCGCATCCTTCGACTTCACTTTCTCACCGAGGAGATTGTGGTCGAAGCAGAAGGTGCGCACGAGATCCATGATCTTCGGCAGCTCGGCACCGGTCATGAAGGCGAGCGCATCCTTCGGCTCGTAGTACATGAACGTCGTCTTGAGCTGGGTCTCGAAGCCCGCCAGATCAGTGCCCGACAGCTTCGCCATCGCCTCGCGCGCGGCCTTGCCCTTCTCGCTTTGGTCCTTCATCAGCGCGATGGTCTCGTACCAGATGCCGGTCAGCGCCTTGCCGAGCTCCGGATTGTCCTTGAGCGTCGCGCTGTTGACGACCAGGAGATCCTCGATCTCGCCGGGGATCTTGCTCGAGTCGAACACCAGGCTCGCGCCCGGCTCCGCCTTCACTTCCAGCAACTGCGGGTTCCAGGTAACGACCGCCGTCGTGTCCGGCGACTTCGCGGCCGCGACGATGTCGGCATCCGAGGTGTTGACGGTCTTGATGTTCTTCTCGGAGAGCTTCACGGTCTCGAGGCCGCGCGCCAGCAGATAGTGCGACACCGAGAGCTCGACCAGGTTGACCTTCTGGCCCTTGATGTCGGCCAGCGTCTTGCCCTTCTTCAGCACCACGCCGTCATTGCCGTTGGAGTAGTCGCCCATGATGATGGCGGAGGTGTCGACGCCGCCGGCGGCGGGGATCGTCAGCGCGTCCATGTTGGTGACGGTGACGCCGTCGAACTTGCCGGCGGTGTATTGATTGATCGATTCGACGTAGTCGTTGATCTGGGTGACCTTGATCGAGATGCCGTATTTGTCGGCCCACTTCTTGACGATGCCGGACTCGGCCGCATAGGGCCACGGCATCCAGCCGACATAGATCGTCCAGGCGATGTTGAATTCCTTCTTCTTCTCAGCGAAGGCGGGCGATAGCGAGGTGCTCGCCAGCGTCGTAGCAGCGATCAAGGCAACAAACAGATTTCGCGCTTTTCCCATGTCCAGTCCCTCATCGGTTTTCTGACCGCGGACTGGCATGAACAACCTCGAGCCTGCCAAGCGCGGCCTCTGAGGTCTCCCGGGCTTTTATCCCGCCGTGCACCAGGGCTCTCCCCTGGCGGCTGCTCTCGGACCAGCATTCTCCATGGAGAACCGGAACCCTAGCTGCCAACTCTAAGCAACTAGAGGAGCAATCCGCATGCCAAAGAAAAACGCTTGCGATTCAAGGGAACACACTGCAGCCTGTGCTCAAAAAACTGGCACCACGAATTGATCTTGGGCGATGAGGCTCATCGGCGGGCGACGGCCATGCCGGGGGAGCATGAACCGGTCGGCGCGCACGGACGACCTCATCAGGCCAGCACGTCAGCCGCCTTGGTTTGGAGTCTCGTTGTTATGATCAAGTTCTCCGGGATCGCAGTTGCAAGCGTCTTGGCTTTGGGTCTCGCAGTCGGAACGGCCTTCGCACAGAGCGCACCGGCCCCGGATACTCCGGCCCAACCCGCTCCCGCCGCAAGCCCCGCCCCTGTCGCAACAGCGAGTCCTGCGCCCGCGGCCTCGACCGACAAGGCCGGCGACACCAAGCCCGCAGGCGATGCGACCACGCCGAAGAAGAAGCGGACCAAGACCACGCGGCAGGAGGTCGAGCACTCGCTACGCACCGGCAAGGTACCCTCGCGCTACCGCAGCCGGGTGCCGAAGGAATACCAGAGGTACATCCCGTTCGAGCGCTGAGAGCCGATCGACGACGCTCAGGGTGGCGTCAGCTTCACGATGATCCCGACGATCAGCATGAAGGCAAGGCACAGCACGGTCTCGACGTCTGACTCCGCCGACCAGAATCCACGTTTGCGGGAGGCGGCTTTGTTCGGCGCTTCGATTCCAAGGTGACGCGCACGCATTTGCTCAACCTTTGATAAAAGGGCAAACAAACTTCTACCTGGAGAATAGTCCACCCCGAACTGCACCTCAATGCGAAAAAACGGCGCATGTCAGCATGGCTGCCGGATCACGCGACGAGGAGTCCTTCGCGAAACGAGCGCCTATGGCGGTCTGCAATCTTGCGCCTGTCTGTCTCCACGTCGTCATGGCCGGGCCTGACCCACGGCTGTCCGGTTTAGTTTTTAGCATATACTTAGGCTCAACTGGCGGTCATCTTGCCTGGCTGGCGGGGGCCGATCGAGTAGTCGATCGATCCGCTTGCGATGCATGAGGTTTTGCGTGATCAGACCTGTAAACGTCTGCAGGCTCTTGACGCTGTTTTGCAGCTTATGGGTCGCGCGCAGCAACAGATGAGCGATCAGCGCCACGGCGATCTGGATGCGAATGGCGTTCTCGGAGGTTCCGAGAAAGTGGCGGATCTTCAGCGTATGTTTGACCCAGCGAAAGAACAGCTCGATCTGCCAACGGCGCTTATAGAGATCGGCGATTTCATCGGCCGATGCATCGAGATCATTGGTGACGATGCGCAGGATTTTTCCGGTTTCCGTAGAGATCCTGATCTCTCTGACAGGATCCTGGAACGGGTTCTTTCGGGACGCTGCGAGCCTCGCAGGCAGGAGGCCGACACGGTCAGACAGGACGGAAGAGTCTTTCGGGATCTTGTTCTCGGTCACATTTCTGAGCTTGGTATTGGCTTTGAGACGGGTAACGAGACGACACCCTTGCTTGTTGAGCTCGGCCCACCAGCCGTAATCATAGTAACCAAGATCGAAGACGTAGGTGGCGCCTAGGCGGATCGGAAGAGACTTCGCCATGGTGATGTCGTTGACGTTTCCCGCGGTCAACTCAGCCGAGGTTGGATTCTCGGTATCTGGATTATAGACGATGTGCAGCTTGAAGCAGTTGATGCCGCGGCTGAACTTGGCCCAGTCGGCACTGAGCGAGTTCAGGGAAAATCTGGTCGAATCGATCAGATAGACCGCATCCGCGACTTCACCTGCCAGCTTCCGTTCACAGCTTTTCATCATCTCGGCCAGAAGCCCGGTGAAGACCTCATAGGGCCGCCGAGCATTGGCATCAGCCAGCGTGGAACGCGAAACCTCCTTTGCGCCAACGTGATAGAGCCGCGCTGCGTGGCTCTCGAAGGACGCTTCAATGGCACGCAGGCTCTCCGCGCGAGCCAGTTGGCCATAAAGCAGAGCGAGAAACTGGTTCTGGGTACTGAGCCGGCGCACGCGCTTGTTCGCCCGATGTGTTTCCACAAGCCGGTCGAAATCCCTCCACGGAACAAGCTTCTGCAGCGCGTGAAATACAGTATTGTGGTGGCGCATGGCGGGACCTTCCTGGCGTGTCTCGAACATTTGGCGATGCTCAAGACCGCAGAAGAATCCACGCCATGCGCCTTGTCCACTCATTCTAAACCGGACAGCCGTGGGCCTGACCCGGCCATCCACGTCACTTGTGGACCCGGAACGACGTGGATGCCCGGGACAAGCCCGGGCATGACGAGCAACTGATTTGCACAATTGCTCGTCGCGGCCGCTATCATCTAGATTGGCCGTGGCATTTCCGCGAACGGATCCGAACCGGCGCTTCATTCAGCGGCGCTGAGCCGCCGTCAAATACCGAGATAGCGATGCTGCAGCTCGGGCTCGGCCATGAGCTGGACCGACGTGCCGCTCCACACGGTGCGGCCGCGCTCGATAATGTAGTGGCGATCGCAGATGCGGGTCAGATGTCCGACGTTCTTGTCGATGACGAGGATCGACTGCCCGCGCGACTTGAGCAGCGACAGGCAATTCCAGATCTCCTCGCGAATCAAGGGCGCCAAGCCTTCCGTGGCTTCGTCGAGGATCAGCAGCTTCGGATTCGTCATCAGCGCACGGCCGATCGCCAGCATCTGCTGCTCGCCGCCGGAGAGCTGATTGCCCATGTTGCCGCCACGCTCGGCCAGCCGCGGAAACAGCGCGTGGATCTTGGCGAGCGTCCAGGGATCGGAAGCTCCGAGCCGGTTGGTGGAGGCCGCCACCAGATTTTCGGTCACCGTCAGATTGGGGAAGATCTGCCGACCCTCCGGCACCAGACCGATGCCGAGCTGAGCGATCCTGTAGGACGGCAGCCGTCGCGTCTCCTGTCCGCTGAAGCGGATCGTGCCGGCGCGCGCCTGGGTCAGGCCCATGATCGAGCGGATCGTGGTGGTCTTGCCCATGCCGTTGCGGCCCATCAGCGAGACCATCTCGCCGGGGCGAATCGACAAGGACAAGCCGAACAGGACCTGACTGAGACCGTAACAGGTCTCGATGCCGTCGACGGCGAGCAGCATGTCTTCTGCTTTCTGGTCAACCATGGCCGACCACCACATGCTGATCGCCGAGATAGGCGCGCTTGACCTCCTCGTTCTGCCGGATCTCGTCCGGCACGCCCGAGGCGATGATGCGGCCATAGACCAGCACCGAAATGCGGTCGGCCAGCGCGAACACCGCTTCCATGTCGTGCTCGACCAGCACGATCGACACCTCGCGGCGCAGCTCCAACAACAGCTTCACCATGCGCTGGGATTCGGTGACGCCGAGGCCCGCCATCGGCTCATCCAGCAGCAGGAGCTGCGGCTTGGTCGCGAGCGCCACCGCCAATTCGAGCTCGCGCTGCTCGCCATGGCTGAGCTTCAACACAGGCACGTCGGCACGATGACGAAGACCGACGCGATCGAGCGCCGCGTGGGCGGCGTTGCGCAGCGCCTTCTCCTTGCGCGCATTGGCCAAGAAGCGGAACGAATGCCTGCCGTCATGCGCCTGCGCCGCGAGCGCGACGTTGTCGGCCGCGGTGAAGTCGGTCAGCAGCGAGGTGATCTGGAACGAGCGTGCCAGCCCGAGCGCGCTGCGTTTGTAGGCCGGGAAATGCGAGATGTCGCGCCCGCCTAGGAAGATGCGCCCCGAATGCGGGGCGAGATGGCCGGTGAGCTGGCTGATCAGCGTGGTCTTTCCGGCGCCGTTCGGCCCGATGATGGCGTGGATCTCGCCCTTGGCGACGTCGAGGCAGACGTGATCGGTCGCAACGATGCCGCCGAACCGGCGCACCAGATTGTCGACGCGAAGCAGAGGTTCAGCCACGATTCAACCTCCCGAGCATGCCCATGATGCCGCCTCGGCCGAACAGCACGACCAGGAGCAGCAGCGGCCCCATGATGATCGCCCAGTATTCGGTGATCTGCGACAGCACCTCTTCCAGCACCAGGAACGCCACCGAGCCGACGACGGGGCCGAGCAAGGTGCCCATGCCGCCCAGGATCACCATCACCATGAGATCGCCGGAGCGGGTCCAGTACATGACGGCCGGGCTGACAAAATCGGTGTTGTTGGCGAGCAGCGCGCCGGAGAGCCCGCACAGCATGCCGGCGATGACGAAACAGGCGAGCTTGTAGCGCTTGGACGGGAAGCCGATCGCCTGCATGCGCTGCTCGTTGGAGCGCAGGCCCTGCAGCACCAGGCCGAAGCGCGAATTGACGATGCGCCAGATCAGCACCACGACGGCAAGCAGGCAGCCAAGGCAGAGATAGTAGAACTGCACGCGGTTGCCGAGATTGATCAGGCTGCCGAAATCGCTGCGCTTATAGACCGTGAGGCCATCGTCGCCGCCGTAGCGGGCGAGGCCCGAGGCGACGTAATAGGCCATCTGCGCGAACGCGAGCGTGATCATGATGAAATAGACGCCGCGGGTGCGCAAGCTCAGCGCGCCGATCACCAGCGCGTAAAGCGCGGAGACCGCAATGGCGACGGCGAACTGGGCATAGCCGGAGCCTATCCCCTCTTGCGCCAGGATGCCGACGGCATAGCCGCCGATGCCGAGATAGGCGGCATGGCCGAAGCTCATCATGCCGCCGTAGCCCATGATCAGGTTCAGGCTGACCGCTGATAGCGCCAGGATCACGATGCGGGTGAACAGCGTCAGGATGAAGATGTTGCCGCTGAGGTTCGAATAGACCGGCAGCAGCACGAGACCGGCAACGACCGCGGCCGCGACGATGTTCTGGACAGTGAGCGAGGATTTCATCTGCGATTGGCCGGAAACAAGCCTTCAGGCCGCGCCACCAGCACGATCGCCATCAGGAGATAGATCAGCATCGACGACAGCGCCGGCGCCGCCGTCGAGGCCGCGGCCGAATTCAAGACCTGGCGCAGCAGGTTGGGCAGGAAGGCGCGCCCCATCGTGTCGATCAGGCCGATCATGATCGCAGCGATGAAGGCGCCGCGGATCGAGCCGATGCCGCCGATCACGATCACGACGAAGGCGAGGATGAGAATGTTCTCGCCCATGCCGATCTGCACGGTGAGGATCGGCGCCTGCATCAGCCCGGCGAGGCCGGCGAGCGCGGCGCCAAGCCCGAACACCAGCGTGTAGAGCAGCTTGATGTTGATGCCGAGCGCGCCGATCATTTCGCGGTTGGAGGCGCCGGCGCGGATCAGCATCCCGATGCGGGTGCGCATCACGCCGAGATAGAGCAGCAGCGCAACCAGCAGCGCCACCACGATGATGGCGAGCCGATAGGCCGGATATTGGATGCCGGGCAGGATCGTCACCGGGAAGGCGAGCCAGGACGGCAGCGGCAACGCGAGGCCGGCGGGGCCCCAGATCAACCTGACGGCTTCGTTGAAGAACAGGATCAGGCCGAAGGTCGCCAGCACATGATCGAGATGGTCGCGGCCATAGAGGTGCCGCAGTGCCGTAAATTCGAGCACGATGCCGAGCAGAAGCGTGGCACCCAGCGCCAGGATGGCGCCGAGCACGAAGCTGCCGGTCCAGGCCACGAAGGTCGCCGCGAAATAGGCGCCCATCATATAGAGGGAGCCATGGGCGAGGTTCACGAGGTCCATGATGCCGAAAACCAGCGTCAGGCCGGCAGCCAGCAGAAACAGCAGCAGTCCGAACTGCAGCCCGTTCAGGAATTGTTCGACGACGAGAAGCATGCCCCTCACTTCACGCTCAAAAAGAGGGCGGCAGAACCGTTTCAGGCGCTGCCGCCATGTCCGCCCCGATCTTAGGCCGGAGATGTTTTAAGCTTCAAGCAAATTCCAGGCCTGTTTTCGTCCAGGCCGGATTCTTTTCGCCTATTTCATCGGACACTTGTCGTGAAAGCGGTCCTGGTCGTTCTCGACGATGGTCGCGACGGTCTTCAGCGAAAGCTGGCCCTCGGCATCCTTCACCACGTCCTGCAGGTAGAAATTCTGGATCGGGATGTGGTTGTTGCCGAACTTGAACCCGCCGCGCAGCGACTTGAAGTTGGCCTTCTCCATCTCGGCCTTCATCGCGTCCTTCTTGGACGTGTCGCCCTTGACCGCAACCACGGCGCTATTGATCAGCTGCGCCGCGTCGTAGGCCTGGGCGCCGTAATAGGTCGGACGCAGACCGGTGTACTTCTTGCGGTAGTCCGCGACGAACGTCTTGTTCTGCTCGTTCGGCAGGTCGTTGACCCATTCCTGCGCGCCGGGCACGCCGATCGCATTGTCCTTCTGCAGCGGCAGCGCCAATTCGTCGACCGTGAAGGCGGTATAGAGCGGCATCTTCTCCTTGAGGCCGGCCTGCGTGTATTGATTGAGGAACTGCACGCCGGCCGCACCCGGATAGAACACGAAGATGGATTCGGCACCGGAGGCGCGCGCCTTGGAGAGCTCGGCCGAGAAGTCGAGCTGGCTCGGCCACACCGTGTATTCCTCGCCGATCACCTGGCCCTTGAAGGTGCTCTTGACGCCGGCCAGCATGTCCTTGCCGGCCGCATAGTTCGGGCCGATCAGGAACACCGACTTGACGCCCTTCTGGTTCATGTAGAGGCCCATCGCGGCGGGCGTCTGGTCGTTCTGCCAGGAGGTCGAGAACACGTAGGGCGAGCACAATTCGCCGGCGAGCTGCGACGGGCCGGCATTGGCCGAGATCAGGAAGGTCTGCGAATCCACCGCGGTCTTCAGCGACGCCAGCAGCACGTTCGACCAGATGTAGCCGACGATGAAGTCGACCTTGTCGGACTGAACCAGCTTCTCGGTCTTCTGCTTGCCGACATCAGGCTTCTGCTGGTCGTCCTCATAGATCACTTCGACGGGCTTGCCATCGATCTTGCGGCCGAGATGGTCGAGCGCGAGCTCGAACGAATTGCGCATGTCGTTGCCGATCACCGCGGTCGGACCGCTGAACGTCGAGACGAAGCCGATCTTGATGGTGTCGCCGGCACTGGCCGCGTTCGCGAACAAAAGTGCGGCGGCGCCTGCCAGCCAGAAGCTCGTCTTCATGGTCTTCCCTTCCCCTGTCAGATCGTTCTTATCGTTGTTTCATCAGCGGCACCCAGCAGCACGGCGGCGTTTCGCCGCAGCGTCCCGTCGCGTGGTCCTCGTTTCGCGCGCCACCGATCGATGCACCATAATTCCCGGAAACGGCCAAAGGCAAGAACTATAGTGCCTATTAAGGATACTGCACCACAGCACAAGCCAGCCACCTCCTTGTGACATGGCCGGCAGCAACATTCTATCGATGTCATCGGGCGCCGTGCGATCGCCTGCGGCGATCCAATCTCGTACCCCGCACGCCGCCATGGCCGGGCTTGTCCCGGCCATCCACGTCGTCGAAGCCCGGCGCAGCGAGACGTGGATGCCCGGGCCTCCGCCGCGCCGACGCGGCTTCGGCCGCGCAGGCGGGACAGGCCCGGGCATGACGAAGCAACTGATTAGCAGCCTCTCTCGAGGTATCTACCTTCAGGTGTCACAATCGCCCTCTCGGCCGACAGGCGGTTGACGCACTACTTGACGAGCGCACACCCACCATCGGCGATCGGCCGGAACGCCTGCTCCGCCGGGATCGTCGAGACCAGACGATAGTAGTCGTAAGGATATTTCGCCTCGTCCGGCTTCTTGACCTCGAACAGATACATCGGATGGATCACGCGGCCGTCGGCGCGGATGGTCACGTCGCCGAACAGCCTGTCCTTGCCCTTGACCGTCTTCATCTGCGGGACGACGTCCTTGGCGTCATCGCTGCCGGTGGCCGCCACCGCGTTGAGATAGGCGAGCGTGGAGGCATAGACGCCGGCCTGGTTGCCGCTCGGCATCTTGCCGTTCATGCCGGGACGCGCCGCGAAGCGCCTGGCGAACGCGCGGGTGTCGTCGTCCATGTCCCAGTAGAACGCTTCGAGCAGCTGCAGGCCCTGCGCCGCCTTCAGGCCCATGCCGTGGATGTCGTTGATGAACAGCAGGAAGGCGACCAGCGACTGCCCGCCCTGCTGGATGCCGAACTCGGACGCCTGCTTGACCGCGTTGATCGTGTCGCCGCCGGCATTCGCAAGCCCGATCACCTTGGCCTTCGAGCCCTGCGCCTGCAGCAGGAACGAGGCGAAGTCTGCCGTGCCGAGCGGATGCTTGGCCGATCCCAGCACCTTGCCGCCATGCTTCTCGATGTAGTTGGTGGCTTCCGCCTCGATGCCCTGGCCGAGCGCGTAGTTCACCGTGATGAAGTACCAGTCCTTGCCGCCGCGCCCCATCATTGCGGCCGCCGTCGTGTTGCCGGTGGCCCAGGCGTCGTTGACCCACTGGATGGTGTTCGGCGAGCACGCCTTGCCGGTGAGATCGGAGCTCGCGGTCGACGACGCCAGGAAAGCCATGCGGCTGTTGCGCAGCAGCTCGTTGACGGTGAGGCCGACCGCCGAATTGGGGACGTCGACCACGGCGTCGACCTTGTCGACATCGAGCCATTTGCGCGTGATCGCCGAGCCGACATCGGCCTTGTTCTGATGGTCTGCATAGACGATCTCGACCTTGATGCCCTTAGCCTCGCCGTTGAAATCCTCCGCAGCCATGCGCGCGGCCTCGACCGAGCCCATGCCGTTGGTGTCCTGGAAGATGCCGGAGATGTCGTTGAGCACGCCGACGCGCACGACGTTGTCAGAGATCTCCGCGTGCGCCGCCGTCGCCGCCATTCCGAGCGACGCGACCAGCGCGAGCGCGCACCTATTGAGCTGCTTCATGAAGTCCCTCCCCGTATGTTGCTTGTTTTGCTTGTTGTCGTTGCGGCCGGAGATCGGATCCGGCCGAGAATCATTAGCTCTGCCGGTCCGGAATGCGGACCACGAGTCCGGCGACCGCCGGCTGCACCTTGATCTGGCAGGACAGCCGGCTGTTCGGCAGCCGCTCGGCGGCGGTGCCGTCGAGCAGCGCGTCCTCGTCGTCGGAAACGGGATCAAGCTTCGCGGTCCAGGCCTCGTCGACATAGACATGGCAGGTGGCGCAGACGGCATTGCCGCCGCACTCGGCGACGATGCCATCGATGCCGTGGGTGAGCGCGGCCAGCATGACGCTGGCGCCGTCCTCGGCCTCCACGGCCTGGTTGCGGTTGTCGGGATGGATGAAGGTGATCGTCGTCATGGCATCGCTCAGGCTGGAGTGAACGTGACCGGCAGGCTCTCCAGCCCGCGCAGCGTGTTGTTGTAGCGCCGCTTCGGCGCGCCGCTCATCGTGATGGTCCCGACCTTGCGGGCGAGCGCCGTCAGCACCGCCTCGCCTTCGAGCCGCGCGACCAGTTGTCCGACGCACATGTGAATGCCGGAGCCGAAGCCGACATGGCCCGAGACCTTGCGCGTGATGTCGTAACTGTCCGGCTGCTCCCAGCGGCGCGGATCGCGGTTCGCAGCGCCTAAGAACATCAGCACCTTCTCGCCTTCGGGAATGGCGACGCCGCCGAGCGCGACGTCGCGCGTCGTGGTGCGGAAGAACGTCTGCACCGGGCTCTCGAAGCGCACCGCCTCCTCGAACGCATTGCGCGCCAGCGACGGGTCTGCGCACAGCCGCGCCCATTGATCCGGGAAGCGCGCCAGGCAGTAGACCGCAGCGCCGATGCCATAGACGGTGGTATCGAGCCCGGCCGAGAGCAGCGAGCGCACCAGGAGCGGCGCCTCGGCCGGCGTGATCTCACCGCTATCACTGAACGCATGGATGCAGGCACCAAAGCCGCCGGGTGTGAGATTGTCGCGCTGGCACTGCGCGGTGACATAGGCCTGGTGCGGCGCCGAGCGCTCGATGGCCTGCTGGCGCAATTCGTTCGGCGGCCCGAACGCATTGAACACCAGGCTGGCATAGGGAATGAGATGCTCACGTCCCTCGGGCTTGAGCCCGAGCGCATTGGGGAACACCGACAGCGGATAGGCTTCCGCAAGATCGGGGATGGCATCGAACGATCCGCGAGCCACGAGCTCATCGACCTTGGCCTCGGCCGCCGCCATGAAGCCGTCGCGCAGCCGCTTCATCACTGCAGGTGACAGCACCTTGCTCAGCACCGCGCGCGTGCGCGTATGAGCCGGCGGATCGGCCTCGAGGATCAGGCTCGGCGGCCGCCACGGTTTCTCCTTGGCGAAGTCGCTGAGGCCGACGCCGCGGCTGGAGCAGAAGATCTGAGGATCGTTCAGCACCGCATAGACCTCGGCATAGCGGGCGACGCCGTAGACGTTCCATGTGTCGAGATAGACGACCGGCCCGGCCTCGCGCATCTCCTGATGCGCGGGATAGGGATCGTCGAAGAAGTGGAGCGAGAACGGGTCGATGGCGAGATGCGGGATCGCCGGCGGCGGCGCGCCGGCTTCGCTTGCGGAAAGACCTGTTGGGTTCATGCGTTCCTCCCGAAATTTGGCCTTGTCATGCGGCTTTTCGTATCCCTATGACTGGCGATGCATGGACGCTGGGGATCATGAGCGAGAAAACCGGGACGCCGCGCAAAGCGCCGCCGCGCGAGCCTGAGGGGCAAGGCCTCACGCTCGATCTCGACCGCTATGTGCCGGCCTTCATCACCTTCATCGCCAACAAGCTGTCGAACAGCGCCACCGCGTTCTATCAGCGTAATTTCGGCGTCAACGTCACCGAATGGCGGATCATGTCGCTGCTGGCGATCGAGCCGGGGATTCCGGCCTCGCGCATCTGCAGCGTGATCGGCTTCGACAAGGGCCCGGTCAGCCGCACGCTCGCGCTGATGAAGGGCCGCGGCCTGATCGCGATCCGCAACGATCCGGAGGACGGCCGCAGCCATTCGATCTCGCTGACGGCCAAGGGGCGCGCGACCCACGACAAGGTCATCGTCGCCGCGCTGGAGCGCGAGCGGCGCCTGCTGGCTTGCCTCGACAAGAATGAGCAGGAAGTCCTGATCGCGCTGCTGCGCCGGATCCACGACAATCTCGACGCCGTCACCGGCGCGAGCTGAGCGGGCCAGAAACACTCCTTTGCGGAACTGACTGTGCGGGCTCGGCCCTCTGATGGCGCGCGCGCAAGCGGCCGCGCCTGCGGCGTGCAGGCTGCGCATGGCGTTTCCGTCCCCTGGCTCAAGGCGCAGATCATCCGCGCCTCCATTCTTCGTGAGGCCGATCGTTCCACGGATTAGTTGCTTTGGCAACGATAAATTTCGGGCCGACGGATCTATCGCGGCGCCGCAAATGCTATCGCGCGCGATCGCTCCAATTTTAGTCATCGGCGAAGGCGCGCAGCAATTTCGCCCTGTTATGCCATCTCGGGGCAACGCCCTCGGGCGACGGGCCGCCCTGCGGGAGAGGCGGATGTTGGGGTTCATCTTCGGTTTCAATATGCGCCTCGGGCGGCTGCAGTATTTCCTGGCATCGCTCGGTCTCGGCGTCGTTTTCATCGTTCTGGCTGTCGTGATGGCCGCGGGGCTCGGGGCTGTGACCGCACAGACGTCGGCCCTGGCCATCAGTTGGCCGATCATTGCGATGATCGGTTTGTTTCTCATCGCGAACCTGATGCTGCAGGCGATGCGTTTCCGCGACATCGGCTGGGATCCGGTCTGCGTGATCCCGGCCTGGATCGCCGTCATGGTGCTGGATTACGTCATCGCCGGCCGGTTTCCCGAGTATGCGGCGACGTCATCCCATCACGGCACATGGGTCGGCGGGTTGATCAATCTCGGCCTGAGCGTCGCGCTGCTGTTCTTCCCGAGCGGCGCCGACGACGCCCAAGCGTCCGGGGGACCTCCGGTGAGCCGCACGCCGTCTGCGCCCTTACGGAGCGCCCGCAGCGCAGGCTCTGCGACCGAGGCGCGGCTCGCGCGCATCACCGGCGGCGACACGGCGCGGCGCGGGTGGTAGACGGGTCCCCAGGCCTCGAGCTGCCAATTAATTAGGCAATCCGCCGCGATCCGCGACGATCATCGCCCAGAGGCGTCGCCAGCTCGCTCTCAACCCTCTGACATACAAGATTTTTCGTCCCAGCCGCGGCACCTCTGCCGTGTACACAATGGCATGTGCCTTGCTACGTACGCAGCAGCATCGGCGAAGCGGAGCGCAGGGAAATGGCAAGCCAGACATCGGGCTCACGACAGATTCGGAGCCCCGCGTGACCGAGACCGTCGCCGAGATCCTTGCCGCCCACCGCGCGGGCCTGATGACCCCGAAGGAGACCGTCGCGCGCACGTTCGCCCGCATCCGCGCGCACAACGACCCCGCCGTCTTCATCAGCCTGCGCGACGAGACGGATGCGCTCGCCGAGGCCGAGGCTCTTGCGGGCAAGGACGCCGCGGCGCTGCCGCTCTACGGCGTGCCCGTCGCGGTCAAGGACAACATCGACGTCGCGGGTCTGCCGACCACGGCCGCCTGCCCGGCCTTTGCCTATACGCCCGCCCGCGATTCCACCGCGGTGGCGCGGCTGCGCGCGGCCGGCGCCATCATCATCGGCAAGACCAATCTCGACCAGTTCGCCACCGGCCTCGTCGGTGTGCGCTCGCCCTATGGCATCCCGAAAAATCCGGTGCGCGCCGACCTCGTGCCGGGCGGATCGAGCTCCGGCTCGGCCGTCGCGGTGTCGGCCGGTCTCGTTCCGCTGTCGCTCGGCACGGATACCGCGGGCTCCGGCCGTGTACCGGCGATGCTCAACAACATCGTCGGCCTCAAGCCGAGCCTCGGCATGATCTCGACGGCAGGGCTGGTGCCGGCCTGCCGCACGCTCGACTGCATCTCGGTGTTCGCGCTCACGGTCGACGATGCGGTCGCGGCACTGGCCGTCATGGCGGCGCCTGATCCGGTCGATCCGTTCTCGCGCGACCGGCCGCTGGCGACCCTCACCGCATTTCCGCGAGGAGTGCGGCTCGGCATTCCCCGCCCCGGACAACTGATCTTCTTCGGTGACAAGGCGGCCGAGGCCGCGTACGGCGCCGCGGCGGCGCGCTTTGCCAAGCTTGGCGCCGAGCTCGTCGAGTTCGACCTCGAGCCATTCTACGAGACCGCGCGGCTGTTGTACGAAGGCCCCTGGGTCGCCGAGCGCTATCTCGTCATCCGCGATCTCCTGGCATCCGATCCCGAGGCAATCCATCCGGTGACGCGCGAGATCACCATCGGCGGCGCGCGCGGCAGCGCAGCCGACACCTTTGCTGCGCTGTATCGGCTGCAGGCCTTGCGCAAGGTGGCCGAACGTACCTTCGCAGGCGTCGACGCGCTGCTGCTGCCGACGGCGCCGACCGCCTACACGACAGCGGAGGTGCTCGCCGATCCTATACTGCTCAACAGCCGGCTCGGCACCTACACCAACTTCGTCAACCTGCTCGATCTCTGCGGACTGGCCGTGCCGGCCGCGATACGCGGCGACGGGATTCCGTTCGGCGTCACGCTGCTGGCGCCGGCCGGGCGCGACGCGGCACTGGCCAGTCTCGGCCGCGCCTTCCATGCAGACACGGCGCTGCCAGTCGGCGCCAAATCGATCCCGCAGCCGCCGCTTGCCGCGCCATCCTCATCGCTGCATGGCGACGAGATCGCCATCGTCGTCGTCGGCGCGCATCTCTCCGGCATGGCCCTCAATCACGAGCTGACCAGTCTCGGCGGCCGGCTGCTGCAAGCGACCAAGACCGCCGCCGACTACAAGCTCTATGCGCTGTCGACCACGCCGCCGAAGCCCGGCATGCTGCGCATCGAAGAGAGCAAGGGCAGTGCGATGGAGGTCGAGCTCTGGGCGCTGTCGGCAGCCAGCTTCGGCAGGTTCGTCGACCTCGTGCCGCCGCCGCTGTCGATCGGCACCATCAGGCTGGCGGACGGCCGCACCGCCAAGGGCTTCCTCGTCGAGCCAGCGGCCCTCGACGGCGCCCGTGACATCTCGGAGTTCGGCGGCTGGCGCGCGTACATGGCGCAGAAGGCCTGATCGATTTCGCACGTCGTCATCGCGAGCGCTGCCGTAGGGTGGGCAAAGCAGCCGCCGCAAGGCGGCAGCGTGCCCACCGTCGATCAGCGAACTCATCAGTCAGCCGGATGGTGGGCACGGCGCCACCGCGATCTCGGCCGGTGAGACAGCACGAACGCGCCTTTGCCCACCCTACCGCTCAAACTAAGAGCTACACTGACACAGCGTAGATCTCATATTCGCCGCGCACCAGCTCGATATGGGCACGCATCGCATTCGCCGCGCCAACTTTGTCGCCGCGCAGGATGGCGACGACGACGCGGTCATGCTCGGCGTGGGACTTGGCGAGACGGCCGAGATTGCGGAACTGAGCGCGGCGGAACGGCTGCACGCGCACCCGCGTCGCGAGTGTGATCTCGGCGATATAGGCGTTGTGCGCGCCGGCATAGATCGCGTTGTGGAAGCGCTCGTTCACTTCGTGGAAGCGCTCCGGGTTGCCGGCGTGACTGAGATTGCGCAACTCTTCGTGAATGGCCTCCAGACGCTGCCGCTCCACCGGAGTCATCCGCTGCGCGGCGAGGCCGGCGCACAGGCCCTCGAGCTCGGCCATCGCCTCGAACATGCCAGTCAGGCGCTCGACAGAAGGCCGCGCCACGACGGCCCCGCGATGCGCGCGCGCCTCGATCAGGCCCGAGGCTGCCAGCTGTCGCAACGCCTCGCGCACCGGCGTGCGCGACACGTTGAAGCGCTTGGCGATTTCGGTCTCATCCAGCGGGGCGCCGGGGGCCAGCGCGCCGCGCACGATCTCGTCGGCGAGCTGCAGGCGCAGCTCTTCGGCCCGGGTGATCTTGGCCACGACAGCAGGCGCACGATCCACGCGCGGCACATCGGATTCAGGAACGAGCCGCTGACGTGTCCGCGGCGGAAGATCGTCCAGGCTCATGCCTCAGCCGCCCTTTGTTTCGTCGATGATGCTGACATGGGCGGCAACGATTCTCCAGCCCTCGGGAAACCGGATCCAGGTCTGCATCTGGCGCCCGACCTTGCCGGGCGCATTGTCGCGATAGAACAGGGTCGAGGCGACCGCGGTGTCGCGGCCGTAGGTCGAGATGACGGTGCGCGCGGTGCGCCGCATCAGTCCGGCCGGCGAGCGCGCGACGCGAAAGGCCGAGATCTCGCCATGGCCGTAGAGATTTTCGCCAATGCCGTAGCGCAGCGTGCGCGTATCTTTCCGGAACAGCTCGTCGAGCACGGCGACGTCGTTGCTGACCAGGGCCTGTTCATAGCGCTGGAACTGCGCGGTGACTTCCGCGACGACGTCAGGTAGATCGACTTCCATTCTCCAGAACTCCTCTCGGGGCCGGCGCAGCGGCGACGCCAAGCTGTTGCAAGGCGTGGGCCACACGCAATGCGACATGTTCGCACCAGGGCGCGGCGACGATCTGCACGCCGATGGGCATGGGCTCGAGCGGAATCGGAACCGCAACGACGGGGAGTCCGATGAACGAGATCGGCTGGGTGTGAATGCCGATGTTGGCGCGCACCGGCAATTCGACGCCATCGAGCACGAAGGTCGCCTGGCCGAGCTTGGGCGCAATGCACGGCGTTGCGGGCGCGATCAGCACATCGACGGACTTGAAGAGTTCCAGAACCTGGGCCCGGTACCAGCGGCGGAACTTCTGCGCCCGGTCGACCATCGGCGCCGGAATCATCGCACCCGCAATGAGACGATCACGCACCGCCGGATCGAAATCATCGGCGCGCGTCCGCAGACGCTCGAGATGGAGCGAGGCGCCTTCCGTCGTAGAGATGACATAGGCCGCTGCGCGCGCACGCGCGGCTTCCGGCACCTCGACGACGTCTGTTGCGTTCAACGCCTTCGCGACGCGGGCGACAGCTTCGATCGCCTCGGGAAACAGGTGCTTCTGGAAATGACCACCGGCGATGGCGATGCGCAGATCACCGATCCCTTGCGACAACCGGCCGGACACCGGCTCCGGCACGCGCGTCGTACACGCGGCATCATCGGGATCAGGCCCCTGCATGACGTCGTAGGCGAGCGCGAGATCCTCGACCGAGCGCGCGAACGGACCGAGATGATCGAGGCTCGCGACGAACGGAAACGAGCGCGCGCGCGACAGCCGGCCATAGGTCGGCTTGAGACCGAAGATGCCGCAGAACGATGAAGGGACTCGGATCGAGCCGTTGGTGTCGGAGCCGAGCGCGAGCGGCACCAGGCCGCCGCCGACCGCGCTGCCAGAGCCGCCCGACGAGCCGCCGCTCATCCGAGTCGGATCATGCGGATTGCGCGACGGACCGTCATGGATGTTCTCGCCGGTGAAATCATAGGCGTATTCGCCCATGTTGAGCGCGCCGACCAGCACCGCCCCGGCGGCTTCCATGCGCTCGATCAGCGTGGAATCGCGCGCCGCGGGCGGCCGGTCGCGGTTGATCTTCGAGCCGGCACGGGTCGGCAATCCCTCGACGTCGAACAGGTTCTTCACCGCGAACGGCACACCGGCGAGCGGGCCGACACTCTGGCCCGCAGCGATCGCGGCATCGACCGCGCGCGCCTTCGTCCGCGCGCGCTCCGCCGTCACGTCGGTGAAAGAGTTGAGCACGCCGTCACGCTGCCCGATGCGGGCGAGTGCCGCCTCAGTCGCCTCCACGGCAGAGAGTTTGCGGGTGGTTACCGCGGCGGCGATGGCAGCCGCAGTCATCTCGGTGGGATCAAGCGGAGAAGACACTGGCAGGCTCGATTTCGTCAGGCAGGGAGAATTCGTCGACCAGCTTCGCCATCTTCAGCGAGACCTCGAGATTGGCGCGGATCGCGGGACGCCAGGCGTCCTCGATCGGCAGGCCGAGGGCGCGTCCGACGGCGTCGATATAATCATCCAATGGCTCAGCCATCCGCTTTCCCTCTTGGGCTTGCCCTCGCAAGCTCTCCGTCAATGCGCCGGGAGCGGCGGGTGTGGAATCGCCGTCAGCAGCTCGCGCGTATAGGCGTCCTGCGGATCACCCAGCACGCGCTCGGAGCTGCCTTCCTCGACGATTCGGCCCGACCGCATCACGATCACACGATCGCACAACAGCCGCACCACATTCAAATCATGGGAGACGAACAGATAGCTCATACCTAACTGCTGCTTGAGGTCCTGCAGCAGATTGAGCACGACCGCCTGCACGGAAACGTCGAGCGCCGCGGTCGGCTCGTCGAGAATGACGAGCTTCGGGTGCAGCGCGATGGCGCGTGCGATGCCGACGCGGGCCTTCTGGCCGCCGGACAATTGATGCGGAAAGCGGTCGAGCAGGCTGAGCGGCAGGCCGACCATGGTCGCAAGCTCCTCGCAGCGCGTGCGGATCGCATTGCGTCCCTTGATGTCACTGAGCTGCAGGATCGGATCGGCGATGGCCCGGACGGCGGTGAAGCGCGGATTGAGGCTGTCGGTCGGATCCTGGAACACCATCTGGATCCGACTGCGGTCGGGCAGCCGGGCAAAGGCCTGCGGCAGGATGTTGCCGATCTCCTCGCCGTCGAAGCTGATGCGGCCCGAGGTCTGGTCGAGCAGCCGCATCACCATCATCGACGTGGTCGACTTGCCGCAGCCGGATTCGCCGACCAGGCCGACGCTCTCGCCATGACCGACCGTAAAGCTGATGCCGTCGACGGCGCGAAACACCTCCGGCTCGATCGAAGGCTTGCGGCCGAACAGTTTTGACAAGGTCGCCGACGCGCCCTGGCGCGGATATTCCTTCACGAGCTTGTCGACGAGGAGAAGCGGCCTCGCGCTCCCAGCCCTCTGCTCGTCACCCCCGGGCTTGACCCGGGGGTCCATCACCTTCGACGAGTCTTGCGCAACGGGATGGATGGCTGGGTCAAGCCCGGCCATGACGGTATGGGTTTTGGGCGACGCTAATGCCTCCTCCTCCGGCAGCAATTCCCGCAAGGACACGCCGAGCCGTGGCGTCGCCCGCATCAGCTTGCGCGTATAGGGATGCTGCGGATTGGCGAAGATGTCGGCCGCCTTGGCGGTCTCGACCACCCGCCCCTTCTCCATCACCACCACGCGATCGCAATAGGCTGCGGCGAGGCCGAGATCATGCGTGATCAGGATCGTCGACATGCCCCGGCTCTTGGTCAGCTCGACGACGAGATCCATCACCGCCTTCTGCGTGGTGACGTCGAGACCGGTGGTCGGCTCGTCGGCGATCAGGAGCTGCGGATTGCACGCCAGTGCCAGCGCGATGACGACGCGCTGGCACATGCCGCCGGACAATTCGAATGGATAGGCGTGATAGCGCTCGCGCGGGCGCGCGATCTTGACCTGCTCGAGCGCGGCGATCGCCTTCTCGGCGCGGTCGCTGGCGGCCGCCTGGGCATGCTGCTTCAGCACGTCCTCGATCTGCTGACCCACCTTGCGGATCGGGTTGAGCGCCGCGCGCGGGTTCTGGAAGATCATCGAGATCTCGCGGCCGCGCAGATCGCGCATCGCGTCCTCGCCGGCCGCCTTGACGTCGATCCCTGAGAACATCACCGAACCCTCGGCGATGCGCCCGGCACGATCGAGAATACGCATCACCGCGTAGGACGTCACCGACTTGCCCGAGCCGGACTCGCCGACGATCGCGAGCGTCTCGCCCTTGGCGACGGAGATGTCGACATGCTGCACGGCCTTGACGATGCCGCGGCGGGTGGAGAACTCGACGGTGAGGTCGCGGACGTCGAGCAGCGGCTGTGCGGTCATGATGCCCTCCGAATTACGTCCGCCGCTGCGGATCGACGATGTCGCGCAGGCCGTCACCGAGCAGGTTGAAGCAGAACACGGCGATCATCAGCGCGAGGCCGGGAAACAGCGCGATCCACCACTCGCCCGACACCATGAACGACGCGCCCTCCGCGACCATGATGCCCCATTCGGCCGTCGGCGGCCGCACGCCGAGACCGATGAAGGAAAGACCCGCGGCATTGAGGATCGCGTAGCCCATGGTCAGCGACATCTGCACGATCATGATCGGCATGATGTTGGGCAGGATGTGGCCGAGCAGGATGCGCATCTCGCTGTTGCCCGACAGCCGCGCCGCCTGCACGAAGCCGGCGTTGCGGCGGACATTGGCCTCGGCACGCGCGACCCGGGCATAGAGAGGGAAGTTCACGATCGCGGTGGCGATGATGATGTTCTGCACGGTATTGCCGAGTGCGGCGACGATGCCCATCGCCAGCACGAACAGCGGAAACGCCATGATGGTGTCGGCGACGCGGCCGACGATGCGATCGGTCCAGCCGCCGAAGAAGCCCGCCGCGACGCCGGCGAGCCCGCCCATCAGGAACACGAGCACGACTGACGCCACGGCGATGAACGTGTCGAGCCGCGCCGCAACCACGACGCGGCTGAAGATGTCGCGGCCGAGCTGGTCGGTGCCGAACCAATGCGCCGCGGACGGCGGCTTGAGCGCGGAGGCTGTGTCGCTGGCCAGCGGATCGTAGGGAACGATCCATGGCCCGAGCACGGCCGCCAACAGGATCACGACGAGCAGCCCGAAGGCGAAGCCGGTGACCTTGTTCTCGGCCAGCACATAGCGCGTGTGCCCGATCAGGGTTGCCAGCCCCGAGGTCCTCGCCGGAACGGCGGCAGGTTCGACGGTCGGTGCGACAGTGCTCATCCTTCCAGCCTCACACGGGGATCAATGACGCCATAGAGAATGTCGATGACGAGGTTGAGGACGACGTACATGACGGCCATCGTCAGCACGAAGCCCTGAACCGGCGCGAAGTCGGAGGCGATCAGCGCCTCGACCGCATAGGAGCCGATGCCCGGCCAGGCGAACACTTTCTCTACCAGCACATTGGCGCCGAGCAGGAAGGAGAACACCATCGACAGCGTGGTGATCACGGGCAGCATCGCGTTGCGGAACGCATAGGTGACCGTGACGGTCGACGGTGACAGGCCGGAGGCCCGCGCCGTGCGCACGAATTCCGACGACAGCACGGACAGCATCGAAGCGCGCGTCATCCTGGCGATCGGCGCCAGCGAGAAGATCGCCAGCGTCGCCGCAGGCAGAAGCAACTGGCTCAGCGCCGAGCGGAACGCCTCGCCGTCACGCGCGATCAGTGTGTCGATCAGGTAGAATCCGGTCACGGTCGGTGGCGCGCTGTAGAACACGTCGAGCCGGCCGAGCGGCGCCGGCGACCAGCCGAGCCGGAAATAGAACACGTAGACCAGCACGAGCCCGGTGAAGAACACCGGCAGCGAGACGCCCGCCGTCGTCACGATACGGCAGGCGTGGTCGATCAGCGACCCCGGCCGCGTGGCCGCGAGCACGCCGAGCGGCAGCGCGATGGCGACCGAGACCAACAGACCGAGCAGGGTGAGCTCGGCGGAGGCCGGCAGCCGGTTGCGGATCTCGGCCGCGACAGGTTGGCCGGTGGTGAGCGAGCTGCCGAGATCGCCACGGGCGAGATCGACGGTGTAGCGGAAGAACTGCTCGACCAGCGGCTTGTCCAAGCCGAGCTTCTTACGGATCTGCTCCACCGCCTCCTTGGTCGCAGCCGGCCCGGCAAAATAAGCGGCGGGATCGCCGGGCAGCGCGCGTGTCAGCAGGAAGGTGACGATCACCACGCCGATTAGCGAGGGGATCGCGAAGGCGAGACGCTTGGTGATGAGAGCGATCATGCCACGACCTCGTCGCAAGCGAACGGCGAATAGCGAATGGCGAATAGTGGCCGGACGGCTTCAATCATGACACTCCCCTATTCGCTACTCGCCACTCGCCACTCGCTATTCGCCAATCTCACCCCTTCACCAGCGCGCGATAGTCGAGCCGGCGGTGGAACCAGTACTGATAGCCCGAGATGTTCTTCTGCATCGCGACGTTGACGAACGGCTGGTACAGCGGAATGCGCGGCACCTCGGCAAAGGCGAGATCGACGAAGCCCTTCACGTCGGTGTCGTACGTTGCCTTGTCGCCGGTCGCGGCCGCGTCGCGCGCGCCGTCGATGAGCTTGTCCATGACCGGCGACTTGTAGCTCATCGTGTTGAACACGGAATTGTTGCCGTGATAGCACCAGTAGAAGAAGTACTCGGGATAATCGAGCCAGCCCGAGAACACGTTGGTGTAGAGCGGCATCTCCTTCTTGTTCAGCTCGGTGCGCCAGTTGGCGCCGGGCACCTTGTTGATCGTGGTCTTGATGCCGAGCTGCGCGAGGCTCTCCTGCACCAGCACGCACAACGGCTCGTTGACCTGCGCGAAATTAAGATCGAACGAGATCGTGGTCTCGAAACCGTTGGCATAGCCGGCCTCGGCAAGCAGCGCCTTCGCCTTTTCCATGTCGGTGGCGTATTTGGTCGGCTGCGGCCAGGCCACCTCGGTCGCCTTGTCGGCCGCCGCACCGAACATCGGATTGGCGAGGCCGAACAGCACGGCATCCATGATCTTCTGGTACGGCATCGCATAGGCCATCGCCTGCCGCACCTTCGGATTGTCGAACGGCGGTTTGGTGACGTTCATGCCGATGTATTGAATGCCGTTGGAGAACGGCAGCGACACCACGCTGAGCTTGCCGCTCGCCTTCATTTCCTGGAAATCCTTGAACGGCAATTCGTAGGAGATGTCGGCATCACCGCGCTCCAACAGCGCGCGGCGGTTGCCGGCCTGCGGCACCATGCGCCAGATCACGCGCTTGATCTTCGGCAGCGGGCCGGACACCCACTCGTCGTTGCGCTCCATGATGACTTCGGTGCCGGCGGTCCACTTCGTCACCTTGTAGGCGCCGGAGCCTGCGGTCTGCTGCTTGGTGAACTCGAGGCCCCACGGATCCTTGTCGGTGGCGTTCTTCTTGACCAACTCGGAGTTGACGACGCAGGGCACGATGACGGCGAGATCGGGGATCGTCAGCCGGTCCTTCTTGAGGAAGTCGACACGCACCGTGTAGTCGTCGACGATGACGAACTGCTCGGGCTTGGTCAGCGAGCCCGCGCTCATCTGGAAGGTCGGGAAGCCGCCGACGCTGACGGCGCGATCGAGCGACCATTTGACGTCCTTGGCCGTGACCGGCGCGCCGTCGTGGAATTTGGCGTTCTTGCGCAGCTTGAACGTTGCGGACATGTCGCCGATGGTCATGTCCTCGGCCAGTTCGGGCTTGAACTTGTCGCGGTCGTAATAGGGCACGCCGCCTGGGCCGCTCTTCATCTCGTGGCTGATCAGGCGGTCGTAGCAATTCCAGGAGACTTCGTAGCCCGGCACGTTGGTGCCGACGCCATGGATGTCGAGATTGTTGGGGCCGCCCTCGGAGACGATCAGCAGCGTCTCGGACCGCGCATCCGCCTTGGCGGCGGAGATGACCGCCGGCGCCATTGGCAGCGCGGCGCCTGCCGCCAGACCGGACACGGATTTCAGGAAATCGCGACGCTTCATCAAATGCTCCCACGGGAAACGACCGGTGAGAGCGGTGATCGCAAGCTTCGTGCCAAGCCCAGGACCTAGCCAAGTCATTGAAATCTAACGATGGCACCTTTGACTACAGGCGACCTGGAAGGACCATTGCATACAAATCCGCAGATTTGCTCGATTTGCGAGCACCTACCGGAACCTGCGACGGATTTACGCACCTCGACGTCGGCGCAAGCCGCGGGCGCGCCGGTAGATGTCGCCGCGGAATCAATCCGGCCAGATCAGCGCCTGCAGCTCATCGAAGTCGCGGACCTTGCTTGGCCAATCCGGAATGCAGATGTGGCGGACGGGATCGCTGGCCTGATGCAGCATCATCAAGGCGAGCAGCCGGCGCTTCAGCTGCCAGCTGATGTCGGCCGGAGCAAATCCGTAGCCCTCGAACAGGGCGCGCACGCGTCCGGGATGGCCGGCGGCCATGAAGGCACTCGGTCCCAGCAGATCGTATTCGCCGAAGCCGGCCATGACGTCGCCGAAGTCGAACAGACCGCTCACCCGCCAGCCGCCGCCCTCACGTTCGACGAGAAAATTCTCCGGAATGTATTCGCCAGTCAGAATGACGGGCTGCGGATTCGGCGGCAGCAACACAGCCGCCTCCTGCAGCAGATCATCCAGGCCGGCCAGCAGCGTCTGCGGCAGTCCAAGTCGCTGATGGCGCGCATGGCACCCAGCCATTTGCGCCTGCAGGAAGTCCGACCAGCGCGGACCTAGCGTGAGCAGCTCGCCGGGCGGAATCCGCTGCACGCTGCCGATCACACGGCCGACCTGCCGGAGCAGGTGCTGCCTGTCCGGTTCGGACAGTTGCGGCCAGACATCGGATGCGGGAATGCCGTCGAGCCGGGTCATGATCAGATAGAACCAGCCGTCCCGCTCACCCTCGTGCAGAAGCTCCGGCGTTGCGACCTCAGCGAGGCGCCGGGCGAGCACGCGCAACGTCGCCCGCTCGGACAAGAACTTGCCGCGATGGAAGGGCGGGAAGACCTTCAGGATCAACCCATCGTTCAGCGCAGCGACGAGATTGGTGCCCGCCGCGAACGCCACCAGCCGCGCATCGCCATAGCCATGGGCAACCGCAATGTCGCGCCCAGCCGGCAGCCAGCCCGCCTCATCGGCACGCAAGCGCTGGAGCTGCGCGCCATCGGCGACCGGCGGCAGCGCCATCATCAGCGGTCCGGGCTCGCCCGCTCGAACTGGCGCAGCAGGCGGTTGCCGCGTTCGACGGCGGCATCGAGCGCGGCCTGCGGCGATTTGCGGCCGCCGAACGCCTGCTCCATCTCATCCTCGATGGCGTCGCGGACCAGCACGAACGAGCCGAGCCGCAGGCCGCGCGAATTTTCCGTGGGCGGATGGAGCGTCACCTGCTCGATGGAAATTGCCGTTCCCGGATTGCGGTCATAGAACCCTTGTGCGCGCGTGAGATCGAACGCCGCCTGCGTGATCGGCAGATAGCCCGTGTTCTGGTGCCAGGCAGCCTGGATGTCGGGCCGTGACAGATAGGCAAAGAATTTGGCCGCACCCTTGTATTCCGCGGCAGGACGGTTCCGCAGCACCCACAGGGTCGCGCCGCCGATGATGGAGTTCTGCGGCGCACCCGCGATGTCCGGCCAGTACGGCAACATGCCGTAGCCGACTTCGAACTTCGAATTCGCCTTGATGTCGGCGCGCGTAGCCGACGATCCGATGAAGATGCCGCACTCGCCCTTCTGGAACCGCGGTTCGGCGGCCTGGCCGCGACCGCCGTAGTCGAAAAGTTTGCTCTTCTGCCAGTCCACGAGCTGGGCGATGTGGCGGGTGACGTGCGGATTGTTGAAGGTCAGGACGGCGTCGAGCCCGGCAAAGCCGTTGGCGCGGGTCGAGATCGGCAGATTGTGGAAGGCGGAGAAATTCTCGATGTTGATCCAGGCCGGCCACGAGGTGGTGAAGCCGCAGGCTACGCCGCTGTCACGCAGCCGCTTGGCTGCTTTTCCAAGCTCCGGCCAGGTCTTCGGCGCAATTTCGGGGTCGAGCCCGGCGGCGCGAAACTCGCTCTTGTTGTAGTAGAGGATCGGCGTGGACGCGTTGAACGGAAACGACAGCAGATTGCCGTCAGCATCGGCATAATAGCCGGTCACCGCCGGAAGAAAGGCGGACGGCGAAAAACTCTCCTGCTCGTCATGCATCAGTTCGTAGACAGGATAGATCGCGCCCTTGGCTGCCGTCATCGTGGCGGTTGCGATCTCGTTGACCTGCACGATCGCGGGCTGGCTGCGCGACCGGAATGCGAAGATCGCGGCCGTGACCGTTTCGGTGTAGCTGCCCTTGTAGGTCGGAACGATGCGATAGTCCGGCTGGGACGCGTTGAACTCGGCCGCGAGCCTGTCGACCTGCTTGCCGAGTTCGCCCGACATCGCATGCCACCACATGATCTCGGTTACAGCATGAGCAGGTGCTGCGGCGGCGGCGATGACAAGGACGACGACGCTCCACAAAGAACGCGAAATAAACGTCACCAGAAGACATCCTCAATTCGCGAAGGAAAACTGCGGCCCGACTGAAATGAACTGGGCGCCCGGACAAACAACCAAAAGCTGCAACAACTTCTTAACAAACCATTGACGCGTATCGCTTTGGCGTCAGAATGGCCTTATAGCACCTGTTCGGGAGAGCGTTGAACCTTTTCGTCTCCGGGCCGACCTCATCATCAAGGGGAAAGTGTTGCCTGTGTACCGCGCCCGTCGTTCGTGGATATCGAGGGTGGACGTCACGCCGGTGCCGAGTCGGGTTGTGGCGGACGCGGGGTGGCGTTCGCGGGCCGCACTGCACCATGCGAGGCCTGCGGCACGCCCCGGCCTGGGCGGGCTGAAGCGCCCCGCGGCCGGCTCGAGGTAGCGATCGTGGCGAGATCCGAGCAGCGAGGTTCCGCCGACCGGACGCTCAGTCGGGCGGCGCTGGGCCGGGCGAGGATCGTCCGCGTGCTCCGGGCAGTGCCGATCCGCTGGCGCATCCTCTCGATTGCCGCTCTGAACTCGGCCGTCGTGATCGTCCTCGCAGCGCTGATCTGGAACGGTGCGCAAGTGCTGGGCACGGCCTGGGACGACGTCCGCCAGGTCCGCGAATCCGACAAGGTGCTGGCGCTGCTGGAGAGTGAAACAAGCCGGCTGCAGAACCTGATCCATCGCTACATCAACCAGCCGAGCCCTGAGCTGTTCGCCGAGATCCTGCTGCTCCGCGAAGCGGTGCTGGGTACACTGACGACGCGCGCCTCGACCGATCCGATGCTGTCGGGATCGGTCGAGGAGCTCGAGCGGGTCACGGTGCGCTTCCTCGACGGCTTCGGCGAGCTGCGCAGCCTGCAGGCGACGATCTCGAAGACCTATGAGGAAGAGGTGCTCGGTCCCGCCCGCGACATCGCGGGACTCTACTCGGTCATCGAAGGCGCGACCGGCCATCGCGATGCGCAGATCTGGCCGTCGCTCGGCAAGTCGCGCGAAGCCTTCACGGCGATGCTGGTGGCGGCGAATTCGTATTATCTCTCGCTCGCGCCCGCCTCCGCCGAGGACGCGCGCCGCAACACCGAGACGATCGAGAAGACCATTCCCGTGATGTCGAGCCTCGCCGACAATGATCTGCAGCGGCTGGCCTTGCAGCGGCTGTCGGCTCGGACGGCTGCGCTCCGGGAGGGGTTTTCCAAGCTGACCGAGCAACTGAGCAATCGGACCGAACTGCTGCGCAACACCATCGACGCCAGCCAGGCCGAGACCATCGGCGCCATCGATGGACTGTCGGTGAAGATGCGCCAGCGCGAGCAGAAGGCGCAGACGACGTTCGACCGGACGCTGCGCGACATCTCCCGCCGCGTGCTGTCGATCGCGGTGGTTTTCCTCGGCATCATCCTCTCCGCCGGCGTCCTGATCGCGCTTTCGATCAGGCTTCCGCTGCAGCAGATCATGGCGTCCATGCGCGCCATCACCTTGGGCGACTACGACCGCAAGGTCGTTGGGACCGAGGCGCGCGACGAAGTCGGCGCGATGGCCCGCGCAGTCGAAGTCTTTCGCGAAAACGCAGTCGCCAAGCGCAAGACCGAGGATGAGCTGCGCACCGCGAAGGAAAAGGCCGAGAGCGCCCTGCTCGAGCTCAATGCGGCCCAGCGCAACCTGATCGATGCCGAGCGGCTCGCAGCACTCGGAGGGCTGGTGGCCGGGGTTGCGCATGAGGTGAACAATCCGATCGGCATCAGCCTGACGGTGGCCTCCAGCTTCGCGCGCCGCGTCGAGATGTTCGAAGCCGCGTTGAGATCGCCCGAAGGCGGGCTGCGCCGGTCGCAACTGGAGGAATTCGTACGCACGTCGCGGGATGCATCCGAGCAATTGGTCGCCAACCTGCAGCGCGCCGGCGAGCTCATTCAGTCGTTCAAGCAGGTTGCCGTCGACCGCTCGCATGCCGAACGGCGCACCTTCATCCTGAGCGAGGCGACCGATCAGATCATCACCAGCCTGAAGCCGGTGCTCAAGCGCGCTCCGATCACGCTGTCCGTCGATGTCCCGGAGGGACTCTTCATCGACGGCTATCCCGGCTTCTACGGCCAGATCCTGACCAACCTGTTCCTCAACGCCGTCAACCATGCCTTCGCCGACGGCCGTTCGGGGACGATCTCGATCACGGCGCGGCCGCGCGGCGCGGATGACATCGAGATCATTTTCGCCGATAACGGGGCCGGCATGACCCCCGACGTCCAGCGTCAGGCCTTCGATCCGTTCTTCACGACGCGCCGCAACGAGGGCGGGACGGGTCTCGGGCTGCATATCGTCTACAATCTCGTGACGCAGCAGCTTGGTGGCCGCATGATGCTGGAGTCCAGGGTAGGACAAGGCACGACTTTTCGCATAATCATGCCGCGGGTCGCCAAGGGCGGCTCCGAGACAGCAACGGGCGACGGAACGACGCAATGGCCGAACAGGACGATGTCCTCCACCTGATCGAGGATACCGGATTCGACGAGGACGACCGTTCGGCCCGGAAATGGAAGATCGCCGTCATCGACGACGACCATGCGGTGCACGACGGCACGCGCTTTGCGCTCTCGGACTACAGCCTCAACGGCCAAGGCCTCGAGATCCTCTCGGCCTATTCGGCGGCCGAAGGCCGTACCCTGATGCGGGAACATACCGACATCGCCGCCGTGCTGCTCGATGTCATCATGGAGACCGACGTCGCCGGTCTCGAGCTCGTCGAGTTCATCCGCAACGAGATCAAGAACGAGACCGTCCGCATCATCCTGCGCACCGGCCAGCCCGGGCAGGCGCCGGAGCGGCGCGTGATCGTTCAGTACGACATCAACGACTACAAGGCCAAGACCGAGCTCACGGCGGACAAGCTCTTCACCTCGCTCACGGCCGCGCTGCGCAGCTATCAACAGCTCGAGCGCATGGTGCAGACCCGGCGCGGCCTCGAGATCATCATCGACGCCGCCTCGACGCTCTACGATTTCAAATCGATGCAGCGCCTGGCCGAGGGCGTGCTGACCCAGATCGCGTCCCTGCTCAACGTCGATTGCGCCGGGATCCTGGTGCTGCGCGACGACGGCAGCCAGGCCGAGGACTTCTCGGTGCTGGCCGGCTCCGGCTGCTACAGCCGCTTCACCGGCGCCGCCACCTCGCGTTCGCTCGATCCCGACCTGCGCGACATGGTCGAGGCCGCCTTCAAGAAGCGTGCGAACGAATTCGCCGACCACCGCACGGTGCTCTACGTACGCACCGGCTCCGGCCGCGAGGTGGTGGTGCTGCTGCAGGCGGAACGGCCGCTGTCCGAGACCGATCGCTCGCTGGTCGAGATCTTCTCCAGCCGGCTGTCGATCGCGTTCGACAATGTGCTGCTCTATCAGCAGCTGCACGAGGCCAACACCCAGCTCGAGGATCGCGTCGCGCAGCGCACCCGCGCGCTGATGCAGGCCAACCGGCGGCTGTCGGCGCAGTGGCTGCGGCTGCAGCGTGCCAACGGCTTCAAGAACGAAATTCTGGGCACGGTCGCCCACGATTTGAAGAATCCACTCGGCGTCATCCTCGGCCGCACCGAGATGCTGACCGAACTGATCGCGACCGGCGCCTCCAAGGACGGCGTCACCACCCAGATCGAACACATCCGCGATGCCGCCAAGCGCCTGACCTCCATGGTCGACCATCTCATCTCCGATGCGATGGCGGACGCATTCGACATCACGATCCGCCGTGAGCCGGTCGACGTTGCAGCCCTTGTCCACGAGGTGGTCGAAGCCAACCAGCCGCTGGCGCTCAACAAGCAGCAGGTCATTGCGATATCCGCGCCACCGCATCTGTCCACCATGTGCGACATCGACCGGATTCGCGAAGCGATCGACAACCTGCTGAGCAATGCGATCAAATACAGTCCGATCGGCGGCAGGATCGCTGTCGATGTCGCCGACGATGGCGACAACACGATCATCGGCATCGCCGACCAGGGCGCCGGGCTGTCGCCGGAGGATCTTGGTCGCCTATTCGGCCGGTTCCAGCGGCTGTCGGCCAAGCCGACGGCCGGCGAGAGCTCGACCGGGCTTGGCCTGTCGATTGTCAAACGCATCGTCGACATGCATGGTGGAGAGGTGACGGCCAAGAGCGACGGGCCGGGATCCGGATCGACGTTCACCATCACACTGCCTGCGACTGAGTTGTCATGAGTCAAAGCCAGCACATCATCATCGTCGACGACGAGGCCCCTGCCCGCGAGATGGTGGGCGATTACCTCAAGATGCACGGCTTCACCGTGACCCTGTGTGACGGCGGCAAGAGCCTGCGGAGCGCGATCGAGACCGGCCCCGCCGACCTCGTCGTGCTCGACCTCAACATGCCCGAAGAGGACGGATTGTCGATCATCCGCGACCTCAAGGGCCGAACCAACATTCCCGTCATCATGCTGACGGCGACCGCCAGTCCGATCGACCGCGTGGTGGGGCTCGAGCTCGGGGCCGACGATTACGTCGCCAAGCCGTGCGAATTGCGCGAGTTGATGGCCCGGATCCGCTCCGTGCTGCGCCGGAGCGCCCCGGCCAAGGCGGCAGCCGCCGTTGCAGAACCTGCCGCCGCCAAGGCCAAGGACCCGCAGCTGGTGCGATTCGGCACCAAATGGCTCGATCTCGATGCCCAGGCACTGCGCGACGACGAAGGCAACGAGCATCCGCTGACGGCCTCCGAATTCGGCCTGCTCAAGGTGTTTGCCGCCAACCCCAAGCGGGTGCTATCGCGCGAACGGCTTCTCGAGCTGGCCAACGCCCGGGACGCCGAGGCGTTCGACCGCGCCGTCGACCTCCGAATCATGCGCATCCGGCGCAAGATCGAGCCGGATCCGACCAAACCCGCCGTGATCCGGACGATCCGCGGTGGCGGCTACCTGTTCTCGCCGGCCGGCGAAAAGGCGTAACATCCGCCGTCGAGACGCGAGGTCCGGCTGGCATGCCAGTACGACCTCCACCGCCCCATTTCCCGTCCCTTGAAATAATTCACAATTCCGCCACGAGTGTTTCGCGATGTGCGGTGCGACGAAACACTTCTGCCCTGCGACGAAACCATTTTCCCATTTTCGTGCAGACGTCCCGAAACCGGCGCTCATTAACAATCCGACCCGTCGAAACGCCGCAAGGGGGCGGCGGAACGGGAGAGTGCCATGCAGAACGTCATTGCCATCAATTCCGCAGCCAGCCAGGGCATTATCGCGGCCCAGGCGACCACGGACGGCATGCTCCTGGAGAGCATCGCCGATGGCGATCGCACCGCGATGCACACGCTTTATGCGCGCCATAATGTGCGGGTCTATCGCTTCATCCTGCGCATCGTGCGTGACACCACGATTGCCGAGGACCTCGTCAGCCAAGTGTTCCTGGACGTCTGGCGGACTGCCAAGCAGTTCGAGGGCCGCTCGCAGGTTTCGACCTGGCTGCTGTCGATCGCCCGCTTCAAGGCGCTGACCGCGCTGCGCCAGCGCCGGTTCGAGGACATCGACCAGGACGAGGTGCGTGAGATCGCCGACGACTCCGACACGCCGGAGACCTCGCTCGAGCGCTCCACGACCAGCGCGATCCTGCGCGCCTGCGTCGCGAAGCTCTCGCCGGCTCATCGCGAGATCATCACCCTGATCTACTACCACGAGAAGTCGGTGGAGGAGGTCGGGCACATCATCGGCATCCCGCAGAGCACGGTGAAGACGCGCATGTTCTATGCCCGCAAGCACCTCGCCGAGCTCTTGCGCGGTGCCGGCGTCCACAGCATCGCCGCCTGACCTTCCCTCGTCGGGGCCGGCGTCGCGCCGGGTTCCGACGACACCGAGAAAATCGCCGAACGAAACAATTGAAACAATCAGTGAAATCACTCCGAAAACGTCGCCTGCTACACCATCTCCATCAACTGAACGTCAGTCCCCCAGCTGATCTCAGTTTTGAACGAGCAAATTCAAGGATACCTCCACCTTCCAAGGTTGCTCCGAAGACCCGGCGGATGCCCCCCGCCGGGTCTTCGTCGTTTTGCGGAACGGCCACGTCTCTGTAGGGCGATTTGACCATTTGATATCGACGGGCACCGGTGCGATCCTGCCGTCATGGGGCTGTGCTACAGGCCCGACAGCAATGACGACGGACGGTGCGCATGTTCGGTTTGGACGCGGTGGAGCTGGCGCGCGCGCAATTCGCCTTCACGGTCACGTTCCACATCATCTTCCCCGCCTTCTCGATCGGGCTCGCCTCCTACCTCGCCGTGCTGGAGGCGCTGTGGCTGTGGACCGGCCGCGACGTCTATCTCAACGTCTTCAATTACTGGCTCAAGATCTTCGCCATCGTCTTCGGCATGGGCGTGGTCTCCGGCATCGTGATGTCGTATCAGTTCGGCACCAACTGGTCGGTCTACTCCGACAAGGTCGGTCCGGTGATCGGCCCGCTGATGGCCTATGAGGTGCTGACCGCCTTCTTCCTCGAGGCGGGATTCCTCGGCGTCATGCTGTTCGGCCTCAAGCGCGTCGGACCCAAGCTGCATTTCCTCGCCACCTTGATGGTGGCGATCGGCACCCTGATCTCGGCGTTCTGGATCCTCTCGGCCAATTCCTGGATGCAGACCCCGGCGGGCTATGCCGTCAACGCCGACGGCCAGTTCGTCTCGGTCGACTGGCTCAAGGTGATCTTCAATCCGTCGTTCCCCTACCGGCTGGTCCACATGGTGCTGGCGGCCTATCTGACCACCTCGCTGGTGGTCGGCGCCGTCGGGGCCTTTCATCTGCTGCGCAACCCGCACCTGCCCGGCCCCCGCGTGATGTTCTCGATGGCGATGTGGATGGCGACGTTGGTGGCGCCGATCCAGATCCTCGCCGGCGACCAGCATGGGCTGAACACGCTGGAGCACCAGCCGGTGAAGATCATGGCCATGGAAGGCCATTTCGAGAGCCACAAGGACGGCGCGCCGCTGTATCTGTTCGGCTGGCCCGACCAGGCCAAGGGCGAGCTGAAATGGGCAATCGGCATCCCGAAATTCGGCTCGCTGATCCTGAAACATTCGATCGACGCGCCGATGGCCGGCCTCGACACTGTGCCGCGCAAGGACTGGCCGCCGGTGCCGATCACGTTCTGGTCGTTCCGCATCATGGTCGGCCTCGGCTTCCTGATGCTGGCGCTCGGCCTGTTCAGCCTGTGGGAGCGCTGGCGCGGCCGGCTGTATGTCAATCGGCTGCTGCATCGTTTCGCGATCGCCATGGGGCCGGCCGGCTTCGTCGCCGTGATGGCCGGCTGGATCACGACCGAGACCGGCCGCCAGCCCTTCACCGTGTACGGGCTGCTGCGCACTGCCGATTCGGTGTCGCCGCTGGCCGCACCCGCCGTCGGCACCTCGCTGCTCGTCTTCATCATCGTCTATTTCATCATTTTCGCCGCGGGTGTGCTCTACATCCTGCGCCTGATGGCCGAGCCGCCGCATGCCGGTGAGCCCGGACCGAGCAGCGCGCAGCCGATCCGCACCGCAGGCGTCACGCCCGCCGCCGGCGTCGTGCAGGGAGCCGTCGGATCATGACCGTCCCCTTCGACCTCACCGTGCTCTGGGCCTTCATCATCGCGCTTGCGGTGTTCATCTATGTCGTGATGGACGGCTTCGATCTCGGCCTCGGCATCCTCTTCCCACTGTTTCCGGGCAAGCAGGACCGCGACGTCATCACCAACACCGTCGCGCCGGTGTGGGACGGCAACGAAACCTGGCTGGTGCTCGGCGGCGGCGGCCTGATGGCGGCGTTCCCGCTCGCCTACGCCGTCCTGCTGCCGGCGCTGTATGCGCCGCTGATCGCGATGCTGGTCGGGCTGATCTTCCGCGGCGTCGCCTTCGAATTCCGCTGGCGCACGCGTGCCACACGCAATCTCTGGGACATCGCCTTTACCGGCGGCTCGTGGGTCGCGGCATTGGCGCAGGGCATCGCGCTCGGCGCCATCCTGCAGGGCGTGCATGTCGAGGGACGCCACTATGCCGGCGGCTGGTGGGACTGGCTGACGCCGTTCAGCATCCTCACCGGCGTCTCGCTCGTGGTCGGCTATGCGCTGCTCGGCGCCACCTGGCTGATCCTGAAGACCGAGGGTGACCTGCGCGACAAGGCGTATCGCATCAGCTGGTACCTGATGATCGCGATGCTGCTGGCGATCGCCGCCGTCAGCCTGGCGACTCCGCTGCTGACGAACCAGTACGCGCAGCGTTGGTTCACCCGGCCGGCCGTGTTCCTGACCGCGCCGGTGCCGCTCGCCGTCGTCGCGGTCACCGTGCTGCTGATGAAGAACCTCGCCCAGAAGCACGATGTCTGGCCGTTCTTTCTCGCGCTGGCGCTGTTCTTCCTGTCCTACGCCGGGCTCGGCATCAGCATCTATCCCTATGTCGTGCCGCAGAGCATCACGATCTGGCAGGCTGCGGCGCCCGAACGCAGCCAGCTGCTGATGCTGCCCGGCGTCCTGGTGCTGGTGCCGCTGATCCTCGGCTACACCGGCTGGGCCTATTGGGTGTTTCGCGGCAAGGTGGGACACGACAGCGGCTATCATTGATGCCCGTTCCCCAACCCCCACCGCTCGCGAAGCGTCTTGCCTGGTTCGCGGCGCTGTGGCTCGCGGGAGTGGCCACTGTCGGCACGATCGCTTTCCTGTTGCGGCTCTGGATGAAGCTCGGATGACGTGCCCCGCGCACTGCGCACCCGTCCTCGCCTTGACTTTGCAGCCGTTATGCCCCTGAGATTTGGCGGGTGATTTCGTTGGGCGAGCTTCGCAGGGGTCCGTTGAGGAGAGCTTTGAATGCCGAGTTTTCGTCGCCTGCTTTGTGTCACCAGCGCCGCCATCGCGCTGGCGCTGTCCGCATCGCACAGCTTCGCCCAGTCCGAGGATCCGGGCGACCAGCCCGGCCTCGTCGCCGATGACGGCTACGAGCTCGATCCCGAATGGCGCAAGCAGGTCGTCTATTTCCGCACCACCGAGCCGCCGGGCACCATCATCGTCTCCACCGCGGAGCGCCACCTCTATCTGGTGCAGCCGGGCGGCCGTGCCATCCGCTACGGCATCGGCGTCGGCCGTGACGGCTTCCAGTGGCAGGGGCTGCTCAACATCACCAAGAAGGCCGAGTGGCCGGACTGGACGCCGCCGCCGGAGATGATCCAGCGCCAGCCTTATCTGCCGCGCTTCATGGCGGGCGGCCCCGGCAACCCGCTGGGGGCGCGGGCGATGTATCTGGGCACCACCGTGTACCGCATTCACGGCACCAACCAGCCCTGGACCATCGGCACCAAGATTTCCTCTGGCTGCTTCCGCCTGGTGAATGCCGATGTTGCCGACCTGTTCGACCGCGTGCCGGTCGGCACCAAGGTCGTCGTGAAGCAGAAGCCGGAACTGTGACGGCGGCCAAGGCCGCCGGATTTCCAGCCATCGCTTTGTCCTGACATTTTTCGAAAGAGATTGACCATGCGCACTTTCCGAGGCGGCCTGCTGATCGGGCTCGCCGTTGCCGTTCTCGTTGCGGCCCTCGCCGTCACCTATGAGATGTACGACACCCGCACCCTGAAGCGGACCGTCCGCCGCGGCGAGGTGCTGTGCGGCGTCAATGCCGGTCTGCCCGGCTTTTCGATTCCCGACGACAAGGGCAACTGGACCGGCTTCGACGTCGACTTCTGCCGCGCGGTGGCGGCTGCGATCTTCGACGATCCGACCAAGGCGAGGTTCGTGCCGCTCGACGCCAATGAGCGCTTCAAGGAGCTGCAGAGCCGCAAGGTCGACATCCTCTCGCGCAACACCACCTGGAGCATGGCGCGCGAGCAGAATTACGACCTGTATTTCCCGGCCGTGGCCTATTACGACGGCCAGGGCTTCATGGTGCCGCGGTCGCGCAAGCTCGAGACCGCGCTGGATCTCAATGGCAGCAAGGTCTGCGTGCAGGACGCGACCACCAACGCGCTCAACCTCGGTGACTACTTCCGTGCCAACAACATGAAGTATGAGGAAGTGAAGCTTCCGAAGCTCGACGACGTCATCAAGGCCTATGACAGCGGCCGGTGCGACACCTTCACCGCCGACGTCTCGCAGCTCTACGCGCTGCGCCAGATCCTGTCGAAGCCGAACGATCACGACATCCTGCCGGACATGATCTCCAAGGAGCCGCTGGCGCCCGTGGTGCGCCAGCGCGACGACGACTGGATGATGATCGTGAAGTGGACGCTGTATGCGATGATCAATGCCGAGGAGCTCGGCGTCACCTCCAAGAACATCGACGAGGCGCTGAAGTCGACGAAGCCCGACGTGATGCGGCTGGTCGGCAACGAGGGCACCTATGGCCAGGACCTCGGTTTGTCGAAAGACTGGGTGGCGCGTGTCATCCGTCACGTCGGCAATTACGGCGAGGTCTATGAGCGCAACGTCGGCAGCGAGTCGAAGCTGAAGATTCCGCGCGGCATGAACCAATTGTGGAACGCCGGCGGAATTCAGTACGCACCGCCGATCCGGTAGGGGTGGGTTTCGCTAACTAACTCCCAATTGGCGCACCATGCCGCCAAGGACTCGGTGCACCCTCTCCCCTTGTGGGAGAGGGTGGTTTCGATGCGAAGCATCGAAACCGGGGGAGGGGTAGCCGCGGGCTCAGGCCTGAATATGTGGCACCAACCCCTCACCCGAGTGAGCTTGGAGTTGGCTTTCGTGTAGCCCTCTCCCGCAAGGGGAGAGGGCGCAGTCATGAGCACCGCGATTGACTTTCGATATTCGCGCGCTGTGGGCACGACACGGGCTGTGAGCACGGCACCGACGTCGAACGGCACACAACAATCACCGTTCTCGCGACGCGTCACGCGCCCGAGCTTTGCCAAATTCGTCCGCCCTCTCCAGACAGAGGGCGCAGGGAAGGCCGGGCCTCGGCTGAGGCCCGTGGCCCCCGTGCAAAAAAAAGCACGGGGCAGGAACCACAGGTACAGCCGGAACGACCCGGCCCTCCCTGCGCGATGGTGTTAACGCTTATGTCGCGCTCTCCCCGGTGTCCGGCTTGTTAGCCACCGTCGCCGGCTGGGATCATCACCCGCCAACTTGGCGCCAGCATCGGGGCGCCAGGACCACGCGTCTTCACGTCCGCATCGCAATCGTTCGTCGGCGCGATCACCTCACGCTGCGATCCGATGCGTCCATCGCATCATCAGCCCGACACCCGTGACGACCGCGAAGCGTCCCTCTTGTGGGCCAAGACGGCAGGGAATGTGCCGGTGATTTGCCCGACGGCACAACGCCCGTCGGGTTGCGACAAATTGGCCCGACGGGCAGCGCGCATGCGCGGATCGGGCAATTAGTTCAGCGGATTCATGCGTGTCGCGGCCGGCATTGGCCGCGCAGATGCTCGCGCTCACGAGTTCGTGAACGCATCCGAAAATCCATCCGAGCGCACCATTCGTAACGAACCCGACCAATCTGGTCAGGGTGATGCGACCCGGACGAAGGGGCGAACGAGGGCCGCAAATCCTTGTCGCGCATCAGCCAACTCATTAGTTCAGTTCACAGGGGAAAATTCGAATGACGCTGGGATTTCGTTCGTTCGTGGCCGGCGCGTTGATGCTGGGCGCGCTCTCCATGTCAGCAACGGCGGCGCGCGCTGCCGACATCGTCGATACCGCCGTCGGCGCCGGCCAGTTCAAGACGCTGGTCACCGCAGCCAAGGCCGCTGGCGTCGTGCCGGTGCTGAAGAGCAAGGGCCCGTTCACCGTGTTCGCGCCGACTGACGCGGCGTTCGCCGCGCTGCCGCCCGGCACGGTCGAGGATCTGCCGAAGCCGAAGAACAAGGGCAAGCTCGCCGCGATCCTGAAGTATCACGTGATCCCCGGCGCGGTGAAGGCGGGCGACGTCGCCGGCAAGAAGCTGACCGTGAAGACCGCGCAGGGCCAGAAGGTCGACGTCGACGGCACCATGCTCGGCGTGCAGGTCAACGACGCGCACGTCGTGCAGGCCGACATCATGGCCTCGAACGGCGTCATCCACGTCATCGACAAGGTGCTGCTGCCGCCCGCGAAGATGCCGATGCATCATTGATGCGGCGAGGGCGCGTCCTCGATGAGGGCGCGCTCATTGTCGCGATCTACAAAGACTGTCGTACCCCGCGAAGGCGGGGTACCCAGTACGCCGCGGCTTCTCGATTCACGACTGCTGTCTCGGCGTACTGGATCGTCCGCCTGCGCGGACGATGACAGCTGAGTTTTTGGGCGATGAGCGCGCTCAGCAATGAAGCCTGCACTCAATACCCCCTCAACTGCGCCAGTTGGGCGGCGTGGTAGTTGGCGTCGCCAAGCAGTTCCTCGCAGACCCGGGCGCGCTTCATGAAGAAGCCGATGTCGAACTGGTCGGTCATGCCCATGCCGCCATGCATCTGCACGCCCTCCTGGACGGCAAGCGTCGCCGTCGCACCGGCGCGCGCCTTGGCGACTGCGACCGCGGCAGCGGCCTTGGCGGGATCGGCATCGAGCGCCTGCAATGCCTTCAGCACCGCGGCGCGGGTGATCTCGATCTCGATATAGAGGTGCGCGGCACGATGCTGCAGCGCCTGGAATTCGCCGATCGCCTTGCCGAATTGTTTGCGCTCTTTCAGATACGCGACCGTGCGGCCGAACACCTCCTCGCTCAGACCGACCATCTCGGAGGCCACCGCGCCGCGGCCGAGATCGAGCACGGCGTTCAGCACGTTCGCGCCACCGTCGACGTCGCCCAGCACGTGATCCGCCGTGACCTCGACAGCGTCGAAGCTGATGCGCGCGGCGTTGTGCGCGTCGACCATGATCGTGCGCTCGATCGCGACGCCCTTCGCCTTGGGATCGACCAGGAACAAGGTCAGGCCGTCGCGCTCGCCCGGCGCGCCGGCGCTGCGCGCGACGACGAGCAGGAGATCAGCGACGTGGCCGTCGACCACCATTGCCTTGGCGCCGTTGAGCTTGAAGCCGTTGCCCGAGCGCGCGGCCTGCAGCGCCGTGTGCAAAGGACGATGCTTGGCGCCTTCATCGAGCGCGAGCGCGGCGAGCAGCGCACCGCTCGCGATCTTCGGCAAGTACTCCGATTTCTGCGCCGCCGAGCCGGCACGCGTCAGCGCCGCGGCTGACAACACCGCGGTCGCCAGGAACGGCGACGGCATCAAGGTGCGGCCGATCTCCTCCATCACGACGCCGGCCTCGACCGCGCCAAGGCCGGAGCCGCCGTGCTCTTCCGGCACCAACAGGCCGGCAAAGCCCATCTCGGCGAAGGTGGCCCAGAGCTCGCGGGAGAAGCCGGTCTCGTCGCGGGAGTCGCGCAGCTTGCGCAGATGGGCGACCGGCGCGTGATCCGAGATCAGGCCGCGCGCGCTGTCGCGGAGCATCGATTGTTCTTCGGTGAGGAGGAGAGGCATGGGAATCCCGTTGCAGCGATGGCAATCAATTTGGCCTCGTCATTCCGGGATGGCCCGAAGGGCCAGGCCCGGAATCCATACTCACGATCGTGGTTATGGATTCCGGGCTCGCCGCTTCGCGGCGCCCCGGAATGACGGCGAGTGTGGCGAACTACGCCCCCGGCAGATCGAGGATGCGCTTGGCGACGATGCCGAGCATGACCTCGGAGGTGCCACCTTCGATCGAGTTGGCCTTGGTACGCAGCCAGGCGCGCGAACGCGCGCCCTCGCCCGACCGCGCGCTCTCCCATTCCAGCGCGTCGATGCCGCCGGCCGACATCAGCAGCTCGTAGCGTCGCTTGTTGAGCTCGGTGCCGTAATATTTCATCGCCGAGGAGAACGCCGGATGGCCTTGGCCCGCCTTGGCGAGATCGACCATGCGCTCGGCGGCGGCCGCAAGCGCGGCCTCGTCGACATCGAAGGTCGCGATGTCGGCGCGCAAGAGAGCATCGTCGAGCCTGCCCTGTCCGTCGCTGCCGACCGAATCCGCCGCGACCTGGCCGAGCGGCCGGCTGCCACCGCGCTCGCCCATGCCGGAGATCATCGCACGCTCGTGCTGCAGCAGATATTTCGCAACGTCCCAGCCGCGATTGACGGTGCCCAGCACGTTCGCCTTGGGCACCCGGACATTGTCGAAGAAGGTCTCGCAGAACGGCGAGCGGCCGGAGATGAGCAGGATCGGCTTGGTCGAGACGCCCTTGGAGGTCATGTCGAACAGGATGAAGCTGATGCCGTCATGCTTCTTCGCCGCGGGATCGGTGCGCACCAGGCAGAAGATCCAGTCGGCGTAGTTGGCGTAGGAGGTCCAGATCTTCTGGCCGTTGATGATGTAGTCGTCGCCGTCGCTGTCCGCCCGCGTCTGCAGCGAGGCGAGATCGGAGCCGGCGTTCGGTTCGGAATAGCCCTGGCACCAGCGGATCAGGCCTGCAGTGATCTTCGGCAGGTGCTCGCGCTTCTGCGCGTCGGTGCCGTATTTCAGCAGCGCCGGCCCGAGCATCGAGATGCCGAACGAGGTGATCGGCGCCCGCGCGCCGGTCGCGGCCATCTCCTGGCGCACGATCTTGGCCTCCTCGCCGTCGAGGCCGCCGCCGCCATATTCTTTCGGCCAATGCGGCACGGTCCAGCCCTTGTCGCGCATGCGCTCGAACCAGATGCGCTGCGGCTCGGAGGAGAATTTCGCATTGCGGCCGCCCCAGAAGGTATCCTCCTCCGAGGTCATCGGCCGGCGCATCTCAGGCGGACAATTGGCCTCCAGCCAGGCCCGGGCTTCGCGGCGGAATGTGTCGAGATCGGCCATCTCAGGTCCTCACGCGTTTCCATGATTGCTGTCGTTGCACAGACCTAACCTCAGCCATTCCTGGAATTCAACATCGATGTCGCGGCATCGGGCGGGCGGCGTCGCCTCCGACCTCGCCTTGGTCCGCGTTCTATGGTCATGATGCCGCCGCGTGAAATACGAGGAAACGAACATGCGCCTGAAACTTCTTTCGCCTGGCGAAATGAGCGCCGACCAGCGCCAGACATACGACGAGTCGATCGCCAGCAAGCGCGGCTCGCCGCCGCCGCCGATGATGGCCTGGCTCAACAGCCCGGAGATGGCGCGCCATGCGACCCGGCTCGGCGCCTTCCTGCGCTACGACACGGTGTTTCCGGCTGTGTTGTCGGAGATCGCGATCCTGGTGACGGCGCGGCACTGGACGGCGCATTACGAATGGTACGCGCACAAGCGCCTGGCGCTGGCCGGCGGGCTCGACATTGAGATCATCGAGGACATCCGCGACCACCGCACGCCTGAGTTCAAAGATCCCAAGGCGAAGATGATCTACGACGTCGCCAAGTCGCTGCACGAGGGCCACGGCCTGACGGATGCGCTCTATGCCGAGGCGATCGCGCTGCTCGGCGAGCGCGGCCTGGTCGAGATCATCGGCCTGTGCGGCTACTACACGATGGTGTCGATGACGCTGAACACGTTCGCGTTCGACCTGCCCGAGGGCGAGGTGTCGGAGCTGAAGTGAGGCCAGCGCAGACATGGCTCCCACCATCGCGATGCCCATGACTGCGCCCTCTCCCCTTGTGGGAGAGGGCTACACAGCTGACAGCCACAGGCTCACTCGGGTGAGGGGTTCGTGCCGCACATTCAGGCCTGAGCCAGGGGCAACCCCTCACCCGGCTTTCATGCTGCGCATGAAAGCCACCCTCTCCCACAAGGGGAGAGGGTGCACCGAGCACGCCGCTCGCCTAGCGTGGCTTCTTGTAGAACGCGTCTGTTAACCGCGCTCCGCCCCGTCCACCGCTGCCAGCCGCGCATCACGCCGCTTCGACGACCACACCAGCGCGAGCACACACAGGCCCAGCAGCACCGGCGGGAAGACGACGAGATTGACCGCCGACCAGCCAAAATTCGCGAGCAGCTGGCCCGACGAGAACGAGCCCAGCGCCATCAGGCCGAAGATCAGGAAATCATTGAACGCCTGCACCTTGTTGCGCTCCGCCGCCGTATGCGTTTCCAGCACCAGGGCCGAGGCGCCGACGAAGCCGAAATTCCAGCCCAAGCCGAGCATGATCAGCGTGGCCCAGAAATGCATTGCGGTCAGACCCGACAGGCCGATGACAGCGGCGAGCGCTTCGCAGGCGAGCCCGATCGCCACGATCGTCGGCGCGCCGAAGCGTGCGATCAGCGAGCCGGTGAAGAAGCTCGGGCCATACATCGCGACGATGTGCCATTGCAGGCCGAAATTGGAATCCGACACCGTGAGCCCGCACATCTGCATCGCCAGCGGCGCCGAGGTCATCACCAGGTTCATCACGGGATAGGCGATGGTGCCGCATAGCGCCGCCGCAATGAAGCGCGGCTGGCGCACGATCTCGGACAGCGCCCGGCCGCCATGCAGGTCGGCGGCCGCAGGCTTCGGCAGATCAACGCCGGCGACGATGCCCATCGCGATCAGCGCGACCGCGGCCTGCACCAGATAGCTGAAGGCGAACAGATAAGGCTGCCAGACGTCCATGGTCCATTGCACGAGCTGCGGACCGAGCAGCCCCGCGAAGATGCCGCCCGCCATCACCCATGACACCGCCTTGGGCCTGAATGCGGCGCTGGCGCCATCGGCCGCCGCGAAGCGGTAGGATTGTGCGACCGCGCCATAGAGGCCGCCGAGGAAGGTCGCAAGACAGAACAGCGCGAACGAGCCGCGCAGGATGGCGAGGCAGCCGATCACACCGGTGACGGCGCCGCAGCCGGTGCCGATGAGGAAGGCGGCGCGCCGGCCGAAGCGGCGCGAGATCGCGCCGGTCGGCAGGGTGCCGGCGGCGAGGCCGACGACGTACATCGAGATCGGAACGGTCGCGAGCCCGATGCTCGGCGCGATGGTGACCCCGACGATCGCACCGGTCGCGAAGATCACGGCCGAGTTGGCGCCGGTCAGCGCCTGCGCGGCGGCGAGCCGTGCCACGTTGCGACGGGCGCGGGCATCATCGGAGGTGTCTTCGGTCACGGTCAGGTCGATCATCTCGATGTCCGGATGCGCGGCGCGCCCCTCTTGAACGGCCGCACTATTGCGGGATGGCCGGCGACAAGGCAACCGGCCCGAACGGGCGCAAGCCATGCACCACAAGCCATGCACCAACGGAGTTGCGGACAACGAGCGTGATTCGACAGGCCCGTCCGGCCCGGCTAATCCGGTCGGCGATAGTCTCGCCTCAACGGCGCCTGCGGAGCTTGAGCCATGTCAATCGACCATTCGATCGACGAACGTCCCACCATCGCGGCGCCCGATGACGACCCCTATCTCTGGCTCGAGGACATCGAGGGCGATCGCGCGCTCGGCTATGTCGAGGCACAGAACCAGCGCACGCTCGCCGCATTCGGCGATGCCGGCTTCGAACGCGATCGCGACGCGCTCGCCGCGATCTTCGACCGGCCCGACAACATCCCCTTCGTGAGCCGCCGCGGCGGCCTGCTGTACAATCTCTGGAAGGATGCCGCGCATCCGCGCGGGCTGTGGCGGCGCGCGACGCTGGCGGAATTTCGCAAACCCCAACCGCAATGGGATGACCTGCTCGACCTCGACAAGCTGTCAGCCGACGAAGGCGAGGACTGGGCTTTGAACTGGGTGACGAGCCTGCCGCCGGCGCACGACCGCGCGATCGTCAGCCTGTCGCGCGGCGGCAGCGACGCCGTGGTGCTGCGCGAGTTCGACCTGACGACGAAGCGCTTCGTCATCGATGGCTTCACGCTTCCCGAGGCCAAGGGCAGCCTCGACTGGCTCGATGCCGATACGCTGTTGCTGACAAGCGCCTTTGGCGAGGGCATGGCGACACCCTCCGGCTATGCACGCACGGTGCGGCGGTGGCGACGCGGCCAGCCGATCGAGGCGGCCGAGGTGATCTTCGCGGCCGAGAGCAGCCAGTCGATATGGGTGCGGGTCTCGGTCGACCGCAGCGTGACGCCGGCGCGTGTGTGGTTCTCGGAGGGGCTCGACTTCTTCAACCATCATCTGTGGCTCGGCGACGCGGCCGGCGCGCGCACGAAGCTCGACCTGCCGACCGATTCCTGGACGACGCCTTATGGCGACTGGATGGCGATCAAGCTGCGGCAGCCCTGGACGATCGGCGAGACCACCCATGCGGCCGACGTCGTGCTGGGCATTCGGCTGTCGGCGTTCCTCGAAGGCCGGCGCGATTTCGTCCGCCTGTTCGAACCCGGCCCGCGCCGGGCGCTGCAGTCCCTGTATTGGGCCGGTAGCCGGCTGGTGCTGGCGATCCTCGACGAGCTCAGGACTCAATTCGAGGTCTGGAGCCCGTCGCCGCAGGGCTGGAGCAGCAGCCGGCTGCCCGGACTGCCCGAGATTGCGACGGTCGATGTCTGGCCGCTCGACACCGACGAGGCGGAAGGCAATGGCGACCTGCTCGCCCAAATCCAGGATCCGCTGACGCCGCTCTCGCTGCAGCTGATCGAGGGCTTCGCAGCGCCAACCGTGCTGAAACAGGCGCCCCGCACCTTCACCGCCGAGGGGTTCGTGGTCACCCGACACGAGGCGATCTCGGTGGATGGCGTCAGCATCCCCTACACCCAGACCGGGCCGTCCGATCCGACCGGCGATGCGCCGGTGCACATGCACGCCTATGGCGGCTTCGGCCACACGGTGCGCCCCGGCTACAATTCCGCGCTCGGCAAGCTCTGGCTGGAGCGTGGCGGCACCATCGTCGAGGCCAATATCCGCGGCGGCGGCGAGTTCGGCACCGCCTGGCACGATGCCGGCCGCTACGCCGGCAAGCGGCTCGCGCATGATGATTTCGCGGCCGTCGCCGCCGACCTGGTCCGCCGCGGCGTGACCCGGCCGCAGCGGATCGCCGCCGAGGGCGGCTCCAATGGCGGCATCCTGATCACCAACATGCTGGTGCGCTATCCCGAGCGGTTCGGCGCGCTGTTCTGCACCATCCCGCTGATCGACATGCGCCGCTATACCAAGCTGCTCGCCGGCGCGAGCTGGATCGCCGAATATGGCGATCCGGACAAGGCGGAAGACTGGGGCTGGCTGCAGACCTACTCGGCCTATCACATGGCGAAGCCCGGACAGGCCTACCCGCCGATCCTGATCGCAACGACACGGCGCGACGACCGCGTGCATCCCGGTCATGCCCGCAAGATGACGGCGAAGCTGCAGGCCATGGGCTACGACGCCTGGCTCTACGAGCCGGCCGCGGGCGGTCATGGCTACGGCAAGGACAACCGCGAGCGCGCGGCGTTCATCACGCTGGGCTACCGCTTCCTCGCGCAGCATGTGGGATTGACGATGGATTGAGCAGCACTCTTCGTCGTCATTGCGAGGAGCCGAAGGCGACGACGCAATCCAGGGCCAAGCAAGAAGTCTGGATTGCGTCGCTTCGCTCGCAATGACGGAGGGAGCTGTCAACCCGTGCGCGCGAACACCAGGATCATGTTGTTGGCGGGCATCTCGACGGTCTCGCGCAAGGCAAGGCCGTTGCGCGCCGCGAGCGTTTCGAGATCGGCAATGTCGCGCACGCCCCAATCCGGATTGCCCTCGCGCAAGGACGTGTCGAACACCGCATTGCTGAGCGCGCTGTGCCTGCCGTCGCGCTTGAACGGGCCGTACAGCGCGAGGAAGCCGTCCGCAGACAGGATCTGCGCGGCGCCGGCCAACAATCCCTCCGCCACCGACCACGGCGCAATGTGGATCACATTGGCACAGAAGATCGCGCTGAGCTGCGAAGGCCCGCCGGCGGCGCGAAACGCGGCGACCCAGCCGGGATCGGCAAGGTCGATGCGCTGAGCCTCGCGGACGTTGGACAGGCCGGCATGCGCGCGCCAGGCCGCGATGCTCGTGAGATGATTGGCGTTGAGGTCGCTCGGCCACCAGGTGAGATCCGGCCGTTGGGCGGCGAAATGCACGACATGCTGGCCGGTGCCGCTGCCGGCCTCCAGCACGTCGCCCGAGCGGCCCTCGAGCAGCCGCGCCAGCACGGCCCAGATCGGCTGGTGGTTACGGTGGAAGGCGGCCGCATCCAGCCGCCCATCCGGTTCCACCGGCCGGCCATCCCGCCCGAACTCCACGACATACTCCGCCATCCCGTTCTCCCGGCCATCGCCGCACGCGCCATTAACCGCGTTGCGGCGGCCACCATAGCTGCATTGTCAGCCGATGGTCTTTATGCTTTGCAGCTCTTATATTGCCCGCGTTGACCGAGACTTCGGAACTTCACCTTGATCACATCCGTCATGCGAACCGCCCTGGCGCTGGGGCTCTCGCTCGTCGTTTCTACCGCCGCTCACGCCCAGTCCGGCGCGGCCGACGGCCAGAAGCTGGCGTTCGATCGCGGCAAGGGCAATTGCCTGACCTGCCACGAGATCAAGGGCGGCGACCTGCCGGGCTCGATCGGGCCGAAGCTGGAGAATCTCAAGGGCAAATACGACCGTGCCGAGCTGAGCGCGATCCTCAACGACGAGACGATTCGCAATCCGCAGACGGTGATGCCGCCGTTCGGCCGCAACCGCATCCTGACCGGGCAGGAGATCGACGCCATCGTCGATTTCCTGCAGACCCTCTGACTTCGCGCCTGGAGAGACATGATGACCGCCTCGTTCGGCCCGTTGGCCAACCGCCGCCTGATCCTGAAAGGCGCTGGCCTCGTCGCGCTGATCGGCCTCGGCAACGCCGTGCTGCACGCATCTCCCGCCTTCGCCGCGACCAACGACAACAAATATCCGGAAGACGCCTTCAGGCAGAAGAACGCCGGTGATGCAATCAAGGCGCTGTACGGCCGGGATCACGAGGCCTCCGACAAGATCAAGCTGGACGCGCCGGAGATCGCCGAAAATGGTGGCGTGGTCCCGGTCGCGGTGACGACGACCCTGCCCAACGTGACCTCGATCGCCTTCATCGTCGCCGAGAATCCGAGCGCGCTGGCGGCGTCGTATCGCATCCCCGAAGGCACCGTGCCGGCGGTGGCGAACCGGCTCAAGATGGCCAAGACCTCCAACGTGATCGCGCTCGTCGAATCCGGCGGCAAGCTCTACAGCGCGACCAAGGAGGTCAAGGTCACCGTCGGCGGCTGCGGCGGCTAAGGGAGATCCATCATGGCATCGAGCATCCGCGTCCGCGCCATCCTGAACGGCGACACCGCCGAGGTTCAGACCCTGATCCAGCATCCGATGGATACCGGCCTGGTCAAGGACGCCAAGGGCGAGCTGATCCCGGCGCACTACATCCAGCAGCTGACATTCACGCACAAGGACAAGACCGTGTTCCTCGCCGACTGGGGCACCGCGGTCTCCAAGGACCCCTATGTCAAGTTCGCCTTCAAGGGCGCCGCCAAGGGCGACGAGCTGAAGGTGAGTTGGGTCGACAACAAGGGCGCGACCGACAGCCTGACGGCGACGATCCAATGACGGCGCTGCGCCTCGCGCTTGGTCTGACCGTCGCGCTTGGTCTCGGCGTGTCCGCCGTTGCCGCTGCCGACAAGCCCGACCCGGTCGCCGATGCCAAGGCGTTCCAGGCGTTCTTCGTCAAGAAGTTCCCGAAGGTGGCGTTCGACGATTTCGTCAACGGCCCGTATTCGATGAACGAAGACATGCGCCGGCAGTGGGAAGAGAAGGAGCAGTTTCCTCCGTACGAGTTCGCGCTCGAGGCCGGCAAGGAGATGTTCTCCAAGCCGTTCAAGAACGGCAAGACCTACGCCGACTGCTTCCCCAACGGCGGCATCGGCATCCGCCAGACCTATCCCGCTTTCGACGCGACCGAAGGCAAGGTCATCACGCTGGAGCTGGCGCTGAACCGCTGCCGCGAGGCCAACGGCGAACAGCCCTACTCCTACGTCAAGGACGAGATGGCTTCACTGACCGCCTACATGGCGTACACCTCGCGCGGCAAGCGGTTCGACATCAAGATCCCGGACGATCCGCGCGCGCTGCAGGCCTATGAGAACGGCAAGGAGTATTTCTACACCCGCCGCGGCCAGCTCAACTTCTCCTGCGCGAGCTGCCATGTGCAGAGCCCGGGCGAGCGCATCCGCGCCGAGATCCTGGCGCCGGCGCTCGGCATCCTCAATGCGATGCCGATCTATCGTTCGGAATGGAGCGGCATGGGCACGATCAGCCGCCGCTTCGTCACCTGCAACAGCCAGACCCGCGCCGTACCGCTGGAACCGCAGTCGGACGAATACCGCAACCTCGAATATTATCTGTCCTACGTCTCGAACGGCCTGCCGGTGTCGGGACCAGGAGCACGGCCATGACACCGGTCATGAAAAAGATCGTCTTGAAAAAGATCGTCTTGGCCATGATGGTGCTCGCGGTCGGCGCAGGCTCCGCGCGGGCCGCGTCGGAAGCCGATTACCTCGCGGCCTTCGCGGCGGCCGAGAGCGCCAACAAGGAAGCCAGACGTCTGCGCAACCAATGGACCGTAACCCAGGCCGCACTCACCGCCGCGAAGAAGGCGGCAGACACCGGCAATTTCGACCAGGCCCTCAAATCAGCGCAGGAGGCCGAGGCGCTCGCCAAGGCCTCGATCGTGCAGGCCACCAGCGAGAAGCAACGCTGGAAAGACGTGGAGATCCGGTAGGACGCTGGCCATGACGATGCCGCGCCGGGATTTTCTCAAGCTGTCAGGTGCCGCTGCGCTCGCCGCACCGGCGCTGCTGCGCAGTGCGCAGGCGGCCGACACGGTCAGCCTCTACGACGTCGAGCGCTTCGGCAACGCGCGCATCCTGCACATGACGGACACCCATGCGCAGCTGCGGCCGGTGTATTTCCGCGAACCGAGCGTCAATATCGGCATCGGCGAGATGTGGGGCCGGCCGCCGCATCTGGTGGAACGCGCCTTCCTCGACCGCTACGGCATCCGCCCGGATAGCGCCGAGGCCTATGCCTTCACCTCCTTCGAGTTCGAGAAATCGGCCGGCCGCTTCGGCCGGATGGGCGGCTTCGCGCATCTCAAGACGCTGATCGACAAGCTGCGCGCCGATGTCGGCGACCATCGCTCGCTGCTGCTCGACGGCGGCGATCTCTGGCAGGGCACCGGGCTGGCCAACGCCATGCGCGGCGCCGACATGGTGAACGCGGCCAATCTGCTCGGCATCGATGCGATGACCGGCCATTGGGAGTTCACCTATGGCGAGGAGGCGCTGCGCGCCAACCTCGCACGCTTCAAGGGCGAGTTCCTGGCACAGAACGTGTTCCTGACCGAGGAGGCTGCCTTCAACGACGCCAAGGCGTTCGATACCGGGTCGGGGCGCGTCTTCAAGCCGGCCATGATCAAGGAGATCGGCGGCGCGCGCATTGCCGTGATCGGACAGGCCTTCCCTTACGTGCCAATCGCCCATCCGCGCCGCTTCACGCCGGACTGGACCTTCGGCATCCGCGAGGAGGAGCTGCAGAAGCTCGTCGATGCGTTACGCGGCGCCGACAAGGTCGATGCGGTGATCCTGCTGTCGCACAACGGCATGGACGTCGACCTCAAGCTGGCGAGCCGCGTCACCGGCATCGACGTGATTCTCGGCGGCCACACCCACGATGCGATTCCGCAACCGGTCGCGGTGAGCAACGCCAAGGGCGCGACGCTCGTGACCAATGCCGGCTCGAGCGGCAAATTCCTCGCCGTGCTCGATCTCGACATCGCCAAGGGCCGCGTCGCCGATGCGCGCTACAAGCTGCTGCCGGTCTACTCGGAGCTGGTGAAGCCCGATCCTGCGATGCAGGCGCTGATCGACCAGACGCAGCAGCCGCAGATCGCGGCCTGGAGCGAAAAGCTCGCAACCTCGGACCGGCTGCTCTATCGGCGCGGTAATTTCGAAGGCACCATCGACGACGTGATCTGCGAGGCGCTGCGCCGCGAGCTCGATGCGGAGATCGCGTTGTCGCCGGGGTTCCGCTGGGGCCCCACTCTGCTCGCCGGCCAGTCCATCCTGCTCGAAGACGTGCTGGCGCAAACCGCGATCAGCTATCCCGAGACCTACGTGCAGCAGCTGACGGGAGCGCAGATCAAGGACGTGCTGGAAGACGTCTGCGACAATCTGTTCAACGCCGATCCGTATCTGCAGCAGGGCGGCGACATGGTGCGCCTCGAGGGCCTGTCCTACCGCTGCGCGCCCTCCGAGACGATCGGCAGCCGCATCTCGGATCTTACGCTCGACAATGGCCAGGCGCTCAGCAGCGGCAAGACCTACAAGGTCGCCGGCTGGGCCTCGATGAACGCGCAGGACGGCAAGCCGGTGTGGGACGTCGTCGCCACTTACCTGCGCGGCGTCGGTCTGACGTCGGGTGGAACCAACAAGGTCACGCTGTCGGGCGTTGACGGCAATCCGGGGTTTGCGTCGCAGTCGTAGCAGGTACCTGCGCTGCAGCGCACGGAACTCGCAGCCCATGATGTTGGCGGCGCCGTGCTGGTCGTGCAGTAATCGCAACAGCCCACCGAATCGGAAGGAGGCGCCGATGATCTTCCGCCAATTGTTCGACAGCGTCTCCGGCACCTACAGCTACATCCTTGCCAGCCGCGCCGGCGGCGAGGCACTGATCATCGATCCCGTGCTGGAGAAGGTCGACCGCTACTGCCAGCTGTTGCGCGAGCTCGACCTCAGGCTGGTCAAGGCCGTCGATACGCATCTGCATGCCGATCACGTCACGGGCCTCGGCGCGCTGCGCGACCGCACCCATTGCGTCACCATCATGGGCGAGCAGACCAAGGCCGACGTGGTGGCGATGCGCGTGGCCGAAGGCGACCGGATCGCCATCGAGGGCATCAGCCTGAACGTGATGTACACGCCGGGGCATACCGACGATTCCTACAGCTTCCTGATGGGCGACCGCGTCTTCACCGGCGACACCTTGCTGATTCGCGGCACCGGCCGCACCGACTTCCAGAACGGCGACGCGCGCCAGCAATACGAGTCGATCTTCGACAGGCTGTTGCGCCTGCCCGATGATACGCTGGTCTATCCCGCGCACGACTACAAGGGCGACACCGTCTCCACCATCGGCGAGGAGCGCCGCTACAATCCGCGGCTCCAGGTTGGCTCTATCGATGAGTACGTGACGCTGATGGCCAATCTGAAGCTGCCGAACCCGAAGATGATGGACGTGGCGGTGCCCGCCAACATGCGGGTCGGGCTGCACCAGGACGAGCTCGCGAAGCAGGGCCTGTCGCTGTCGGCGCGCGAGGCGATCGAATGCCTGGGGCGCCCCGACGTGCTGCTGGTCGATCTGCGCGAGACATCCGAACGCGCCAAGCACGGCACGCTGTCGGGCGCGTTGCACGCGCCTTATCCGGCGATCGCGGACAATCTGAAACCCGGCGGCATGCTGCGGGAGGTCGCCGCCGCCACCGGCCGCCGCATCGTGTTCTTCTGCGCCTACGGCGAGCGCTCCGCCATGGCGGTGCAGACCGCGCAGCAGGCGGGCCTCGCCAATACCGCGCATATCGAGGGCGGACTTGATGCGTGGAAGAAGGCTGGCGGGCCGGTGGTGCATCAGTAGGCGATCAATCCTTCGGACTGTCGCTGACTCCCATGGGCGGCTTCCCGTAGTCAGCTCGTCAAACTCCCGTGTCGTCCCGGGCAAGCATCGGCCCCGCAACGCGGGGCCGGTGCGCCGACCCGGGATCCATAGACACCGGCAGTGCGGGCTGAGCACATTGGAGCGGCGAGTGGTCTCACCACGGGCAACGGTGGTTATGGATCCCGGCTTTCGCCGGGACGACACCTCCGGTGAAGAGGCTCTGTGCCTCCCACTCGCGGCGCCGAAAACCCCGGCAATGTATTGTCGCAGCCCACAAATGCCGCCGGTGCGCGCAGGTGCCATGCACCGGCGTTCATGGACAATGAACTGCCATCCGATAGTGTGGCGTTGTGTCGCGCGCCCCTTATTCGGCAGCCCCCGGCGATTTGCCGGCAACGCGCCCTTCAGGTCCATCACCGACGCCGGGAGCCAAACGGATCCACCATGGCTGACGTTCTCGCCGCATCGCAACATACCGGCACACCGGTCCGCGCCGCCTCCTCGCTGCGCACGCTGGCGCTGATCTCGCTGGCGCATTGGGTCAGCCATCTGCACATGCTGGTGCTGCCGATGCTGTTTCCTTACCTCAAGGACAAGCTTGGCGTCGGCTATGTCGAGCTCGGCTTTCCGCTCACGGTGTTCGCGGTGGTGTCGGCCCTGACTCAGGCGCCGGTCGGCTATCTCGTCGATCGCGCCGGCGCGCGCCGCATCCTGCTGCTCGGCCTCACCGTCGGCGGACTGTCGCTCGCCATGCTCGGCTTCCACCTGAGCTATGCCAGCCTGGTCGTCTCGGCGGTGCTGCTCGGCCTCGCCAATGCGGTCTATCACCCCTCGGACTACGCACTGCTGTCAGCCCACATGGAAGAGAGCCGGATGGGCCGCGCCTTCGGCGTCCACACCTTCGCCGGCTATCTCGGCGGCGCGGTGGCGCCCGCTGTCATGGCGGCCCTGGTCACCACCGTCGGCGGCTCCGGCGCGCTGATCGCGGCCGGCCTGGTCGGCCCGCTCGCCGCGCTGCTGCTGCTCGTGGGTAACGTGCCGGAGGTGCCGAAGCATCCGCACCAAACCCGCGCCGACGGCAGCAAGGTGAAGCAGCCGAACCTGCTGACGCCGATGCTGATGCTGCTGACCGTGTTCTTCATGCTGCTCAGCCTGTCCAACGCCGGCATCGCCAGCTTCGGCGTGGTCGCGTTCATGAACGGCTACGGCATCTCGTTCTCGACTGCCAACATCGCCCTAACCGCCTTCCTCGGCGCCAGCGCCGTCGGCGTGCTCGCTGGCGGCCATCTCGCCGACCGCATCCGCCATCACAATCTGGTGGCGGCGGTCGCCTATGCGATCAATGCCGTGCTCGTGCTGGTCATCACCTTCATCAACCTGCCGGTCGTGCTGCTCGTTGCGATCATGCTGACCGCAGGCTTCATGAGCGGCGTGATCGCGCCGTCACGCGACATGCTGGTGCGCAACGCCGCGCCTCCCGGCGCCGCCGGCCGCGCCTTCGGCATCGTCTCGACCGGCTTCAATTTCGCCGGCGTGATCAGCCCGCTGCTGTTCGGCTGGATCATGGACATGAACGCGCCGCGCTGGGTGTTCGGCACCTCGGTCGTGTTCATGCTGCTGACGATCGTGCTCGCGTTCTTCACCGAGCCGAAGAAGGCGAAGGCGGCGTAACACTTTCGCGTGGAGCCCGACATCGCGCCGCATGCGCAGTGCACCTCGCCCCGCTTGCGGGGAGAGGTCGGATTGCATCGACAGATGCAATCCGGGTGAAGGGGGTACAGGTCTATCCACACACACTTCCAGTGCGTCTGCCCCTCACCCCAACCCTCTCCCCGTGAAGAACGGGGAGAGGGAGCGCACCGCCATCGCGGCTCCCAACTCTTCGCGGCGCAACGCTGCTGTCTCTTCCCGTATGTTGACATCATCGCCTTCCCGCCGAAAATGTCGGCATAACAACAACCCCCGGGGAAGATACGCCATGTCGCAGCCAGATCTCGTGATCCGCGGCGGAACCATTGCTGATGGCTCCGGCGGCGATCTCTACGAGGCCGACGTCGCCATCTCAGACGGCCGCATCGTCGAGGTCGGCAAGGTCGGCGCAAAAGGCCGCGAGGAGATCGAGGCCCGCGGCAGACTGGTGACGCCCGGCTTCGTCGACGTCCACACCCACTACGACGGCCAGGTCACCTGGAGCCATGACATCTCGCCGTCCTCGCAGAACGGCGTCACGACAGCGATCATGGGCAATTGCGGCGTCGGCTTCGCGCCGTGCCGGCCCGCCGACCATCAGCGGCTGATTCAGTTGATGGAGGGCGTCGAGGACATTCCCGAGCCCGTGCTCGAAGCCGGCATTCCCTGGGAATGGGAGAGCTTTCCGGACTACATGGAGTGGCTGGCGCGGCGCCCGTTCGATCTCGACATCGGCGCGCAACTGCCGCACGCAGCGCTGCGCGTCTATGTGATGGGCGAGCGCGGCGCCCGGCGCGATCCTGCCACCGCAGATGACAACCACGCCATGGCGGCGCTCGCCCGCGATGCCGTCAGAGCGGGCGCACTCGGCTTCTCCACCTCGCGCACGCTCAACCATCGCACCTCGACCGGCGACTACACGCCGACCTTGAAGGCCGGCGAGGACGAGTTGACGACGATCGCAAGCGCGATGCACAGCGCCGGCCGCAGCGTGCTGCAATTCGTGCTCGACATCTCGACCATCCACGAAGACCTGCCGATGATGCTGCGGATCGCGGAGGCGACGCAATGCCCGATCTCGTTCTCGGTGACGCAGAACGACCGCGCACCGCAGCGCTGGCGCCAGACGCTCGCCGAGATCAATGCAGCCGCCGCACGCGGCCTGTCGGTGACGGCGCAGATCGCGGCGCGCCCGGTCGGGCTGCTGCTCGGGCTCGAATTGTCGCGCAATCCGCTGCAGACGCACCCGAGCTACCAGGCGATCGCGCATCTGCCGCTGGCGGAGCGCGTCGTCCGGATGCGCGACCCGCAGGTACGCGCGGCGATCCTGAGCGAGCAGGCGCGAGCGACCGACGACCCGCTGTTCTTCAAACCGGACTACGGCAAGATGTACCTGCTCGGCGATCCGCCCGACTATGAGCAGCCGCCGGAGAACTCGCTGGGCGCCCAGGCGCGCGCGAGGGGGTGCCGGCCAGAGGAGATCGCCTATGACGCGATGCTGTCGGATCAGGGACGCGGCATGCTCTATGTGCCGTTCCTGAACTACTCCGATGGCAATCTCGACGCCACCTACGAGATGCTGCGCAATCCTCAGAGCGTGCCGGGTCTCAGCGACGGCGGCGCGCATTGCGGCATCATCTGCGATGCCAGCTTCCCGACCTATCTGCTGACGCATTGGACGCGTGACCGCAGGCGTGGCGACAAGCTGTCGATCCCCTTCGTCGTCGCCGCCCAGTCGCGCAAGAGCGCGCTCTCGGTCGGGCTCGACGATCGCGGCCTGCTCGCGCCGGGCTACAAGGCCGACGTCAACGTCATCGACTATGACCGGCTGCATCTGCACCCGCCCAAGGTGCACTACGACCTGCCCGTCGGCGGCCGCCGCCTGATGCAGGAGGTCGACGGCTATGAGGCGACCATCGTCTCCGGCGTGGTGACGCGCCGGAACGGTGAAGCCACGGGCGCCCGGCCGGGACGCCTCGTCAGAGGTGCGCGAGCCGGCGTGCAATGACAGCGTGTTCGTCGTTTGGCTGCAGGCACACGGCCAACGAGAGCCTCGCTGTCGTCCCGGACAAGCGCGCGGCACGCGCGCGCCGATCCGGGATCCATAACCCCAGGGAGTTGTTCGAGGCACGATAGTCGATCAATTTGGCCCAGCCACACCCGCCGCGGCGTGATGGTGTGGACGGCCCCCTACGGCATCAGTTGTGCCAGAATGAGGTTGTCGAAGTCTCATACTTGGGAGCCGTCCGTGAGCCAGATTATCCGCATTGGGCTGGATACGTCGAAGTATATTTTTCAACTGCATGGGGTGGATGGATCGGAGCGTGTGGTGTTGCGCAAGCGGCTCACGCGCAAGGTGATGCTGGATTTCTTTGCCAAATTGCCGCCGACGGTGGTGGTGATGGAAGCGTGCGGGGCCGCGCACCACCTGGCGCGCGAGCTTGGCAAGCTGGGTCACACGGCCAAGCTGATCGCGCCGCAGTTGGTGAAGCCCTATGTCGAGCGCAACAAGAACGACGGGCGAGACGCAGAGGGGCTGTGCGAGGCATCGAGCCGGCCGCGGATGCGTTATGTGCCGGTCAAGACGGCGGAGCAGCAGGCCGCCTTGATGCTGCTGGGCATCCGTGAGCAGCTGGTGACCCGTCGCACCCAGCTGAGCAACATGATCCGTGGTTACGCGGCTGAGTTCGGTTTGACCGAGGCCAGAGGGCTCGACAAGCTCGCCTCGTTGCTGACCAGGATCGAACAGGATGACAGCGTACCGGAGATGGCGCGTGAGCTGTTTGCGATGCAGGCTCGTGAATACGCCTGGGTGCAGGAGGAATTGAAGACGATCGAGGCCAAGCTTCTGGCTTGGCACCGCGCCAATGCCATGAGCCGGCGTCTGGCACAGATCCCGGGAGTGGGCCCGGTCACCGCCGCAGCGCTGGTGATGAAGGCGCCAGATCCGCACGCCTTTCGTTCTGGCCGGCTGTTCGCAGCCTGGATGGGCCTCACGCCGAGGGACCATTCGACCGGCGGAAAGACCCGGCTCGGCAAGATCACGCGCGCCGGTGACGAGCGATTGCGCCAGCTGCTCGTGGTGGGCGCGACCTCGGTCATCAAAGTGGCAAAGGCGAAGGGGCAAGGGCCGGGCTGGCTCATTGAGCTGTTGAAGCGCAAATCGGCCAAGCTTGCCGCGGTGGCGCTCGCCAACAAGATCGCCCGCATCGCGTGGAAGCTGATGACCACGGGAGAGACCTTTGATGGCGCACGACTGGCTGGCCTGGCGAAGGCCCCCGTAGCGGCCGCCGCGTAACAAACAAAAGGATTCGGCCGACCGGAGGGCGATCCCACCGGCCGAACCGGAGCTGCAAGAGCAGAGGAGATGGTGCGATCGATCGAACCGAGATGCGGGCAAATCCGTGGGACCCATTGGCCGAACAAGGTCGCTGGCGTGTTTGGAACCCGTGTCGCGGAAACCATCTTGGCCAGCGGCCCAACAGGCCACATCCAAAGGCCGGACATATGGATGCAAGCGATCCGATCGAACCTCAACACCGCTCTTGTGCCACGGGGGCCGTCCACATATGGGTCCCGGGTCGGCGTCCGCCAACGCTGCGCGTTGTCGGACTTGCCCGGGACGACACCGAATGTGAGGCCCGCGTTGTGGCAAGGCGACGCCACGCTCGTCGTCGTTGCAGGCAGCGGAGACCAAGCCACCGCTCACGCAAATTCCGGTGCGGCAGCCTGGTGCGCCTGCAGGCGCGCGCGTTCGGTGTTGGGCCAGAGCAGCGCCAGGCCGAGCAGGCCGGAGAGCAGCATGATCACGGCGTTGATGGTGAAGCCCATCAGGTAGCCTTCGAGCAGGCTGCCTGATGCCTGGATCATCTTGCCCATCACGACAGGCGCGACGATGCCGGCGAGCGTATAGAGCGCGCCGTAGATCGCCATCGCCGCGCCACGCTGCGCCACCGGCGTGAATTCGCCGATCATCGGCGGACAGACCACGTAGATCGATCCGCACAGCCCCGAACCGACGACGAGCAGCGCGATCTTGGCTGCGGCACCGTCGACATGCGGCATCGCCGCCACCAGGACGGCTCCGAAGATCAACGGCGTCGCGCCGAGCACGCCGCGGGCCACGCGTGTCGAGACGCCGCGGGCCATCAGCCGTTGCGACAGCCAGCCCGTGGTCAGCACCACGCACGCCCCGAAGATCCAGGGCATGATCGAGATGAAGCCGGCCTCCTGCTGTGAAAAGCCCAGGCCCTTGACCAGGAACGGCGTCATCCAGGTCAGCCCCAGCGACAGCGCCCAATAGGCGCCGAACGTCGCCGCAACGCAGCCGACGAAGGTCCGCGATGTCAGCAGCTGCAGATAGGGCACGCGCTGCTCGCGCGATGCGGCCAGCTCGACCTCGGCCAAGGGACCCTCCTGGCCCAGCCAAAGCCACGCCGCGCTCCACATCAGGCCGACGATGCCGAGCGCGCCGAACGCATAGTGCCAGCCGTGATTCACGATCACCCAGTTCAGCGCGGGCACCGCAAGGATGATACCGAAGGCGGACCCTTGCGACAGAATCGCGGTCGGCATCGCGCGTTTCTCATCGGGAAACCATTTGTAGACCGCATGAACGGCGACGGACGCCGCGGGCCCTTCACCGGCCCCGAGAATGATTCGGCAGATCACGAGCGTGCTGAAGCCGATGGTGCCGACCATCGGGAACTGCGCCAGCGCCCAGATCACCGCGAGCACCAGCAGGACCCAGCGCGTCGGGACCCTGTTCACGACGAACCCGACCACGATCGCGGCAATCGAGAACAGCAGGAAGAAGGACGAACCGAGCACGCCGAACTGCTCGGGCGTGAGATTGAGTTCGGTCATGATCGGCACCCCTGCGAGTCCGACCACGATCTTGTCGGCGAAGTTGACCAACATGAACAGGAACAGCAGGAACGTGATTTTCCAGGCGCCCTTGGGCGTCGGCCTCGACGTCGTTCCGGAGGTGCCCTCGAGCGTGACTGGCGCGGCCATGTTTCTTCCCCGTCGTTCTCATGATCCGCCCCTCTCGTCCGGGCGTTTTGCACATGCTACCCACGAAGCCGCGGCGCAAGCAACCGGCCCGCGAGCTAAGCTATTGCTGCAACGCGAGAATCCGCCATTCGAAGATGAGCAGTGCAGCGTCCGCAACCTGCCCACGAAGCAGTAGCATCTCCCACCGCCTGGAACGACAACGAAGGCGTGATGTTCGGGTACGACCTTGTTATGTTGTGACGCAACAACCTCGAAGAAGCTCGTGCTCAACGTCCGGCATCTCATCAAGTCCTATCGATCCGGCGGCGAGCCGATCAGCGTTCTGCGCGGCGTCGATCTCGACGTGAGCGGTGGCGAGCGTGTCGCCCTGACCGGCGAGTCCGGTTCAGGCAAGAGCACGTTGCTGCATCTGATCGCCGGCCTCGATGCGGCAGATGGCGGCGAGATCGCGCTCGATGGCGTTGCGATCAGCGGACTGGACGATGCCGGACGCGCAGCGCTGCGGCGCGAGCGGCTCGGCCTCGTGTTTCAGCAGTTCAACCTGGTGCCGAGCCTGTCGGTGGCCGACAATCTGACATTCCAGGCGCGGCTGGCCGGACGGCATGATCCGGCGTGGCAAACGGAGCTGGTCGAGCGGCTCGGACTCAAGACGCTGCTCAGGCGCTATCCGGAGCAGCTCTCGGGCGGCCAGCAGCAGCGCGTCGCCATTGGCCGGGCGCTGGCGGTCAAGCCGGTCCTGCTGCTGGCGGACGAACCGACCGGCAATCTCGACGAGGACACCGCCGACGAAGTGATGGCGCTGACGCGCGACCTCGTCGCGCGCACCGGCTGCGGCTTCCTGATGGTGACGCACAGCGCGCGGCTGGCGGCGATGCTCGACCGCCATGTTCATCTGCACGCCGGACGCGTCGCATGAGGCGCGCGCTGTGGATATCAGCCGTGCTGCTCAGTCACTGGCGCCGGCATCCGATGCAGCTCGCGACATTGCTGATCGGGCTGATCTCGGCCACGGCGCTGTGGAGCGGCGTGCAGGCACTGAACCAGCAGGCGCGCAGCTCCTATGATCGCGCGGCCGCGATCTTCGGCGGCGCGCGTACGCCGATGCTGGTCGCGACCGACGGCCGGATGCTGCCGCAGAGTGTCTTCGCCGAGCTGCGCCGCGCTGGCTGGGCAGTATCGCCGATCGTCGAAGGCCGCGTGCAGATCGACGGCCGCTCGATCCGGCTGCTCGGCATCGAGCCGTTCAGCATCCCCAAGGAGGTCGGCGACGCCCCGACAGTCGGGCGCAGCGAGCTCGAGGCGTTCCTCACGCCGCCGCATCGCACTTTGATCTCGCCGGAAACACTGGCGGATCTGGGACTGAAGAACGGTGCGGCGCCGCGGCTGAGCAATGACGCTGTGCTGCCGCCGCTGATGGCGCAACAGCAGCTTGCGCCCGGCGTGCTCGTGGTCGACATCGGGGACGCGCAGAAGCTGCTGGACAGACCGGGCCAGATCTCGCGCCTGCTGGTCGGCAAGGGGCCAGGGAAGCCGCAGCCGCTGCAGACGATCGCAGGCGGCCGCCTGCAGCTGGTCCAGCCTGAAGCCGAGACCGACCTGGAGCGGTTGACCGACAGCTTCCATCTCAACCTGACGGCGTTCGGCCTGCTGTCGTTCGTCGTCGGCCTCTTCATCGTCAATTCCGCGATTGGCCTCGCCTTCGAACAGCGGCTGCCGGTGCTGCGCACCTTGCGCGCCTGCGGCGTGTCGGCGCGCCAGCTCAACAGCGTGCTGATCGGCGAGCTCATCGCCTTCGCGCTGGTCGCGGGCCTCGTCGGCCTCGTCTGCGGCTATTTCATCGCCGCGGCGCTGCTGCCGAACGTTGCCGCTTCGCTGCGTGGCCTGTATGGCGCGCAGGTGCCGGGCGAACTGAACCTGCGGCCCGAATGGTGGCTCGCCGGCCTCGTCATCAGCGTCGCCGGCGCGCTCGTGGCGGCGACGACCAGCCTGATCAAATCGATGCGGCTGCCGATCCTCTCCACCGCGCAACCCTATGCATGGCAGGAGGCGCAGCGGCGCTGGTTGCGGCTGCAGAGCGCGGTCGCGCTCGCGTTCTTCGCCGCCGCCGGCCTGTTGCTGTGGTTTGGCCAGTCGCTGCTGGCGGGCTTCGGCGTGCTCGCGGCGATGATGCTGGGCGCGGCGCTGCTGCTGCCGGCGATCCTGCAACTCGTGCTGCGGCTCGGCGAACGCGGCGCGCGCGGGGCGCTGGCGCAATGGTTCTGGGCCGACAGCCGCCAACAGATCTCGGGCTTGTCGCTGGCGCTGATGGCGCTGCTGATGGCGCTGGCCGTCAATGTCGGCGTCGCGACGATGGTCGAGACCTTCAGCCGCACCTTCCTGGTCTGGCTCGACGGCCGGCTCGCCGCGGATGTCTACATCAGCGCCTCGGATGAAGCACAGGCCCGCGACATCCAGACCTGGCTGCGCGCGCGACCCGAGGTACAGGCGGTGCTGCCGGGCGGCCGCGCCGAGGCCCAGCTTGCGGGCGCGCCGATCGACGTGCTCGGCCTACCCGATCACGACACCTATCGCGAACACTGGCCGCTGCTGCAGGCCGGCGAGAACGCCTGGAAGCAGCTGGTGCGCGGCGACGCCGGCTTCGTCAGCGAGCAGCTGGCGCGGCGGCTCACTCTTGCGGTCGGCGACAGCTTCGACGTTCCCGCGCCCACCGGCGACTGGCGCATCACCGTCGCGGGCATCTATGCCGACTACGGCAATCCCAAGGGACAGGTCGCGGTCAACGTCGCCGCGCTGACGCGCCGCTTTCCGGCGACGCCGATGACGCGGATGGCGGTGCGCGCAGCGTCTGCTGACGTGCCGGGACTGATCGCGGGGCTCACGAACACGTTCGGGCTCGACGGCCGCAATGTCGTCGACCAGGCCACCGTGAAGCAGGAGTCGCGGCAGATCTTCAACCGCACCTTTGCGGTGACCGGCGCGCTCAACACCTTCACGCTCGGCGTCGCTGCCATCGCGCTCTTGACCAGCCTGCTGACGCTGGCCAATTCACGGCTGCCGCAGCTCGCGCCGCTGTGGGCGATCGGGCTGACGCGCCGTCGGCTCGCCGAGGTCGAGCTGTTGAAGACGCTATCGCTCGCCGGCCTCACCGCGCTGCTGGCGCTGCCGCTCGGTCTATTGGTGGCCTGGTGCCTGATCGCGATCGTCAATGTGAAAGCGTTCGGCTGGCGGCTGCCGTTCGACGTGTTTCCGCTGCAGCTGATCCGGCTCTTGATCATCACGCTCTTTGCCGCGCTGATCGCCTCGCTGCTGCCGGTGCTGCGGCTGGCGCGGATGCAGCCGGCCGATCTGGTCAGGACCTTCACCATTGAGCGCTAGAGCGACCATCACGCGGCGCGGCCTGATCGGCGGGCTTGGCTTTTTGGCGCTGCCGCGCGCCGCACACGGGCAGGGCTTCGCCGGACTGAGTGACAGCGCAGACGGCTTTACGCCGGTGACGCCGGGCAAGACCTTCACATTCCCGGCCGACCACGGGCCGCACAACGATTTCCGCATCGAATGGTGGTACGTCACCGCGAATCTCAGCGACAGCAGCGGCAAGGCCTATGGTCTGCAATGGACGCTGTTCCGCTCGGCGGCGCGGCCGGGACCACAGGGCGAGGGTTTTGACAATCAGCAGCTCTGGATGGCGCACGCTGCGGCGACACGCGCGGACAGCCATCGCTCGACCGAGAAATTCGCGCGCGGCGGCATCGGCCAGGCGGGCGTCGAGGCCACGCCGTTCCAGGCCTGGATCGACGACTGGCAGCTGCGCGGGACAGCCACTACCGACGATCAGTCGCTGGCGCCGCTCGACATGACGGCGACAGCAAGCGACTTCTCATATGCGCTGCATCTGGAGGCGGACCGGCCGGTGGTGCTGCAGGGCATCGGCGGCTACAGCCGCAAATCCGAGCGCGGCCAGGCGTCCTACTACTACAGCCAGCCGTTCTATCGCGCCCGCGGCCGCCTCAGCTTCGATGACACGCCGGTGGAGGTGACCGGCGTGGCCTGGCTCGACCGCGAATGGAGCAGCCAGCCGCTGGCCTCCGACCAGAGCGGCTGGGACTGGTTCGCGCTGCATTTCAACGACGGTGAGAAGCTGATGTTGTACCGGATGCGGCAGGGCGACGGCAACTACACGTCCGGCACCTGGGTCATGGCGGACGGCACCTCACGCGCGCTCGGCCCCGAGGGCATCGTGATGACGCCGACGGAGACGGTTACGATCGGCGAGCGCAAGCTGCCGGTCGGCTGGCGCGTCGAGATCGCCTCACTCGGCATCGCCATCGATTCGACGCCGCTGAACCCGAAGGCCTGGATGGGCACCCGCGTGCCCTATTGGGAGGGGCCGATCAGCTTCAAGGGCAGCCACACGGGGGTAGGCTATCTCGAGCTGACCGGGTATTAGAAGGCGCTCACAGGGGGAACCGCGCATGTATCACTCCACCGCACTCGTAACGGTGCTCGCGCTCATACTGTATTTCTACATGGGGCTCCGCGTCGCGCAGGCGCGCGCCCGCTTCGGCGTCAAGGCGCCTGCGACCACCGGCAATGCCGATTTCGAGCGCGCCTTCCGCGTGCAGATGAACACCCTGGAATGGCTGCCGATCTTCCTGCCGGCATTGTGGCTGTTCGCGATCTATATCAGCGATTGGATCGCTGCGCTCATCGGCCTGGTCTGGATCGTGGGCCGCGCGATGTACATGGTCGGCTATGCCAAGGCGGCGGAGAAGCGCGGCCACGGCTTCGGCGTTCAGGCGCTGGCGGCCTCGGTCCTGCTCGTCGGCGCCCTGATCGCGATCCTCTGGCGCCTGCTGCACGGCTGATTGCCCAGTCCCTCCTGTCGTCCCCGCGACGCAGGGGCCCATAACCACCAGCGGATGTTTGTTGCGCAACAGAGCAACGTGCGGGCCTCCTTACGATAGATCATGCGTACGGGCCCCGGCTTTCGCCGGGGCAACACCCATTGTTTGGCGCGATCACTTCGTCAGCGGACAGCCGCTGTCCTTGGCCGCGAAGAACGCCTTGTCGCCGGGCACCGTGGCGAGCTGCTTGTAGTAGTCCCACGGCTTCTTCGATTCCGACGGCTTCTTGACCTCGAACAGATACATGTCGTGGACCATGCGGCCGTTGGCGAGCACCTTGCCTTGCGCGAAGGCGTCGTCGACCGGCAGCTCCTTCAGCTTGGCTACGACCGCATCCGAGTCCTTGCTGCCGGCGGCCTTGACTGCCTTCAGGTAGGACAACGTCGCCGAATAGGTGCCGGCGTGGATCATGCTCGGCATGCGCGAGGTGCGCTTGAAGAAGCGCTCGCTGAAGGCACGGGACTTGTCGTCGCGATCCCAGTAGAAGCCCTCGGTCAGGATCAGGCCCTGCGCGGCCTCCAATCCCAGGCCATGAACCTCCGACAGCGTCATCAGGAGACCGGCGAGCTTCTGGCCGCCCTTGACGATGCCGAACTCGGCCGCCTGCTTGATCGAGTTGGTGGTGTCGAGGCCGGCATTGGCGAGCCCGATGACCTTGGCCTTGGAGCTCTGCGCCTGCAGCAGGAAGGAGGAGAAGTCCGACGAGTTGAGCGGAATGCGCACCGAGCCCAGCACCTTGCCACCCTTCGACGTCACGATGTCGCTGGTGTCCTTCTCCAGCGCGTAGCCGAAGGCGTAGTCGGCGGTCATGAAGAACCAGGTGTTGCCGCCGGACTCGACCAGCGCCCCACCGGTACCGACCGCGAGCGCGCGCGTGTCATAGGCCCAATGGAAACCGTAGGGCGTGCAGGCATCGCCCGTGATGCGCGAGGTCGCGGCCCCGACGACGATGTCGATCTTCTTCTTTTCCTTCGACAGATCCTGGATCGCGAGCGCGACCGAGGAGGTCGTCAGCTCCGTGATCATGTCGACACCCTCGGTGTCGTACCAGCGCCGCGCGATCGACGACGCAAGATCCGGCTTGTTCTGGTGGTCGGCCGTGACCAGTTCGACCTTCTGGCCCAGCACCTCGCCGCCGAAATCCTCGATCGCCATCCTGGCGGCCTCGACGGAATATTTGCCGCCGTAATCGGCGTAGACGCCGGACTGGTCGTTGAGGATGCCGATCTTGACCTGTGCCGACGCCGGCGCGGCGATGAACAGCGCGCCGACCGCGGCAAAAGCCAGAAAGCCCGATTTCATAGGTTCTCTCCCGATTGTTCTTGGTTGTGACAGACCATTCGTCCTGGAATGCCGCATCATGATAGGCCAGAACCCCGGCCGCGCCCATCCCTTCCCGCGGCGGCCACGGCCGCGCTCGAGTGCGTGGTCCGGCACCGACATTCGCTTGGAGAGCTAGAGCGCCGGCTTGGTGCGCCTCGATCCGTCGGCGAGGTTGCGGACCACGACATAGAAGATCGGCGTGAAGATCAGGCCGAACAGCGTCACGCCGAGCATGCCGAAGAACACCGCGACACCGACCGCCTGGCGCATCTCCGACCCCGAGCCGGTGGAGACGACGAGCGGCAGCACGCCGAGGATGAACGCGAAGGACGTCATCAGGATCGGCCGCAGGCGCAGACGGCAGGCCTCGATCACGGCATCGAGCCGCTCGCGACCCTCGCGCTCGATGTCGCGGGCGAACTCCACGATCAGAATAGCATTCTTGGCCGCGAGCCCGACCAGCACCACGAAGCCGATCTGGGTCAGGATGTTGACGTCCTGCCCCATGATCCTGACCCCGATGGTGGCGGCGAGCAGGCACATCGGCACGATGAGAATCACGGCGAAGGGCAGGCTCCAGCTGCCATATTGCGCCGACAGCACCAGGAACACGAACAGCACGCAGATCGGAAACACATAGAGCCCCGAATTGCCGCCGGTGACCTGCTGATAGGACAGGTCGGTCCACTCATAGGAGAAGCCGCTCGGCAGCGTCTCGGCGGCGAGCCGCTTCATGGTGTCGATCGCGGCCGCCGAGCTGGTCCCCGGCAAGGTGTCGCCCTGCACTTCGGACGACGGATAGAGATTGTAGCGCGCGACGCGATCCGGCCCGGAGATGTCCTTGAAGTCGACGACGCTGCCGAGCTGCACCATGTCTCCGGCGGCGTTGCGCGTGCGCAGGCGGGCGAGATCCGCCGTCTCCTTGCGGAACGGCAGGTCGGCCTGCGCCGTGACGTGGTAGGTGCGGCCGAACAGGTTGAAGTCGTTGACATAGGCCGAACCGAAATAGGTCTCGATCGTCTCGGTGATGTTGGCGATGGGAACGCCGAGCTTCTGCGCCTTGACCCGATCGATATCGACGAACACCTGCGGCGTGTTGGCGCTGTAGGGCGAAAACACCGCGGTCAGTCCCGGCGCCTTGCGCGCCGCCCCGACCAGTTCATCGGTCGCCGCCGCCAACAGGTCGCTGCCGCGGCCCTGGCGGTCCTGGATCCGCATCGTGAACCCACCGCCCGTGCCGATGCCGGGGACTGCCGGCGGCGGGATCACGATGATGAAGGCATCTTCGATGGCGCCCAGCCGCTTGCGCAGCTCCGCGGTGATGGCATTGGCGGTCAGACCCTTCTTGGCCCGCACCTCGGGCTCGTCGAACACTGGAAACAGCGCCGCGGAATTGCCGGACTGGGTGCGCGTGGCGCCCGACAAGCCCGCCAGCGCCGGAACGCGCACGACGCCCGGCGTCGCCAGCGCGATGTTCTCGATCTTGCGCACGACCTCGGTGGTGCGCGCCAGCGAGGCAGCGCCCGGCAATTGGACGGCGACGATGACGTAACCGCGGTCCTGCGCCGGGATGAAGCCTTGCGGCGTGGTGTACAGCAGCCAGCCGGCGCTGCCGATCAGCAGCGCATAGACCACGAGCATCAAGACGGCGTGGCCGATCACGAAGCCAGCCACCCGCGCATAGCCGTGCGACAGCCGGTCGAAGACGCGGTTGAACAGGCCGGTGAAGGCGCCCCAGCCGCGCGCGATGACATTCCAGCGCGCCGGCGGCCGTTTCTCGCCATGCGGCTGCAGCAGTTGCGACGCCAGCGCCGGCGACAGCGTCAGCGAACAGAAGCAGGAGATCGCGGTCGCGACCGCGATGGTGACGGCGAATTGCTGGAAGAACTGCCCGGAAATGCCGCCGAGGAACGCCGTCGGCACGAACACCGCACACAGCACCAGCGCGATCGAGACCAGCGCGCCGCCAACCTCTTCCATGGTCTTGAGCGCGGCGTCGCGCCGGCTCATGCCGTGCTCGAGATGCCGCTCGACGTTCTCGACCACGACGATGGCGTCGTCGACCACGATGCCGACCGCAAGCACCAGGCCGAACAGCGTGAGATTGTTGATCGAGAAGCCGAGCGCGGCCATCACCGCGAAGGTGCCGACCAGCGAGACCGGAATCGCGATGATGGGAATGATCGCAGGGCGCCAGCCCTGCAGGAACACCAGCACCACGATCACGACGAGCACCATCGCCTCGTAGATCGTCTTCACCAGCTCGCTGACGGACTGTGCGATGAACTCGGTCGGGTTGTAGCCGATATTGTAGTCCAGCCCTTTCGGGAAGTTCGCCTTGAGGCTGGTCATCGTATCGGAAATGCGCTTGGCGGTGGCGAGAGCGTTGGAGCCCGGACGCTGGAACACCAGCATGGCAACAGCTGATTTCCGCAACAGGAACCCGTTGGTCGAGAAATCCAGCGCGCCGAGCTCGATCCGCGCGACGTCGCGCAGCCGCACCGTGCGGCCGTCGCTGCCGGCCTTGACGACGATGTCCTCGAATTGTCCAGGCTCTTTCAGCCGGCCGGTGAAGGTCAGATTGGGCTGGAAGGCGCGGTCGGCAATCGGCGGCGAGGCGATCTGGCCGCCGGTGATCTGGAGGTTCTGGGAGCGGATCGCCGCGATCACATCGCCCGCGGTCATGCCGAGATTGGCGATCTTGTCGGGATCGAGCCACAGCCGCATCGAATAGTCTCGCGCACCGAAGATCGTGATGTCGCCGACCCCGTCGAGCCGCAGCAACTGATCACGGACCTGCAGCAACGCATAGTTGGAGATGTAGGTCTGGTCGAAAGTGTCGTCCGGCGACAGCATGAACACGACCATCATCAGGTCGGGGCTGTTCTTGCGGGTGACGACGCCGTTGCGCTGCACCTCCTCCGGCAGCCGCGGCTGCGCGATCGCGACGCGGTTCTGTACCAGCACCTGGGCCTTGTCGAGATCGGTGCCGAGCTTGAAGGTTACCGTGATGTTCAACTGGCCGTTCGACGTCGCCTGGCTGTACAGATACAGCATGTCGTCGACGCCGTTGATCTCCTGCTCGATCGGAGCCGCGACCGTATCGGACACCGTCTGCGCCGAGGCGCCCGGATATTGCGTGGTGACGACGACCGTCGGCGGCACCACCTGCGGATATTCCGAGACCGGCAGGGTCGTGTAGGCGAGCGCGCCGACGATCAGCAGCACGATCGACAGCACCATCGCCAGGATCGGCTGATTGATGGAGAGCCGGCCGAGATTCATGTCTTGTCACCGGTCTTGCCGCCACTCGACTGGGCCGCAGGATGCGGACTGACCTTGGCGCCAACACGGGCGCGCTGCAGTCCCTCGACGATGACGCGGTCCTCCGCCTTGAGGCCTTCGCGGATCACGCGCAGGCCGTCATCGAGCGGCCCGAGCACGACCGGCCTCGCCTCCACGCTGTTGTCGTCCTTGACGACGAACACGATTTTCCGCGACTGATCGGTGGCTACAGCGGTGTCCGGCAACAGCAGGGCCTCATACGGCGCACTGCCGATCAGCCTGACGCGCGCGAACTGCCCGGGCAGGATCGACAGATCGTGATTGGGAATCACCGCGCGGCTGCGCAAGGTGCCGGTGGACACGTCGAGGCGGTTGTCGAGAAAGTCCATCTTGCCGTCATGCGACGGTTTGGTCTCGCCGGTCAGCGTCACCTGCACCGGATTGGGCGTCTCACGCGAGCTTGGCCGCTTGCCCTCGAAATAGAGCCGGTTGTTCTTCAGGTAAGTCGCCTCGTCCATATCGAAATAGATATAGATCGGGTCCATCGAGACGATCGTGGTCAGAAGCGTCGAGGTACCGTTGTCGCTGCCCTGGACGAGATTGCCGACACTGACGAGATGGCGACTGACACGGCCGGTGATCGGCGCCTGCACATGCGTGAACTCGATATTGAGCTGCGCCGCCTTGAGGGCGCCCTCGGCCTGCGTTTCCGCAGCGTGGGCCGCCTGCAGCGCCTGACGGCGCTGATCGACGATGGAGTCGGAGACGGCCTGGCTCTGGTTCAAGGTCAGGCTGCGATCGAGTTCGCGCTTCGCAAGTTCCGCCTTCGCGCGCGCATCAGCCAATTGGCCATCGGCTTGTGTGGCGACGGCCTCGAACGGGCGGGGGTCGATCACATAGAGCAGGTCGCCGGTCTTGACCATGGCGCCGTCGCGGAACTCGACGTTGGTCACGAAGCCGCCGACCCGCGCCCGGACCTGGACTTCCTCGACGGCCTCGAAGCGCCCGGTGAACTCGTCCCAATCGGTGACCGTGCGCCTGGTCGGCTGTGCCACGGTGACCGGCGGAGCGGCCGGCGCCGCGGCCTGCTGCGGAGGCTTCTCGCTGCAGCCCGACAGGGCCAGCACGAGCAGCACGACCGACGGCCCGATCGCGCGCACGGGCTGGATGTTGAGATCCGCGGCTTGACGTGAAGGAACAGGGGAGTCGGTCGCACTCAAGGTCGTCTCCTTTGCGCCAGACCGCGATCGGGGCGACCGGCCACAGGCGTTCGAGAGCATCTTTGTTCGCGGGCATCAGTCGACGAGATCGGCGCCCCGCTCAAGGACGGATTGGCGACTGCAGGCCCGCTTCCATAATCTCACACACGTCGTGGTTTTGTGACAGAGAAACAATCGTGCCGACTGCCGGTAAATTCAGCAGCGCCGGCCAATTGACCTCCGGTGATCAGGCCAAAGAATAAGCCGAGGGTGAAGAGATGACGCATGTCATGCCTCGCCGGCGAAATGGCACGACGTGCTCCCGATTTTTGCGGCGCAAAAAAAGGCGCAGCAACAGCCCTCGAGCCGACAGGCCGGGAACTTCAGACATGACGGCTCCGATTCGCTCCGTTACACTCCTTCGAAATAACCAAGAACCAGATCCCCGGAGGACAAGGCGCAGCATGTACACCGGCAAGCACGCCCGGCTGCGCCCGCTGCAGCCCGCCTTCATCATGGCCTCCACCGGCGAGGCCGTGACCTATCGCGAGCTCGAGGCCCGCAGCAACCGGCTGGCGCATCTGTTGCGCAAGCTTGGGCTACAGCGGCTCGACCATTATTCGATCTTCATGGAGAACAACAGCCGCTATCTCGAAGCGTGCGGCGCCGGCGAGCGCTCCGGGCTCTATTTCACCTGCGTGAACTCCTATCTGACATCCGGCGAGCTGGCCTACATCCTCAACAACAGCCAGTCGCGGCTCTTGATCACCTCCGTTGCCAAGCTCGACGTCGCGCGCGAGGCGCTCAAGGAGTCGCCCAACATCGAGCTCTGCATCGTCGCCGATGGGCCGGGCGAGAGCGAGCGGATCGTCGGCCTGCAGGTGGCGGCCGCCGGCCTGCCTGCGACGCCGATATCCGACGAATGCGTGGGCACGGCGATGCTGTACTCGTCCGGCACCACGGGCCGGCCCAAGGGCATCCTGCGTCCCCTGCCCGAGCAGCCCCCCGTGCAGCAGCTGCCGATCTTCGACTTCCTGGAGAAGCTGTGGCGCTACCGCGAGGGCATGATCTATCTGTCGCCGGCGCCGCTCTATCACTCGGCGCCGCAGGCCGCCGTCAATCTCACCATCCGCTGCGGCGGCACGGCCATCATCATGGAGACGTTCGACCCCGAGCGCTATCTCCAGCTCATCGAGCAATGGGGCATCACCCACACCCAGCTGGTGCCGACGATGTTCTCGCGCATGCTGAAGCTGCCCGAGGAGGTCCGCACCCGCTACGATCTGTCGACGCTCGAAGTCGCGATCCATGCCGCCGCGCCCTGCCCGGCGCAGGTCAAGGAGGACATGATCAAATGGTGGGGGCCGATCATCCACGAATATTACGGCGCCACCGAAGGCCTCGGCTTCACCGCGTGCGACAGCGAGCAATGGCTGGCGCATCGCGGCACCGTCGGCAAGGTGCTGTTCGGCGATTTGCACATTCTCGATGACACCATGCAGCCGTGCCCGCGAGGCACCGCCGGCACGGTGTGGTTCAAGACCGGATCGCCGTTCGAATATTTCAACGATCCCGAGCGCACCAGGGAGGCGCGATCGGCCGACGGCACGATGAGCACGGTCGGCGACGTCGGCTATGTCGATGCCGACGGCTATCTCCATCTCACCGACCGCGCCACCTTCATGATCATCTCCGGCGGCGTGAACATCTATCCGCAGGAGTGCGAGAACCTGCTGATCACGCATCCGAAGGTGGCCGACGCCGCCGTGTTCGGCGTGCCCAATCCAGACCTCGGCGAGGAGGTGAAGGCGGTGATCCAGCCGCTGCCGGGCATCATCCCCGGGTCCGAGCTCGAGGAGGAGCTGATCGCCTTCTGCCGGCAATCGCTGTCACGGCAGAAGGTGCCGCGCTCGATCGACTTCGAGAAGGAGCTGCCGCGGCTGCCGACCGGCAAGCTGTACAAGCGGCTGCTGCGTGACCGCTATTGGGGCAACAAGACCTCGCGGATCGTTTAGGTCCGCCGGACGCCGGGCCGGGCGTTGATCCTGGTCAAGCGCGCGCGGCGTGACGCGGCTATTATTTATAGATTGCGACCGCAGCGACTTCGAGACCACGACATGCGCGCTCATCAAATCATGACCAGATCAGTGATCACGGTGACGCCGGGAACACCTGTTGCCGAGGCCGCCCGGATCATGCTGCGCAATCATATCGGCGGGCTGCCGGTGGTCGACGCCTCGGGCACGCTGGTCGGCATGGTCACCGACGGCGACTTCCTGCGCCGGGCCGAGCTCGGCACCGAGCGCAAGCGGGGCCGCTGGCTCGATCTCCTGGTCGGACGCGGCCGCATCGGTGCCGACTTCGTCCATTCGCACGGTCGCACCGTCGGCGACATCATGAGCCAGCCTGCAGTCGCCGTCAGCGCCGATGCCGGCCTTGCCGAGATCGTCGAGACCATGGAGAAGCACAGCATCAAGCGCCTGCCGGTCGTGAGCGGCGAGCGACTGACCGGGATAGTGACGCATACGGACTTCGTCCAGACGCTGGCCGATCTCGCGACTGCCGTGCCCGGCCCTACCCCCGACGATGACGGGCTCCGCAGCGCCATTCTCGACGCCCTCGACCAGGCCGCCTGCAAGCACTGCCGCTTCAACGTCGTCGTCCGCAACGGCATCGCGCATCTGACCGGCGCCGTGCGCCATGAAAGCGAGCGCGCCACAGCGATCGTCGCGGCCAAGAGCGTACCGGGCGTCAGGGATGTGCGGGACCACATGTGGGTCTACCCGCCGCCGGAGGACGAATTCGGTGGCGGCGACATCGTCTCGCTGCAGGACCAGCCGTCGACTGACGACGACCAGCCGCTGTGAGGAGTGCAGCCCTTGCCGCGTGCAATCGCCTTTTCGGTCGTGCTGCTGATCCTGATGGCGGCCCCCGCTGCGGCCGAGGACCTCGACCACGGCCGGCAGCTCGCTGAGCGCTGGTGCGCCGAGTGCCACGCCGTGGGCGCCCAGCCGACCAAGTTCCGGCGCGCCAGGCCCTTCGTCGCAATTGCGGCCAAGGAAAGCCTGACCATGGACATGCTGACCAAGTTCCTCCTGCTTCCGCATGCGACCATGGCCAACAACCCGCTCGGTCCGGCCGACGCCGCCGACCTCGCGACTTACATTCTCAGTCTGCGAAAGTAATCGGGTACGCCGCGCGCGCTCCAGAGCTCTGCGCGCTGTTCGCTCCCGACGTTTACCAATGGACCGGGCGGCCACCAGCAGGACGGCCGGAGAGCCGTCAACGCACAGCTTGTCAGCCTGAAGGCGCGGAACAAAAATCCGCGATCCACGTTTGCTGTGCTCGCCCCGGAGGCTGGAGCGCGTGGCACGATCCCGGTGGAGCACATCCCGGTCGTTCGACGGCTCTGCCTGCTCCTCGTCGCCGGAAATAACCAATAAGAAACATGCGAAGGAGATGACCCTTGCATTCGTACACGAACAAGTCGCTAATCTTGTTCACGGCGTCCTCTCTATTGTCCTGTTAGCAAGGAACATGCGACGTGCACGGAAAGCCCGGCGCCTCCCCTGTCCAATGCGCCGCCGATGACGAAACGGCCTATCTGGCCGCGATTGTAGACTCGTCCGCCGACGCTGTCCTCGGCACGGATAACGACGGCGTCATCCGCAGTTGGAACCGGGCTTGCGAACGGATGCTCGGACATAGCGCCGCCGAGATGATCGGCACCTCCGTTTTCGACATCGTTCCTCCTGAGCTGCGCGAGGAGGCCCGCGCCATTCGAGCGCGGGTGAGCCTGGGCGAGTCCATCGAAAGCTTCGAGACGCTCCGGATCACGAAGCAGGGCCACCCGATCGAAGTCTCCATCACATTTTCGCCGATCCGCACCAAGGCCGACACGATCATCGGGATCTCGGCCATCGTTCGCGATGTGAGCCAGTCCAAGAAGGCGGAGCGCAGCGCCGCCATGCTCGCGGCCATCGTCGCGTCGTCGTCCGACGGCGTCGTCAGCAAGACGTTGGACGGAACGATCACGAGCTGGAACAGGAGCGCCGAACGAATTTTTGGCTTTTCCGAGTCGGAAATGATCAACCAGTCGATCCGGACGATCATTCCTTCCGAACGCCAGGCCGAGGAGGATCGCATCCTGGCAACCGTCATCTCCGGCGCGATCGTCGACAATTTCGAGACGATCCGCATCCGCAAGGATGGCGCGCAGATTGACGTCTCGGTCACGGTCTCCCCGGTGCGCGATTCTGCCGGCCGCGTCATCGGCGCCTCCAAGATCGTGCGCGACATCACCGACAAGCGCCAGACCCGGGAACAGTTGCGCACCCTGCTCGCCGAGGTGAACCATCGCAGCAAGAACCTGTTGTCGCTGGTGCAGGCGATTGCGCGGCAGATGACCCGTCATGGCCGGCAGCTCGACCTCGGCCGCTTCCTGGAACGGCTGCAGGCGATCGCGGGCAATCAGGATCTCCTGATCCAGAACGACTGGCGGTTCATTCCGCTCGGCGACCTCGTCCGTTCCCAGCTTGGCGCCTTCGGCGATCCCGTCAGCAACCGCATCGCCATCGATGGGCCGCAGATCGAACTGACGCCTGAAGCCGCACAATCGATCGGCATGGCAATCCACGAGCTCGCGACCAACGCCGCCAAGTATGGTGCGCTGTCGAACGATGACGGGCAGATCGTGATCCGCTGGAGCACGGACGGACAACTCTTCGACATGAGCTGGACGGAAAACGGCGGACCGCCGGTGTCGCCGCCCGCGCATACCGGCTTCGGCAGCCGAGTGATCTCCGACATGGTGCGGTCCGGCCTGGATGGAACGGTGGAGGTGCTATTCCCGGTGTCCGGCCTGCACTGGCATCTGACCTGTCCCCTGCAACGTCTCAGCCGCACCAGAATCAATGCGCATCGGTGAGAAGATTCACGTTCTGATCGTCGAGGACGATCCCATCATCGGCTTCGACCTGGCCGTCGAGCTCGAAGAGGCAGGCTTTGCGGTGGTCGGCGTGGCGCCGACGGTGGCCAAGGCGCTCGATCTGCTGGAGCGTCATCCCTGCGACCTCGCGGTGCTCGACGTCAACCTCGGACAGGAAACCTCAGCGCCGATCGCCCGCGCCCTCGTCGCGGCCGACGTACCCTTCGTCGCCGTGACCGGATATTCCGTCGATCAATGCCCGGAGGAGTTTGCCAGAGCGCCGCTGCTGTCGAAGCCGTTCCAGACGACCCGGCTGGTCGCCGCGCTGAGACGGCAATTGCATCCGTGAGGCAGGCAGGCTGTACCGACGTCGTGACAGCTCTGCTCCGCAACACAAGCCCACGGCACAGCGATCACCCCGCAATCTCCACCACGATCCGGCCCGTGGCCACCTGATCGCCGTCGGCCACCTCGACCGTCGTCACCGTTCCGGCAATGCCGGCGATGTGGACGTGCTCCATCTTCATGGCTTCGAGCGTGACGACCGGCTGTCCCACCGCGACGCGATCGCCGGGCTTCACCAGCACCGCGACGACGCGCCCGTTGAGAGCCGCGCGGACTTTCCCATCGCCGCCGGCAGCGGCCGTGGACTGAGGCGCAGCCAGCGTAAGATCGCGCAACGCCAGCGTCTGGCTTCGATACTGGACAAACAGCCAGTCGCCATCGCGCACGAAACGGGCGCTCTCGGTGATGTCGGCGTGACGGACGCGGAGCGTATCGCCCTCGAGCGCAGCGATCTCGAAGCGATGGTCGGCGCCGTCGTGGGTCACGCGATAGAATCTGTCGCGCTCGCGCAGCAGCTCGCATTCCCGGACCTCGCCGCCGATCTGAAACCGGAGCGGTGTCGCAAAGGCCGCCGACAACGAACGGCCGCTGCGGACCGGATGCGCAAGCGGGTGGCTGATGGAAAGCAGCAGCGCGGCGAGCGCGATGGCCTCTGCATCGACAGCCGGCGCGCGCAGCTCGTCACGATGCGCGCCGATGAAGGCAGTGGTTGCCTTCCCCGCTGCGAAGGCCGGATGCCGCAGGCAGGACATCAGGAAGGCCTGGTTGGTCGCCACGCCGAGCGCGGCGGCCTGCGCGAGTCCGACGATCAGCCGCGCCCGCGCCTCCTCCCGGGTCGCGCCATGGCTGATCAGCTTGGCGATCATCGAGTCGTAGTAGGGCGGAATCTCCGCGCCGGAGTCCAGCGCATGCTCGACGCGGATCGAGCTCGGCATGTGCCACAGCGCCATTCGTCCCGACTGCGGCATGAAGTCATGCTCGGCATCCTCCGAGCACAGCCGCACCTCGATCGCATGACCCGAGAAGCGGATCTCCTCCTGACGCAGCGGCAGCGGCTCGCCGGCGGCGACGCGCAACTGCCACTCCACGAGGTCGAGTCCGGTGAGCGCCTCAGTGACCGGGTGCTCGACCTGCAGCCGGGTGTTCATCTCCATGAAGTAGAACTGGCCGTCTCCATCGAGCAGGAATTCCAGCGTGCCCGCGCCTTCATAGCCGAGCGCCTTCACCGCCTGCACCGCCACCGCACCCATGCGCGCGCGCAACTCGGGCCCGACTGCCGGTGACGGCGCCTCCTCGATCAGCTTCTGATGCCGCCGCTGCACCGAGCAGTCGCGCTCGCCGAGATGGACCGCGTTGCCATTGACATCACCGAACACCTGGATCTCGATGTGGCGCGGATTGGCGATCGCCTTCTCCAGGATGACGGTGCCGTCACCGAATGCGGCTGCTGCTTCGGAACGCGCGCTACGCAGCAGGCCCGCGAACGTGTCCGCGTCCGTCACCAGCCGCATGCCGCGGCCACCGCCGCCGGCGACCGCCTTGATCATGACGGGAAAGCCGATGCGGCGCGCTTCGCGCATCATCGCCTCGTCACCCTGGTCCTCGCCCTGATAGCCGGGCACGCAGGGCACGCCGGCGCCTTGCATGATCGCCTTGGCGCCGGCCTTGTTGCCCATCGCCTTGATCGCCTCGGGCGAAGGACCGATGAAGACGAGGCCCGCTTCCTTGCAGGCTATCGCAAAATCCTCGTTCTCGGCGAGGAAGCCATAGCCTGGATGCACGGCATCCGCGCCGGTCGCCTTCGCCGCATCAATGATCGCTGCCATGTTCAAATAGGATTGCGCCGGTGGCGGCGCGCCGATGCGGACCGCCTGATCGGCCAGCCGGACATGCGGTGCGTCCTGATCGGCGTCGGAATAGACCGCAACTACGCCATGACCAAGCCGGCGCACGGTGCGCATGATCCGCAACGCAATCTCGCCGCGGTTGGCGATCAGCACCTTGTGGAACGGCCTGCGCTGCATTCCCGTCGTCTCTCCGCTCATGGCCGCGCCACCGAGAACTGCATGCGCTGCGGCTCGCGTGCCTCGGCCTCGCGGCAGATCGCCAGCACCTCGGACAGCACCGCGCGGGTGTCGCGCGGATCGATCACGCCATCGTCGAGCACGCGCGCCGAGGTCGCGAACACATCCATCTGGCTGTCGAACACGCCGATGATCTGCGCCTTCATCGCGTCGAGCTTCTCGCGCTCGACCGGCTTGCCGCGCCTGACGGCGGCCGCCTCGGTCACGATCGCCATCGTCTCCGCGGCCTGCTCGCCGCCCATCACCGCCGTCTTGGCGTTGGGCCAGGAGAAGCAGAAGCGCGGATGGAAGCCGCGCCCACACATGCCGTAATTGCCGGCGCCGAACGAGGCGCCGCAATAGATCGTGATCTGCGGCACGGTGGCCGAGGTCACCGCCTGGATCATCTTGGAGCCGTGCTTGATCATGCCGGCCTCCTCATAGGCCCGGCCGACCATGTAGCCGGTGGTGTTGTTGAGATAGAGGATCGGCGTGCGGGTCTGGCAGCAGGCCTGGATGAAATGCGTCGCCTTGTTGGCGCCGGCCGGATCGAGCGGGCCGTTGTTGGTGACGATGCCGATGGCCTGGCCCTCGATGCGGGCATGGCCACACACCGTCGCGAGCCCGTAGTTCGGCGCCATCTCGACGAAGTCGCTGTCGTCGACGATGCGGGCAATGACCTGGCGCATGTCGACCGGGCGCTTATGGTCGAGCGGCATGATGCCGAGCAGCTCCTCCTGGTCGTAGCGCGGCGGCTTGGCCGGTGACACGTCGTGCGACGGGCGATCCCAGTTGAGCTTGCCCATGATCTCGCGCGCGATGCGCAGCGCGTCGCGGTCGTCCTCGGCGAGATAGTCGCCGAGGCCCGAGATCGAGGTGTGCATCTCGGCGCCGCCGAGCTCCTCCTCTGTCGCGATCTCGCCGGTCGCGGCCTTCAGGAGCGGCGGTCCGGCCAGGAAGGCGCGGGTGCGGCCGCGCACCATCACGATGTAGTCCGACAGCCCGGTCTGATAGGCGCCGCCCGCCGTCGACGAGCCGTGCGTGACGGTGACGACGGGAAGCCCCGCCGCCGACAGCCGCGCCAGATTGCGAAAGATGTTGCCGCCGCGGACGAAGTCCTCGACGCGGTAGCGCAAGAGATTGGCGCCGGCGCTCTCGACCAGTTGCACGTAGGGCAGCTTGTTCTCCAGCGCCAGCTCCTGCACCCGCAAGGTCTTGTCGAGACCGTAGGGCTGCAGCGCGCCGGCATCGATGCCGGCATCGTTGGCAGAGACCATGCAGCGCACGCCGGACACGAAGCCGATGCCGGCCACGACACCGCCGCCGGGCACGCTCTTGCCTGCGTCCGGCACGTCGAACATGTAGCCGGCAAGCGTCGACAGCTCCAGGAACGGCGCGCCGGGATCGAGCACCAGCGCCACGCGCTCGCGCGGCAGCAGCTGGCCGCGCTGATGGAAGCGATCCTTCGCCGCCGCCGAGGCGTTGCGCGTCCGCGCTTCCAGATCGCGCATCCGCGCGATCAGCCCGAGCATGCCGTCACGGTTGGCCTGGAAGGCTGCGCCGGTGGGTGAGATGGTGTTGTCGATGGTGGCCATAAGCAACGATCTCTGAGTTTGTTCGTCATTCCGGGGCGCGCGTTTGCCGCCGCTCGCAGAGCGAAGGCGGACGCGCGAGCCCGGAATCCATGCTCACGATCGCGGTTATGGATTCCGGGCCTGGCCCTTCGGGCCATCCCGGAATGACGGCGGAGTTGGTGGAGCAGCTCACGCGCGCTTCGCCGCAAAGTGCTCGCCATAGGCCTGGCGCAGCTCGACCTTGCGCAGCTTGCCGGTGGCGGTCATCGGCATCTCCTCCAGCACACGCACCAGCTTCGGCACCTGGAAGCCGCCGAGCGATTTGCGGCAGTGCTCGAGCAGCTCATTCTCACTGGCCTGTACGCCGGGCTTGAGCTTGACGAAGGCCGAGACGGCCTCGCCCCATTGCGGATGCGGCAGGCCGACGACGGCGGCATTCTGCACAGCCGGATGCGCCAGCAGCGTCTCCTCGATCTTGACCGAGGCGACGTTCTCGCCGCCGGACTTGATCATGTCCTTCTTGCGATCGAGGAACAGCACCTCGCCGTTGTCGATGACGGCGAGATCGCCGGTGTGGTGCCAGCCGAACTTGCGGGCGTCCTCGGTCGATTTCGGGTCCTTGTAGTAGCCCATCATGACGTTGGGACCGCGATGCACGAGCTCGCCGACCTCGCCTGGCGGCAGCAGGTTGCCGGCATCGTCCATGATCGCGGTCTCGTTGACGAACAGCGACTCGCCCCAATAATTGCCGAAACGATTCAGCTGGACCTCGGGGCGCGACATCGTCGTCGCCGGATACATCTCGGTCTGGCCGCTGGTCAGCACGAAGTTCGGGCACAGCTCCCTGATGGCGCGCTCCAGCAGCGGCCGGCCCATCGGCGCCATCGTGTAGAGGCAGGTCCGCAGCTGCGAGAGATCGAACTCCTTGCGGCGCGGATGATCGAGGATCGCCTGGTACATCAGCGGCAGACCGACGAACACGGTGAGCCGGTCGCGCACGATCGCCTCCATGCAGGCGACCGGATCAAAGCCGCGCATCAGCGCCATGCGGCCGCCGACCGAGAGATAGCTGAGCAGCAGCACGTGGCCGGCACAGTGGAACAGCGGAAATTGCCCGGTGATGCCGTCGTCGCGCGACAGCTGCATCTCGATGCAGTTGCTCATCACGGCCATCACCACGGCGAGATGGCAATGCATCGCGCCCTTCGGCCGCGACGTCGTGCCGGAGGTGTAGATGATCATCGCCAGATCGCGATCATTGATCTCAATCTCGGGCTCGATGTCCGAATGGCCCTGGATGAGGTCGTTGAGGCTGGCGAGCCCGGCGGCCTTCGCCGTGCCCGTCAGGTCGACCGCGATCAGCTCAACGCCGCGCTTTTCCAGCGCCGCGCGCCGCTCCGGCTGGGCATGCAGATTGTCATCGATGATGGCGAAGCCGACCTCGGCATGACCGAGGATGTAGTCCATGTCAGCCGGGCCGAGCATGGTGTTGATCGGCACCCAGACGAGGCCGGCCCGGTGGATGCCGAACAGCGCTTTGACGAACTCGATCGAGTTGTTGCAGACGGTCGAGATCTTCTCGCCTGGCTTCAGCCCCTTGGCCACGAGAGTGTTCGCGAAGCGGTTGGCATCGCGCTCCAGCTCGGTGAAGGTGATCTGGCGACTGCCATCAGTGATCGCGACCCGCTCCGGAAAGCGCCGCGCCGCGCGCTTCAGGAGATCGCCGATCGCGACCCGGCCGATGCGTCCCGGACCGGATACGCCGCCCGTGGCGTCGAGATTGGTCATTGGTTTACTCCTTCCCCATCCACGTCATTGCGAGGAGCCGAAGGCGACGAAGCAATCCAGGGCCTCACGCGGATGTCTGGATTGCGTCGCTGCGCTCGCAATGACGGAGCCTGTCGCGTCAATTCATCGTGCCGAACATCTGCCGCGCCTCGGCGGGGCTCGCGATCTCGCGTCCCGCGCGCCGCGCGCAGGCGGCGATCGCCTCGATCAACTGGCCGTTCGAGGTCACCTTGGTGCCGTCGCCGAGATAGAACGCGTCCTCCAGCCCGGTGCGCAGATGACCGCCGAGCTCGGCGCAGCGCTGGTGCAGCGGCCAGATTTCGGCGCGGCCGATCGCCGTCACCTGCCAGTGCGCCTCCGGCAGCTTCAGCTTGAGCAGGATCGGCAGCAACTCGGGATCGGCCGGCATGCCGGAGGCAACGCCCATCACGAAATTGTACTCCAGCGGCCCGGAGTACATGCCGGTCTGCCGGTACATGCCGACGCAACGCACGATGCCGACGTCGAAGCATTCGAACTCCGGGATCGTCCCAGCGTCTTTCATCGCAGCAAGATAGTCCGAGATTTTCTCGACCGAGTTGTCGAACATCATCGGCGGCCAGGCCCAATTGTTGTCGGCCTTGACCTTCAGGTAGTTCAGCGAGCCTGCGTTGCAGGCCGCGATCTCGGGCTGCGTTTCTCTGATACAATCGAGCGCGCCCTGATAGTGCGGCCCGGAGACGCCCGAGGTGTGATTGATGACGACGCCGGGGCAGGCCTCGCGGATCGCCTGCTGGATCTCGCGCGAGACGCTGACCTCCCAGGACGGCAGATGTCCCTTGCCAGGGGCCTGCTGACGCAGATGGATGTGCATGATCGACGCGCCGGCGTCAAAGGCGCGGCGCGCCTCGCGCGCCATCTCCTCCGGCGTGACCGGCACGTGATGCTGCCTGGGATCGGTGAGCACGCCGTTCAGCGCGCAGGTGATGACCGCTTTGTCGCTCATGGGGCTCGTTCGACCGGATAGGCGCAACACGAGATGCGCTGATGATCCGCAGCATGAGAATATTGCGGCCTATTTGCTTGCGTTGACTGGCTGACGGGAACCAACGCTGCCGATATTGCTTTGCCTCAAGCCCGGGGGTGACGAGCCGCGCTATGCAGTGGGGACGACCGTCATCGAGGGTGCCATGCCAGCCGGGTCACAAAATGCATCCGCCTATCCGGGCGGCTTGACCGCGGCCGAGGCGGCCGCGCGCCTGCGGGCCGAGGGCTTCAACGAACTGCCGCAAACCCGCAGCCGCTCGATCCTTCGTCTCATCACGGACGTGTTGAAGGAGCCGATGCTGGCGCTGCTGGTTGCGGGCGCCGTCATCTATTTGCTGCTCGGCGATCTGGCCGAGGCGGTCATGCTCGGCGTGTTCGCTTCCGCATCGATCGTCATCACGATCGTGCAGGAGGCGCGCACGGAGCGCGTGCTGGAGTCGCTGCGCGATCTCTCCAGCCCGCGCGCGCTCGTGGTCCGCGACGGCGAGCAGGTGCGCATCGCCGGCCGAGAGGTGGTGCGCGGCGACCTCATCGTGCTCACCGAGGGCGACCGCGTTGCGGCCGATGCCGTGCTGCGGCAATGCGACGACCTGCTGACCGACGAATCGCTGCTGACCGGCGAGTCGGTTGCGGTGCGCAAGCGCGCTGCGGCCGGCACTGAGACCGTCGCGGCTTACGCCGCAGGCGGCGACGATCAGCCGCTGGTGTTCTCCAGCAGCCTCGTCGTGCGCGGCACGGGCCTCGCCGAGGTGACCGCCACCGGGCCGCACACCGCGATCGGACGGATCGGCCAGGCCGTGACCGCGGTGGAGACGGAGACGCCGCGGCTGCAGCAACAGACCACGCGGCTGGTCACGGCCTTTGCGATCGGCGGAGGGATCGTGGTGGCCATCACGGTCGTGCTCTACGCGGTGTATCGCGGCGGCTGGCTCGACGGCGTGCTCGCGGGCATTGCATTGGGCATGTCGATGCTCCCCGAGGAATTCCCGCTGGTTCTGACCGTTTTCATGGCGATGGGCGCCTGGCGCATCTCGCAGGTCCGCGTGCTGACACGGCGCGCCTCGGCCATCGAGTCGCTCGGCGCGGCGACGGTGCTATGCACCGACAAGACGGGCACGCTAACCCAGAACCGGATGACCGTGGCGCGGCTGGTGCTGCCCGATGGCGCCATGCTGCGGCCCGCAGCAGCATCCGCGGACGCCGTGACGCCGCCGTTTCACGAGCTCGTCGCCACCGCGGTGCTGGCCTGCGATCCGCAGTCACACGATCCGATGGAAAGGGCGTTGCAGGCGATCGGCGCGGAGACCGGCGCTGCGCTGCTGCGGCGCTATGGGCTGCGTCCGGATCTGCTGGCGATGACCAACGTGTGGTCCGGTCGCGATGGAAGCGGGGTCGTGGTCGCGGCCAAAGGCGCGCCGGAGGCTATCGCCGGGCTGTGCGGCATCACCGGCTCCGCGCTCGCCGCGCTGCAGGCGCAGGTCGAGACCCTGGCCGCCGACGGGCTGCGCGTCCTCGGCATTGCCCGGGCGGCCTGGGATGACGCCGAGCTGCCCAATGCGCAGCAGGATTTCGCCTTCACGTTCTGCGGCCTTGCCGGATTCGCCGATCCGTTGCGCGCCGAAGTCCCCGGTGCGGTCGCGGAATGCCGCTCGGCCGGCATCCGGATCATCATGATCACGGGTGATTATCCGGCGACGGCCACGACCATCGCGAGACAGGCCGGGCTCGATCCGGAGCGCGTCATCACCGGCCCGGAACTCGCCAAGCTCGACGACGCGGCATTGGCGCAGGCCACCCGCACGCCGACCGCCTTCGCGCGCATCATGCCGGAGCAGAAGCTGCGCATCGTCAACGCCCTCAAGGCGGACGGCGAGATCGTCGCGATGACCGGCGACGGCGTCAACGATGCGCCGTCGCTGAAATCAGCGCATATCGGCATCGCCATGGGCGGCCGCGGCACCGACGTCGCACGCGAAGCCTCGGCGATCGTGCTGCTCGACGATGATTTCGGCTCGATCGTGAAGGCGATCCGGCTCGGGCGGCGGATCTACGACAATCTCCGCAAGGCGATGTGCTTCATCCTCGCCGTCCATTTTCCCATTGCCGGGCTGGCGCTGCTGCCGCTCGTCACCGGGCTGCCGCTGCTGCTCGGCCCCGTGCACATCGCATTCCTCGAAATGATCATCGATCCGGTGTGCTCGCTGGTGTTCGAGGCCGAAATCGAGGAGCACGACGTCATGCAGCGGCCGCCGCGTGATCCGCAGGAGCCGTTGCTGCCGCGCACGCTCGTGCTGTGGGGAGCGTTTCAGGGCGTCCTGGCGCTGCTGACGACGGGCGGCATTCTGCTGATGGCAAGCCGGGTCGGCATGCCCGACGACGAGATCCGCGCGCTGGTGTTCTTTGCGCTGGTGTTCGTGATCGTCAGCCTCGTCTTCGTCAACCGCTCCTTCTCCAGCTCGCTGCGCGACGCCTTCACGCGCCCCAACCGGGTGCTGCTGCTGGTGATCGCCATCGTCGTCGCCGTGCTCGCGACCAGCCTGGCATGGCCCGTGGCGGCGGCGCTGTTCCGCTTCGGGCCGCTTCATGCGGATGATCTCGCATTGACCGTCGGAGCGGGGATCGCGACGCTGATCGTGCTCGAACTGGCCAAGCTCCCGCTGCGCGCCGCGTTCACACGGCGCGCCGGGACGTCGGATCAGGCCAAGCCCGATCAGGTCAAGGCGTCTGCACCCGCGCGATAGATCGCCAGATCGCGCGAGCCGGAGAAGATCGCGCGCGGCTTCAGGCCGTAGAAGCGGCGGATCGAATGGCTGAAATGCGTCGAGTCGGGATAGCCGATGTCCTGCGCGAGATGCGCGAGGTTGAGATCCTGGTTGGCGTAGTTGAGCAGATGCCGCGCGCGCTTCCAGGCGCGGAACGAACGGAAGGAGATGTCGGTCTCCTCCTTGAACAGATGCAGGAAGCGCGAGGTCGACAGGCCGACCGCCGCGGCGCAGCTCTCGGCGGTGGCGGGCTCGCCTGAGAACCGGTTGATCAGCGCGATCGCCCTGACCACGCGCGGATCGAGCGTCCGCTGCAGCAGCACCTCGCCGAAGCAGAGCCGGTCGAAGATGGCGCTGGTGACGTCGCCGCTGAGCGGCCGCTGCACCAATTCCTCATAGGCGGCGCGGATGCGGCAGGCATAGGCCTCCGCGTCGCGCGTGATACGGTTGGCAAAGCGGTCCAGCGTGCCGATCGGCACGCTCTCCGGCTCGATGGTGACGACGATGACGGTACGGTAGTCGCTCTCGATCGTATGCTGCCTGTTGGGCGGCACGAGCAGCAGCTCGCCATGCTGCTGCTCGCCGGGCTCTAGCAGCAGCCGCAGACTGCCGGTGAGCGCGACATAGATATGGAACGCACCCGAGCAGCGCTGGCGGGGACGGCCGAGCAGCCCGGCGTAGAAGACGCGCTCGGGCGTGATCAGCATGAGATGGCCGGAGTCCCGGCGGGTCACATCCATGGCATTCCTCCTGAGGCGCGGCTCTGTCGGCCGCTTCATTGGAGGAGGACCATAGCGCAATTCGCGCCGCTGTCATCGGCGATGGCTGGCGATTTTTGTCGCGGTTAATCCTCAGAACGTCGAGATGATCGTCATTCCGGGATGGTCCGAAGGACCAGACCCGGAATCTCGAGATTCCGGGTTCGACGCTGCGCGTCGCCCCGGAATGACGTGCCCAAAGCTCACGGTCTGGCGCGTGGCTTGATGCCCTGCTCCGCACCCGCACGCCGCTCAGCCGCCAGGGCCCGCTGGTAGCCCGCGCGCTGCTGCAGCCGCGCCCAATACGCCGCCACATTCGGGCCGAAATCCTTGGAGAGTCCCAGCGTGTCGGCCAGCCGCAACGCATAGCCGATCACGATGTCGGCGGCGGTGAAACGGCCGGCGCACAAGAACTCGGCATTGGCGGTCGCTGCCTCCACGGCGCGCAGCCGCCCCAGGAACCACTTGGCATAATCGGTCGCGACCTGCGGCGAGCGCCGCTCCTCCGGCTCGAGCTGAGTGTATCGCAATACCAGCGTTTGCGGGAACGTCAGCGTCGCGTCGGAGAAGTACATCCAGTTCAGGAACGCGCCGTAGTCCCTCTCCTCGAGCCCGACCATCAGCGGCGTCGGGCCATGTTTGGCGCCGAGGTAGTGGCAGATGCCGGAGGACTCGGTCATCTTCGTCTCGCCGTCGATCAGATACGGGATCGTCCCGAGCGGATTGATCGCCAGATACTCCTTGGCGAACACCCGCGGCGGGAACGGCAGCATCTTCAACTCGTAGTCAATCCTCAGCTCCTCCAGCATCCACAGCGGGCGGAACGAGCGGGCGCCGTCGCAATGATACAGCGTGATCATCAGGCGTTCCCCGCTTTGCCGCTGCCCGGCAACGTGCCCATCATCTTGCACAGGATCGTCAGCATCACCTCGTCGGCGCCGCCGCCGATCGAGCTCAGCCGCGAATCGCGATAGGCGCGGCTGACCGGCGTCTCGTTCATGAAGCCCATGCCGCCCCAATATTGCAGGCAGGCATCGGTGAGCTCGCGGCCGAGCCGGCCGGTCTTGAGCTTCACCATGGTCGCCAGCCGGGTGACATCCTCGCCTGCGACCAGCGCCTCGGCGGCCTGATAGGTCAGCGCGCGCAACAGCTCGACCTCGGTCTGCATCTCCGCCAGCTTGAAGTGGACGACCTGGTTGTCGAGGATCGAGCGGCCGAACGCCTTGCGGTTGCGGGTGTACTCGATCGTCGCATTGATGATGGCTTCGTGCGCCTTCAGGCAGGCAGCGCCGGCCCACAGCCGCTCCTCCTGGAACTGCATCATCTGATAAGTAAAACCCTGGCCCTCCTCGCCGATGCGGTTGCGCTTGGGCACCCGGACATTGTCGAAGAAGATCTGCGCGGTATCCGACGAACGCATGCCCATCTTGTCGAGCTTGCGCGCGACCTGCACGCCCTTGCTCTTCATCGGCACGCAGATCAGCGACTTGTTGCGATGGACCGGACCGTCGCCGGTGTTGGCGAGCAGGCAGATGAAATCCGCCTGGGTGCCGTTGGTGATCCACATCTTGCCGCCGTTGATGACGTAGTCGTCGCCATCGCCACGCGCCTGGGTCTTGATCGAGGCGACGTCGGAGCCGGCGCCGGGCTCGGAGACGCCGATGCAGGCGACGTAGTCGCCGGCGATCGCCGGCGCCAGGAACTCCTTGCGCACCTCGTCGGAGCCGAACCGCGCCAGCGCCGGGGTGGCCATATCGGTCTGCACCCCGATCGCCATCGGGATCGCGCCGCAATTGATCGCGCCGAGCTCCTCCGCCATCATCAGCGCGTAGGAATAGTCCAGCCCCTGGCCGCCGAACTCGACCGGCTTGTTGAGGCCAAGAAAGCCGAGACTGCCGAGCTTCTTGAACAGCTCATGCGCGGGGAAGATGCCGGCCTCCTCCCATTCGTCGACATGGGGATTGATCTCGGCAGCGATGAACTTCTGCAGGATGCGGCGCGGTTCGTCGTGGTCGGCGGTGAAGAGCATTCTTCCTCGAGCTCCTGTCGTATTTTTTTTGACGTCATGGCCGGGCTTGTCCCGGCCATCCACGTCGTTGTTCATGTGTGGCGGACAGCGTGGATGCCCGGGCCTTCGCCGCACCGAAGGGGTTTTGGCCCCGCAGGCGGATCAAGCCCGGGCATGACGAACGGAGAAAGTACGCGTCACAATCCCATCTGCCGGCTGGCCAGATCCTTCATGATCTCCTCGGTGCCGCCGCCGATCGCGTTGACCTTGACCTCGCGATAGATGCGCTCGACGCGGATGCCGCGCATGAAGCCCGCGCCACCAAAAATCTGCACCGCCTCGGAGGCACAATAGGCCATCGTCTGCGTCGCCTGGTTCTTCATCATGCAGATCTCGGCGACCGGATTGTCGCCCTGTTCGAGCCGCCACGCCAGCATTTCCAGCATCGCCTGCGACGCCGCGACGCGCTGCGCCATGTCGACCAGCTTGTGCCTGATGACCTGGTGCTGCGCCAGTGGCTTGCCGAACGTCTGCCGCTCTTTCGCATAGGCGATCGCATCCTCCAGGCAGACGCGGGCGAACGCTGTGCAGCCCGCCGCCATGCCCATCCGCTCGCTGTTGAAATTGTGCATGATCAGCTTGAAGCCCTGGCCCTCCTCGCCGATCAGATTCTCGGCCGGCACACGGCAGTTGTCGAAATGCAAGGTCGCGGTGTCCGACGCCCACCAGCCCATCTTGTCGAGCTTCGTGCGCGTCAAGCCCGGCGTGTCGCCGGGAATGAGCAGCAGGCTGACGCCGGACGCGCCCGGCCCGCCGGTGCGCACGGCAACCGTGATGTAGTCGGCGCGCATGCCGGAGGTGATGAAGGTCTTCTCGCCGCTGACGACATAGGCATCGCCATCGCGGATCGCCTTGGTCCTGAGATTTGCGACATCCGAGCCGCCGCTCGGCTCGGTGATGGCGAGCGCCGAGATCTTCCGCCCCGCAAGAATCTCCGGCAGCACCCGCGCCCTCAGCTCCGGCCGCGCGGCGCGTGCGATCGGAGGCGCGCCGATCGTATGGCTCATCAGGCTGGCGCTGACGCCGCCACAGCCTGCCCGCGCCAGCTCCTGCGAGGCGACGATCTTCATGAACTGATCGGCCGGCACGCCGCCGAACTGTTCCGGGAAGCCGAGCCCGAGCAGTCCGATCTCGGCCGCCTCGACGTAGAGCGCGCGCGGAAATTCGCCGGCCTCATCCCAGGCGCTAGCAAACGGCGCGATCTTCTTGTCGACGAAGCGCCTGACGACGTCGCGAAACGCCTCGTGCTCGGCCGTGTAGAACGGGCTTTTCGTCATCGTTGCCGGAGCTCTGGTTCGTGCTTTGGCCAAGATGCGCCGGAAGCGGCGGTATCAACTTGCGTCGAGTGGCTGGCAGCCAAAATCACCTGCGCTCCCGCGCGACATTCCCCGCCGTTCCCGGCAACAGCGCCTGAACGCAAGACAGTGCATCGCACACATCTGCCCACTCGTTTCTGACCGGCAGCCATCCACAATCGCTCCTGCTTTACCGCGGGCGTCGTGATCACGGCGAGAGGCGCACGCGGACGCTGTCATCGGCCACAAAGAAAAAAAGAAATCGCAGGACCAACCAGAGGAAACCCAGGGAATGTCGCCGACAACTGTCAGGACTTTGCTCTCGTTTGCGGCCGCAGCCGCCCTCTCCGTGCTGGCGAGCCAGAGCGCATCAGCACAAAAGAAATACGACACCGGCGCCACCGATACCGAGATCAGGATCGGCAATGTCGAAGCCTATAGCGGCCCGGCCTCGGCCTACGGCATCATCGGCAAGACCGAGGAAGCCTATTTCAAGATGATCAACGATCAGGGTGGCATCAACGGCCGCAGGATCAACTTCATCTCCTATGACGACGGCTACAGCCCGCCGAAGACGGTCGAGCAGGTGCGCAAGCTGATCGAGAGCGACGAGGTGTTTCTGGTGTTCAATGCGCTGGGCACGCCGACGCAGACCGCCGTGCAGAAATATCACAACGCCAAGAAGATCCCGCAGCTGTTCCTCGCCACCGGCGCCAGCAAGTGGAACGACCCGAAGGAATTCCCCTGGACCATGGGCTTCCAGCCCAGCTACCGCGTCGAGGCGCGGATCTTTGCCAAGTACATCCTCAAGGAGAAGCCTAACGCGAAGATCGCGATCTTTTACGCCAATGACGATTTCGGCAAGGACTACGTCCTCGGCATCAAGGAGGTGCTCGGCGACAAGGCCAAGACCCTGATCGTCGCCGAGGAGAGCTACGAGACCACCGAGCCGTCGATCGACTCCCACATCGTCAAGCTCAAGGGCACCGGCGCCGACGTGTTCGTCAACATCTCGACGCCGAAATTCGCGGCGCAGGCGATCAAGAAGATCGCCGAGCTGGAATGGAAGCCGATGCACGTGATGACCGACGTCTCGATCTCGATCGGCGCGGTGATGAAGCCTGCCGGCTTCGAGGCCTCAGAGGGCGTGGTCTCCGCCAGCTATCTCAAGGACCCGTCGGATCCGCAGTGGAAGGACGACGAGGGCATGAAGAAGTTCATGGCCTTCATCGACAAGTACATGCCGGGCGCCAACATCTCCGACACCAACCTCGCCTATGGCTATGCCGCGGCCCAGACCATGGTGCAGGCCCTGAAGCAGTGCGGCGACAATCTCACCCGCGAGAACGTCATGAAGCAGGCCGCCAGCCTGAAGGATTTCGCGCCGGACACGCTGATCCCCGGCATCAAGGTCAACACCGGCCCCAATGACTTCGCCCCGATCGAGCAGCTCAAGATGATGCAGTTCAAGGGCGGCAAATGGGACCTGTTCGGCGACATCATCAGCGCGGAAGTCGGGGGGTAGAAGCAGGCGAGGTTGTCTCCTCGCGTGTCGCTTGAGCCACACGACCTACGGCGCGCGCGGTGCGCCCTATCCCTCACAACAATCGCGTAGCGATGGGAGTCGATGTGGCGGGAGACGTCGAGCGAGCTGGCGCGGCAAATTCGGTGCACCCTCTCCCCTTGTGGGAGAGGGTGGCGGAGATGCGAAGCATCGCAGCCGGGTGAGGGGTTGCCACGGACTGGGAGCTTAGCGTGTGGCACGAACCCCTCACCCGAGCGGGTCTGGAGTTGGTTTCAGCGTAGCCCTCTCCCACAAGGGGAGAGGGCGCAATCATTGTCACCGCTCTGCCACCGGCGGAGGATGTCGCCGCGATAGAGACATCGAGGGAGCCGGCGCGGCAAAATTCGGTGCACCCTCTCCCCTTGTGGGAGAGGGTGGCGGAGATGCGAAGCATCGCAGCCGGGTGAGGGGTTGCCACGAACTGGGAGCTTAGCGTGTGGCACGAACCCCTCACCCGAGTGGGTCTGGAGTTGGTTTCAGCGTAGCCCTCTCCCACAAGGGGAGAGGGCGCAATCATTGTCACCGCTCGGCCACCGGCGGAGGATGTCGCCGCGATAGAGACATCGAGGGAGCCGGCGCGGCAAAATTCGGTGCACCCTCTCCCCTTGTGGGAGAGGGTGGCGGAGATGCGAAGCATCGCAGCCGGGTGAGGGGTTGCCACGAACTGGGAGCTTAGCGTGTGGCACGAACCCCTCACCCGAGTGGGTCTGGAGTTGGTTTCAGCGTAGCCCTCTCCCACAAGGGGAGAGGGCGCAATCATTGTCACCGCGCGGCTACCGGCGATGGATGTCGCCGCGATAGAGTTTATGAAGGCTGAGACAGAAGCCATTCGCTTCCGGAAAAAATAAATCTCTTGCGATTTTTCCGAATACATGATTGTATCCGCCCATCCCGCCTCACTGCGGAGCAACTGTGCTGTTGAGGTAGGCCGGCGAGCGGCCGGCCTCAAGGCTGGCGCGAGACGCGCCCCCGCCTTCGGCGGCTGAAGGCCTTGACCCCGTCCGCTCGCCGTCCTGTTGGCTTGGCATGCGCTCGGTCGTGGACCGAGCGCGGCATGGCGCTCGATCAGTTCACCGCAACGCGTGGTGGCTTAGGATTCCACTTCTCACCGCGGGCGATCATCGTGTTGAGGATGATGATCAGCTTGCGCATGCAGGCGATGAGCGCAACTTTCGGCTCCTTGCCCTTGGCGGTGAGGCGCTCATAGTAGGCCTTGAGCACCGGATTATGCTGGGTCGCTGCGCCGAGGCAGGGAAGAAACAGGCCGTTTCTCACCCAGCGCCGGCCCCCCTTGATGTGGCGCTCGCCTCGGCGCTTGCCGCTGTCATCGTCGTAAGGAGCGACCCCGATCAGGGCGGCGGCGATCTCGTCGCTCACCTTGCCGAGCTCCGGCGCTCCTGCAATGAGGATCGCGGAGGTCGTGCCGGCAAGCCCTGGCACAGTTTCGATGATCTCGGCGCGCTTGGCAAACTCCGGTGTGGCCTTGACCTTGGCCGAGATCGCAGCCTCGAGCTTCGCAATCTGTGCAGCGAGCGTCTTCAACACCTGGGAATGGGCCTTCTGCGCCAATCCCGGCACGACATGTTCGTTCTGGTTCTGCAGACGGGTTTTCAGATCCATCAGGTTCTTGCGTGCTTTCACCAGTCCCGCCAGTTCCTCGCGGGCAGCATCGTAGGTCTGGCTCGGTGCGTCGTTGAACGTCTCGGCGAACCAGGCGATCATCTCCGCATCGATCGTGTCGTTCTTCGCCAGTCGACCGGCCGATAGGGCAAAGTTGCGAACCCGCTTGGGATCGACGATCCGCACCTCTATCCCGGCCTGGCGCAACACCTTGGCCCACTCGCGCTCATAACCGCCGCTGGCCTCCATGACGGCCTTGTTCACCTTGTGCTTGCGAAGCAAGGTCAACAGCTGGCGGTGCCCGTGCGGAGTGCTCGGGAACGTCTGCCGTAGTCCGAGGCTGCGAATGCAGCCGTCCACCTTGTCCTTGGCCACATCGATGCCAGCGACACCGTTTGCGATTTGTGTCATCATCCACTCCCTTCCTTGCCTTGTATGGGCTCGAGGCCCTTGCAACTGTTCGGGTTGAGGAAGATCACCGGAGCTGTCCCTCGCTCTGAAACAGGCTCTGCTGCGTTTGGGGCGTTACGGGCTCAGATCCAGCGACGGGCGGTTTTGCGAGAACCGCCCGTTCGCATATTCTGACAGACTTTCTGAACACAAGGGGCGTTGCGCGCGATCGTCACGACACGCGAGGCGGGGAGCGATGGCCGCGTCTTGCCGCAGCGTGTCTTCGGATGCGCCGACGAACGGCAGGGCTGCGGACGTGAAGTCGCAGCGTCCTGACACCCCGATGCTGGTGTCCCGCGGTGGTGCGCGTGAGCGCATTGTCGCGCATGGTGGCCAACAAGCCCGGCGCACCAGGGAGACTGCGTATAAGCGTGAAGACCGTCGCGCAGGGAATGCCGGTTGATCGGCACCACCTGTGGTACCTGCCGCCTGCATTTTTTTCGCAGGCGGGCCATGGGTGAGGCCTTCACCCGGCATTCCCTGCGCCCTCTGCATTCTCGCGAGGGACTCGATGATCGCAGACCTCGGGCATCATGTGCCGCGAGAATGCGGCATCATGCCCTTCTGATCGGTTTGACCTTGCTGCTTGATACGAACCTTTTGATAGATGCGACCCGGCTGTTTGAGACGTGAATCTGCTCTCTCCCCGTCGTCCCGGACAAGCCGTGGCGCGCGAAAGCGCGGCGCGGCGCCGATCCGGGACCCATATGTGGACGGCCCCCGTGGCACAAGAGCGGTGTTGAGGTTCGATCGGATCGCTTGCATCCATATGTCCGGCCTTTGGATGTGGCCTGTTGGGCCGCTGGCCAAGATGGTTTCCGCGACACGGGTTCCAAACACGCCAGCGACCTTGTTCGGCCAATGGGTCCCACGGATTTGCCCGCATCTCGGTTCGATCGATCGCACCATCTCCTCTGCTCTTGCAGCTCCGGTTCGGCCGGTGGGATCGCCCTCCGGTCGGCCGAATCCTTTTGTTTGTTACGCGGCGGCCGCTACGGGGGCCTTCGCCAGGCCAGCCAGTCGTGCGCCATCAAAGGTCTCTCCCGTGGTCATCAGCTTCCACGCGATGCGGGCGATCTTGTTGGCGAGCGCCACCGCGGCAAGCTTGGCCGATTTGCGCTTCAACAGCTCAATGAGCCAGCCCGGCCCTTGCCCCTTCGCCTTTGCCACTTTGATGACCGAGGTCGCGCCCACCACGAGCAGCTGGCGCAATCGCTCGTCACCGGCGCGCGTGATCTTGCCGAGCCGGGTCTTTCCGCCGGTCGAATGGTCCCTCGGCGTGAGGCCCATCCAGGCTGCGAACAGCCGGCCAGAACGAAAGGCGTGCGGATCTGGCGCCTTCATCACCAGCGCTGCGGCGGTGACCGGGCCCACTCCCGGGATCTGTGCCAGACGCCGGCTCATGGCATTGGCGCGGTGCCAAGCCAGAAGCTTGGCCTCGATCGTCTTCAATTCCTCCTGCACCCAGGCGTATTCACGAGCCTGCATCGCAAACAGCTCACGCGCCATCTCCGGTACGCTGTCATCCTGTTCGATCCTGGTCAGCAACGAGGCGAGCTTGTCGAGCCCTCTGGCCTCGGTCAAACCGAACTCAGCCGCGTAACCACGGATCATGTTGCTCAGCTGGGTGCGACGGGTCACCAGCTGCTCACGGATGCCCAGCAGCATCAAGGCGGCCTGCTGCTCCGCCGTCTTGACCGGCACATAACGCATCCGCGGCCGGCTCGATGCCTCGCACAGCCCCTCTGCGTCTCGCCCGTCGTTCTTGTTGCGCTCGACATAGGGCTTCACCAACTGCGGCGCGATCAGCTTGGCCGTGTGACCCAGCTTGCCAAGCTCGCGCGCCAGGTGGTGCGCGGCCCCGCACGCTTCCATCACCACCACCGTCGGCGGCAATTTGGCAAAGAAATCCAGCATCACCTTGCGCGTGAGCCGCTTGCGCAACACCACACGCTCCGATCCATCCACCCCATGCAGTTGAAAAATATACTTCGACGTATCCAGCCCAATGCGGATAATCTGGCTCACGGACGGCTCCCAAGTATGAGACTTCGACAACCTCATTCTGGCACAACTGATGCCGTAGGGGGCCGTCCACACCATCACGCTTCGGCGGATGTGAGATGCGAAATGCCAACGACGCGCGTGCCTCACATTGCTCCCTGGGGTTATCGATCCCGGCGTGACAGCGGTGTTTGTTGAGGCAGTATCGTAGGGTGGGCAAAGCGGCCGACCGCAGGGCGGTCGCGTGCCCACCATCGATCCACGCGCTCGGAGCAAATGGTGGGCACGGCGCGCGATGGAGCACGGCATACAATGCGCATTGGGGCGCGCCTTTGCCCACCCTACGGACTACTACTGGCTACGAACTCACGCCACGCCGTGCACGAACATTGCGAACGGCTCCTCCACCGTCTTGCGCAGATGCTCGCGATAGAACTGATAATGTCGATCATCCCCACCGAGCCGGCCGAAGCTCGGCTCATCGACATTGCGCAGCGGCAGCAGCGCGATCGGCGCGGCGATCGGCGTCAAGAGCGAGCCGCGGCCCGCCAAGAGCGTCGTGATGATGCCGTACATCTCGCCGGTGATGGTTGGCCGCGACACCGTGATCAGGCGGTGCTGGCCGTGGCGGTTGGTGACGAGATAGACGAAGCCGGACTGGTTGGGCACGGCGACCTCGCCGAACTGCGTGAAGGCCGCATCGAGCCGCGCGCCTTCGCGAAACACCAGCGACGAGGCCGCGTCGTCCCAGGCGATGTCGGTGCGATAGGCGTAGATCGCCTCCCTGTCGCCGAACGACGGACGCACGGTGACATAGGTGCCCTCGATCCATTCCACCGCCCGCCGCGAATAGGAGCCGAGACTGTCCGGCGCGACGCCGCCGCTCGCAGCGGGCGGCACGGCCGGCGCGCCCACGGGCTTGCGCAGGGACATGCCGAGGGCCTGCTCCAGCCGGACGATGGTCGCGAGCGTGAACGGGCGGCGGCCGCCGAGCGCCTTTTCCAGGGTCGACAGGCTCAGCTTGGCCTGCTCCGCCAGCGCCTGCCGCGACATCCGGCGCCGCGCGATCTCCTCGCGGATCGTCTCCGCGACCTGCCGGCTCTGCTCGTCGGAAAGCTCATTGTCCGGTATCGACATCCTGTCCCCTGCCGTGTGCCGCGCGTCCTTTTAGCAGACGGACAAATCAGCACAAACCCGTACAACAGCGTCCGCCCCGGGTGGCCGGCGGACGCACCGGGGCGGACCGTGCCCGAACAAGACCGACCATTCCGCTCGCGATATCAGCGCGCCGCGCTCAGTCTCGGCAGGCCGAAATTGTTCGTTGCGGAGCCACTGATGAGCGAGACGATCGACCACGATATCAGAAGCAGCGCCCACCCGGTCCGGTCCTTCATCGTGACCATGCTGCTGTTCCTGCTGCTGCAGGCCGCCGCCGTGCTGCTGGTGGGCTTCACGGCACTCTTCCTCAGCGTCACGCCGGGCTGGTCGTCGGAAGGACCGCTGGCGCCGCTGACCAAGCCGGGCGACGCGCGCTCCGGCGCGCTGCTGTTCAAGACCGACACCGGTTATGCCGAGGCGCCGCGGCTCGGCATCGACGTCGACATCGTCGTGTCCGGCCCGACGGCGCGGGCGCGCGTGACTCAGCTGTTCAAGAACACGAGCTCGCAATGGATGGAGGCGGTCTATGTCTATCCGCTGCCGCCGGACAGCGCAGTCGACACGCTGAAGATGATCGTCGGCGATCGCGTCGTGGTCGGCGACATCAAGCCGCGCGAGCAGGCCAAGGTCATCTATGAGCAGGCCAAGCGCGACGGCAAGACCGCGGCGCTGACCGAGCAGGAGCGGCCGAACATCTTCACCACCTCGCTCGCCAATATCGGTCCGGGCGAGACCGTTCTGGTGCAGATCGAGTATCAGCAGCCGGTGGCGCAGGCGGCCGGCGAGTTCTCGCTGCGGGTGCCGCTGGTGGTCGCGCCGCGCTACAATCCCGCGCCGATCGTGCAGAGCGTCGAGCTGCGCCCTGACAGCAACGGCTGGGGCGCCGCAGGCAACGACCCCGTGCCGGACCGCGACCGCATCTCGCCCGAGGTGCTCGACCCGGCCAAGCATGATCCGGTCAATCCGACCCGGATCACGGTGCGGCTGCAGGCGGGCTTCGCGCTCGGCGAGGTGAAGAGCCACCATCACCAGGTAACCATCGACAGCCCGGATGCGCGGACGCGCGTTGTCACCCTGGCCGAAGGCGTGGTGCCGGCCGATCGCGACTTCGAGCTGACCTGGAAGCCGGCTGCTACGACAGCGCCCTCGGTCGGGCTGTTTCACGAGCAGGTCGGCGATGCCGACTATCTGCTCGCCTTCGTCACACCGCCCGCCGTGGCGGCGACCGCGCAGCGGCCGCAGCCGCGCGACGTGATCTTCGTGATCGACAATTCCGGCTCGATGGGCGGCACCTCGATCCGCCAGGCCAAGGCCAGCCTGCTCTATGCGCTGGGCCGGCTGCAGCCGGGCGACCGCTTCAACGTGATCCGCTTCGACGACACCATGACGGTGCTGTTTCCGTCCTCGGTGCCTGCCGATTCCGAGCATGTCGGCAGCGCGACCAGCTTCGTCAGCGCGCTGGACGCGCGCGGCGGCACCGAGATGGTGCCGGCGATGCGTGCCGCGCTCACCGACGACGGCAGCGACTCCGATCGCGTGCGCCAGGTCGTGTTCCTGACCGACGGCGCCATCGGCAACGAGCAGCAGCTGTTCGAGACCATCACCGCGATGCGCGGCCGCTCGCGCATCTTCATGGTCGGCATCGGCTCGGCGCCGAACACCTACCTGATGACGCGGGCCGCCGAGCTCGGCCGCGGCGCCTTCACCCATATCGGCTCGGTCGAGCAGGTCGAGGAGCGCATGCGCGACCTGTTCGCCAAGCTGGAAAACCCTGTCGTGACCGGGCTCAGCGCGAATTTCTCGGAAGCCTCGGCGGATCTGACGCCCGCTGTCCTCCCCGACGTCTATCGCAACGAGCCGCTGGTGCTGGCCGCCAAGCTCGATCGGCTGGCGGGCTCGCTGCAGATCAAGGGCCGCATCGGCGACCAGCCCTGGACCATCACGCTGCCGCTGTCCGGCGCGGCCGAGGGCAAGGGCCTGTCGAAGCTATGGGCGCGGCGCAAGATCGGCGATGCCGAGGTGGCGAAGACGATGCGGCAGATGACGCCGGAAGAAGCCGACGGCGCCACTCTGAAGCTCGCGCTGGAGCATCAACTGGTGACGCGCCTGACCAGCCTCGTCGCGGTCGACAAGACGCCACGACGCCCCGACGGCGAGCCGCTGAGACTGGCAGAGCTGCCGATCAACCTGCCGGCCGGCTGGGATTTCGAGAAGGTGTTCGGCGAGCGCGGCCGGATGCCCATGATGCAGAAGGACCGCCGCGCGGAGACAGACAGCGACGTCCAGCTTGCCGCGCTGAAGCGGCCGGTGGTGCCGGCGACGCCTGCGACGATCACCTTGCCGAAGACGGCCACCGATGCCGAGCTCAGCATGCTGCTCGGGTTGGGGATCCTGATGCTCGAATTGATCTGGCTCGTCGCCATACGGCGGCGGGCGAGCAACTAATACGCGCCGTCATTGCGAGGAGCGAAGCGACGAGGCAATCCAGGGCCAGACGAAGATTCTGGATTGCTTCGCTTCGCTCGCAATGACGAATGGAGAGTTCATGCCCCGCTTCCTCATCCCGCTCGCGATTGCCCTGGTCGGCATCGCCCTGTTCGGCCACGGCGCCCTCATCCACGCCAAGGCGATCGTCGCGCAGGTGCTGCTCGACCGCGCCTTCAGCCAGACCATCGCGACAGGCCACCCCGTCAAGCCATGGTCCTGGGCCGACACGGCCCCGGTGGCACGCATCGAGATCAAGCGTCTCGGCGTCTCCACCATCGCGCTCGACGGCTCCAGCGGCCAGGCCCTCGCCTTCGGTGCGGGCCATGTCGAGGGCAGCGCCGAGCCCGGCCAGCCCGGCATCGCCGTCTACTCCGCGCATCGCGACACCCACTTCCGGTTCCTGCGCGACGTCAGGATCGGTGACGAGATCGACGTCGTCAGGCGCGACGGCAAGGCCTTCCGCTACCGCGCCGATGCCGCGCAGGTCGTCCGTTACGATGCGTCGGGCATTGATCCGGTGACGCAAGACTCCGAGCTGGTGCTGTCGACCTGCTGGCCGTTCGACGCGCTGATACCGGGCCCGGAGCGCTACGTGCTGCACGCCACGCTGATCCGTGCTGAGTCATGAGCCATGGCGCCCGGAGCATGGCAGCCCTTGGGAACGAAGCGGCGAATGACCATTTGTCACCCTGCCGCCTCCGTGAAATGATCCCACGGACAGCACGGTCCCACTATCCAAGCGCTTCCGACATGCATTCCCAGGTTCAATATCTGCCGATCACGCCGGTTTTCTTCGCGGTCCTGGTGCTCGCTTTCGGCGTCCTGATCATCCTGATCCAGCTCCGCATCCTGCGCTACGCCTACATGAAGCTCGGCGTCAGCTCGGGCACCGCGATGCTGCTGCTGCTCGGCTCGCTGATCGGCAGCTATTTCAACATTCCCATCACGGTGCTGCCTGGACAGGTCGCCAGATCCGGCGAGGTCATCGACTTTTTCGGCATGCAATATGTCGTGCCGCTGGTGCATCAATGGCCCGGCACCGTGCTGGCGGTGAATGTCGGCGGCGCCATCATCCCGACGATCATGTCGACCTACCTCGTGCTGCGCTACCAGCTGTGGCTGCGCGCTGCGATCGCCGTGCTGGTGATCGCCGTAGTCATCCACGCGCTGGCGACGCCGGTGCAGGGGGTCGGTATCGCCGTGCCGGTGTTCGCGCCCATCGTGGTGACCGCGATCCTCGCTTTCCTGCTGTCGCGAGAATATGCCGCGCCGCTGGCCTATATCGGTGGCTCGATGGGCACGCTCGTGGGCGCCGACCTGATGAATCTCGACAAGATCGGCAGCCTCGGCGCGCCCGTGGCTTCGATCGGCGGCGCGGGAACCTTCGACGGTATCTTCCTGACCGGGATTCTCGCGGTGCTGCTGGCGGGCCTCGCCGCGCCCTCCCGGCCGGGCTTGGCGCGCTGAGCTTTCAACCCGGAGACTTAACGGCTAGAATCGGGCGGAGGCAGCGGCGGACACCGAATGCGCGCGATCAATCTCATCGTGGGAACCCTGACGATCGCGGCCGTCGCAGCCGGGATCAGCGGCGTCCTGCTCAAGCAGAAGAGCCGCATCGCGCAGCAGCGCAGCACTTTGCGCGTCGTGTTCGACGGCGGCTCGGCCGCGGGCTTGCGCAAGGGCGGCCCGGTCAATTTCGACGGCGTGCAGGCCGGGCAGATTCTTTCGATCAATCTCGAAAGCCCGCGCAAGATCGTGGCCCTGGTCACGCTCGACAGCAGCGCGCCGCTCCGCAAGGACACCACCGCCGGCATCGAGTTCCAAGGGCTGACCGGGATCGCCGCGATCTCGCTGGTCGGCGGCGCGCCGACGGCGCCGCCCGTGCCGCTGGATCACGACGGCGTTCCGGTGCTCACCGCGGACCTGAAGGACCAGGAGACGATGGTCGAGACGGTGCACAACGTCGACAAATTCGTCGTCAGCAACGCGCCGGCCATCAAGGACGCGCTGCAGACGTTCGAATCCGAGACCGCCTCGCTGAACGACAAGACCGCGGCGATCGATGCCGCGATCGACAAGGCCGAGGACATCTTCAAGGGCTTCGACAAGGTCGTGACCAAGGTCGACGACGCCATTCCCGGCTTCGCACAGGGCAATCCGGGCGAGCTGTTCGATCAGATCAGATCGATGCGGGAGCTGGTCGACGGTCTCAGGCGCAAATCGGCGAAAGTGTTGGAGGACGGCCGCAAGACGCTGGTGGACATCAGCGACGGCGCCAATGCGATGAACGTCAAGCTCGGCGGCCAGCCGGCAGCGCCGGGACCACGCCGCGTGCCGGCGTCACGCTGAGGGGCGGCCCAACCGCGCCGCCCGCGCGCGTTCGTTCAGTGGCTGATCATCCAGGGCCGCGCCGTCGGAAAGCCCTTGGCGCCGCTCCTGGACTTGGTCATCAGCCGCGGCGATTTCTTCGGCGAGCAGCAACCGCAGCCCGGGCCGTGCTTGGCCTTGTATTCCGCGACCGTCTGCGGCGCGTGGCGGCTGCGCTCGTTGGCCGCATGCGCCGTGCGCCGCTCCGCCGGCATGCAGGCGAAGGCGGGTGCGGTGAGGATCACGCGCGGCGCCATGTCAGCGCATTGCGGACAGACCTGCGGCTCATCACATTCAGCCATAGGACGCATGTCCGTGAACGGTCCGCATGCATCACAGAGATATTCATAGACCGGCATTGTCTCGTCTCCTGCGCAACAATCATCTTCAACTCTCACGCGGCGGATGCGGGGCGGCCGATACGCTGCCGTCCCGCATCCCGTCGCGCAGGGAGGAGAATTACTTATCCGGCGAGATCGGCATCTGGATGTCGCCCGTGATGTGCTTGACCGGTCCCGCCGACGACGGCATCACGTCGAAGTCGAAGATCTCGGTCGGCAGCCACAACGTCGCGCAGGCATTGGGCACGTCGACGACACCCGAGATGTGGCCCTGAACCGGCGCGGTGCCGAGGATCGAGTAGGCCTGGGCGCCGGAGTAGCCGAACTTCTTCAGGTACTCGATGGCGTTGAGACAGGCCTGGCGATAGGCGATGTGGACGTCGAGATAATGCTGCTTGCCGGCCTCGTCGACCGAGATGCCCTCGAAGATCAGGTAGTCCTTGTAGTTCGGCGTGATCGGCGACGGCTTGAAGATCGGGTTCTTGATGCCGTATTTCGAGACGCCGTCCTTGATGATGTCGACCTTGAGATGTAGCCAGCCGGCCATCTCGATGGCACCGCAGAAGGTGATCTCGCCGTCGCCCTGGCTGAAGTGCAGGTCGCCCATCGAAAGGCCGCCGCCGGGCACGTAGACCGGGAAGTAGATCTTCGAGCCGCGCGACAGGTCCTTGATGTCGCAATTGCCGCCATGCTCGCGCGGCGGCACCGTGCGGGCGCCCTCGGCGCCGATCTTGGCCTTGACGTCGCCCTTGGCCTGGCCGGCATGGGCAGTCGGCGCGAACGGCGGATTGGCGAGGCCCGGCACGCGGGTCGGGTTGGTGGCGATCAGCGCCGTCTCGCGCTCGTTCCAGGTCGCGAGCAGCTTCGGATCGGGCAGACAGCCGATCAGGCCGGGATGGATCAGGCCGGCAAAATTGACGCCGGGCACGTGACGCGACGAGGTATAGAGGCCCTTGATGTCCCAGATCGACTTCTGCGCCAGCGGGAAGTGGTCGGTCAGGAAGCCGCCGCCATTCTGCTTGGAGAAGAAGCCGTTGAAGCCCCACAGGCTCTCCTTCATCGGGCCGACGTCAAGCAGGTCGACGACGAGCAGGTCGCCTGGCTCCGCGCCCTTGACGCCAATCGGACCGGAGAGGAAGTGCACGATCGACAGGTCGATGTCGCGCACGTCATCGGCGGAGTCGTTGTTCTTGATGAAGCCGCCGGTCCAGTCATAGGTCTCGATGATGAAATCATCGCCGGGATTGACCCACTCCACCATCGGAATGTCGGGGTGCCAACGGTTGTGCACCTTGTCGTTCTCGTAGGCCGATTTGGTGAGATCGACCTTGATCAGTGTGTCTGGCATCAGAAGCTCCCCTTGTTCCTTGCTTGGACGGTGGTTAGACGGACAGATATTTCGAGACCTGGGCGGCATCGACGGAGTCGCGCGGATCGTCGCGGACGATCTCGCCGTTCTCGATCACCAGCACGCGGTCGGCGATGTCGAGGGCGAAGCTCAGGACCTGCTCGGAGACGACGATCGACAGCCCCTTCTCGTCGCGGATGCGCTTCAGGGTGCGCGCCATCTCCTTGATGATCGACGGCTGGATGCCTTCCGTCGGCTCGTCGAGCAGCAGCACCTTCGGCTTGGTCGCGAGCGCACGAGCAATCGCGAGCTGCTGCTGCTGGCCGCCGGAGAGGTTGCCGCCGCGGCGTCCCTTCATCTCCAGCAGCACCGGAAACAGCTCATAGATGTCGCCCGGCACCTCGGACTCGCCGGACACGACGAGGCCGGTCTCGATGTTCTCCTTGACCGTCATAGTCGAGAAGATCATCCGGCCCTGCGGCACGTAAGCGAGGCCCTTGGCGACGCGCTCATAGCTCTTCAGGCCCGACAACTCGGTACCGTTCATGTCGATGGAGCCGCTCTTGGCGGGCAGGATGCCCATCAGCGACTTCATCAGCGTGGTCTTGCCCATGCCGTTGCGGCCCATGATCGCAACGATCTCGTTGGGCGCGACCTTGACGTTCAGACCATGCAGCACCTCGCTCTGGCCGTAGGCGACATGAAGATCGGAGATTGCCAACATTACATCTGCTCCTGAGGCTGCCGCGCTCAATGCCCGAGATAGACTTCGACGACCTTGGGATCGTTCTTGACCTTCTCCATCGTCCCTTCGGAGAGGATCTGGCCCTGATGCAACACGGTGACCTTGTGCGCGATGTCCTCGACGAACTTCATGTCGTGCTCGATCACCAGCACCGAGCGGTCCTTGATGATGCGGTTGAGCAGCTCCGCCGTCTTGGCGCGCTCGCTGACGCTCATGCCGGCAACCGGCTCGTCGAGCATCAGCAGGTCGGGATTCTGAATCAGCAGCATGCCGATCTCGAGCCACTGCTTCTGGCCGTGGCTGAGCTCAGCCGCCGAGGTCTTGAGACGATCCTTCAGGAAGATCATCTCGGCGACCTCCTCGACGCGATCCTTGACGACGGCGTCACGCTGGAAGGTCAGCGAGCCGAACACGGTGCGGCCACGCGGGAAGGAGATCTCGAGATTCTCGAACACGCTGAGATCCTCGAAGATCGACGGCGTCTGGAACTTGCGGCCGACGCCGGCCTGGACGATTTCGTTCTCCCTCAGCCTGGTCAGCTCCTTGCCGCGGAACTGGATCGAGCCGGAGGTCGCTTTGGTCTTGCCGCAGATCAGGTCGAGCACCGTGGTCTTGCCGGCGCCGTTCGGGCCGATGATGACGCGGATCTCGTTCTCCTCGACATAGAAGGAGAGGTCGTTCACCGCCTTGAAGCCGTCGAAGGAGACGGTGAGCGCTTCGACCGCGAGCAGGAATTCCTTGGGCTGATGACCGATGAGCATCGCTGTCTCCTCACTCTGCGGGGGCGCCGTTGGCGACGAGGCCGCCATTGCCGGATTTCTTCGTGCGGGACGCCAGCAGGCGGTCGATGCGCGGCTGCACGTGATCGCCCCAGATGCCGGCGAGCCCGTTCGGGAAGGCAAGGACCACTGCAATGAAGAGCGCGCCGAGGCCGAACAGCCAGAGCTGCGGGAAGGTCTCCGACAGGCTGGTCTTGGCGAAGTTGACCAGGATCGTGCCGTAGACTGCGCCGAAGATCGAAAGCCGGCCGCCGACCGCGGTGTAGATCACCATCTCGATCGACGGCACGATGCCGACGAAGGATGGCGACATGAACCCGACTTCGAGCGTGAACAGCGCGCCGCCGACGGCCGCGAACATCGCGGCGGCGCAGAAGGCGAAGATCTTGAAGTTTGCGACGCTGTAGCCGGAGAAGCGGACGCGATCTTCCTGCTCGCGCATCGCCACCAGGATGCGACCGAGCTTGGTCAACCGGATGAACTGCGCGATCAGGATGGCCAGGAACAGGAAGGCGACCTCGACGAAGTAAAGAATGTACTTGGCGTGATCGGTACGAATGTCCCAGCCGTGCAAGGTGCGCAGGTCGGTGATGCCGTTGATGCCGCCGGTATAGCCCTGCTGGCCCACGATCAGGATGGTCAGGATGGCCGCAATCGCCTGCGTGATGATTGCGAAGTAGACGCCGCCGACGCGACGCTTGAACATCGCGGCGCCGACGATGAAGGCGAAGATGCCCGGTACGAGCAGGATTGCCACGAGCGCAAAGGAGAAGCTCTGAAATGGCTTCCAGAAGAACGGCAGCTGCGTCAGCTGATTCCAATCCATGAAGTCGGGAATGCCCGGCGTCGACTGGATCTTCGTGTTCGCAACGCTCGATGCCTCGAGCTTCAGGAACATCGCCATGCAGTAGCCGCCGAGGCCGAAGAACACGCCCTGGCCAAGGCTCAGAATGCCGCCATAGCCCCAGCACAGCACCAGGCCGATCGCAACGAAAGCATAGGTCAGATATTTCGCAACCAGGTTGAGGCGGAACACATCGAGCGCCAGCGGCAGGATGACGACGAGCAGCAGCAGCAGCGAGACGAAGCCGATGAGTTCTGAGCGGTTGAAAAAGCGCGAGTTGATGATCATGGCCGTGCTTTCTTGTTGGACTGTCTGAGCTGGCGGGATCGGCTCACTTGATCGAGCTCACTTGCGAACCTTAAGGGCGAAGAGGCCCTGCGGGCGCATCATCAGGATGGCGACGATCGCAAGCAGCGTGAGCACCTTGGCCATCGAGCCGGACAGGAAGAACTCCATGGTCGACTGCGCTTGGGAGATCGTGAAGGCCGACGCAATGGTGCCGAGCAGGCTGGCCGCGCCACCGAACACGACGACCAGGAAGGTGTCGACGATGTAGAGCTGGCCCGCGGTTGGACCGGTCGAGCCGATCATCGTAAAGGCGGAGCCGGCGACACCGGCGATGCCGCAGCCGAGACCGAAGGTGTAGCGGTCGACCTTCTCGGTGTTGATGCCGACGGTGCCTGCCATGACGCGGTTCTGGACCACGGCACGGACCTGCTTGCCCCAACGCGACAGGAACAGGACGTAGGCGACGACGATCGTGATCAGGATGGTCAGGCACATCACGAACATGCCGTTGATCGGGATCTGGATGGCGTCGGTCGCCTGCCAGGAGCCCATCATCCAGTCGGGCAGCTCGACGCCGACCTCGCGCGCGCCGAACACCGAGCGATAGGCCTGCTGCAGGATCAGGCTGAGGCCCCAGGTCGCGAGCAGCGTGTCGAGCGGCCGCTTATAGAGGCGGCGGATCATCGCCCACTCGACCAGCATGCCGAGGGATCCGGAGGCGATGAAGGCAAATATCATGGCGACGAAGAAGTAGCCGGGAAACAGCGACGGCAGGAAATGCTGGAAGGCGTTCGACGTCATCCAGGTGACGTAGGCGCCGAGGATCATGAACTCGCCATGCGCCATGTTGATGACACCCATCTGGCCGAAGATGATGGCAAGGCCCAGCGCCATCAGCACGTAGACCGAAAACAGGATGAGGCCCGCGAAGCCCTGCATCGCGAAGATGGCCCCGAGGTCGCCGATGGAATAGTCACCGAACATGATCCGTCCTCTCGAGCGTGATGCTGTTGCTGGAAATCGATCTGCCTGCGGACTGGCTGTTTCCGCAGCCCGGGTCGTTCCCTCCCCCTTGGGGGGCGAGGGTTTTGGAGCGGGTTCTCAACTCGGTCTGAGTATGCGGCCCCCGCCCCCTCCCCGCTGCCGACAATCGCTGCGCGATTGCGACATGGGGAGGGGAGAGCACCGGTGTTGACGCAGCAGCTCGCCTTGCCCCGCGAGCTTGCAAAGGCGCTTACTGGTAGCCCTTCGGGAACGGATCCGGCTCGACCAGGTCGGCGGTCTCGTAGATCAGCTCGTACTGACCGTCCGCCTTGGCGCGGCCGACGCGGGTCTTGGACCAGAGATGGTGGTTCTCGTGGATCCGCACATAGCCTTCCGGCGCGCCTTTGAACTCGATGCCCGGCGATGCGGCCGCGATCTTGTCGACATCGAAGCTGCCCGCCTTCTCCACCGTCAACTTCCACAGCCACGGACCGAGATAGGCAGCCTGGGTGACGTCTCCGATCACCGTCTTCTCGCCCCACATCTTCTTGAATTCGGAGACGAAGGCCTTGTTGTTGGCGTTGTCGAGCGACTGGAAGTACTTCATGCAGGCGTAAGCGCCCGCGATGTTCTCACCGCCGATGCCGTCGATCTCGTCCTCGGTCACGGAGATGGTGAGCAGCGTCTGCTTCGACATGTCGATGCCGGCCGCCTTCAGCTGCTTGTAGAAGGCCACGTTCGAGCCGCCGACGATGATCGCGTAGATCACGTCCGGCTTGGTGAGCTTGATCTTGTTGATCACCGAGTTGAACTGGGTGTGGCCGAGCGGGAAGTATTCCTCGCCGACGACCTTGGCGCCCTGCAGATGGCCCTCGATATGCTTGCGGGCGATCTTGTTCGAGGTGCGCGGCCAGATGTAGTCGGAGCCGAGCAGATAGAAGGTCTTGGCGCCCTTGGTCTTGTTGACCCAGTCGAGGCCGGCGATGATCTGCTGGGTGGCTTCCTGGCCGGTGTAGATGACGTTCTTCGACTGCTCGAGACCTTCATAGAAGGTCGGATAATAGAGCATGCCGTTGTACTGCTCGAACACCGGCAGCACCGCCTTGCGCGAGGCCGAGGTCCAGCAGCCCATGACGGCGGCGCATTTGTCGTTGACGAGGAGCTTCTTGGCCTTCTCGGCGAAGGTCGGCCAATCCGAGGCGCCGTCCTCCTGGATGTACTTGATCTTGCGGCCGAGCACGCCGCCCGAGGCGTTGATCTGCTCGATCGCGAGCTTCTCGGCCTGCACCGAGCCGGTCTCGGAGATCGCCATCGTGCCGGTGACCGAGTGCAGAATGCCGACCGTGACTTCACTATCGGTGACTGCAAGGCCGGTCGTATTGACAGCGGAGGTTGCGGGACCCGCGCCGAAAGAGGGGCGCGGCATCATGGCGAGCGCCGGGATCGCGGCCATTCCCATCAGCAATTGGCGCCGAAGTGGCGACTTCAGGCCTTTTTCAGTTTCGTCTGACATGAGCACCCCATTCATAGGTTCGAGGACACGCGTTTGGTCAGGCGAAGGATGGCGCGGTTTGTGCACTGCACGGATACGCAAGATTGCGTATACTGCACCGCAAAAGCGCGACGTAGGCTCTGCGTAGGTCTTGCAAGGGGCAGGATGAAGCGTGCGGGAGAACCGCGTCGCGGTCAGGAGTTCGAGAGTGGCAGGGCGGCAGCGGATAGACCGCGTCAGGCGCCAGTACAACCAGTGGGTCGCCAACCAGACGTTGGAGGATTACGCGCTCCGTTTCACGGCCAAGAGCGCGCGGCGCTGGTCCGCCGCCCGCGTCGCCAACACGGCGCTGGGCGCGATCTCGTTCCTGGCGCTGGAGGCGATCGGCGGCACCATCACGCTCAATTACGGCGTCACCAACGCCACCGCGGCGATCCTGGTCGCCAGCATCATCATCTTCTTCTGCGGCCTGCCGATCGCCTATCATGCCGCCAAATGCGGCATCGACATCGATCTGCTGACGCGCGGCGCCGGCTTCGGCTACATCGGCTCGACGGTGACGTCGCTGATCTACGCGTCCTTCACCTTCATCTTCTTCGCGATCGAGGCGGTCATTCTGGCCTCGGCGCTGGAGATGTGCTTCGGCATTCCGCGGCCGATCGGCTACCTCATCAGCGCCGTCGTCATCATTCCGCTCGTCACCTACGGCATTACCCTGATCAGCCGCTTCCAGCTCTGGACGCAGCCACTGTGGGTCGTGCTGCACATCCTCCCCTTTGCGGCGATCGCCTATGCGAGTCCGCACTCCTTCGCCGAGTGGCAGCAGTTTCCCGGCGAGCATGGCGATCCCGCCGGCCATCTCGACCTGGCGCTGTTCGGCACGGCCGCGGCGGTGGTGTTCTCGCTGGTGGCCCAGATCGGCGAGCAGGTTGACTTCCTGCGCTTCCTGCCACGCGACCGCCGCACATCGAGGCGGTCCTGGTGGATCGCCTTGTTGACAGCCGGTCCAGGCTGGATCGTGCTCGGCGCGCTCAAGCTGCTGGCGGGGTCGTTCCTGGCCTTCTTCGCGCTGAGCCATGGCGTGTCGGCCGACCACGCGGCCGAGCCGGCCCACATGTATCTGGAGGCGTTCCGCTACGTGCTCGCGCAGCCGGACCTGGCGCTCGCCCTGACCGGCACCTTCGTGATTCTGTCCCAGATCAAGATCAACGTCACCAATGCCTATGCCGGCTCGATCGCCTGGTCGAACTTCTTCTCGCGCCTGACCCACAGCCATCCCGGCCGCGTGGTCTGGCTGGTGTTCAATGTCGTCGTCGCTCTCCTTCTGATGGAGATCGGCGTCTACAAGGCGCTCGAGCAGACGCTGGCGCTCTACTCCAACATCGCAATCTCCTGGGTCGGCGCGCTCGTCGCCGATCTCGTGATCAACCGGCCGCTGGGATTGCGGCCGCCGCAGATGGAGTTCAAGCGCGCCCACCTCTATGACATCAATCCGGTCGGCGTCGGGGCGATGACCATCGCCACCATCGTCTCGATCAGCGCCTTCTACGGCCTGTTCGGACCGACCGGGAGGGCGCTGTCGACCTTCGTCGCGCTCGGCGTCGCGCTCGTCACCGCGCCGGCGATCGCCTACCTCACCGACGGCAAATATTATCTCGCGCGCAAGCCGAAGCGGAGCTGGCAGAACATCGAGCAGATCCAGTGCTGCATCTGTGAGCATCATTTCGAGCCCGAGGACATGGCCTCCTGCCCTGCCTATGCCGGACCGATCTGCTCGCTGTGCTGCTCGCTCGATGCGCGCTGCCACGATCTCTGCAAGCCGCACGCGCGGGCGCAGACCCAGGTCGCCGCGGCGCTCAGCGGCATGCTGCCGCAATCAATGCTGGCGAAGATCAACTCGCAGTTCGGGCATTATGTCGGCGTGTTCCTGACATCAGCGGGACTCGTCGCTCTGACGCTCGGCATGATCTATCTCGAGACGTCGGCGGCCCTGCCAGGCTACAAGGGCATCATCTCCGATGTGCTGTGGAAGGTGTTCTTTGCGCTCTCCATCATCATCGGTGTCGTGACGTGGCTGTTCGTGCTGGCCCAACAGAGCCGCCGCGCGGCGGAAGACGAGACGCGGCGCCAGACCCAGCTGCTGATCCAGGAGATCGAAGCTCACAAGCGCACCGACGCGGAGCTGCAGCGTGCGAAGGAGGTCGCGGAATCCGCCAATCTGGCCAAGAGCCGCTACGTCGTCGGCCTGAGCCACGAGCTGCGCTCGCCGTTGAACGCGATCTCCGGCTATGCGCAGCTGCTCGAACAGGACACGAGTCTGGCGCCGAAGCCGCGCGACCAGGTGCGCGTCGTGCGCCGCAGCGCCGACCATCTGTCGGGCCTGATCGACGGCATTCTCGACATCTCCAAGATCGAAGCCGGCCGGCTGTATCTGTCGCGCGACGAGGTGCGCTTAAGCGAATTCCTCGATCAGCTCGTCGGCATGTTCCGGCTGCAGGCGGCGGCGAAGGGCGTCGACTTCGTCTTCAAGCGGCCGGCGGTGCTGCCGCTCGTCGTCTATGCCGACGAGAAGCGGCTGCGTCAGATCCTGATCAACCTGCTGTCGAACGCGATCAAGTTCACCCAGGAAGGCAGCGTCCGGTTCGTCGTGCATTACCGCAGCCCGGTTGCCGAGTTCGAGGTGATCGATACGGGCCCCGGCATCCGGCCGGATGATCTGGAGCGGATCTTCGCGCCGTTCGAGCGCGGCGCGCTCGGTGCCGCGCAGCCGCAGACCGGCACCGGACTCGGGCTCACGATCAGTCGTCTGCTCGCCGGCGTCATGGGTGGGGACATCAAGGTCGAGAGCAAGGTCGGTGCCGGCAGCACCTTCAAGGTCAAGATCCTGCTATCCGAGGTGACCAACCCGACGCGGCATGCGCCGGTGAAGGCCCCCATCTCGGGCTATCTCGGCCCACGCAGGACGATCCTGATCACCGACGACGATCCCGTGCATCGCGACCTCTTGCGCGAGGTGCTGACGCCGCTCGGATTCATCCTGCTGAGCGCGCCGGATGGACCGGCGTGCCTCGCGCTGGCGCAGCACTGCCAGCCGGACCTGTTCATCCTGGACATCTCGATGCCCGTCATGGACGGCTGGACCGTGGCCGAGACCTTGCGCGACAGCGGCCATCGCCACGCGCGGATCCTGATGACCTCGGCAAGCGCCCTCGAAGCTCATGGCCGGCCACTGGCGCAGCCGTTCCACGACAGCTACCTGATGAAGCCGATCGACATTCCCCGGCTGCTGGAGGCGATCCGCCAATTGCTCAAGCTCGAATGGAGCTATCAGACCGACCAGCCCGTAGCCCAGCCGCTTTGGCGGCCTGAGACCGGATCACGGCCGCCCCTGACATATGTCGAGGAGCTGATGGGCCTCGGCCAGATCGGCTATATCAGAGCCATTCAGCTCAAGCTCGACGAGATCGGCAACGCTCACCCGGAGCATGCCGACTTCGTCGCCCAGATGCGCACGCTGGTCGATCGCTTCGACCTCGATCAGTACATGGCAACTCTGAAGACCCTGCATGCTTATGAGCACTGACAGCAAGAAGCGCGATGTCGCGCTGGTGGTCGACGACTCGCCAGAGACGCTCCGGCTCCTGACCGACGCGCTGGACGGCGTCGGAATGACCGTGATGGTCGCGCTCGACGGCGCGGCGGCGATGCGCATCGTCGAGCAGATCACACCCGATATCATCCTGCTCGACGCCGTCATGCCCGGCATGAACGGCTTCGAAACCTGCCGCAGGCTCAAGCGCGAGGCCGGCCTTTCCAACGTGCCCGTCATCTTCATGACCGGGCTCGCCGACACCGAACACATCGTGCAAGGGCTCGACGCCGGCGGCGTCGACTATGTCACCAAGCCGATTGCGGTCGAGGAGATGCTGGCGCGGATCCGCGTGCACCTCGCCAACGCCCGCATGACGCAGAGCGCGCGCGCCGCGCTCGACGTCTCGGGCCGCTTCCTGCTCGCGGTCAATCGCGACGGGAGGCTGATGTGGGCAACCCCGCAGGCGCAGAAGCTGCTGTCGGACAGCCTCGGCACGAGCGAGGAGCTGGTGCTGCCGGAGGCGCTGCGGCAATGGCTGGATCAGGCGCAGACGGGCAAGGGCGGCGCCAAGGCCGCAGCGTCGATCCCGGACCATCCGGAACTGCGCCTCTACTACATGGGAAGCGCCGGCCCGAACGAGTTCCTGCTGCGGCTCGCCAAGGAATCGTCAGGCGAACTGCCGAAGCAGTTTTCCAGCGAATTCGGTCTCACCGTGCGCGAAGGCGAGGTGCTGTCCTGGCTGTCCAAGGGCAAGACCAACCGCGACATTGCGCAGATCCTGGGCCTGAGCCCGCGCACCGTCGACAAGCACCTGGAACAGATCTACGCCAAGCTCGGCGTCGAGAACCGGACTGCGGCGGCGGCGATTGCGACCGGTGTGACGCGGCGGGAGAGTTGAGGCGAGTTGCGAGCTTAGGAACACGCTGTCGTCCCGGGCAAGCCCGTTGACGCGCAGCGTCAGCGGGTGCCGACCCGGGACCCATACCGCCTGATCTATCTTTGAGGCAGGCTGCGTGTTGACCCTTCTCGCCAGCCGACATCCGCCTGTGGTTATGGGTCCCTGCGTTCGCAGGGACGACAATTGAGATTGTGGCATCAGCAAAGCTCACAAGACCGGCACTCACCCATACACGAATGCCGGATCATCCAGATCAATCGCCGGGATTTGATCCTTCTCTGCCCAGTAGTCCTGGCTGTGCTGCCATTCCGGCTTGTCGCCGCGCTTGGGCAGCAGATGCATGTTGCGCATCATGTAGCCCGGATTGAAGTTCTCCGGATCGATCCACGGCAGCAGCGGCATGTTGTGGTCTTCGGGGCGCAGCGCCGGCGTGACCTTGCCGACCCCCTTCTCCTTCATGTGCGCGAGCAGCCGGCACACGAAGTCGGCGACCAGATCCGTCCGCAGCGTCCAGCTGGCGCGGAAATAGCCGAACACCCAGGCGAGGTTCGGCACGCCCGTGAACATCATGCCGCGATAGGTCACGGTCTCGGCGAAATCCAGCGGCTTGCCGTCGATCGCAAACGCGATGTCGCCGAGCACGCAGAGATCGAAGCCGGTCGCGGTGACGATGATGTCGGCCGGAAGCTCGCCGCCCGATTTGAGCTTGATGCCGGTCTCCGTGAAACGCTCGATCTCGTCGGTCACGACCGAGGCCTTGCCGCTCTTGATGCCCTCGAACAGATCGGCATCGGGCACGAAAGCGATACGCTGCCGCCAGGGACGATAGCTCGGCGTGAAATGCTTGGCCGTGTAGTCGGGGCCGAGGATCGCGCTGATCTGGCCGATCAGCTCGTCTTTGACCTGCTCCGGCTCACTGATGCACCGCTTGGTGAACCAGTCCTGCTCGAACAGGATCTTGCGCCTGACGATCTCGTGGATCCATTCTTCCTTGATCTGCAGCCGGCGCAGCTCCTCGGCCAGCTCGATCGCATTGCGGCCGATGCGGAAATAGGTCGGCGAGCGCTGCAGCATCGTGACATGCGCGCATTTGCCCGCGATCGACGGCAGGATGGTTGCTGCCGTCGCCCCTGATCCGATCACCACGACACGCTTGTCGGTGAGATCGAGATCGGCGGGCCACGCTTGCGGATGCACGATGCGGCCCTTGAACTTCGCCATGTCCGGCCACTCCGGGGTGTAGCCCTTCGAGTGGCGATAATAGCCCTGGCACATCCAGAGAAAATTTGCGGTGAAGGTGACCGGCTCTTCGGTCTTGCCCTTCACCGCATGGACGGTCCAGAGATTGGTCGCGCTCGACCAGCTCGCTGACACGATGCGATGGCCGTAGCGGATGTGGCGACCGAGATCGTTGTCCTCGATCACTTCGCCCATGTATTTCAGGATTTCCTCGGCGCTCGCGATCGGCGGACCGACCCACGGCTTGAAGCTGTAGCCGAAGGTGTGCAGATCGCTGTCGGAGCGGATGCCGGGATAGCGATGCGTACGCCACGTGCCGCCGAAACTGTCCTGGCTTTCCAGAATCAGGAAGCGCGTGTCGGGCAGGCGCTTCGCGAGCTGATAGGCGCTGCCGACGCCGGAGATGCCGGCGCCGACGATGAGCATATCGACGTGTTCGGTCGCATGGGAAGACGCAGCCTCCCGGATGGGCGCGATGACGTTCATGGAAGTCCTTGGGATGTCGTCTTGATGTTGTTTCCTCGCGTGACAGGCTGAACCCGATCACGACGACGGTCAACCCAGCGCGACGCACGGCCTCATGAACGCGATGCCGTCAATTTCCGCCGAGCGGCATGCCCCATTGCCGCGCGGTCTGCACGACCCAATCGCGATAGAGCGTGAGCGGCGTGACGCCGGTCATGCCGCCGCAGCCGTCGCCGACGTTCGGCCCGGTCGACCACGAGATCACGCCGATCAACACCTGCCCTTGCGCCTGCGTCTCGAACGCAGGGCCGCCGGAATCGCCGGTGCAACCACCGAGTCCGAACCGCGTGCCTAGCGTCGCCGGATCAACGAGCCGGATCTGCAACGTCCCAGGCTTGCCCGTTGCGACCAGCGCTGCCGAACGGACCACGCCGCCGCTCTTGCCGTCGCCCGGAATCGCGACGCCAATTCCGGCGACCGTAAACGCATTGCCGGCCGCAAGCGGCTGCTGCGGCTCGCCGAGCGCGGCCGGCACGCGATCCCCGGCGGGCGCCTCCATTTCCAGCAGCGCCACGTCGGCCGTAGCGCGGTGCACCAGGATCGACTGCATGCTGAAGCCCGGATGCACGGCGAAGCGCCGCACCGTCTTCAGGACCGGCTTGCGGTCGCGATCGTATTCCACGATGCGGTAATCGAGACCCGGCTGCACGCAGTGGCCAGCGGTCAGCACCAGCTTAGGAGCGATCAGCGCACCGCTGCAGAAATTGCCGCGGGAGCCTACGATCGTGACGACCGAGCGGCCGACGCCGTCGTTCAGGGCCGGAGCATTGCCGACGATGGCAGAGACCGGCGGCGAGACCAGCAGGGCAAAAATGGCGACGATCGCAAGAAACGGCTTCATTGCGGCAGCAATAGCGGCTGCCGTCGATATCGCCAAGCGCGGCGTGCCGTGTTAGCGATCGAAGAAGCCGAACGGGATGTGCGAGGAAGCGATGGTCGAGGCGGTGATCTTTGATTTCGGCGGCGTGATGACGACGTCTCCCTTCGAGGCCTTCGCTCGCTTCGAAAGGGAGCGCGGCTACCCCCTCGACATCATCCGCAACACCAATGCCGCCAACCACCTGGAGAACGCCTGGGCGAAGTTCGAGCGCGCCGAGATCGATCTCGACACGTTCGACCGGCTGTTCGCCGAGGAGTCGCTGGCACTCGGCGGCGCCGAGGTCCGCGGGCGCGATGTGCTGCCGCTGCTCGCCGGCGATCTTCGCCCCGACATGGTCGAGGCGCTCCGCCGCATCAAGGCGGAGTGCAAGACCGGCTGCATCACCAACAACCTGCCGGCCAATGCGATCGGCAGCCAAGGCGGGCGCTCGTTCTACGTTGCGGAGGTCATGGCGCTGTTCGATCACGTGATCGAATCGGCCAAGATCGGACTGCGCAAGCCCGATCCGCGGATCTACCAGATGATGATCGAGACGCTCGGCGTGCGTCCCTCTGACTGCGTCTATCTCGACGATCTCGGCGTCAATTTGAAGCCCGCGCGCGAGATGGGCATGACGACGATCAAGGTGGTCAGCGCATCGCAGGCGATCACCGAGTTGGAGGCCGCGACGGGGTTGAAACTGACTTAGTCGTCATCGCGAGCGCGGCGACGCGATCCAGCATCACACCAAGAGTCTGGATTGCTTGCGCCTACGCCGATGGGCGTCGGCGCAAGGGCGCCTCGCAATGCCGGAGACACTGCTAATCGTTCGTCGGCTTCGCCCGTTCCGGAAATGCCGCCGCCAGCGCCGCGCCGTCGGCCTGCAGCAGGCCGCGCTCGGTGATCAGCCCGGTCACCAGCCGCGCCGGCGTGACGTCGAAACCGTAATTCGCCACCGGCGAGCCCGGCGGCACGATGCGCACGGTCTCGATACGACCGTCCGACGTGCGGCCGGTCATCTCCGTGACCTCCTGCGCGCTGCGCTGCTCGATCGGGATCTGCCGGCCCTCGGCCACCGCGAAGTCGATCGTGGGCGACGGCAGCGCGACATAGAACGGCACGCCGTTGTCGTGCGCCGCGAGCGCCTTCAGATAGGTGCCGATCTTGTTGCAGACGTCGCCATTGGCGGCGACGCGGTCGGTGCCGACGATGGCGAGATCGACCATGCCGTGCTGCATGAGGTGACCGCCGGTGTTGTCGGGGATGACCGTATGCGCGACGCCGTGGTGTCCGAGCTCCCAGGCGGTGAGCGAGGCACCCTGGTTGCGCGGCCGCGTCTCGTCGACCCAGACATGGATCGGAATGCCGCGATCATGCGCGAGATAGATCGGCGCAGTGGCGGTGCCCCAGTCGACGGTCGCCAGCCAGCCGGCGTTGCAATGGGTCAGCACATTGACCGGCTCGCCCGGCTGTTTGCGCGCCGCCGCCGCCTCGATCAGCGCAAGGCCATGGCTTGCAATGCCCTGGTTGATCGTGACGTCTTCGCCGGCGATGTCGACCGCGCGCGCATAGGCGGCGTCGCGCCGCTCGGACGGAGCCAGCCGGCGCAGCATCGTGCTCATCGTGTCGAGCGCCCATTTGAGATTGATCGCGGTCGGACGTGTCGCGATCAGCATCTCATAGGCGCGGTCGATGCCCGGATCGGAGCGGTCGTCACGCATGCCGAGCGCCATGCCGAACGCGGCCGTGGCGCCGATCAAGGGTGCGCCGCGCACCAGCATGGCGCGGATTGCATCCGCCGCCTCCTCGCAGGTCGTGATCTTTGCCACAACGAACTCATGCGGCAACCGGCGCTGATCGATCGCACAGACCGACCAGCCGTCGGCATCGAGCCAGATGCTGCGGTAATGCTTGCCGTCGACCTTCATCGGTCCGTCCTCAAATCAGCTGCGCAGGATGCGGCCTGCGACCGCATCGAGCTTCTTCAGAAGTTCGGGATCGCGCGCCTCGGGCGCCGTGATCAGTGCGGTGTCGAGCGTGCGATCGGAGCCGATCGGGCACGGCTCGTGCTCGCGGGGAAATTCGCGGGCGAGCCGCGCAACCAGCGCCTTGGCCTTGTCGGCGTTGGTCGTGAGTACGCGGATGATGTCCTGCACGGTGACCGCGTCATGGTCCGGATGCCAGCAGTCGAAGTCGGTCACCATGGCGACCGTCGCGTAGCAGATCTCGGCTTCGCGAGCGAGCTTGGCCTCGGGCATGTTGGTCATGCCGATCACCGAATAGCCTGCCGTCTTGTAGGTCATGCTCTCGGCGTAGGTCGAGAATTGCGGTCCCTCCATGCAGACATAGGTGCCACCGCGCGCGATCGCGATGCCCTCGGCCTCGGCCGCCGCAGCCAGATGAATGCGCAGCCGCGGTGACACCGGATGCGCCATCGAGACGTGGGCCACGCATCCCCTGCCGAAGAACGAGCTCTCGCGCTTATGGGTGCGATCGACGAACTGGTCGACCAGCACGAAGGTGCCCGGCGGCAGCTCCTCCTTGAACGAGCCGCAGGCCGACAGCGACACGAGGTCGGTGACCCCTGCCCGTTTCAGCACGTCGATGTTGGCGCGATAATTGATATCGGACGGAGACAGCCGATGTCCCTTGTCGTGGCGCGGCAGGAACACGATCGGCAACCCTGCGATGGCTCCGCGGCGCAGCGGCGCCGAAGGCTCTCCCCAGGGGCTTGCGATCACCTCTTCGCGGGCATCTTCCAATCCCGGCAGATCATAGATGCCCGAGCCGCCGATAATGCCAAGCACAGCCTTCGTCATGACGTCCCCATCTCCAAGGGAGACGAGAATGCCAGCTTTGAGGCAAATTGAAAACAGCTGTGCCGGAGCCAGCAGCCGCAGGCGACCGGGTTACGCGGCCTTGGCCGCCGCCAACTGCCCGGCGACCAGACGCTCCAGCGTCACGACCGACTGGAAGTTCTCCGGCGTGATCAGTTCCTGCGGGATGGTGAAGTCGAACTCGGCTTCGAGCGACAGCATGAGGTTGACCATGTCCATCGACGTCAGGCCGACATCGACGAGCTTCGCCTCGGGCAGAACATCCGTCACGATCGAGTTCTGCGCGAGGATGTCGCGCACGAGCGTCACGACGCGGTGACGGATATCGACATCGAAACCCGGCATGGAGGACCTCTCTTCTCACGGCTGCTTCCGGCATCGTCGGGTCGGATCCGACGCACAGCCGAGAGATAACGCATCTGAGCGGAAAAAAAGTTACGTCCCGCTCGCGTTGCAATCCTGAACTCGTCTTAACGCTAACGTGGTGTCGAGGATTCGTAAGATCGAAACAACCAGGAATTAACCGCCACCTCTCGATTGCATCGCGTTTACCCTGAATTTCGTCGACGCATTTGAATCAAATCCATACCCTGCGTCCATAGCCCGAGAGATGCAGGGTGAAGAGACGCCAAGGGATCGGTCACGCGTAACGGGATGCGCGGGCCGGCCTCTCACGTCGGCACAATCCGGAGACCATATCGGTCATGACTGTCCAGGAAAGCGCGCTTCGTAATCCCATCCTCGACGACCGCGAGCAGCTCCTGCTCGATCGCAACTCATTGTTTCTGCAGCGGACGGCCGCCGTCGCCGCACAAGCCGCCGCCGAGGCCGATGACGTCGACCGCGAGGGACGGTTTCCGAAGGCGGCGATCGACGCCACCCGCGAGCACAAGCTGTTGGGAATGCAGATTCCGGTCGAGCTGGGCGGCTTCGGCGCATCGATCCACGACATCGCCGACGTCTGCTATGCGCTCGGTCGCGCCTGCGCCTCCAGCGCGATGATCTTCGCCATGCATCAGACCAAGGTCGCCTGCCTGGTGCGCCACGGTCGCGGCACCCCCTACATGGAAGCCTTGATGCGCCGGATCGCCTCAGAACAGCTGCTGATGGCGTCCTCCACCACGGAAGGCCAGAACGGCGGCAACATCCGCGCCAGCGCAGCGGCGGTCGGCCACGACGGCGACCGCATCACGCTCACGCGTGACGCGACGGTCATTTCCTACGGCGCCGAGGCCGATGGCCTCGTGACGATCGCACGGCGCGCCGACGGCGCCGCCGCCTCCGACCAAGTGCTGCTGGCGCTGACCAAGGACGACTACACGATCAAGCGCACGCTGGGCTGGGAGACGCTCGGCATGCGCGGCACCTGCTCGACCGGTTTCGAGCTCCAGGTGAGCTGTCCGTCCGACCGGATGTTCACCGAATCCTATGATCGCATCCACGGCCAGACCATGACACCGTTCGCGCATCTGACCTGGTCGTCAGCGTGGGCCGGGATCGCCGCGGCCTCCGTGCAGCGGGCGCAGCGTTTCCTGCGCAAAGCCGCGCGAGGCACGGGCGGACAGATGCCGCCGGCAGCGGCGCACTACACGGCGGCGAGGATGGCGCTGGCACGACTGCGTGCGATGATCGTCACCAATATGGACGCCTTCGCGGCCCACGAATACGACGAGCGGGCGCTGACCTCACTCGATTTCCAGTCCTCGATCACGCTGTTGAAAGTGCAGGCCTCGGAGCTCGCGCTCGAGACCGTGATGCATGCGATGCGCGCCTGCGGCCTCTCCGGATATCGCAACGACGGCGACTTCTCGATCGGACGGCACCTGCGCGACGTGCTGTCCGCGCCGATCATGATCAATAACGACCGCATCCTGGCGAACGTAGCCACAGCCAATCTGATGAGCGCGGTGCCCGCCTCGCTCTACGAATGATCATGCCGATTGCCGCCATTGCCTCCACTCAGGACTTTGCAGAATGAAGATTCCCGTTCTCCCGCAGTCGCCCGAGATTGCCCCTCAGCCGGCCGACGCCCTGGATCATCTGACCGACGCCCTATTCCATCGCATGGGAGCGGATGGCGTCTATGCCCGCACCGCGCTGTATGAAGACGTGGTGGAGCGGCTCGCTGCGCTCATCACCCGCCATCGCGAGCCGGGCACGGAGGTGATGCGTTTCCCTCCGGTCATGAGCCGCGCGCAGCTGGAGAAATCAGGCTATCTGAAGAGCTTTCCCAATCTGCTCGGCTGCGTGTGCGGTCTGCATGGCACAGAGCGGGACATCCACGAGGCCGTCGCGCGTTTCGACAAGGGCGGCGACTGGACGACGTCGCTGTCGCCGGCCGATCTCGTGCTGTCGCCTGCTGCCTGTTATCCCGTCTATCCGATCGCAGCGAGCCGCGGCGCGTTGCCGGTCGGCGGCCTGCGCTTCGATGTTGCGGCCGATTGCTTCCGCCGCGAGCCGTCGCGCCATCTCGACCGGCTGCAGTCGTTCCGGATGCGCGAATATGTCTGCATCGGCACGCCCGACGACGTCTCGGCCTTCCGCGACCGCTGGATGGTGAAGGCGCAGACGATCGCCCGCGATCTCGGCCTGTCGTTCCGTGTCGATCACGCCAGTGATCCATTTTTTGGTCGCGTCGGCCAGATGAAGGCCGTCAGCCAGAAGCAGCAGGCGCTGAAGTTCGAGCTGCTGGTGCCGTTGCGCTCGGAAGAGCAGCCGACGGCCTGCATGAGCTTCAACTATCACCGCGAGCATTTCGGCACCACCTGGGGTATCGCCGATGCCGACGGCGCGCCGGCCCACACCGGCTGCGTGGCGTTCGGCATGGATCGGCTGGCCGTTGCGCTGTTCCACACCCACGGTCTCGATCTGGCGCGCTGGCCGTCGCGGGTGCGCGAGGCGCTGCAGCTGGAACGCCTCGCCAGCGTCGTCGGTTGATATCGCAAACGCCGCGAGCCTTCGGGAGGGATCGGCAGAGGAGTTCATGACCGCGCTCAAACCGCTGATCCGGTGCCGCGAGATCAGGGAATCCGATCTGGAGGCCGTCGCCGAGCTGCTCACGCGCGGCTTCCCACGGCGATCCCGGGACTATTGGCTGGGCGGCTTGAACCGACAGGCGACGCGGGCGGCTCCGCACGGCTATCCGCGCTTCGGCTACCTGCTCGACAACGACGGCAGTCCGGTCGGCGTGCTGCTCCTGATCTACAGCGATCGAGGCACCGCCACGCAGTCCGAGATCTGGTGCAACCTGTCGAGCTGGTATGTCGAACCGGAATTTCGCAACTATGCGACGATGCTGACGAGGATCGCGCAGCGATTGCCCGAGGTGACCTACGTCAACATCAGCGCGGCACGGCAGACCTGGCCGATCGTGCAAGCGCAGGGCTTTCGGGCCTATTGCAGCGGCGTCTTCCTTTCAGTTCCATCGTTCTCATTCGCCGGCCTTGGCGCGCGGGTGGAGCAAGTCGCGACGGATGCGCAAGCCCTGCAAGGCATTCCATCCGATGAAGCCGACCTGCTGATCCGGCACGCTCGTCATGGCTGCCTCAGCGTCGTCGTGAGATCGAAACAGGGGCCGATTCCTCTGGTTCTGCAGCATGTGCGGATTCGGCAAGGGCGCTTCGCGCTCCCCGTGATGCAATTGATCTACTGCCGCGATGTCTCGGACTACGTCGCAAGCGCTGGTGCAATCGGCCGCTTCCTGCTGCGACGCGGCCGCGTGTCCGTCATCATCGACGCCAACGGACCGATATCCGGACTCGTCGGCTTCTACACCGACCGCCGGGGACGGAAATACGCAAAGGGACCACGGCAGCCACGGCTGGGAAATCTCAGCGACACCGAGCTTCCACTCTACGGCCCCTGACTTATGCAGCCGCTCTGACTGCATGCGCATAATCCCAATAGAGCCGGCGCGCCCGGCTGTAGACCGGGCCGATCGGCAGCGTCCGGTCATCGATCCGAACGACCGGCGCGACCTTGGCGAAATTGCCGGAGGAGAAGATCTCGTCGGCGTTCAGGAAGTCCTCATAGCGCAGCGTCGTCTCGACCACGCTCACACCGTCGCCTTTGAGAAGCTCGATCACGCGCTGACGGGTGACCCCGTTGAGGAAGGTCCCGTTCGGCACCGGCGTGAACACGACGCCGTCCTTCACCATGAACACGTTGGCATTGCCGAACTCGGCGACGTTGCCGAGCATGTCCAGCATCAGGCAATTGTTGAAGCCGCGCGAGGCCGCCTCGATCAGCGCGCGCGAATTGTTCGGATAGAGGCAGGCCGCCTTGGCATCGACCGGCGCGCATTCGGCTGTCGGCCTGCGGAACGGCGACAGCGTGATCGCGTTCCCCGTCGGCTGCGGCATCGGCGCCTCGTAAATGCACAGGCACCAATTGGTGGTCTCGGGATCGAACAGGACGCCACCGCCAGCGCCATGCTGCGCCCAGTACATCGGACGGATGTACAGCTCGGCTCTCGATCCGAACCGTGCGATGCCCTCGCGGGCAAGGCCCATCCAGGTCTCGGCATCGACGACAGCCTTGAGCCGAAAATTGACGGCCGACCGATTGACGCGCGCGCAGTGTCGATCGAGATCGGGCGCGACACCTTCGAATGCGCGCGCGCCGTCGAACACGGTCGATGCGAGCCACGTCGCATGCGTCCGCACGCCCATGATGGGCGCATTTCCTTCGCGCCATTCCCCGTCGAAGAACGTCCAGGTCTGCGAATAGCTGACAGGCTTGACGAGATGGGTCATGACGATACTCCCGTTCGACAGCGATCAATTCTGCACTTCTGGGGTGAATATTCTAAGGAATTTCCTCTCATGCCCAGCCGCTCACGGTCGATTCACGCTTGATGGGTACAATGGCCACGCCTTGGTTAACTGGAACCGCCATGCCGCTCGACCCTCGCGCCCAGCGCCTGCTCACAATGGTGGCCGCGGCGGCTCCGGACGTTCGGGACCGCCCGACCCCGGACCAGCGCCGGCGGGCGCTCGCCAAGCTGATGCAGTTCGCGCGCAACGACTGCGGGGCTGTCACGACGCAGGACGGTCACTTTTCCGCTCCCGCGGGTCCGCTCCATTACCGTTTGTACTCGCCGGCCGTAGACACGGAGGACGTTGACGCGCGCCTTCCAGGTTTCGTGTATTTTCATGGCGGCGGCCTGGTAGCGGGCAACATCGAGACTCACGACAGGGTCACGGCGGCACTCGCAGCCGCGTCCGGATGCCGGCTGCTCTCGCTCGACTATCGCCTCGCGCCTGAGCACAAGTTTCCCCGAGCCCTCGAGGATGCGATTGCGGCGGTCCGATTTGCTGTCGCTCACGCGGCTGCGCTCGGCATCGACCGCGACCGCATCGTCGTCGGCGGCGATTCCGCCGGCGCGACGCTCGCGGCCGCCGTCTGCCAGCATGCGATCGGGACGACGGATCTCAGGATTGCAGCGCAATGCCTGATCTGCCCCGTGCTCGACTTTTCGCAACCATGGCCATCGCGCGAACTGTTCGGAACCGGCTATCTGATCGACAGGACGACGTGGGAGGCCGATCTCGCCGACTATCTGCCCGAAGGGACCGAGGCCGACGATCCGCGGATATCGCCGCTGTGCTGCGCCGATCTTTCCGGACTGCCACCCGCCATCATCCACACGGCGGAGTTCGATCCGATGCGCGACGAAGGCAATGCCTATGCGGCGCGGCTCGCAGAAGCAGACGTCACGGTTGCCCATGTCTGTCACCAAGGCATGATTCACAATTTCCACGCGCTCGGCGCGATCCTGCCGCAGGCAAGAGCCGCTCTTGATCTGGTCGGGCAACAAATTCGGTCTCTCCTGCAACCGGCACCGCATTAATTCAACATTTATCGACCACACATCGTTAGGGTTATTTCGTCGTTCTTGTCGCGAATTATTGCCCGCTTTACGCCTGCGATCCTACAACAGCACCACTCGCGGAATACGTGCAGCTCGCTTCGTCGACCGAAGGGAGCGTGGAGATCGCCGATGCGCAACGAGACGATTGCAATCCACGCCGGCTACGAGCCGGAGGCGACCACCAAAGCCGTTGCGGTTCCGATCTATCAGACGGCCGCCTACGCGTTCGACAGCGCCGACCACGGCGCTGCGCTGTTCAACCTGGAAACCGAGGGCTATCGCTACAGCCGCATCTCCAATCCGACGACGGCCGTGCTCGAAAAGCGCGTGGCCGAACTCGAGGGCGGTGTCGGCGCGCTCGCGGTGGGCACCGGGCAGGCCGCGCTCCATTTTGCTTTCGTCAATGTCGCCGACGGCGGCGGCAATATCGTCTCGGTGCCGCAGCTCTATGGGACGACGCACACGCTGCTGGGCCACATCCTGCCGCGCCAGGGCATCACCGGACGGTTTGCCGAGAGCGACACGTCGGAGGCGATCGAGCGCCTCATCGACGAAAACACCAAGGCCGTGTTCGCCGAGACGATCGGCAACCCCGCCGGCAATGTCTGCGACATCGAGGCGCTGGCCAGGGTCGCGCATCGCAACGGTGTGCCGTTGATCGTCGACAACACGGTCGCAACCCCCATTCTGCTGCGTCCCTTCGACTACGGCGCCGACATCGCCGTGCATTCGCTGACCAAGTTCCTCGGCGGCCACGGCACCACGCTCGGCGGCATGCTGGTCGACAGCGGCAACTTCCCCTGGAAAGATCACGCCGATCGATTCCCGGCCTTCAGCCAGCCTGACGCGTCCTATCATGGAATGGTCTACACCGATCATTTCGGCCGCAGCGCCTATATCCAACGGGCGCGTAGCGTCTATCAGCGGACGATGGGCGCAGTGCTGTCGCCGTTCAATGCGTTCCTGCTGCTGCAAGGCATCGAGACGGTCGCGCTGCGCATGGAGCGGCACGTCGAGAATGCCCGCAAGGTCGCCGAATTTCTCCGCAATGATCCGCGCGTGGCGTGGGTCAACTACGCGGGTTTCTCCGACAGCCCCTATCATCCGCTGGTCCAGAAATATCTCGAGGGCCGCGCCTCGTCCCTGTTCACGTTCGGGATCAAGGGCGGCATGGAGGCCGGCAAGGCGTTCTATGACGCGCTGAAGCTGATCACCCGCCTCGTCAACATCGGAGACGCCAAGTCGCTGGCCTGTCACCCGGCGTCGACGACGCATCGCCAGATGTCGGCGGACGACCAGCGAAAGGCCGGCGTGCTGCCCGAGGCGATCCGTCTCTCGATCGGCATCGAGCACATCAGCGACATCATCGAGGATCTCGACCAGGCGCTCGCGCAAGCCTGCGCGCGCCCCCGTCGGCTGGATGCGGCGGAGTAGAGCCGTCCGGCAATGACTCTGCTGTTCGACCGACATCGCAGGATCACGAGCCCTGCTCTCGCCCCCGCCGATCTCGACGGTCGCACGCGGCACCCGGTCGAGCTCACGATCGGTCTCGTCAACAACATGCCGGACAGCGCGCTGAAGGCGACCGATCATCAGATCGCGCGGCTGCTGCAGAACGCCGCGCCGCGACACGTCCACATTCGCCTGCACTGCTTCTCGTTGCCGTCGATCGCGCGCGCGCAGGCGGCTCAGAACCATGTCGCTCAGGCCTACACCGACATCACTGAGCTCGACGGCCTCGGCATCGACGGCCTGATCGTGACCGGAGCGGAACCGATTGCGGCGGACCTGCGCGACGAACCCTATTGGCCGGAGCTGACCTCGATCATCGACTGGGCGAAAACCAAGACGCGTTCGACGATCTGGTCCTGTCTCGCCGCGCATGCAGCCGTGCTGCATCTGGACGGCGTCGAACGGCAGCGGCTCGCGACCAAATGTTCCGGCATCTACGACTGCATCAAGGTTCAGGACGACTGGCTGACGCACGGCATCCGCTCCCCACTCGAGGTGCCGCACTCGCGTCTCAATGCCGTCAACGAGCCGCTGCTGACGGCGCGCGGCTACGACATTCTGACCCGGTCGGACGACGTCGGGGTCGACATTTTCGCGCGCTCGATGCCGAGCCGCTTCGTGTTCTTCCAGGGCCACCCGGAATATGACGCGCTGTCGCTGCAACGGGAATACATGCGCGACATCGCACGGTTTCTGGCGGGGCAACGCGATGACTATCCACGCTTCCCGAAATCCTATTTCAGCGCGGAGACCGAGGCGGTGCTGAACGCGTTCGAGGCGCGCGCCAAGGTGAAGCGCGACCCCACGATCGCAGCCGAGCTGCCCGGACTGACGCTTCGTCCGGATCTTGCCGCTGGCGACGCTGCGCAGCTCCTGTTCACGAACTGGATCAGTTTCCTGGCCAGGCAGGCGGGATAGCCGCGACACCGTCCACACCTCATCCGCGTTCGCCGAGCGAGGCCAGCGCCGCGTTTCCGCCAGCGGCCGCCGTGTTGATCGTCAGCGTCTGTTCGGTGGCGAAGCGTGCCAGATAATGCGGACCGCCGGCCTTCGGACCCGTTCCCGACAGGCCACAGCCGCCGAACGGCTGCACGCCGACGACCGCGCCGATCATGTTGCGGTTGACGTAGATATTGCCGATCGGCAGCCGACCGACCCGGTCGACGAGCTGGCTGATGCGCGAATGCAGCCCGAACGTCAGCCCGTAGCCGGATGCGGCAATCGCCTGCAGCGTGCGTTCGAGATCGTCACCGCGATAGCGCACCACATGCAGCACCGGGCCGAACACTTCCTGGCCGAGATCCGCAGGCTGCGGCAGTTCGAACACGTGGGGCGCCACGAAATGCCCGACGTCCGGTGTAGTTCCGGCGTAGTGGACGCGCGCACTCGCCTTCATCTGCGAGATGTGCTGATCGAGCCGCGCCTTTGCCTCCTCGTCGATCACCGGACCAATATGCGTCGACGCATCCCGGGGGTCGCCGATCCTCAGCTCTCGCGCAGCGCCGACGATCATCGCGATGATGTCGTCGGCGACATCATCCTGCAGGCACAGCAGCCGCAGCGCCGAACAACGCTGCCCGGCCGAGCGGAACGCCGAGGTGACGACGTCGTCGGTGACCTGCTCCGCCAGCGCCGTCGAATCGACGAGCATCGCATTGATGCCGCCGGTCTCTGCGATCAGCGGCAGGATCGCCCCAGGACGATTGGCGAGCGCGATGTTGATGGCACGCGCCGTTTCATACGAGCCGGTGAAGACCACGCCGGCGATGGCTGGATGGTTCACGAGACGTGCGCCGATCGCGCCGTCACCGGGAACGAGCTGCAGGGCCGAGACCGGGATGCCTGCCCCGTGCAGAACCCTGACCGTCTCGGCCGCGATCAGCGGCGTCTGCTCGGCAGGCTTGGCGACCACCGTGTTGCCGGCCATCAACGCCGCCGCGATCTGTCCGATGAAGATCGCGAGCGGAAAATTCCATGGCGAGATCGCGACGAAGACGCCGCGCGGCCGCAGGCGCAGCGTGTTGGACTCGCCGGTCGGCCCGGGCAGGCCGAGCTCGGCACCGAACAGCGCCTCCCCTTCGGCGGCGTAGTAGCGGCAAAAATCGACCGCCTCGCGAATCTCGGCGATCGCATCATCGATGGTCTTGCCGGCCTCGACGGCCAGAAGATGGATCAGACGGGCGCGCTGCGCCTCGATCAGGTCGGCCGCACGCCGCAGTGCCTTGGCGCGCTGCGCCGCGGACGCCGAACACCACGTCGTGAATCCGGCCGCGGCGGCGTCAACCGCCCGGTCGGCAATCGCGACATCGGCCTCGACGACCGTCCCCGCGACGACGCCCGGATCGAACAGGCTTGCAACCTGACGTGACGGGCCACCCTGAGCCGTGCCATCGATGATCGGCGCTGCCGCTGCAGGCGCGGCGCCCGCCCGCGTGACCTCGGCATGCAAGGCCGTCAGCGACGCGTGATGTCCAAGCTCGACGCCGCGTGAATTCCGCCGTGCCGGCCGGTAGAGATCGCCCGGGCGCGGAATGTGCGGATGGCGCGCGGCTTCCGCCTTGCCGATGATCTCGGCCTCGCTGGTCACGAGCTGATCGATTGGAATATTCGGATCGGCAGCGACCGAGACGAACGATGAATTGGCGCCGTTCTCCAGCAGCCGCCGCACGAGATAGGCAAGGAGATCACGATGCTGGCCGACCGGCGCGTAGGTCCGGCAGGCGATGCCGGGATGGAGCTCGCGCAAGGTGGCATAGAGCGCCTCGCCCATGCCGTGCAGGCGCTGGAATTCATAGCCGTTCGTGCCGCCTGCTTCGTGAACGATGTGCGCGACCGTCATCGCATTGTGGGTCGCGAATTGCGGGAAGATGCAGGCGCGCTGCGCCAGCAACTGCCGCGCGCAGGCAAGGTAGTTCAGATCGGTCATCGCCTTGCGCGTGAACACCGGATAGTCGTCGAGGCCGCGCTCCTGCCCGCGCTTGATCTCGGTGTCCCAATAGGCACCCTTGACCAGCCGCACCATGAAGCGCCGGCGATGGGATTCGGCGAGATCGGCGATGAAGCCGATGACCCGGTCCGCGCGCTTCTGATAGGCCTGGATGGCGAGGCCGAAGCCGTCCCAACCTGCGAGCAGGGGATCAGCGACGACTTGCGCGATCACGGCCATCGAGAGGTCGAGTCGGTCGGCCTCCTCGGCATCGATGGTGAAGTTCAGATCGTACGACTTCGCCTGTCGGGCCAGCGCAATCACGACGGGCACGAGCTCGCGCAGCACGCGCTCGCGGCTGATCTCCTCGTAGCGCGGATGCAGCGCCGACAGCTTCACCGAAATGCCGGGACGCTCGGGCAGTATGGCGTTGCCGGCGGCGCGCCCGATCGCGTCGATCGCCTCGGCATAGGACTGCCGGTAGCGCGCAGCGGCGGGGGCGGTGCGGGCGCCTTCGCCGAGCATGTCGAAGGAATAGCGGAACAGCCGGCCGCTGCTTGAACCGGCGCGATCGAGCGCCTGGGCGATGGTCTCGCCGAGCACGAAATGGCTGCCGAGCAGCTTCATCGCCTGCCGGGCCGCGGTGCGCACCGTCGGCAGCCCGAGCCGGCGCGCCAGGCCGGCCACCACGCTCTCCGGCGTCTCGCCCGGCGCGATCACGCGCGCAGCGAGGCCGAGCGCCCAGGCCGAGGCCGTGACCAGCGGCGTGTGCGACTTGACCTCATGATGAAGAAAACCGCCGTGGCCGAGCTTGTCCTCGATCAGCCGGTCAGCGGTGTCATCACCGGGCACGCGCAGCAGCGCCTCGGCGAGGACCATCAAGGCCAGGCCTTCATTGGTCGACAGCGAATATTCCTGCAGGAAGTCGTCGATGCCGCCGAACCGCGAGGCCTTGGCGCGGATGCCCTCGATCAGCCGGCGCGCGGTCGCCTTGACGGCAGGCAGATCGGCCCGGTCCTGGGCGCGGAGCAGGCGATCGGCGATCGCGACGTCATCCTCGGCATAGGGCGGCGAGAACACCGGTGCGGCAGAAGACATCTTATCCAAGCGGCGGCCTCCGGCAGTTCAACAAGTGCTCAGCCTTCCGGAACCGGATGGCGAGCGCTGCGTCGATGCACGCTGCATGCCGCCAAGCTTTGTGGCCCATCGCTGTGTCTGATAGATTGGCGCTGCAGTTCCATTGCGCAAGGATTCCATGGCCCGTCGCACCGGCAGCGCCGATCTTCCGCTCCATTCCGGGCGCGTCCCGGCCTGGCTCGGCACGCGCATGGCCTCGCTCGGCGCCATCATCACCCAGGCGATCGTGCATCATTACGGCCGCGACGAATTCCTCAGCCGGCTGTCGCATCCGTTCTGGTTCCAGTCGTTCGGCGCCGTGATGGGCATGGACTGGCATTCCTCCGGCATCACCACCAGCGTGATCGGCGCACTCAAGCGCGGGCTCAAGCCGCTGTCCGGCGAGCTCGGCATCTACGTCTGCGGCGGCCGGGGCGAGCATTCGCGCAAGACGCCCGACGAACTGCGGCTGCTCAGCGACCGGCTCGGCCTCGACGGCGAGGATCTGGTGCGCACCAGCAGGCTGGTCGCCAAGGTCGACAGCGCCGCGGTGCAGGACGGCTTCGACCTTTATCTGCACGGCTTCTTCGTCACCGCCGACGGCAAATGGACCGTCGTGCAGCAGGGCATGAATGGCGATGCGCGCCAGGCCCGCCGCTATCACTGGCATTCGCAACAGCTTGCGAGCTTCGTCGACGCCCCGCACAGCGCGATCGATGGCCCGACCCAGGGCGAGATCGTCAACCTCACCGATCGCCGCGCAGCGCCGTCGCGCCACGCGCAGCTCGAGCTGCTGACCGATCTCGGTCCCGACCGCGTCGTCACCGAGTTCGAGCGGCTGAGCACGCCGGCGCCCGCGCAGGGCCTGCTGCCGCATCTGATCATGCCTGATCATCACGACGTCCGGCCGAAGGACGTGTTCGCGCGCCGGCTGCACGGCACGCTGGCGGCCGCCGCCGAACGCGGCCCGGTCGACTTCCCCGAGCTGCTGCTGACGCCGGGCGTCGGCGCCCGCACCGTGCGCTCGCTGGCGATGGTCGCCGAGGTCGTGCATGGCGCGCCCTATCGGTTCACCGATCCGGCGCGGTTCTCGCTGGCGCATGGCGGCAAGGATCGTCATCCCTACCCCGTACCAATCAAGGTCTATGACGAGACCATCCGCGTGCTGAAGTCGGCGGTCGGCAATGCCGGGCTCGGCCGCGACGAGGTGCTGGCGGCGCTCAAGCGGCTCGACGACCAGGCTCGCCGCCTTGAGCGTACCGCGACCGGCCCGTCGCTCGGTGCCTTCATCGCAACCGAGCGGGCCGCTTCGCCTGATCTCGATGGACGCTCGGTGTTCGGCTGGGAGCGCGATCTCATCCAACGCACCGGCGAGGTGTGAGGCGATGCCGGCGCGCAGCGCGGGCGTGCTCGCCTTTCGCCGGACAGCCGGCACATTCGAGGTGCTGCTGGTGCATCCGGGCGGGCCGTTCTGGCGCAACAAGGATCTCGGCGCCTGGTCGATCCCGAAGGGCGAGTTCGGCGCCGGCGAGGCGGCCGAGGCGGCGGCGCGGCGCGAATTCGCCGAGGAGCTCGGCACCGCGCTCACCGCGCCGCTGTTGCCGCTCGGCGAGATCAAGCAGCGCGGCGGCAAGCGGGTCGAGGCTTTCGCCGCCGAGACCGACCTCGATGCCGAGACCATCGTGAGCAATGAATTCGAGCTCGAATGGCCGCCACACAGCGGCCGCCTGCAGCGCTTCCCCGAGGTCGATCGCGCCGCATGGTTCGATCTCGCCGAGGCGCGGCGCCGCATCAATCCGGCGCAGGCCGCGCTGCTCGACCGTCTCGCAGAGATCGGCGGACGGTGAGCATCACCATCCGCGTCGCTCACATCACGCGGCGCGGACGTTGCCGAGGAATCGCCCGGTCTGGGTCTTGAGCTGATCCGACTGGCTGCCGAGCTGCGACGCCGCGCTCAGCACCTGGGCGGCGGCGGCGCCGACCTGGCCGGAGGCCTCGCGGACGCCGACGATGTGCTGCATGACACCCTGGGTGCCCTGCGCCGCCTGCTGCACGCTGCGGGCGATCTCCTTGGTCGCGACGCCCTGCTCCTCGACCGCGGCCGCGATGGTCTCGGTGATCTCGTTCATCTGGCCGATCGTGGTGCCGATGTCGCGGATCGCGGTGACGGTCGAGGTCGTCGCGTCGCGGATCGCCTCGATCTGGCTGGTGATCTCCTCGGTCGCCTTGGCGGTCTGCGCCGACAGCGCCTTGACCTCGTTGGCGACGACCGCGAAGCCCTTGCCGGCCTCGCCCGCACGGGCGGATTCGATGGTGGCGTTCAGCGCCAGCAGGTTGGTCTGGCCGGCGATGGTCTGGATCAGCGCCATGACCTCGCCGATCTTCTGCGATGCGTGCACCAGCCTGTCGACCATCGCCTCCGTCCGGGTCGCCTGCCCGACCGCGTTCTGAGCGATCGAGGACGACTGCGTCACCTGCTTGGCGATCTCCTGGATCGACGACGATAGCTGCTCGGCCGAGGCCGACACCATCTGCACGTTCTTCGCGGTCTGCTCGGCGGCCGCGGCCACCTTGGCGCTCTGATCGGTCGTGCCCGAGACGATGCTGGACATCGACTCGGCCGACGTTTGCAGCTCACCAGCCGCGCTGCTCGTGGTCTGGATCACGCCGCCGATCGAGCGCTCGAACTCGTCGGCGATGCGCGCCAGCACCGTGCGGCGCTCCTCGGCCGCCTGCTGCTTGGAGTGCTCCTGCTCGGCTCTGATACGCTCGCTCTCGGCCAGATGATCCTTGAAGATCTGCAGGCTGCGCGCCATGCGCCCGATCTCGTTCCTGCGGCCGGTGTAGGGCACCTCGAACGCCAGATTGCCCTTGGTGAGCTCATCCATCACGGCGCAGGTCCGGTCGAGCGGCGCGACGAGGCCGCGGCCGAGCCAGAAGGCGACCAGACCGGCCACGATCAGACCGGCGAGGCCGCCCATGCCGGCCCACAGCGCGCGCTGATAGACGACCGCATCGATGTCATCGACATAGACCCCGGCCTGGATCGCCAGCATCTTATCGCCGCCGCCATAGGCGCCGACATAGGACATCTTCGGCAGCTCGGTGGTTCCCCCGGCGCGCGGCACCCGGTATTCGACGAAGCCGCCACCGGCGCGCGCGGTGCGAACAATGTCCTGAATCAGCAGCTTGCCGGTCGAATCCTTGAAGTCCCACCGGTTGACGTTGATGTATTTCGGATTGGCATGGACATAGGTGACGCCGGCATCCGACATCCCGGTACCGTAGACGCCGAGGTAATCGGCATATTGCCCCCAGCGCATCGCGCCGATCGCGGCAAAGGCCTGCTGGCGGGCTTGATCCGACGGGATCTTTCCGGCTGTCACCGCCGCGTCATAATAGCTCAGGACCTTCATGGCCGAGTCGACGAGGTTGCGGACCATGGCCTGCCGTTCTTCGATGACGGTTCCACGCAGCATCATGATCTGCATGGCGGATACGGCAAAGAGTGTGACCGACATCACTGCGATGATGGCCGCCAGGCGCTGGTAGACAGTGAGGTGTCGCATTGTCCAAATATCTCGGTTTATGCACTGTTAGAAGCATACCGACCTGAACTTAACGGAATGCTATCCCTGGCTGCTGAGACCCGACTAATCAGCTCGCGTCAGCAGGATTCTGTTAGGGCCGCTTCACAACTGAGACCGGCCACGTGGATGGACAGGTCCGCGAACGGACAGACGATCTCCACCAGCGGTCGCAATGCAGGTTCACGACGGACATTGCAGACATGGAACTTCATCGTCGCGGCGCGTTCAGCGCCCGAGCTTTGCCAAGCGACACCCTCATCCAATCGAGGGCGCAGGGAAGACCAGGCATCGGCTGATTCCTGCGGCCCCCGTGCGGAAAGAATGCACGGGGCAGGAACCACAGGTTCAGCCGGATCGCCCGGCCTTCCCTGCGCAACGGTTTACGACTTATACGCGCTCTCCTCGGTGCACCGGGCTTGTTGGCCACCGTGCGCAACAGCGCGCCTTCAGCGCGCTCTCGCGGGATACCAGCATCGGGGTATCAGGACCACGCGACTTCGCCGTCCGTGCCGGCGGCCCTCGTCAGTCGCCGCCTGCACGTCCATCGCATCCCGCCTCAACGCTCCTGACGATGCGCAGCGCCCCTCGTCGATGAGGCGGGACCGGGATAGACAATCATGATTTCCGATAAAGCGAAATACAAAAATTTTCGCGCGCGCATCTGGACAGAGGTGATCGCATTGGACGGCCGATCGAAATTCGCGTTTTCGCGCAGGCCGATTCGACCGCGTTCGGAGGCATCGACGCGGGAGCGGCTCACCCGATCACGGACCGATTTGCCCGACGGGCACGCCAGCGAACGCCGCGTGCCGTCCTAGCCGCCAGCCATTGCGCGCGTCGGTCGACGTCGCCGCAACAGCAGCAGGATCACCACGGCGGCGCAGGAGCACACCAGGCTCAGCGCCAGCGGCGCGTTGCTGCCGTAACGGGTGAGCAGCTCGACCAGGATCGGCGCCGACACCGCCGACAGCAGGTTGAGCGGCAGCCCGATCTGCGCGGCCGTCTTGGCAAACGCCGCCTTGTCGTAGAACACCAATGGCATGGTGGCGCGCGCCACGGCCAGCGCGCCGCTGCCGAGACCGTAGATCAGGATGAAGGCGGCGATCGCGGCATGCGAGCCGCTGCTCAGCATCAGCAGCAGCATCGCGACCGGCAGCGCCAGGCCGGCGACGATCGCCGTGGCAATGCCGTCCCAACGGCCGCCACCGAGGAAATCGATCGCGCGGGCGCTGATCTGGATCACGCCCAGCATCGACCCGAAGCCGATCGCCTCCGCCGCCGACAGGCCTTTGGTCTTCAGGAGCTCGATCAGCACGGCGCCCATGCCGAACGCGACGAAGGCGTTGAGGCCGGAGGCGCCGACCAGCAGATAGAACGTGCTGCGCGCCGGCGCGGCCGCGGGCGGCGGCGGCGCGACGTCCGATGCCGGCGGCAAATGATCATGGACGCGCCGCGGCAGCAGGAACACGAACAGCGGCAGCGAGACCAGGAGCAGCAGGCCGGCATAGACCAGGCATGTGCTACGCCAGCCGATGAGCCCTGATAGCGCCGAGGTGAGCGGCCAGAAGATGCTGCTCGACAGTCCGGTGACCAGCATCAGCGCCCCGATGGCGCTGCGCGCGCGCAGGCCAGCGACCTCGTTGAGCACGATGTAGGAGGCGGTCGAGAGCGTCGCACTGCCGGCGATGCCGAGCAGCAGCCACGCCGCATAATAAGACAGCGGCCCCTGCGCGGCCGACAGCATCACATAGCCGGGCGCCGCGAGCAGCGTGCCCGCGATCATCACCCGCCGGCCGCCATGCTTCACGAACGGCCGCGCCAGCAGCGGCGAGCACAGGCCCATCGACATGTACAGCACCGACGTGCTGGCGAAGATCGCGGTCAGGTCCATCTCCAGATCGGCGCCCATCTGGCGGCCGAGCACGGCCGGCAGACTGAGCGTGCCCCAGGCGATCAATTGCGTGACGGCAAGCACGACCAGGACGCGCAGAAGAGAGGGATCGGCGATGACGGGGGGCATTTCCGGAGATTGAGCACTGCAGGAGGGTGGCGCCTGGACACGACGCACGGCGCGATAATGCTTTTAGAGCATTCGGGCCGCGTCAGCCCCGCTGTTTCGGAATTGCCGCCCCGACGAAGGCGGGGTACTCGCGCTATGCGCGGGCGATCGGGAGCCAAGGCAGACGTTGCGACCGGCTGCGGGCAAGAAAGCTGGACCACGTGGCAGCGCTCCAGCACGGCCGGCCTCCCCAGTTCAATCGGTCTGCGCTGCTTCATCGAGGCAGCGGCTCGGTGCCACGTTCCAGAACGTCGAGATATTTGCGGTAGGCAAAGACGCGGCGACGCAGTCGCCCGGTCGTCTCGCGGACGATGCCGACTTCGGCGAGGCGATCGAGGGCTTTGCCGACGGTCGGAATTGACAGTTTGAGCTCGGTCGATGCCGCCTGAATCGTGGTGAGTGGCCGACGCTGCATGAAGTCATGGACACGATACGCGGAGGCCGAGCTGCGCCCGAGTGTTTGGATTGCGGCACGATCTTCTTCAAGTAGGATGATCAACTCACCGGCAGTATCGACCGCCTGTGCAGCGCCACAAAGCATCAGCACAATCAGAAGCGGCCAAGACGACCGTCTCCATCGCGAAACGCGTGGATCGTCTCGAATTGCACATGCGCAAGCCCCGCCTTGATGAGCGGCTCATCTTGTTCCACTCATGTTCTCGGAACTTTAAATTAGGACAGCGCCCAATTAAAGGACACCCCTCTTTCGTTTAATTACGGTGTCCGAGCAACGCTCCGGGGCGCGGCTGAAGCGACGCCCCGCGAGTAGGGGGCGTCAGCCGCCCGAGACGCAAGACCGCCACGCGAGGCCTTGACTGGATGCTGAGCGCCGCCAAGGCTTGCAATTGCCATCACGAGGACAGTGCATGTTCGTCGCGCTTATTCGGGACAAGTCGGCCACATTCCCGGACATCGACAATCCCGAATCCATCACGGCGCTGAAGATATGGAGCTGCAGTTTCCGGAGCTTCAGCTCTCTGTCGTCTTTCCCCAACTTGCGAGAGCTGACGATCCTTGCCTATCCCGACCCGAGCTTTGATCACATCGCACAATGTTCGAAACTCGTGAGCCTCAGCGTCTGCCACTTTCCGAACGCGCACGATCTTGCGCCGCTGCAGCGCCTGAGCAACCTCGTCTCCTTGTCGCTGGCGACTTTGCCAAGCTGGGATTCGAGCGGCAAGGTTCAGGCGATCGACGCGCTGGAGCCGCTTGCCAGGATCGACGCGCTGCAACATCTGGAATTGTTCGGCGTCCGGCCGCTCGACAGATCATTGTCGCCATTGAAATCCTGCAAGAACCTCAGGTCGCTGCGCTGCTCCAAATATCCCAAGACGGAGATCGAGCGATTTTACGCGGAGACCGGATGCTCGAACGAACGATGTCCGCCTCCCACACTCATCCGCGAGTGAAACGGTGGAGATGAGCCAAATTCGAACTCCCGCCAGGTCGAACATCGCCGCCCATCGCAACCAGGCCCACACGCGCCCCACCGGAATGCCACTATTTCTTGCGTCAAATGTGACTCACACCATCACTGGCGCGTCACCCTGTGGGCGAAACCGTCGGTTCATGGGGCGAAAAACGGCTTGAGACCGGCCGAAGGGAGCGATCGTGGAGAGCGGATCGTCGCGCTTGCGGTGCGCACGGCAATGTCACTACTGTGTATGCTCGTGCCCGGTGTCTCCATCCGTCCGCGACCACTGGTTCCGGATGTCGGATCCAGGACAAGTTCGGCTTGGTACGCTGGATCGGGCTCGATCACTACGGAGCAGAAGCAGTGTTCAAACCGGAAAGCTTCCCGATCGAGAAGATCTTCGTTCCCGAGAAAATGCGGAAGGCCCTCAAACCCGAACTGGTTCAAGAACTGGCGGAGAGCATTCTCGACATCGGACAACAGTCCCCCATCGTTGTTCGGCGGGAGAAGGACCGCTTCGTTCTGGTCGAGGGGCTGCATCGGCTGGAAGCCTGCAGAGCGCTCGGGGAACGTGCCATCATCGGACTGCTGGTCTCGGCTGAGGAGGCACGTCAGAAGCCGCCGGGGTCCCAGGCTGCGGACCCGGAACTGCAGAACATGGAGCGGCTCCGAAAGCTCCGTCTCGAAAGGGAGGCCGCGGAGAAGCTGGCCGGGACTTCGAGAGCGGACCTGGCGACGAACGCTGCGACGCGTCAGCGAGAACACCCGGAGAAGACCAACCGGAGCAAGCTGAAGGCGGCGCCGAAACAATCGGGTCGCGAGCGTTCGGGATCATCAGCGAGGACGCTGTCGGATTGGATCAAGCAACAAGAGCGCAGTGGTGGTCGCTACTGACGGTTCACCGGGCTGCCGCGCGACCGCAGGTCGCCAACTGCAACATGTCATGCCTCGTGCGCCGTATCCCGACGCGAGGGCGTTGGACAGCGCAAGATTTCAAACCCTCGACATTGACCGATGCACGCGGTCGCCCTGATAAAAAGTCACGCGCGGCAAGCCGCGCGTGACTTCGGTGACACTGCGTTCAGGAGCGACTTCGCGCTCAGTTGTACTCGAACTTGGGCATCGCCTTCAGCTGATCCGCCGTCAGATTGATGACTGCATGATCCGGGTACCACCGCTCGCCGCTACTTCGGACCGGCGCTGCTGTCGTTGCCGCTCCAGTCGTTGTCTGACGTCCGACATCGGCGGTTTTGGGTGATGCCGTCGATGCGACTTTCATTTCGACCGCTTGATTGCTGAACTTGAGCTGCTCATAGCTGACCGCGACCATCCGCTCCCCAACGCCGAGAAATCCACCGACACCAAGAATCGCCGTCTGGATCGTTCCCGTTTGATCCACCAGGAGGTCCGAGATGTCGCCGAGCTTCTCATTGTTCTGATTGTAGACCTCGAGACCGATCAGCTTGTAGACCCGCCATTGATTGCTGTAGGCCTGATTGGCGCCAGCCACGGTTGCTTCGGTCCGCGTTGCCGATGCCGGGGTTTCCGCCATTGCGGTGCTGGCGGCGAAAACGGCCGCGACCGCTCCGACGAGGATGATCTTCTTCATTGTTCTGCTCCGGGACATGCCTGCTCATGAGACTGAGAAGGCGGGTGAGCGTCGGGGGCGTCGCAGCGAATCTGGCAGCCCCTTTCGCTTCGGGAGGTCTACTCGCACGACACGCGATGGTTCCGGCGTTTGGGCGTATTGGAGCACGAACAGCTTGTGGGCGGTACGGCTTCTGCGAACGACGCACGCCAGAGGCGACTTTCATACGGCGAGCCGTATTCATCCCTTGGAGCGACCAAGCAGAGCGAATGCGACAACGGCGAGACCAAGCGTGCAAGCAGCGACCACGGTAAACGCCGTCGTATAGGCGTACGGATCGTTGCGCTCGAGCAGCGCGCCGATCAACGCGATCCCGAATGCGAAGCCGATCTGTCGCATCGTCACTGAGATCGCCGATGCCGTCGCCGCACGATCAGGCGGCACAGCCGAAACGGCCGCAGCCGCGATCTGCGCATTGAACACCGCGCAACCGCACCCGCCGATCAGCAGCGCACCGACGACGGCCCAGATGGCCAGTGGCGCGCCGAGGTCGCGGGCCGCGAGTGCGAGCAGGAGATCCGCTCCACCCACGATCCCAAGCCCACCGGCAAAGTACCAACGCGCCGGCAGCTTCGCCGCCAGCTTGGCGCCAACAGATGGCAGCAGGACCATGGGCACCGTCAGCGCGGTCAGCAGAAAGCCTGTCGCAGCCGGGCTCAGCGCCATGGGCCCTCTGGCCATTTGCGGCAAGTGGACGAGCAGGGCCCAGAATCCGATCGAGCCCGCGATGGGGACAAGGCACATCGCGACAAATCGCGACGAGCCAAATAGCGCGAAGTCGAACGCGGGCGCAACGTGCTGCCGCTCGACGCGGATGAAGAGCGCCAAGGCGCCGACGCACCCGCCAACCACGACTGGCATTGGCATGACGACCGGCCCTGCAGGGCCGTGACCAGCCAGCATGAGGGACGCGAGCGACCCGACGGCCAGCGCGAGTGCTGCCGGCCCGGCCCAGTCCAGCGGAGCATACGTTCTTGAAAGGGCCTGGTCGCTTGCGGTTCGCGCCGTCAGCAGCACCAACGCGACGCAAATCGGCAGGTTGATCCAAAACACCCAGGGCCATCCCGACACCGCCGCAATGACAGCACCAAGCGGCGGCCCGGCCACCATCGACGCGCCGATGACTGTGCCGCATATGCCGAACGCCCAGGCCCGGCGAGGGCCGGGATAAGCGACCGCGAGGAGTGCTGACGCGGACGCCGTCAGCGCGGCGCCGGAAATCCCCTGCAGCACGCGCCAAGCCAACAGACCTGAGAGGGTGGTCGCGGTCGCACACAGGGCCGACGCCAAGGCGAAGACAACAGCGCCGGTCATGAACATGCGCCGTCGCCCGTAGCGATCGGCGACCGGGCCCGCCAGCGGCAGCGCGAAGATCAACGCCAGACTGTAGACGTCGATCACCCAGGCCTGGTCCGCAACGTCGGCGGAAAGGCTGGACGCAATATCCGGCAACGCCGCCGACAGCGCGGTGAGGTCGAACTGAAACAAGAAGCCGCTCACACACGCGGCGATCAGCGTTGATAGCGCGCCACCAGCGTGCTGCGAATCCGCGATCGCGTGTTGCGCCGTCCTGTCCACCGGGGACGGAGAGGCGGCTGTCCGGTTTGTCGAAGACGCGTTTGGCATGCCGCTGTCATGCCGCACGCCATCGGCGAAACGCGAATGATCGTTCCTCAAAACGGCATGAATCTATATCATGCCGCTGGACGACCTGCCCCAAGGACCAGCTTGATGACCCGACGTCTGCCACCCTTCGGCCCGCTCATCGCGTTCGACGCCGTCGCCCGCCACGGCTCGTTTACGCGTGCGGCCGATGAACTGGGTGTGACCCAGAGTGCGGTCAGTCATCAGGTGCGCCGTCTTGAAGACTTCTTCGGTGTGAAACTCTTGAACCGACTTAATCCCGGGGTCGAGCTGAGCGGCGACGGCGCAAAATTACGCGGCGAACTGGCACCCCTGCTGGACGGAATAGCGGGCCTTGAGCCGAGCTTGCGCCGTCGACCCGGCCGGCAAACGCTGCGCCTGGGGGCCGGCTCTTCGTTGGCCGCATGGTGGTTGGTTCGCCGGCTGAGAACCTTTCGCGCGCTCCACTCGGATATCGAGATCGACTTCGTGCCCATCGAGTCCGAGGCTGCTGGCGAGCCGTCGCTGGACGTGCGGATTTTGTGGACCACGCTGCCAGAGTCCCGTGCCACGTCATTGCAGGCGTCGCTTTTTCGCGAGCGTGTCTTTCCAGTCTGCGCTCCGTCGCTGCTTCCGCGTGGTAGGCCGCTGTCCGACCCAGCGGCGCTGCTCGACCTCCCGTTGATCCAGAAAGGTCATACTCCATCGGGTGAATGGAGTTGGGCCTATTGGTTGCCGAAACTTGGGCTCGAGCGCGCCGCGCCGCGCGGTCTTGTCCTGGGAGACATGGGCCTTTGCCTGACAGCCGCCGTGGACGGAGCCGGCGTCGCCATCGCGCGCTCGCTCCTCGTCGCCGATGCGATCAACGACGGACGTCTTGTCCCTGCGCTTGCAACCACTCCCGATGTGCTCTCGACCAAGGTCCACGTTGCACGCTGGAAGCCGGACCTGATCGGAGACCGCAACACCCAGGCTCTGGTCAGCTGGCTCGCGCAGGCCGCCGAGGAGACCAGCCGTGGTGTGTCGAACGGCTCACCCGCGTGATGGCTCGTTCGGCACAACGGCGTCGCTCAAGCGCCGTACACGAACAAAGCTCCAATGGAATTAGTAACGCGGGCCTGCACGCCAGGTCGCGTGGCCACGACGTTCGCTATCCCTGACGACGGCATCAGGCTGAATGCAGTCGACAGCGCATCCGCTTCGGTGGCGGTTGGCGCAATGACACTCACCGTGCTGTAGCGCTGCGGACTGCGTCCCGTCGCTGGATCGAACAAGTGGGTAAACCGGCCTGCGGAATCGAACCGGAATCCGGCGCCGGCCGATGTCGCGACGGCACGATCGACGAGGTCGACGGTTTCGGCGAGCGCGCCCGGATGGTCGGGATCGGCAAGGCCGACGCGCCACGGCGTCCCCTCGGGTCTCGCGCCGATGGCCCGGACCTCGCCCATATTCACCAACGTCGTCGAGAGCCCCGCCGCACGCAGTCTGTCGACCACACGGTCGGTGGCATAGCCCTGCGCAATCCCGTTCAGCGTGATCGCTGCGCCGTGCTTGACCAGAACGACACGATCCTCATTCACAACGAGTCCGTGGCGGCCGACCTTCGCCAGTGCTTCGGCCAGCTTCGCTGGCGAAGGCCCTCCGCTATCCGGGCTGTCGGACGCGAAATGATCCGCATAGAGCTGCCACAGCGGCTGCACCGTCGGATCAAATGCTCCGTCGGTCAATCCGCCGAACAGCAGCGAGGCTTTCAGCAACGTCACCATGTCGGCGTCGGGAGCGACGAGAATGCCGGTGCGGTTGAGGGTACAGATCGCAGAGTCCGCGCGGTACAGGCTGAACTGCTGCTCCAGCCGCCGCACATCCTGGATACAACGCTCGACCAGCCGTGCGGCCTCGGCCCGGTCCGGATGATGGATCTCGATCGACACCTGTGCGCCGAGCGCGGATCCGCACCAACGCACCGGATCGCCCGCCGCCGCGGCGGTTCGCCTGCCGGTCAGGAATGCCGATCCGGCTGCGCATGCGGCAATGACGATCATGCGCCGGCGGGTGAGACTTCGATCGAACATTGGCCGTTCCTCGTCAGTGGAGCCGCGCGTCCGAATGATCCTGTTGGCTCGGCTCGCCGGGCGCGTCGCTGCCGAGCACATAGGCACGCGGGATGTCCGTGAATGTCGTGACCCGGCCGCCATTCGTCGCGGCAAAGGCGGCGGCGGCCTCGCGATTCCCGAACGGTATTGCCTCTGCCGCGCCCATACCGCCCTTCTTGCGACTCTCGATGACGAAGAATGCCTTGCGCGCGTCGATCCAGTTCGTGGCACCCGGATCTTCCCAGCTTGCCGCACGCGCCATGTCCGAAACATAGATCGCCCGGATGTCGCGGGGCTGCTCGGGCATCAAGGTGAACGCCACGGTATCGCGGACCGAGGTGAACCAGAACGGGTCGATCCTGCTCGCCGTGATGATCTGCCCCTTCGGACCCGGATGCTCCATCAGGTTCATGCCGCAGAACACGCCGGTCGCATCGCCGTTGAGCGTGACCGGAGGCGGAACGGCTGATGTGTCCGCATCCTGATTGCATCCGGCCAGGAAGACGGTGACGAGAAAGGCGCAAAGCACACGCAGCGTCATAATTCCCTCCGCGCAAAAAACACGGTCGCGAGCCCGAGCGGGGCGGCAATCCAGACCATCAGGCCCAGCAGCAGCGCGCCGACGCCCACGCTCGCGGTCCCGGCCAGTCCCGCCATGCCCGCGAACTGGCTGACGTTGAACCCGGTCAGATTGGTCAGCCGGTAGAGATCCGTGGGATTGAGAAACAACAATGCCTCGAGAACCGGCGCCGAGATGATGCGCCCCTGATCGATCACCAGGACACCGAGCAGCCCCATGTCGAACACCAGAACCATCAACAGCCAGATGCCGACCGAGAGTCCCGCCGCGGTGCCGCGATCGCGAACCAGGCTGCTGATCAGGTATCCGATCGCGACAAAGACCGCGCCAAGCAGGATCGAGGTCCCAAGCATGGAGGCGAAGGCATACCAGCTTGCCGCCAGCACCGAGGCGCCGGTGACGGCAAGCGCAACGGCGGCCGCGCCATAGCCGATGACGGTGGCGAAGGCGAGGATCAGGACATGCCCGCAGAATTTTCCGAGGAGGACCTGATAGCGCCCTACGGGATAGCTGAGCAGCAGGATCATGGTGCCGCGCTCCATCTCGCCGACCACCGCGTCATGCGAGATCAGCAGCGCAATCAGCGGCAGCAGAAAGATGGTGAGACTGGACAGGCTGACCACCACCACGTCAAGCGCGCCGGCCCCGACGTTGCCGGTGGGCGCGCTGCCGAGAAATGTCAGGGACAGCGACAGCGCCGCCAGCAGCAGCGTGGTCGCCAGAACCCAGCGATTGCGCAGCCCTTCCTTGATTTCCTTGCCGGCGATGATGATGATGTTCCTCACGCGGAATTCTCCCGAAGAAAATGCGCATAGAGGTCATCGAGGGTCGGCGCCATGATCTCGATATTGGTGACGCGGGAGTCGCTGGCCGCGACCCGCAGCAACGCCATCTTGCGGGCCTCATCGGGCACCAGCATGACCCGGCCGTGCGGGGTTGCGGCGCCAGACCCGTTCATCCATGCCGGTGGGACGCCGCCGGCGCCGGGCGCGAGATCGAGCGAGACCCGGATCGGCAGTTGCGCGAGCGAGCGCAGTTCCGCCAGCGTGCCCTGCGCGACCAGAAGCCCGCGGTTCATGATCAGAACATGCTCGGCGCGATCCTCGAGTTCGTTGAGCGCATGCGAGGAGATCAGGACGGTGGCGCCGTCGTCGCGAAGCTCGTTGAGGATTTCATAGAAGGTCTGGCGCAGCGCGGGATCTAGGCCCGTCGTCGGCTCGTCGAGCAGCAGGACGCGCGGCCGTCCCAGCAGCGCCTGGGCCAACCCCAGACGTTGCCGCATGCCCTTGGAATAGGTTCCGACCCTGCGATCGGCGGCATGCATCAGGCCGACGCGGTCGAGCAGCGGCCAGGCCGAGGCCGGCTTGATCTGTTTCAGCCGTGCATAGAATGCCAGCGTTTCGCGCCCGGTCAGCGCGGCGTTGAACGCGACGTTTTCCGGCAGATAGCCGAGTAGCCGGCGCGCCGAGAATTCGCCGGCCGCGGGATCCTCACCCAAGACGCGGACCGCGCCGCG